>NZ_CP042910.1:4858333-5526666 GCF_008298035.1 Gimesia maris
TGAATAACGTCTATAAATATTTTCCAGCACGACCACTGCGTTGTCGACGAGCATCCCGACCGCAAAAGCAAGACCAGCCAGACTGATTACGTTTAAGGAACGCCCCAGCGCGCCCAGAATCAGGAAGGTACCAATGATACTGGTCGGAATCGCCAATCCGACCACTAATGCTCCACGGGCAAACCAGAATCCAGACCCAATAATCAATGCCAGACTGACAGCAAAAAACCAGGGAGAGATAAAAGTCGCAGCGACGGCTGTAACAATAATAAAAGGCACGACGATCAGCGTACGCATACCCAGGTGCAGAAATGACATCAATACGATCATGGTCAGTGCACCGCCGATAAAGATATTGTTCTTCACCAGGTCGACTGAAGAATATATATAATCGGTTTCATCATAAACCTGCACCAGTTGCAGCCCACGTGGTTTGAGAATATTTTCGTCGATGTCTTTGACCGCTTCTCGCAAGCCATCCATGATATCCAGAACATTGGCACCGGTTTCACGGACACAGTTGATTGCAATACTCGACTCACCAAACCGTCTGACCAGACCATCTGGCTTTTTGTAACCCAGACGTACTTCTGCTACATCTCGCACATAGACCGGCGCACCATTACTGACCGCAAGCAACTGATTCTCAACTTCTTCTTTATTTCGAAACTGTCCCAGCGTTCGCACGACCCAGCGACGTTTCCCTTCCCAGAAGTCACCGGCCGATGTATCCTCATTTTGACCTCTGAGCACATTGCGAACATCACTGATCGTTAACTGCCGTGCCGCCAGTTGCTCGGAGTCCACCACCACCTGTAATTCATCTTCCAGACCACCTAATACGTTTGACTGGGAAACGCCTGAAACACGTTCGAATCGCGCTTCAATTTCGTCTTCTGCGAAACGCCGTAATTTCGTGACTTCGATATCTTTTTCAGGAAGAATTCCACCACGAACTGCTGGATATTCTTCAGCCAGCAGACGCAACCGCAGCATCGCCAGCCCCGGATTGGGAGTATTGCGAACGATCTCAAGCTGTTCTTTGACTTCCGGGTGGGCCTCCTGAAATGCGACAATTTTTTCATCAGAAGGCAGACGACTGCTGAGAATGAACCAGGCAATCGGGCGATCTGCAGCATTCGCTGTACTGATGATTGGCTGATCGGCGTCTTCTGGATACTCGGGAACCTGTTGCAGACGGGAATTCACCTTCAGTAAGGCTTCATCCATGTTGGTACCAACCAGGAACTCCAGCGTGATGGTCCCTTTAGAATCCGCGCTTTCCGAACTCAGTTTGGTAATACCTTCCACGCTCTTTAGCTGTTCTTCCTGCTCCAGTACAATTTCACGTTCCACTTCCTGCGGACTGGCACCAGGCCAGCGCGTTTCGACTGTAATTGTAGGACGTTGTACTTCGGGCGTCAGTTGCATCGGCATGCGCGTCAGAGAAACCAGGCCGAACAATACGGTCATCAACACGCCCACTGTCACTTTGACGGGATTATGTACAATGGCATTAATCAGATTCATTGTTGTTCCTCTTTAACCGTCAGTATTAATGGCTTTGGCTGTGGGTAGGGCATCGGGTTCCAGGACATTTGAGATCATGACATCCTGCCCGGGATGTAAACGTTCATTGCCTCGAATGACCACATAGCCCCCACTCTCCAGGTCCCCTTTCACCTGAATCAGACGGCCATCAGCTACGCCTACCTGTACGGGAACCGCACGTGCCTTACCCAGTTTGGAGTTTTTCTTTCCTGGCTCCACCACATAGATCATAGGAGTCGGTCCTCCCAGAACGAGAGCATCTTTGGAAACCATTAACGCCTTCAACCTGGGACCGGTAGGGAGAACAGCCCGCGCCAGCATACCTGATTTCAGCAATGGGCCGTCTTTCCTAATCTCATTTTTAAGACGAACCTTCACCGGAAATGTTCGTGCTCTGATATCTGCCTGTGGCACAATCATTACCACTTCGCCCGTAAAGACTTGATTGGGAATGGCGGGGATTTCGACCCGGACTTCCGATTTCAGTTGAACATGCGGTACATGATTTTCCAGGACCTGCACACTGACATCAACGTGATCCAGAGCAATCACTTCTGCGACCAGTTCTCCTGAATTCACCCATTGACCAACTTCAGTATGTTCCGCAACCACGTAACCATCAAAGGGGGAGATGATTGTATGTTTGACAACCTGGCTTTCGAGTTTGTCGACCAGCGCCTGTTGAACGGCTACCCGGGCCTTCGCCTGCGCAATCTGCTCCTTGCGGGGACCTTCTACGGCCAGCTTATAAGCAGCTTCCGCTTCCGAAAACATTTCTTCTGCGCGAATTGATTCGGACACGACCGCCTGAATATCATCATCATTAACTGCTTTTCTGGCATACAGTGATTCCAGGCGTTTTAGACGTTTCTGCTGATATTCACTGTCTGCTTTCGCAGCCATCATTAATGCTTTCGCCCGTTTAATTTCGTCGGGTCGCGTTCCATTTACCAGTTCATTCAATTCCTCTTTTCGCAGATCAAGAGTCGCTTTTTCGGAATCCAATTCGAGGTTAATTGTGTTCGTCAGCAACTGAGCCAATGGTTGCCGGGCACGAACAAAGTCTCCTTCATTCACGGGAAACTCTGCCACACGCCCACCGACAGCACTGCCAATCACACTTCGTTTAATGGGCATTACAGTCCCCACGAAGGTTTGGCCCGAGGCAACTTCACGTTCGACGATCTTTGCCACATCGACATTCGCAGGCCCCCGTTGTGCCGGAAGTGGCTGGGCTGCCATGATCATTGCACAAATCACTACAGCAAGACTGGTTGCTATTCTCATTTGATTCCTCAACGTTTTATCAAGTTTGTTGAATCTGCCTGAAGGAAGAATTTTGGTGGTTCAGGAACTTTCAAGTTCCGGGACATTGGCTCCCAGGTTTTCCTGAACCTGGGCCAACAGCACTTTTAATGTCTGCACCTGTTCGGGAGTCATGCCTTCGGTTGCTTTCTTCCTGAGACGTTTAAGACAGGCCACCATCTTTGACCAGACCGGCTTGGCTTCCGGTAAGACAGTGATCACTTTACGACGGCGGTCCTGGGGATCATTCTCGCGCGTGATCCATTGATCGCGTTCCATTCGGTCCAGAATGCGTACCAGTGTGGGAGGCTCGATCATCATCCGGTCAGCCAGCTCAACCTGCGAGAGAGGCCCTTCATAAACCAGCCAGCCAATGACCTGAAACTGACGAAACGTGATCCCGTAAGGAAGCAATTCCTGATTCAATGCATCCTGATAAAAGTGAGAGGTCATGGTGATCCAGTAACCGACACTTTCTTCAAAGTCATATTGCAGCATCAGTTTCTCCCTGTAATTCGAGAATTCGAATTCATTAGCCACGCTAATCATTAGCCCTGTTATACTAATTGGGTCTACCCTGTGACAAGACCTGAATTCGCGATCTATCCCGCATTGAAGCTTTTATTTAAGCTGTTTGAGGAGATCCAGCGTTTTTTTCAGGGAAAGAGACCGATTCCTGCAGGACCAGGAGACTCGGAACAAACAATGTTGCAAAAAAACAACACAGACCACTGCTCAGAAAGCGCTGTCTGTTTTTGTTTGTTCTGTTCCTGCTGTAGCGGACTTGAGATTAAGCACACAGCGAAAACCGACATCGGCAGGTGGGGTTCGCATATTCTCTCCCGCTCTCTTCCAGACTTCCCAGGAACTCTGGCCCCCGCGTACAACTCGCATACTGGGTTCGACGGCTCGCCGTGGTCCCTGCCAGTCACGAACGACACCTGCATCCGACAGAGCCAATGCTGCCTTATACGCATTTTTCGAATACCAGTCATCGCACCATTCGCGCGCATTTCCCGCCATGTCATAAACTCCGTAGGGACTGCGATCGCCGGGAAACGTTGCCACCGGATCAATTTGTCCCGGATGACGAGTCACCTGCCAGAGAGGCCTGCCACTCCCCCAGGGGTAGGAAAAACCCAGTTCCCCCCGCGCAGCTTTTTCCCATTGGGTCTCACGGGGAAGCTGTTTACCCATCGTTCGTGAATAATTGAGCGCGTCCGTATAAGAAACTCCCATCGCCGGCAAATTCGCGGGTTGAGAATCATTGCCTGCAGGCTCGGGGACCTTTCCTTTCTTTGCAATCATTTCTGAACGCCAGCGACGATACTGTTCCAGCGTTACTTCATGCACGTCAATATAAAAGGCATCCTGATAAACGGAAAACTGAGGCTTTGCATTCGCATCTCCCGCAACGACTCCCTGAACGGAAACACCTGCAGGCACCAGCACCATTTCACTGTAGTCTCCGTCACAACGAATTCGATTGGGAAGCCCCGATTGTGAATACCCGGCCTCTTTAATCACCGTAAAGCCTTCCGGCAATTTGAATGCAGGGTCCGATTGATTGGGTTCAGCCTCTGTACCGGTTTTGACAATAGAAAAACTGGAAGAATTGACTCCCGGTCCCGTCGGCAGCATCGCTACAAATTCATCTTTTGACTGAGCTGATGGATCCGATTTCTGAATTTCATAGTTGTGTACGTAATCGACTACTTCGAACTGATCGTTCGGATTCCCCACAGGCGCAGCCTGAGATTTATTTACATTTCTTTTCGGAGTCGGTTTGACACTGGGTGGTTTTAAAGTTGGTGCCCGCATATTAGAAGAAGCGTCGGTAGCCTGGCGAGGCTGTTGTGACTGCCTGACCGGTTCACTGTCTCCCCCGCATCCTGCGATGAACAGCAGAGAAAATCCCGCAATACCAGCACAGACTTTCGCTTTGCATTGATAATTTCGGACCATGTTCGAGACCAGCCATTTAAAAAAAGCGTCTGATAAAACTTCTGATATCCATAAGTCTATCACAGCAAGTTTATGAAAAACAGCGTTTTTTTTATCGCACGCAAATCATTCTGTGACTGACTCAATTAACATGCTTTCAAAATCATCCATTTGGACGCAAAGCCGGGCAATGTCGGGATGGGCAAAAACCCGCACCCGTTTCACAAAATCATCAAACTGCTTACGAGCCAGTGTATCTACAACCGGTGAGACGACATGCAGCGGTTGATATTTTGCTTCGCGTGAGGAATATATTTCGACATTGAACTCAACTTCGCGATGCGTGGGGGGGGCATCAATCAGAATATCCGTGGAGGCAACCTGTTGATGAAATCTCTGTGAAAGCCGTTTTGCCAGACTTTCGCTCCAGCGAACCAGGGAAGAAACCGGCTGATGCGCAATCAGTTTGAAAACTTCGGAAGATTCATAATAACTGAATTCAGCCACGCGTTTATACAACAGCCGCTTCGTACTGAAAATCCCTTCCACCAGGCGCTCACATTCCGTTCCGCGTGCCTGAGCACGTAGCACAGAAATGGAGTCGGCTTCCGTCAATTGAAAATAACTGGAAAGATCCAGATGCGGATACAGATGAAAGAAGGCACGCGCAAACATGGTACTGGCGGAACGAACGGCATGATGCCAGTAAACTTCGCTGAACATGACATAGCGGGCAAACACCATCAGTTCTGCCGCCGTTTTTCCCTTGGAACCAATCGCCAGGCCATCGCCGCCGGCATTAACCATCAATGACTGAATCAGTCTGTTTTTATCAAAATTTCGACCATAGGGAACACCAGCGTGCAGGCTGTCCCGATCAAGATAATCCATTTTATCGATATCAATTGGCCCGGAGAGAATCGAGCGGACCAGCCGCATTTCCGCAGTGTCTGAACTGGGTACTAATATGTCGAGTACTTCGGCCGGTTCAATCTCCCATTCTGTCCGCAGAATTTCTGCCAGTTCACGACCATCTGAAAGAAACTCTCTGGCAAATGATTCATGTCGTGGAATCCCTTCCAGCGACATATCTTCAATCAGATGACAAAAAGGCCAGTGCCCCAGATCGTGCAGCAAAGCCGCTGCGATCAGAACTTCTGCCGTATGCACATCAATCGTGGCAGTGAAACGCGGATCTTTGCCTAACTGCCAGAGATACTGCAGCGCATTCTGATATACGCCCAGTGCATGCTCGAACCGCGTGTGTGTTGCCCCCGGATAAACAAGGGCAGTAAAACCCAGCTGCGTGATATGCGACAGTCTGCGAAATTCAGCTGTATCGACCAGCGCCCGCACACGTTTTGTAAAAGGCACATCCTGCTGGTAGGGAATTCTCACCAGACCGCTGCCTGACTGCAGACTCGATAACTCCGGGATCTCTACATAAGGATGGTTCATAAGAATTTAATAGTTTTCCGGTCGCTTAATCTTACAGATCAGGCAAGAATTGTAGAGGGATCATTGGGAGCAAAGAGTTCTTCGACGACAGAGGCAATCATTTCATTATTTTCCTGTGCCCCTTCGGAACAGAGTGCTTTCCACAAAACCTGCCCCGCTTTGACAGCCTTTTGAACTTTAAGAGGTAACTGATCTGTCGAAACAGGAGACGTGATCCCCTGATTATTAATGGCTGCAGAAAGTGTATCAGGGATGAGACCAATTTCATCGACTGATTCAAATTCCACCATCCCCACCAGCAGCGGATTGACTCGGCCCTGAATCAGTGAGCGGACGTCATCCTGGTAGGCAATCAACGGTTTGCCCAGCACCCAGGCCATCGCTGCTTCAGAAACCGCGCCTTCATCCGGAGTACGACCATTCAGGTTCCAGACCATGGCCTCACACTCTATAACCAGCTGGTAAACATCCAGTGCAAAGATCGCTTCATGCAGAAACTGGGCAGCCGTCGGTGTATCCCAGTTACGTTCTACCAGTACATCCAGAATCAGTCGAAACTCCATGCCATCACGGTGAGGCAGATAGACTGTGTAACCAGACTCCATTAACTGGTCGGCGATCGCCGTCATTTCTTCACGCTCACTACGATTGAACAGCGGACCTGCACAGTAAACGCGAATCGACTCATCAGAATGTTTCATGGTCTAACCTGTAATGCTTCCCTGCTGAATGAAAACCATTTAGAATGTTGATTGAGAGGGGTTGTGCAGAGTATTGTAGCAAGCCCCCGTTTTTTTTCACCCGAATCAGATTTTTTTCAGGCTGCTTCTCTAAAAAACTGGTATTTGAACTGCCGTCCTGTCACGACTTTCTGCAATGTACCTGAATCCAGATCGAAATTCATGAACCAGCGTTCTGCCACCAAATCATCTATCGATAGCCGACAGTTTACCTTTGCCCTGCTCTGTATTCTACTCGGCAGTGGTTCTGTGACTCTGGCTTTACAGACGATCTTCGGGACTCAAGACATCGCGACCCTGTATGTGAGTGCCCCGCTCTGGCAGTTTCTGCTTCAGGTCTGGTCCGGTGAAATCGACCCGGCCAGTCAGACCGCCTACATTCCTTTCTTTCCTTTACTGCTCTATCTATTAACCGCTGCCTGTGGTTTCTGGATCATCGGTGCTTTCCTGATCTCTAAGATACATGGTCAACCCTTCTCAACAGTTTTAACAGACTGGGGCATCCGCGGATTTCGCTGGTGGCTGCTGCCTGCCGTCTGGGAAATATTGCGAATCACATGTTTCATTGTGGGCTGGAGCAGCGTCGAATCGATTGTACTGGCAACATCGCAATTCTGGTTTGCGATCAGCATCGCCGGCTGGCTGGCAACTTTCGCGAGTATGCTGATCCCATCACAGCACAATCATCCTGTCGCTGAACAAGAAGTCTCACCAAAGGTTCCCATCCCCTGCACCGCCTGGCTGATGATAGGTATTTTTACGATTCTTTTCACCTGGATGAACTGGCAATTATACAACGGGCTACTGATACCCCACGGCGACTCGGCCATGTATGAAGAGCACCTCTGGAACTTTTCTCATGGGAAAGGATTTCGCAGTTATCTGGATCAGGGGCTGTTCTGGGGGGAACACATTCAGTTCATTCATCTGTTCCTGCTTCCAGTCTATCTGATCTGGCCATCTCACCTGACGATGGAACTGTGCGAGACTGTTGCGCTGGCAGCAGGAGCAATTCCCCTGTATCGCATGGCGGTCAGAAACACTGAATCCACCACGGCAGGGAAAGCAATGGTGGCTGCCTATCTCTGTTATTTCCCTCTGCAGTTTCTGGACATAGCAATCGACCTGAAAACATTCCGTCCAATTTCATTCGGCGTTCCCGTACTTCTGTTCGCGCTGGAAGGCCTGGAACTGAAACGCTGGAAGACTGCAGCAATCCTCCTGTTGTTGTCATTAACCGCGAAAGAAGATTTCGCCATTATCCTGGGACCGCTGGGACTCTGGATCGCCTGGCAGCAATGGTGTGCGAGAAAGCAATTATCCACAGAATCAAAACGGAGTTTATTTCGTACAGTTGCACCGGGAATTGGTGTCTCTGTATTCGCGGTCCTTTATCTGCTGTTCGTTGTCAAATATGCGATCCCCTGGTTTCGAAGTGGCGAGCAGGTACACTATGTTGGCTACTTCAGCAATTTTGGCAGTACGCTGGGCGAAGTCGTTAAAAATATTCTCTTTAATCCAGGAATGCTGCTGGGGGAACTAATTCGACCCGATACATTGATTTATTTTCTGGCATTACTGGTCCCCCTGGGATTACTGCCAGTGTTGTCCCCCAGTAGAACTCTGGTCGCGTTGCCGCTGTTTGGCCTGCTCTGTCTGAATGAAATCGCTCATGATCCACGTCATCATTTTCATGCACCAATTGTCCCCATTCTCTGCTGGGCGACCGCCTTTGCACTGGGGAATATTCTAAAACTGCTGGAAGAACACAAATCCAGATTTAAAATCATCCCTGCCTCTGGACAGAACTTCGCCGTACACTTTCTCTGGAGTTCGTCGCTGGCAACAGCTTTCTTCTTCAGCCTGAGCCCACTGGGGCTCGTCTTTTGGGATTCCGGTTCGACATGGTATTGGAAACGGCTTTACGTTCCCGGTGAACGCGCAGCACAGTTTCCGAAAGTACTGGCACAGGTCCCGCCTGGGAGTCGCGTCGCTTCCACTGATTTTGTTCACCCCCGGTTCACCCATTTTGACCGCTCATATGATTACAGCAACTATCTCCGTAAGGTGAATGAGTACCAGTCAGGTGTTCCAGTTGATACAGATTATATTGTTATCGATACTCAACACCCCTATAGCGAAATTAAAACTCCTGATCAGATCCCTGAATACCACGATCACCCCGAACGTTGGGAGTTGCTTCCTGATCAAACCGATGGGTATTTCATCATCTTAAAGCGAAAACCGGAATCTGCTTCCTCACAAAAGCCGCTCCCCGCGCGCCCTTGAATTCTGCTTCCGGATGATTAAAATCAGCGCCGTTTACCGGGTTTTTTGACTATTTACGAGAGTAGTCCCCCGTTTCGAGTGACTTGCAGTGACCGTACAGCTATGGTATGCGGCATATCTCACAGATGCGTTCAATACTCATTTTTTAATCCAGATTATCCGTCCTGCAGGACAAGAGAATAAGTCATGGCTCAACAATACATTATGCAACTGGAAGGTGTTACCAAAGTCTTTGAACAGAAAGAGGTTCTGAAAGACATTTGGCTGTCCTTTTTCCCGGGTGCAAAAATTGGTGTCCTGGGTACGAATGGTGCGGGTAAAAGTACACTGCTGAAAATCATGGCAGGAGAGGATACCACCTTCTCTGGCGAGGCCCGTCCAGCCAAGGGAATCAAAATCGGTTACTTTAAACAGGAACCCGATTTAAACCCGGAACAGACAGTTGAAGAGTGTATCGCTGAAGCGGTGGCTGAATCTCAGGCCATTCTGGATCGTTACAATGAAGTCAACATGAAGTTCGGCGAAGACCCCAGTCCTGAAGAGATGGAAAAGCTGATCGAAGAGCAGGCAACACTGCAGGATCAGATTGACGCAGCTAATCTCTGGGAACTTGACCGTACACTCGAAATCGCCATGGATGCGATGCGGGTGCCCCCCGGTGATGCCGTGATCGGTACTCTCTCTGGTGGTGAGCAACGCCGTGTCGCCATGTGTAAAATCCTGCTGCAAAATCCGGATCTGTTACTGCTGGACGAACCGACAAACCATCTGGATGCGGAATCAGTCGCCTGGCTCGAACGTTATCTGCACACCTTCCAGGGTACCGTCGTCGCAATTACCCACGATCGCTACTTCCTGGATAACGTCGCTGGCTGGATTCTGGAGCTCGAACGCGGACGGGGCATCCCCTTTGAAGGTAATTATTCATCCTGGCTCGAACAAAAACAGGCACGTCTCGCGGTTGAAGAAAAACAGGAATCAAAACGGCAGAAATTCCTTAAGCGGGAACTGGAATGGGTCCGCATGTCTCCCAAGGCCCAGGCAACCAAGAACAAAGCCCGCGTTCAACGCTATGAAGAACTTGCCGCAGAAGATTACGCGAATCGGGACGATGCATCAGATATCCAAATTCCAATTTCCAGACCTCTGGGCAGCCGCGTACTCGTCGCTGAAAATCTGACCAAAGGTTTTGGTGATAAACTCTTGTTTGAAAATTTCAATTTTGAATTACCACGCGGCGGTATCGTCGGAGTGATTGGCCCGAACGGGGCCGGCAAAACAACTCTGTTTAAAATGATTATGGGACAGGAACAACCTGACAGCGGGACCCTGGAGTTAGGGGAAACGGTAGAGCTGTCGTATGTCGATCAGAGTCGCGATTCTTTGAATCCGAAGAAGACTGTCTACGAAGAAATTTCTCAGGGGCACGAACATCTGGTCGTAGGAAAATCGAGCATTCATGCCCGTACCTATGTTGGTCGATTCAACTTCAAAGGCCCCGATCAGCAGAAACTGGTTGGTGAATTGTCCGGTGGAGAACGCAACCGGGTCCACATGGCTAAACTTCTGCGATCCGGTGGAAACCTGCTGTTACTGGACGAACCAACCAACGATCTGGATGTCGATACGCTGCGATCCCTGGAAGAAGGCCTGGAGCATTATACCGGCTGTGCCCTGGTTGTCAGCCACGACCGCTGGTTCCTGGATCGACTGGCAACACACATCATCGCTTTCGAGGGAGACAGCCAGGTTCGCTGGTTTGAAGGCAACTACAAAATGTACGAAGCCAAACGGCATGAAGAACTGGGCAAAGATGCAGACTCACCGCATCGATTGCAGTTTAAACCACTTTCACGCTAATATTTTATTCTGACCAGAATTGAGATCAGACAGGGGACGTTCCAGGTCCCCTGTTTTTATTAGCGTCGATCTTGGCGAACACGACTCAATACAGGACTCTTATCTAAATCCTTTTTGGATTCCGGAAATGAATTCTTTTCCCGGGCTGCCAGTTTATGCGATTCTATCCTGGCAACCTCCACTATTTTTTTCGCTGCAATCAGCTGCGCTGGAGTAAAGTAGGGAACTCCACCACCGACGATCTGATGTTTCTTCTTACTGGCGAGTTCCTGCCAGCCCAGATGACTACTCAGATGCCAGGCGATGGCTTGCACCATTTCCAGATCATCACGTTTCGGATTAAATTTCTGCAGCACTAACACGAGTGCTTTATCTTTTACTTGAGATTCAATGGGCCGGAGTTCATATGTTTTGAGACTGGAGGGACAAGGTTTACCATGTTCCAGACAAACTGAACTGAGTTTTAATTTCACTGTTTGTTCAGGCGGAATTGTAAACAGGCCGTTGAAATCGATATTCTGATTATTACCGACTGGATTCAGGTTGCCCCCCACCGCCTGGCTGTCTCCCACCTGTGTCTGTGATCCTCCCTGCAAAGTTTGCAACAGTCCCGGGTTTGGTCCCGCCTGTGCCAAGATGTGTACCGAAGAAACGGCAGCAGGGACTTTGACGGTAAGCGGTTCCTTCGTCAGATTGGAAATGAGAACGGAGGAACTGTAAGCACTCATGGGGTAGACGCGGGCTCCCAGTTGATGGTCTTCAATCCCCTCAAACAGATCCACCTGGGGTGCATCCTTCTTGAGACTCAAGATGGTCATGGGACCTTTTTTAGGTGTGCCATTGACGGGCGCGACGGATGTACTACACATCAATAACACCATTCCAAGAACAACTGGCAACTGTATTCGTTTGACCATTTTTAACTCCTGTCTACCACATCACGCATCTGGTGATTCGGTATTAGTGTTCAATGCGAACGCATTTTTAGAACGCATATGTTCAAGGCGTGCACACAAGAAACGTGTTTGCCTCATTAAGCCCGGTGAATTTGAATAGTGATATGAGCGCGACTTAAAAACTGACGGGTAAACTGAACGACGAACACTTTACAGAACTTGAAAAGTCTGTGATATTGAGCAGAAAATACAAGAAACTAAGAATTGAATATTAGAAAAGACAAGCTGCTCGCTCTCTCAACAATAACGATTTGATTTGAAGATTTCAATTTTTTTTTCATAAATCTTTTTTCATACCGCTTTGGAACACATTTATATGAGAGACTCAAACCGGACCGTACGCTGGGGAATCCTGGGTACGGCTCGTATTGCAGAGAAAATCAGCGTCGCCATTCATCAGGCAGAGAATGCTGAATTAACCTGTGTCGCCAGTCGCGATTCTGCGAAAGCAGCTGCATGGGCAAAGAAACATCGGGTTAAACGCAGTGTTGGCAGCTATGAAGCTCTCCTGCATGACCCCGAAATCGACGCTGTCTACATCCCGCTCCCCCCTTCACTTCACGGCGAGTGGACTGTCCGTGCTGCAAAAGCCGGCAAGCACGTTCTTTGTGAAAAGCCACTGGCACTGAATGTAAATCAGGCGCGCGAAATGCGACGTGTTTGCCTGGAACACGAAGTGCAACTGATGGATGGGGTCATGTGGTATCATCATCCGCGAGCGAAAAAAATACTGGATCTGATCCGCAGTGATTCCCTCGGAGAACACCGTCGCCTTACCTCCGCGTTCACATTCTGCTGGGATACAATCCCTGAAAATGATCTCCGATTACAGCGAAACCTCGGCGGTGGCTCGTTGGGTGATCTGGGCTGGTATTGTATTGGAGCCGCCCTGTGGGCATTCAATGAACTGCCACAAAAAGTTTTTGGAACTGCAAGGCCTTACAATGATGTAGACCTTAACTTCTCCGGAATCATGTGGTTCAGCAAAGATCGCATCGCTTCCTTTGACTGTGGATTTGATGTCAGTATGCGTAAATGGTTTGAACTGGCCGGAACAAAAGCATCCCTGGTCTGCGACGATTTCACTCGTCCCTGGGAAAATACCACGCCACAATTTCGCATCACGGATTCTCAGGGGAATTCCACAAAGTATGAAACAGAAAACCCATTGCAGGAAACCTGCATGATCAATCATTTCTGTAAGATCATTCGCTCGGGACACCTCGAGCAGCAATGGCCCGATCTGGGAATTAACACTCAACGGGTTCTGAATGCTCTGGATTATTCGGCACGTACTGAAACCGTCGTGAACCTGGCAGATTTCTTTCCCAAATAAGCGCATAAAAAAAGGCACTCTCACCAGTTCGATGAGAGTGCCTGAGGTGGAGACCTCCGCCTCGATGCAAGCTTGCTTTCCTGCTCGGAAAGCCGGACGTTTTTATCAGCCATTCAAGGCCGTCCATCAGTTGTAGTAGCCGCTACCTTCTTTACGTGGTGAACGGTCGCAGACGATATCGTTCTCGCCATCGCAGAAGTCAACCTGGTCATGGAAGCTGCTGCCGTCCGTGCAGGCTTTATGGCCGTGAGCTCCCGCAACGTAGTAGCTCTGGTTAATCCGCCCGAAGGCACTCCCGACATCTTCCAGCTCCTGGTTGACGCCATGGGCGACTTCACTCAGCCCGACAATCATAGCCAGCACGGCGATGGTGGAAATCAGGACCAGCTCGGACGAGACAATAAAGCCGGCCTCGTCGTTCATTAAACGGATCAGCGTAGTTTTCATGGTGATGGACTCCGGAAAGAGAATTGGTTCATTTTTGTTTCGGGTGTTTCGAAGCCTGCAGGGGTGGTGAGGCCCTGCAGGCGGCTGTCGTTGGAAAGAAAGCACGTTTCGGGTAGTTGAAGAGTTCTGCCTGGGGATTACTGCACGTCCCACTGACCGGAGCAGAAGTCAGGGCAGTCGTTGAATCTGCTGCCATCGGTGCAGGCTTTGTGGCCATGTGCGTTGCTCAATTTGTAAGACTGATCGATACTGGCGAAGGCACTGCCGACATCTTCCAGTTCCTGGTTGACGTTGTTGGCGACTTCAGACAGTCCGACGATCATGGCCAGCACGGCGATGCTGGAGATGAGTACGAGTTCTGCAGAAACAATGAAGCCGGCTTCGTCGTTGATCAGTTGGTTGATAATGTTTTTCATCGTGGTGGTCTCCAAAGTGTATGAAAGGTTTGCATCGAGTGGTTTGTGTTTCAAAGTTGATAAAGGGATGTAAAGCAAGCTGAATACCAAAGGGGCCCAACCGTAAATCTTTTTTAACAAACTGTTCAGAACTGGAATCGTAAGTGGTTACTGTAAAGGGAGATAAAAAAACCAGACTCAGCAGGATATTTTTGGTACCGCTCTGAAACGGATGTCTGCCACTTGAGGCGAAAAAGCAACACGCCGAGAGCAACCGGCTGTCAATCACACGTAACCGGTTAATATTTAATTACTTAGCGCAAAGATGCCTGAAAGCAACACGTGGGAAATCGGCAACACAGGTCCCAATTGTCCTCAGTTCACCCTGAGAGGAGTCGGTATAATTAATTCAATTGTCAGAGTCTGATTGTAATGGACCGTGGAGAGTGTAGTTTCACTGCAAAAAATCAAAAAAGTGTCTGATATCCACGATTTACTTCCGCTCGTACTCTTGACCTCAGCGGATAACAAGACATAATCTGAGGCACAGGAAGCAAGTACCACTACCAACGGTGACATATTCACTAAAGGTCAGGTACAGGCCGACTCGCGGGTGTAGCTCAGTGGTAGAGCACCACGTTGCCAACGTGGCTGTCGAGGGTTCAAATCCCTTCACCCGCTCTTTTTTTTCGCATGCAGAATCTCAGGGACAGAAACCGAGCCCCCATCTTATTTGAATGCGGGGCTTTTCATACTTTAAGTAGTATCACCCAATACGCAACGTCGCAGCTGGCTGCTGCCACCCTCAGATTGAGTGCCGTTTTTAGGTAATGCCCCATTGCTGTTTCCAACACACAAGTAAAAGAAAAGGATTGGACCGTGTCTGACGAACTCGCAACAACAGAAGAAACCGTCTCAGCGGATGGCGAGTACAAGATGTCCGTGACCGCCAAAATCGATGAGGTAGGTCCCTGTAAAAAACATGTAACCGTAACGGTTCCTCGCGCTGATATTGACCATTATTACTCAGAGTCTGTCTCCGAGCTTGGTGGCCAGGCAACAGTCCCCGGTTTCCGTGTAGGACATGTGCCAACCAAGCTGATTGAAAAACGCTTCCGTCAGGAACTTTCTGACCAGGTAAAACAACGGGTCTTAATGGAAAGCCTGGAATTGATCGCGGAAGATAATGATCTTGACCCGATCAACGAACCTACAATTGATATTGAAAGCCTGGAAATTCCGGAAGACGGCGAATTCACTTTCGAATTCGAAGTGGAAGTTCGCCCTGATTTCAAACTTCCTGAATACAAAGGTTTGAAACTGGAACGTCCTGCACGTGAGATCGCAGATAAAGACGTTGACGAATACCTGACTCGCTTCCTCGGCCAGTACGGCGAAATGGAAGAGCGCAAAGGCGCCGCTGAAAAAGAGGACTACCTGGAGCTTTCCATCAAATTCGAACACGATGGCAAACACCTCAGCGAAATCGCCGAACTGGTTGTTCCCCTGCGTCCTGTATTGCGTTTGCATGATGCCGAAATCACTAACTTTGGTGAACTGATGACTGGCGTCAAAACTGGTGACACCCGCGAAACCGAAGTGGAAGTTTCCGGCGAAGCAGATCAGATCGAGATGCGGGGCGAAAAAGTCAAAGCCCTGTTTACCGTCAAAAGCGTCAAGTTTATTCAAACTCCAGAAATCAACGAAGAACTGCTGGAACGGATCGGTGCCGAATCTGAAGAAGAACTCCGGGAAGAAGTCAAGAATATCCTGGAACGCCAGCTGACTTACGAACAACGTCAGTCTACCCGTTCTCAGGTTCTGGACAAGATCACAGAATCTGCCGACTGGGATCTGCCGGAAACACTCGTCTCCAAGCAGGTTGAGAACGCACTGCGTCGTGAAATTCTGGAAATGCAACAGGCTGGATTCTCCCGCCAGGATATTCAGGCTCGCGAAAATGAATTACGTCAAAAAGCCATTTCGACTACGCGTCAGGCTCTGAAGGAACATTTTGTACTCGACAAAATCGCGACCACAGAAAACCTCGAAGTACAACCTTCTGAAATTGACATGGAAATTTACTACATGGCAATGCAGCAGGGTGAAAGCCCACGCCGGATTCGGGCCCGCATGGTCAAATCTGGAATGATCGAAAACCTGGAAGCACAGCTGCGTGAACGAAAAGCAGTTGACGTCATTCTGGAAAAAGCAGAATACACCGATGTTAAAATGAAACCACAAGAAGAAAATAAAATCTCTGCCGTGGCACGTTCGGTCTGCTCCAGCTTCTCGGCTTCTGCTGCAGAAGAGGAAGAAACTGAAGAAGCAGACGAAGAATAATTTCTTCACCGGTTTCCTAAAAATTGATTTACCCGAAGCGACACTGTTGATGCAGTGTCGCTTTTTTATTTGGACCGGAATCTCTCTCAGTTTCCGTCCATGGGCCTGGTCCAACTCATCATAATAACAATCAGTCTATTCGAATAAACAGAATGTATTAAAATATCAGCCTGATCCTGAATACATAGAATCCAAATACACTACAGGTACCATGCAACGATGACTGCTGCACCGGGAGAGATCTCTCATACCAGTCCCCCGATCATTTTACTCGGGGCAAGTAATCTGACTCGTGACTTCCCGCTGATCCTGCGATTGCTGCAATCCTCCCTGAAATCCCCACTGGATATCTACACGGCAATGGGACACGGAAGATCCTATGGCAACTGGAGTCGTGTCCTCTATCGGGCCTTGCCTGGAATAACCCGCTGTCAACTCTGGGACGCATTCCCCACCGCGCTGACAGAGAAGTCCACTCCTCGGGCATTGTTAACTGACATCGGCAACGACCTGATCTATGGTCAATCTACTGATACCATTCTGGGCTGGGTCGAACACTGTATAAAACAGCTTAAGGAACATCAGGCACAGATCACAATCACCCTGCTTCCGGAGGCCAGTCTCGCGCAGCTCTCATCCTGGAGGTTTGAACTGACGCGACGACTCTTCTTTCCCAGTAACCCGGCTACTCTGGCAGACCTCAAAATCAAAGTCAGAGATTTAAACCAGAGCCTGATCAAGCTCGCGGATCAGGACAAAATTTCGGTCGTAACTGCCCCCAGAGATTGGTATGGTTTTGATCCGATTCACTATCGCTATTCTCAGCGAGTCAATCTCTGGAAAACGATTCTTTCTCATTGGGATCTGCCTGAACTGAACGCAATGACTGCCCGTAATCACTGGTTCGATTCATTTTATTCTATTACTCGGTTAACCCCTTCTACCAGGCGTCGGTGGGGAAAGCTGAAGGAGAAACCACAACCGGCTCGCATTTTGAGAGAGGGCACTCGAATTTCCGTTTTTTAAAGCACGATTGCGAGCCATAGCTCCCCTAACAGATATCCGAACAATATCTCAGCAGGAGTAAATCACGACTCAGATGCAGGTCAAAAAGACCTAATCTGTTGCCATTCTGGAAGTTAGTAAAATAATGTTGATATAATTTGAACTAAAATAAAGTTAGAAAGTGATATATTGGAAATTCGGACGCCTGATTAATTATGTAGCACTACGATTACTCATGACGCTCATCATCTTTAGAAAGCAGCAGTATGGCTGGTATCTTCTACCTCAGCATTTTGATTGGCTTGATGATCATCACCGTGGTAGGACATGGTATCTGGGTACTGATTGCTTCACTTTTCCGAGCCTCTTCGACCCTTAAATCCCTGAGTGATGAATCTGCCCACGCCCCCTCTGTACAACCACCTCTGGAAATCACTTTCAACGAGGATCGACAGATTGCGCAACGTTATCTGCGACGACTGTATTATGAAGGGAAGATTCCCGAGCAGGAATTTCAGAAACTGCTCCACTATACGACCGAAGAATTCATTTCGCCGACGCGTCCTGAACCTGCACCATCACCTCAATCGACTCAACCCATGGCCAAAGTCAGGACCGAGTCACCAGTCCCCACTCCTGTTGAACCAGAAATCGCAGCTGAAGAAGTCACAGACTTTCTGGATGAGAGTGATTTTCTAGAAGACTCTGCGACTCAACTCAAACCGGAAATTTTCTCACTCTCGTCACAGAAACTAACCCAGCAGAGTAAGAGCCTCGAACCACCAACAGAAAAAAGAGCGATTGGCTCTCTGTTGAACGCGTTCATGGAAGATAAAAATATTCGCTGGGGAGAACTGGTCAGTGGCCTGCTGATTGTCGGCAGCGCTATCGGGCTGGTCGTGAGCCTCTGGTCGACACTCAAAAACCAGATCCCCTATCTGCCGGCTCTGCTCTTCCTGTTGGCAACAGCTGCTATCCATGGAGCGGGTCTGTATACATTCAAACGCTGGAAACTGGAATCAACGAGTCGCGGCCTGTTATTGATTACCGTGCTACTCGTTCCACTTAACTTCCTGGCCGGGATTCGTCTCTCCGATCATCGACCGGCAACCGACCCGCTCTTTATTCTGGCAATCAGTATCGGATTTGCCGCGTTTGGCTGGATGGTCAGTTCCGCCAGTCGTATCCTCGTCAGTTTTGGTCGATTTCCCTTACTGGGGATCGTACTGGGAACATCAGCAGGACAGTTGATTATTTCCCGGGTGGCATCCAGTGAGCCTACCTTTTTACAGACGAACCTTCTGGCAATCCTGCCAGCAGGATGTTTTATCGTCGGCGTGGCCCTGATCCTCAAGCAGACGTTGAAGTGGAAGGAGGTCACAGATTCCCGAGCCCGGGAACTGGTCACACTCGGCGGTCTGTCCGTCTTCGCTGTACTGGCCCCCTGCTGGTTGCTGATCTGGAACACAACGAACCGCCTCGAAACGTTTTCCTGCCTGACTCCTTTATTCAGCCTGATGGAAATTCTACTGTTGGGCCTGGGACTGGTCCTGCATCACCGGAAGAATGGAGATGCTACTCCCCACTGGGCGTTGACGGGTTCTTCCATCGCCATCTTTTCCGCTTTAATGATCTTGATCAATTTTGCGATCGCCTGGCCACGCGTTGACATTCTGATTGTCCTGGGGATTGTCAATTGCATCAGTCTGTCGAGCCTCGCTATCCAGGGACGGTTTGCTCTCTGTCAGATCCCAGCATTGATTTCTGCAGCCATTGCCGGCCTGCTGGGCTTTCATCTTCTCACCGGTACGATCACCTGGGAGGGCACCTCACAGACAGCACTCATCGAAGCACTGCTGCTGGGACGCAGTTCGATCGTGCTTGCGATCTTTACTATTCTGACCACTGCAGGTGCATTATTTTTAAATCGAACAGGAAAACAGGAAGACGCCCGCTACTTCCTGTACACCGCGGGATGTTTTTCAATCCTCTCAACTTTGATCGCAGCGTATGCCGGTTTTATTACTCAGACTGATTTAAACTGGACCACGCTCGCGTTGCTGATGAATACGATATTCTGTCTTCTGGCCAACTGGCGAGTACAAAGAAAGTCTCTCTCCGCTATTGCATCGTTCCTCGGCTTTCTGACACTCCAACATGCACTCTGCCTGAATCTCTCGATTCGGGATGGACTCTCCCATTTGAAACTGTTTCCTGACGCGCCTTTTGTCTGGGGATGTTTCATCCATGCTACGACAGGACTGCTGTTTCTGATTGGACTGCATTACTGGTGTCGGAACAGAAACCCCACTCAACCCGCCTGGTCGCTGATTCCAGTGAAGTCGAATCACTTTACCAGACCGATGATTGCTGGATCAGTATGCACATCGCTGCTCATGATACCCTACGTGCTGTTACAAAACCTGTCTGCAGAAATGCACGCATTTTATTCGTTCTGGCTGATGCTGATCTGGATCTCCATAGCGTTGATTTTAAAATCCGATCGCTGGTTTCTGTGTTCGCAGTTCGCAGGAACAGCCGGCAGTCTGTATTCTGCAACAGCCATCGGTATGCGATACCGCCTCTGGGAAGGCGATGGTTTTGAACACCCCCGTTTCTGGCTGATTCACATCCTGGCTGTCATAATCTGGATTCTGGTAGGGTCAGTCATCCATTCGAAAAAGTATTCTCGGAATATGCTGGGAGCTCTCTCGCGCAGCGCTCGCAGGAATCTACAACCGGCCTTGCTGGCTGGATCGATCATGGCAACAGGCTTCGTCCTTTGCGCCGCCCTGTACCCGGCAATTCTAACTCAGTTGAAGGATTCCTACGCGATTGCAGCGATTCACCGTCTTGCCATTCCCTTTCTGGCAGTTTTCTTCATATACATTATGGTATTAGTCGGTATTGTCCTGACCAGTCCAAAACCAAAGCGACTGCACTCGCTACCCGGATTGATTATGGCATTGCTACTGCTGATTATTGTCTCCAACATAAGTGGCTTCGATCAGTATCTGCCTCTCTTCAGCTTTCAGCTTAAATTTGCCTCCGAAGCCTTCAGTTACTGGAGCTGGCTCTGCCTCAGTTTGCTGATCGTGGCCTGCCTGCCTTATCTTAACAGTCGCTTTCAATCAGGAACGGCGCTGGGGGTCCTGTTTATCTCCTATCTGGTTCCTTTCCTGATCGCCGGATATTTTATAGAACAGAATTGTGCAGCAGATATTTTGCGGTGGGGTTTAAGTCTGTACTCGCTGGCAATGATGCTGCTGATCATCAAATCGGAATCGCTTCTGAATCATCTGAAAGTTAAAGAAATTCGATTGCGATATTTGCCTCGACTGCTGGCGGATAAAACAACCTGGCGTAATCTGAGCGTGCTGGGGGTCACTTTGCCACTATCCGTAATCACCATCTTTCAGATCAATGGTTACTGGTTGGATTTTTCCCATGATCCGCAGCTTGTTTCTATATCAGATCGCGTCATACCCATGCTGACATTCTGTATGCCTCTCATACTCCTGCTGGTATCGGTGGTCTGCTATGCGATTCATTTTCGATCAGCAGGCTGGATGTTGATGGGTTCTCACTTCCTGGCATTGGTTGTCATCACGGGAACGATCATGAGCTTCACCGAACCCATCTCCTCCTTTGGAGCGGCTTCCTGGCTTCGAACATCCATCTTAACGGGTCTCGCATCTTCACTGTATGGTCTCTGCTGGCTGAAGCTGCTACCGAAAATCAGCCCGGAATTGAAAACACCTCTCACACTGACACCTGTTAACTGGCCTCTGATTCGCGTACATGCTGTTACCATGCTCTGCCTGATTGCCGGACCTTACCTGCTCCCATTTTTGATGAATCTGTCAAACCCTCTACAGGATTGGGAAAAATTCTTTCCTCAGATTCCACGAACCGTGCTGGTGTCACTCGGTCTGGCAACCGGGTTCCTCTGGTGGTTTTCGCGACGCTTCACCAGCAGCCTGTTGACTAACGGCATGACATTTCTCGGTTGTGCCTCGATTGGATTCGCAACAATTCTTTTCCGCCAGCACTCTGAAATGCCTGCCTGGAAAATCAATTTCCTGATGGAAGCGGGATTGATACTGGTAGGAAGCCTCCATACATTCAGTTTCCTGTTGAAACATCGATTGAATAATCAGCCCTCAGAAGCACTGCCAAGCGTCAGACGGCATTTCTACTGGAGTCAGGTTCTGGTCGTGACGCTGTTTCTGTACGCGTTTCGAGGAGCCTGGTACGATGCGCTGAGACCTCTGCCTGCAACAACCATCGCCGGCTTTGGAACGCTGGTTTATTTCCTGCTGGGCATTTCTCTTCGCAAAGAATTTCTGAAATACGCATCGCTGGCATCTGCGTTGCTGGGGACACTTTTTTTTGTGACTGCCACCTGGAATCTACAGACCGATTCCGTCTCTGCGCAACAGGCAATTGATCTGGTTAAATGGATGATCACAACGGCTGCCGTCATATCCGGGTGCTGGCTGACAATTGATCTGTATCAGATGCAACGGGCCAAAAAGGACATCACAACGGTTGAATCGCCGGCCCTCCAGCAGATCATCTCGCGAATTCTGACATTCACGATCCTGTTCTACACCCTCCTGATCACAGTCACTCGATCATTTCTGTTACAATCAGAAGTCCCCGTCATTCGCGATCTTGCAGGCTGGGCCACCTTACTGTCAGTGACACTGCTATTAATCGCTTTACTCTGGGATCCGAAAAGTCGCTACAGCCTGCAGGCACTTTTTCTCATAGGCATCTGTTATATCGGTACTTTCCTGAGTAACGAAACAGAACTTCGTCTGCTGGCGCAACACTCGGGGCTGGCTGTTTCCGGTTATGCCTGTCTGATTGGAATCCTGTGGCGGTTACGTGGCGCTGTGATACCGCTCACTCACAGCCTCAGAATGCCAAAGCAAATTCAGCATTCCAGCCGCTGGTTGCCTTCCGCAATCACAATCCTCGCCGTTTATTCGATCCTGGCTCTGCTCCACAGTGTACTGAGTTTTGAAGAATCAAGTCTACGGTGGTGGTCGGTGGCAGGAACCTTGATTACAGGATTTGCTTTTTATGCATTCAGTGATCTCAGTGAGTATTCCCTGCCGTTTAAGAAACGAACCCTGTTGGCATCCGGTATCGGTTTTGTCTATGCTGGCTGGGTTTTGCTCCCGGTAAAAAACAACTTTTACTGGCTCGATCATTTGATTCGTCTGCTGGAAGTTGTTTCCGTGCTGAGTCTGATTCTGACTGTCATCCAGGTCAAATGGAGATCCCTCACAGCCGACTGGTCGGAAGCCGTTCGTATAAGTTCACGCACATTTTTGTCAGCAGCGGGTTTCTCGCTTTTCTCTATTCTGATCTCAGAAGCAGGATTTCGAATCGCTGGAATTCCTCTGCAACTCTCCGCTGCCAGGATTGGTGTCGTTTCTCTGACGCTGGTTTCTTTATCTGCCGCCCTGATCCTGATGGCAGCAATTCCCAAATACGATCCCTTTCAATTATCCCTGAAACGGCGGATGTGGTATGTGTATGCAGCCGAAATCGTGCTGGCACTGCTGTTCCTGCACATCTACCTGACCATGCCCGAACTGTTCCGCGGGTACCTGCTCCCTTACTGGCCATACATTGTGATTGCCATTGCCTTCGCAGGCGCGGGAGTCGGTGAATTATTCGATCGTATCGGCCTGAATGTACTCTCTGAACCGCTACAGCGAACGGGAACTTTCCTTCCCTTACTCCCGGCACTCAGCTTCTGGATTCACGCTGCCTCTCATGAGCAGTCACCCATTGTGGGCGAGTATTCGATGGTTCTGCTGTTAATTGGAATCGTGTATGTCACGATGAGCTTATGGCGAAAATCGTTCGTCTACACAACTCTGGCAGCACTTGCCGGCAATGGTGCCTTGTGGGCCTTCTGGATGGAACAGGGGCAGGTCTTTACGCAACATCCTCAACTCTGGTTGATCCCCCCTGCCCTCTCCGTGCTGATCGCCACGCACTTGAATCGAGAGAAACTCAACACAGCACAACTGACTGCCATCCGATATTTCGCCACGATGTCCATCTATATCAGTTCGACGGGAGACATGTTTATCGCGGGCGTCGCGAACAGCCTGTGGCCACCCGTGATCCTCTGCAGCCTGTCAGTGCTGGGTGTCTTCGCCGGAATGATGTTCCGGGTACGCGCCTTCCTCTATGCCGGATCGTCATTTCTGGTGCTCTCGATAGTGAGTATGATCTGGCATGCTTCCCAGTCGCTGGGTCATGTCTGGCCGTGGTGGGCGTTTGGAATCAGCCTGGGGATCTGCATCCTGACTCTGTTCGGGATGTTTGAGAAACGCAGAAACGAAATGCTGGAACTGGTGGGTCAGCTCAAAACATGGGACCGTTGACCGGCTGCTGTGAATCCGGACGATTCACAGCAGCGCGAATCATTCGAGATTATACATCGGTCGTCGTTCGATGATTGCGTTTACGTTCATTCTCCGTCAGATAGATCTTTCGCAATCGGATGATTTTTGGAGTAATTTCCACATACTCGTCGTACTCAATGTACTCCAGAGCCGCTTCCAGACTCATGTCCCGAGGCGGTTTGAGGACCATGTTCTCATCCGAACCGGAAGCACGCACGTTGGTCAGTTTCTTACCACGAATGGGATTCACAACCAGGTCGTTATTGCGGACGTTCTCGCCGACGATCATACCTTCATAAACGTCTGCACCGGGTCCGACAAAGAACTCAGCCCGGTCACGAAGTTTCCATAAGGCATATCCGACGGCCTGACCTTTATCCTGCGAAATCAGTACGCCATTCGCACGTCGCGGGACGTCCCCTTCTGTCACCTTATAGGCTTCGAAGCGGTGATTGATGATTGCTTCGCCGCGGGTTGCATTCAGCAGACGGGTACGCAGACCAATCAGACCACGAGCAGGGATGGAAAACTTGAGATGAGACATCCCCGTTTCACTGGAAGTCATATCGATCATCTGTCCACGACGGGCACAGACCAGTTCCATCACGGAACCAACGACTTCTGAGGGAGCATCTACTTCCAGAGATTCAAATGGTTCATGCCATTTGCCGTCAATTTTCTTACGAATGACTTCCGGCTTACCGACAGACAGTTCATAACCTTCACGTCGCATCTGCTCAATCAATACGGATAAATGCAGAATCCCACGACCTGAGACAGAGAAGGAATCTTTATCTTCCCGCTCGGTCACACGAAGAGCCACATTCGATTCCAGTTCCCGCATCAGTCGATCACGCAGGTTTCGGCTGGTCACATACTTTCCATCCTGTCCTGCCAGAGGCGAACTGTTGATGGTAAACAGCATGGACAGAGTTGGTTCATCGACATCGATGCGAACCAGGGCCTGCGGTTTTTCTGCACAGGCGACGGTATCACCGATTTCCGGGTTATCCAGCCCCACCAGAGCGACAATATCGCCGGCAGAAGCTTCATCAACGGGAGCCCGTCCCAGATTATTAAATAGTTCTACTGAATCGACGGTGCACTTCAGATGGTCCCCATTACGCTTGATGAGGGTTACGCGTTCGCCGGTATGAACTTTTCCACTGCTGATACGGCCGGTAGCAACACGTCCCACATACTCTGACCATTCCAGAGTGGTCACCATCATGGTCAGTGGTGCATCCTGATTCACATCGGGAGCAGGAACATTTTCCAGTACCATATCCAGCAACGGATGAATACTGTTGCCGAAGTTATCCAGATCATGCGTCGCAAAACCTTCGCGGGCGCTGGCGTAGATATAAGGGAAGTCGAGGGTTTCATCGTCAGCTTCCAATTCCACGAACAGGTCGAACATCTCACTTAAGACATGATCGGGTCGGCAGTCGGAACGGTCAATTTTGTTGATGACGACCAGAGGCTTCAAACCACATTCCAGTGCTTTTTTCAAAACAAAGCGGGTCTGTGGACGAGGTCCTTCAAATGCATCTACCAGAATCAGGACACCGTCGGCCATGCGGAGCACACGTTCGACTTCCCCGCCAAAGTCAGCGTGGCCTGGAGTGTCGATGATGTTGATTTTTACGCCCTTATACATCAATGCGATGTTCTTGGCCAGAATCGTAATGCCGCGTTCCCGTTCCAGATCGTTGGAATCCAGGATACAGTCGCCCTTTAATTGAGAATCACGGAAATGGCCACTTTGATGCAGCAAGGCATCGACCAGTGTCGTTTTCCCATGGTCCACGTGCGCGATAATCGCAATGTTCCGCACATCTTCTCGTTTCATGACTCTTAATTCTTCCCAAAATGGATCTCTCGGGAAACCGTCTTAATATTCAAACGTTCCTTACAGGGAACAGAGGGTTTCGCCAAAAAACCGCCTCTCAGCGCATCAGGCAACTATAGAAGCCGCAAAATATATCAACAATAGATTACTAACGCAAAGCCCAGAATTGGACATTCTTACTGGTAGTTCTGATCGGTTTTAGCGATACTTTTACCAAATACGATGCGCAATCTTCACAAAGTAAGAGTTCTCACCTTAAATTCGTTATCCACAAAGGGGTTATATCTTATGGACTATCTACGTCTGCAGATTTGCCTTTGTTTTTATTTCTTCACTTTCGTTCCGTCAGTCACACTTTTTGCCCAGGATGAGTCTTCGTTTGACATCCTGCTCAAAGGGGGAACGATCATTGATGGCTCGGGAAAACCAGGATTTCCTGGCGATGTCGCAATCAAAGACGACCGGATTGTACAAATCAGCCCCGAGATCAAAGGGACTGCCAGAGAGACGATTCCCTGTCACGGACTGACCATAGCTCCGGGATTCATCGACCTGCATAACCACAGTGACCGGCAGATTATTTCGCCTTTAACCCGGGCGAACATGAATTATGTCACCCAGGGATGTTCCACAATTGTGACTGGAAATTGTGGCAGTGGCCCGGTCGATACAGAAGAATATTACCGTATCATCGAGGCTGCGGGAAGCGGAACAAATGTTCTGCATCTGATACCGCAGGGATCCCTGCGTGACGAAGTCATGGGATCCGGACAGCGTGAGCCCACAGCCGAGGAACTGCAGAAGATGAAAGCTCTAGCTGAGAAAGCCATGCAGGATGGTGCCTGGGGCATGTCTACCGGGCTGATCTATGTCCCCAGTTCCTATGCCGGAACGGACGAACTGGTGGAACTGGCTCGAATCGTGTCACGTTTCCAGGGGATCTATACCAGCCATATTCGCAATGAAAGCACGGAACTACTGGCCGCCGTCAACGAGGCCTTGAAAATCGGTCAGCAGGCAAAGCTGCCCGTTCACATTTCCCACTTCAAATCCAGCGGCCAGGATGCCTGGGGGCTGGTGATCCGGGCCGCCGCCATGATTGAGGATGCCCGCAAACAGGGACAGAAAGTCACCGCCGATCAATATCCCTATATCGCTTCCAGCACCTCCCTGGGAGCCACGCTGATCCCTGCCTGGGCCAGAGCTGGCAGTAACAAAGAACTCGTGGCCCGACTGGAAGCTCCTGAGACCTCAGAAAAAATCATCAAAGCCATTCAAAGTAATATTGAAAAGCGCGAAGAGGGAAAAGCGGTTCGCATCGCCCGCTATTCTGATCGCCCGGACTGGGTGGGTAAAAATCTGCTGCAGATTGCAGAGAAAGAGAACAAGAGCGTACTGGACATTGTTCTGGAAATCACACGTCAGGGTGGTGCTTCTGTCGTCAACTTCAGTATGAATGAAGCCGACGTCCGTCAGATCATGAAAATTGACTGGGTGGCCACCGCTTCTGACGGCCGGGCTTACCTGCCCGGATCGGATCGTCCTCATCCTCGCAACTATGGAACCTTTCCCCGCAAGCTGAGTTATTACGCTCTGCAGCAGAAAGTGATTCCCCTGGAACATGCCGTACGAAGTATGACTGGCCTGCCGGCAGATATTCTGGGGCTCAAAGGCAGAGGCTACCTGCGGAAAGGAGCGTACGCTGATATCGTCGTTTTTGATACCAGAACCCTGATTGATAAAGCAACATTCGACAATCCCCACCAGTATTCCGAGGGAATCCGTTATCTGTTTGTGAATGGCAGCCCTGCCATCAATGCCGGTTTTCCTACTGGCAGCCTGGCTGGTAAAGCACTGCGCCATCAGACAGCTGCGAAAAAAGAGAAGTAATCACCGCCGTGAGTCATTTCAGAAAAGACGCAGCATTGAATCTACAGCACACACAGTTACTGGTCAGTGTCAGGAACGGAGCAGAAATCGCTCCTGCGATCGCTGGAGGTTGTGAAATACTCGACTTCAAAGACCCTCGTCGCGGTGCACTCGGGCGAGTCGATGATGCAATACTCAATGCTGCAATTGGGTACTGTCAACAATATTCTGTGACCATCCCTCTCAGTATGGCGCTGGGAGAACTCTGCGAATGGAATACAGGACAAAGCAGCCTGTCGATTCCCTCAGAGATTACTTTTTTGAAGATGGGATTCTCGCAATGCAATGGATCCCCGCACTGGATTTCAGACTGGCAGAACCTGATCCAACGGATCGAAGAGAGTAGCAAACATCAACATCAATGGATCGCGGTTGCCTATGCAGACTGGAGACGGGCCGATTCCCTCTCGCCATACAAAATTCTGGAAACAGCCTGTGAAAATGGGTGTGCTGGATTGCTGATTGACACTTTCTCAAAACAGAACGGCAGGCTGCTGGATCTGCTCTCTCCCGAAACACTTGGTGAGATCATCGAACTGGCGCGAGCCAGACAACTGAAAATTGCATTGGCTGGTTCTCTGCGTATTCAAGACCTGGAAATCCTGTCCGATCTGGCACCAGACATCATTGGCATCCGCGGCGCTGCCTGTCTCGGCTACAGCAGAACCAGTGCGATCCAGGAATCTGCCATCAGAGACTTCCGGAAGCAGATGAGTTTCAGGCAAAAATCAATGCGATCAGGATGAGGTGGTTGCTGAGACGGTATGCTGCCTGGCATCCTTCAATGGATTATAAGGGGCATATTCTTTCAACTTCAGCTTCTGGATCATGGGAACGACGTGATTGGCCGGGATGGCGAATGATTTGGTTCTGCCGGCACGGGCAATATTCAAACCAATGGCATTCCCCTGCAGATCAACAATTACACCACCACAGTCTTCCGGACGTAAGACGGTATCGTGTTGCAGAACTTCGGTGAATCCCGTTTTTCGACGACTGAGAGCACCGCCCATTTTTTTCTGCATTTCCCGCAGGCGATCATAAATCAGCATTTGAGGATCAGTCAGGACGACAACCGCAGTCACTTCTTCTTTTTCGCGAAGGACTTTAACAAGAACCCGGTCACCGGGCAAAAACTTACGCACGAAATTGGAAAGTGCACGGGCACTGTCGATCTCTTCACCAGCGACACTCAGGATCACATCTCCCGGCTTCAATCCCGCTTCTTCTGCTCCACTTTCACGCATGACGTGTTTGACCAGGGCGCCACCAACGGCGTCGTCAATCTGAACCCCCAGAACTCCGGGAGCAGGATCGATTTTCCGTCGGGCAACACTGAGCACACCGACACTGACTGGAGACATGCTTAAACCGGGGGTGACCAGCCATTGTCCCACCTGGGGATCCGCGTCGGACTTCCATTTCACGGTAGGTAGATTTTTAGCGTCTATTTTGATCAAAGCCAGATCGAGTTTTCCATCGACCCCAATGATTTCAGCCTGGTAGCGTTCCGCCGTCGATAATTCACAGGTGACTTCCCCTTCCAGTTGGCTGGCTTTAGTCAGGATCCACCCATCGGATTCTACAATGGCTCCCAGAGATGTTTCTTTGCCATCGGAACGAACGCGGACGGTCCATGAACGTGGAGTCGAAACGACTGAGCGAAAAGCCCGCCGCATCTGTGAGCCACTGGTCAACTGGCTGGGCTGCAGTTGATCCCAGGCAAAACTCTGAGAAGACTGCCAGCCCATGCAAACCGATACAATTGAAAGCAATAAAACAAACCGGACAGCAGGTGTTTTATGCTTTCTCGTATTTTGATCCTGGTTCAAGTCTATCTCCTCACGTATGGTTTTTCAGTTGATCTTTTTTTCGGAGCAGAAACCAAGATCGAGTTTGAGTTGTCATATCTCAGTCACGTGCGGCGAGTTGAACTTCAAAAGTCATGTTCTTACCCGCACGTATAAATGTAATCTGGACTGTCTGACCGGGCTTGTACTGTTGTACGACCTCGGCCAGCTGTTCGATTCCAGTGATTTTCTCGTCATTGAGCTGGATAATGATATCGTCTGCCTGTAACCCGGCAATTTCAGCAGGAAACCCGCGGGTGACTGCCGTGACTTTACAGCCCCGGTCAGTATCTTCGCCATTCACCCCCAGCACGGCGTTCTGCCCCAGTGGCTTTGCGCCCCACATATCACCAGAAACAAGTTTTTCCCAGTCATCCTGAAACGCGGATACGGGAATATGAAAATTCCAGCTGGTAGAGGGACCAATACGACTGTGGATTCCTACAACCTGCCCCTGCATATTAAACAGGGGGCCACCTGAATCCCCGCCGATGAGAGTACAATCTGTTTGCAGCAGATGTTTCTTACGGGAGACAATTCTACCAAGTCGCACGACGGGAGCACGCCCTGACTGATAGCCATTCGGATGACCTGTCGCCATGACCCATTCACCAGCCTCAATTTCAGAAATATCTCCCATTTTCACTGCAGACAGTTTGCTGATATCAACTTCATTGTCTTCCACAAGCTTGACCAGCCCGGCATCGAGCCCACGGTTCAATCCCATGGTACGCCCTTTTAAGGTTCTACCATCGTGTAGAATGATTGTCGCATTTTTTTGTGCCAGGCCAATGACATGAGCTGCAGTCAAAATATAGCCGGCTTTATTATCGATTATCACTCCACTACCCTGTGCTTCTCCTACACGGACAGAGACGGTACTCTCAATGGCCATTCTGGTCAGTGAGGTAACCTGTCGCTCAATTTCCTGAAGATCTTCAAGAGAATCAGGAACTGTTTTAAAGAAGACTTCAGACAGTTTAGCCGCAGGGGTAGCCGAAACCGGCTTCTGAACTTTGACGTCCTGAGCAGACAGCGGTGCTGTCGAAAATCCGACAGCAACAATCACTGCACCAGTGAGAAGGGATCTCAGCATCACTGTTACCGCCGTTCTGGTATTGATTTTAAGGGTTTGTCTCATAAGGCTTCACTTAACAGCTGATAAGGCTGTATCCCTCAGGTAAAATGTGTTGACTATAGAATACGCGATACAGCCTACACTTTTCAAGAAAAAACAGGAAAAACTCAGAGGTAGTCTATTATTCTAAATTCCTTTACTAATGGGACTTGGGTATGTTTCAGACACCTGAAAAGATTTTGAGAACTAAGAGATCAGACTCTTAGCATTGCTTTTATCCAACAGAAAATTCGCTATTATTAGTCCACGTCTTCTATTTTCAACATGCGTCTCGTAAAAGCCCGTCTCCTCTCAAGAAAGAATTTGTTGTCATATGGATATACAACAGACTGAATTTCCCGGCTTAGTGATCATCACCCCCCGCGTTTTTTCTGATGATCGTGGTTTCTTCAAAGAGACCTTTCAGCAGGAACGCTATGAACAGGCAGGAATACCAGGACCTTTTGTACAGGACAACCACTCACGGTCCTCTGCTGGTATCCTGCGTGGATTACATTTTCAGATTCACCGTCCCCAGGCAAAACTGGTTTTTGCAGTGGAAGGCGAAATCCTGGATGTCTGTGTTGATCTCAGAAAGAATTCTCCCACATTCGGGAAATCGATTTCGGTTCTGCTGTCGGCAGAGAACCATAAACAACTCTTCGTGCCTGCTGGATTCGCCCACGGCTTTTATGTTCTCAGCCCGCGTGCAGACTTCATGTATAAATGCACTGACTATTATTTTCCAGAACATGAGCGAACCCTGCTGTGGAATGATCCTGCTTTAGAAATCGAATGGCCTCTCTCAGACGAACCAATTCTGTCTGAAAAAGACCGTAAGGGACTTCCTCTCTCGGAATGTGAAATATTCGAATCACTATGAAATTGCCTCTCATCGCATTGACCATGGGTGATGTCTCAGGCATTGGTCCGCAATTGCTGGACGTGCTCTGCAGCGGCTCTGAAATTTTTCAGATCTGTCGGCCTGTTGTTTATGGGAATGCTGCTGTTCTCCGACGTGCATCACAACAATCCGGCTCCCAACTTCAGATCCGTGAAATCGAATCCATTTCAGACAGTCTGGAATTCCGGGTGGGAATCGCGAACTGTATTGATCGTGGTAACTCGAATGTCGCCGAGGTTGTCCCGTGTCAAATTGATGCCCGCTCTGGCCAGGGTGCCTATGATTATCTGGTGAGTGCCATTGATGATTGCCTGTCCGGAGAGATGGATGCCATTACCACAGCTCCTCTGAATAAGGAATCGCTCCGACTGGCCGGCATTGATTACCCCGGTCATACCGAAATTCTGGCTGACCGCTGTGGCGTCGCTGATTATGGTATGATGCTCTATCTGCCACATGGTGCTGCAATCCAGTCTCCTGCCGGTCTGGGAATCGTCCACACCACATTACATACATCAATTGCCAGCGTTCCCGGTTTACTCAGCACTGACGCGATATTTGAAAAAATCAGACTCATCTCGGGACTGATGCAAAAAATGGGAGTTGCCCACCCCCGAGTAGCCGTCTGTGCTTTGAATCCGCACGCGGGTGAGCATGGTCTGTTCGGCGATGAAGAAGCACGCATCATCTCCCCCGCAGTCGAACAGGCGATTCAATCAGGGCTTGACGCGACCGGCCCCTTGCCAGCAGACACCCTGATTCGCAGAGCTGTCCGTGGTGAGTTCGATGCCGTCGTCGCCATGTATCACGATCAGGGTCATATTCCCTTTAAATTGCTCGGTTTTGATCAGGCAGTCAACATCACACTCGGTCTGCCAATCGTGAGAACCAGCCCCAGCCATGGCACAGCCTTTGACATTGCCTGGAGTGATACTGTCCCTGAAACCCGAGGCATCATCGAAGCGACCAAAGCTGCTGCCAGGTTGTCGCAGCATCAGGCACATCGATAAGAGTTCGCGATCTGCTATTTCGACAGGACCCGATATGAAACTTTCTAAAATGGTACCTCACCCGGAAACGGATGTCACAAACCTGCTGTTGATCCGCCATGGGGCCACGCCTCCCAATGAACAGCGTCCCTTCATCCTGCAGGGGTGTGGGATCAACCCCAGTCTGAGTGAATCAGGTCAAAAACAGGCTGCCGCATTAGGCCAGTTCCTTTCGTCCACCAGTCCGATCCATCATGTTTACTGCAGCCCCATGATTCGAGCCCGGGAAACTGCTGAAGCGATCTGTGAACCACTGGGGTTGACTCCTCAAGAAGTGGCTGAAATCCATGAATGCGATGTAGGTCTCTGGGAGGGAAAATCCTGGGACATAATCATGCAGGAATTTCCCGAAGCTTATGATGCGTTCATACATGATCCGTATCAAAACCGGTATGAAGGGGGAGAATCGTACGGCGATGTGCTCAACCGGACAGAGCCTGCCATCCAGAGTCTGCTGGACCGGCATCTGGGAGAAACGATTGTCGTGGTTGCGCACAACGTGGTGAACCGGGTGTACCTCGCGCGGGTGCTGGGTCTGGAAATAAGCAAGGCCAAAGATCTTGCACAGACCAATACCGGGATCAACCTCATCCGTTACCAGCAGGGCGAAACGAAAGTCATCACGATGAACTCCATCTTTCACCTGAATGGGATTCCGCACTGATTTCGCTGGCGTCCCTTCAGTTGGTTTTGAGTAATTCCAGATAGGCGCTCAGTGTCTCCAGGTTCTCACTGAAGACTTCACTGGCGATATACTGGCTGTTGACCGGAAACTTAGGTTGTCCCACCAGGCGCTCTCCCGTGCTGGTGCTGATCCAGCGTGCTTGAGAATCCAGGTTATTCAAGATCGTTTTGACTCGTACCGAAAGCTCACGCCGGTTTGTTTTGGTAGTTTGCTGCTTTCCCGTCTTAAGTAAATTGTATTCCCGCTGCAGTTGAGGAAGTTTCGATTTAATTTTCCAGCCATAATGGCGAGGCAGATCAGAATCGTCATAAGTCAGACTGTAGTCTTTACCGCTGCGCGTCATATACAGTGGACGATTGGTTTTGAGTTCATAGTAGCGAGCCAGTTGACCGTCCGGCAGTTGTGATTTTTTTAACCAGGCCAGCGCCTGGGGAATCGGTTTGAGGTATTTCTCCTCACCGCCACTGAATTGATAAATTTTCATCAGTGTTTCTATCACATCCTGAGTCTCTCCCCCCGTCACGGCGGGTGGTTCGAAGCGGCGGGCCCAAATGGGTTGCATATCATAGTTGTACTGCTGCGCCCAGGCAGGCTGAGGTTGCGGCAGTTGTGATGCAATCAGAAAATCACCCAGCTTGAATACAGCCTGCTGATAACGTGGGTCCTGGTAAATTTCATACGCTTCAATCAACACTGTCGATACATAACCGGCCAGTCCATCATTCAAAGTATAATAGTCCCAGTAATTCTTGATGCGACCTTCAGTCCGCCAGTCGTATTCCGGGAAGTTCCCTGCTTTCGGAGCAACTTTATTTACCGGTTCCGTCCAGACCTGGGGAAATGCGCCTACCGGAAACTGAGCAGCGAGTAACGCATTCAAAGCGATCTCTGCCGCTTCATGAATTTTCTGATTCTGAAACTGATGGGCCTGATCAACGTGAATCAACAGGCGAATCGCTGACTGAGAAATGCCATCATCGAGAGTTGAATTGTTCCGTCCCCTGCCCTTCCCATTACGATATGCGGCCGTCAACCTGCTTTTCGGATTAAATTCAACCGAATTGGTCCACCCGCCTGACTTCAGTTGTCCATAAATCAGGGCCAGCGCGGCGTCTGTAGCCGCATCAAGATAAAATGAGTCGCCTGTGGTCTTGTAAGCAGACAGATAAGCCAATCCGACAGTGGGAGTACCCGGTGGCTGCACCCAGATCTGATCCGGTCCGGCCTTTCCTTCTCCCCAGCGTTCCCGCAAATCCAGGCTGTAGTAATAGACGTAGCCCCCGTGTACGGCCAGTTTATTTCGAAAATATTCACTTGACTTTCGCATGGCGAGAGAGACATTTTCTTTCGAATCGATCTCGGCGGCTGACATCAGCCGGGCCTCTAAACTGATCATTGTCACCAGAGCCAAAAACAACAGAAGCGAAAGACTTTTGTTTTTCATAAACACGACTGATGACTCCTCTAAATCAAGTTAGAAATGAGAAAACAGACAGATTACTCTTTCACAGGGATCCACTGAACCGCATCAATGATCACATACCCGTCGGCTCCTGCATTTGAAACTTCAACAACTGCCGGTTGATCCGGAGTGAAGTCATATTCACCCAGCGATATAAACAGTCCCTCCAGCGGCGGCAGTTTTTTCTGATTGATGGTACGGGTTTCTGTTCCCCCGGCATGTTGCAGTTTGATTTTAACCTGGGAGCTCCGATTTCCATTCGGGGTATAGGCATACCGTACTTCATAAAGCCCCCCCTCTGGAATTTTCGTTTCAAACCGGGCGGTCGCTTTTCCATCGCGGGTGTTGGATTCGTGACTGTAACTGGAACCAATGTACTTTTTTGCGGAATGGCTGGTAGTCCAGGCACCGGTGAGCTTTGCTTTGCTGTCATCCAAAACGATCCCTTTCAAGGTCGCGGGATTCACTCCATTCTTTCCGAATTTGACTTCGGGAGGTGCTTCCAGAACCTGCCCTTCCTTGATCAGTTGTGCTCTTAATGAATGATAAGGAACATCCTGCACATCCAGATTCTGGTCAAGGGCGATCGCCGCTGCGGTTGCTGCAGAATGCCCCAGGATCATAAAGACCGGTTCCATACGTATCGAACCAAAGGCAATATGCGAACTGGAAACACAAACCGGTACCAGTAGATTGCCGCATTCCCCTTTTTTCGGAACCAGGCTTCCGTAGGCAATTTCGTAGGGGCCATGCGTCGAAACTCCGATGTCACCTTCGTTCTGTACGTAGCCTTCGGGAGTTACATATCGCTGCACGTTATGCGAATCCATAGTATATGATCCCATGCCGACCGAATCAGGTGTAGGACGTTTTTTCACAAGCTCATTTTCTGTCATCACAAACTTGCCGATCATGCGGCGGGCTTCGCGAATATAGAGCTGATGCGGCCAGTTTCCGTTATCAGTAAACTCATCCTTCGCCAGTCCCCATTTGCGCATTTTCTGTTGAACCTCCTGCGGAACGCGTGGATCATTGGCAATAAAATAGAGCCAGCCCTGCTGATACGTGGTGTGCTCCTGGATGATTTCTTTCCGGCGATCGTACGAGGCTTCCGGGTAATCATAATTGTATCCGATATTATCCGTACTCATCGGCCCGTGATTGTTCGTATCTGTTTTAAAATTTGGAATCGGGTCAAACTTGGCAAACGTGTCTCTCCAGCCGGCATCATAAATTCGCAGCATCAGCTCATACTGCGCCGGATCGTAGCCCTCGGGTTTGGGGAAGGGAACGCGGTTCTCTTCATGATTGGTCAGGCACATGCGAAAACAGTAAGCCTGAATTTTATCATCACCTGAACCATACTTTCCGGGATCAGCGCCACTGATGCGCGGGAGTAATCCACTGGCTGGATCGCCGGGAATTTTATAAGGACTGATTTTCTCTTTGACCGCATTCGGACCGAAATGATGCCGGTGATGCAATACGCCTGTCTGGACGCCATTCCACTCTTCGCCATAGACACTCGTAGCTTCACGCCCGACATGATAACTCACTCCGGCGGCTGCCAGCAGATCTCCTTCGTATGTCGCATCAATAAAGACCCGACCTGTAAACGTTTTCCCACTGAGTGTCGTGATGGAACTGATTTTATCTGCTGACTTCTTCACTCCCTGCTTGCGATCCAGCCATTCGTCACGATAGACGGGGATCTCGTACTCCTTCACAAAATCTTCAAAGACCTGTTCGGCAACATGCGGCTCAAAAATCCACATCGTCCGCTGTTTACCATCAATCGCAGGAGTCCCCTGGCCTTTGTCTCCATACTGCGCGCGTTTCTGCCACTGCCAGGCTTCGGGAGACTGATAATGTTTCCAGACTCGATGATAGAATTCCCGTGCCAAACCACCAATGACGGCTTTATTACCGGTGTCCGTCCAACCCAGACCTCCACTGGACAATCCTCCCAGATGTTGATCGGGACAGACAATGACGACAGATTTCCCCAGGCGTTTTGCCTGAACGGCAGCTGTGACTGCTCCCGAGGTTCCGCCGTAGATGACAATATCATATTCTTCTGCCGCAACAACGGCTTGGGAAATCAATGTCAGGCTCAGACAGCCTACGATAAGGTGACGAACAAAATTCATAGGTCGTATTTCTCCAGGTTGTATAGCTCATTAATTCATATCAATGGATTATTTCGATTTTGAGTCGTCCATTCTATCGCAGAGTCAAACCAATACAAAGCAATAAACAGCCCTCAGATCTTCGTTCATGCAGGAATGTGTTTTGAGAAGAAGATTTAGAAACAGATCACCTGTTCCATATATTTCTGATTTCCTGATTGCTCACAACGGAAGTGTTTGATTTGATTCCCTGCTCTGATTAGGACATACTATTCACTTCACGATTATGAAATAAAACGTCCCGGATCAGGAATGACAGAAGAACTCACCGCTTACCATGAAGCAGGCCATGTCCTGATCGCCATCTACGCTGGTGCCCGCGTCCATTCAGTCACGGTAGATCCCGACTGGGATGATGGACCGGAGCGTTTTGGCGACGCACAGATTTCTTGGCCTGAAGGGGCTTTCAACCAGAAGTCCGGTCTTGAAAAAGCGGTGCTGGTCGCATTAGCGGGACCGGTTGCAGAGATGATCCATACCGGAGACCCGTTTCATCCGGCTCTCGTATCAGAATGGTCGGGAGACTGGCAGCAGGCCTGGCAGGCAGCAGCGGTGCTGGTTCCGCAGCGCGAAGCCCGAATGCAATATCTGGAAAAACAGACCATCAGCCTGTACCACCTGTTAAGAGAAGATTCGTACTGGGCAGCGATGGGAGACCTGGTCGACCAGTTACTGGCACATGAGACACTGGAAGAAGAGATGATTTACGAAATCATCTCCCACTGGCTTTAACGAAAAGAGTTCTCCGGAATTCAATCAGCCTGCTTTCCCTGTAACGACTTCTGAAGTTCACTTAACAGAGTCTGATGGCGTGCAGTCCGTTCTTGATCCGGATCCTTGATCATTTCGACAGCCTGGATGGTTTCACGATACTCTGCGGGGAACTCATGATAGGAAACCCCTTGCAATACGAACTCATGGTACCAGTCAAAAGGTTGTAATTGAGGATCAATGAAATCTGGCATTGCCTGATAAGTATAAACGGGCAGGCATTGGTTATCAGCCGACATGACTTCTGTATTGAGGATCTGATACCCTTTTCCCAGCGACTCATACTCATCGAGCAATATTTTCTGTTCTGGTGAAATCTGATAAACAGCCCCCCAGACTGTAGTGTCATAATCAGCGGCCAATACGATATCGCACTTCCCCGAAGCATCCAGCCCCACTTTGTGAAAACAGAGTCGCGCCCTTTCCAGGCGTGCAACTGATTGAATCTGACACACGCCGATCCTTGACTGCAGACGCAGAGGGTGAAGATTTGATCCGTAGGCAAAATAATTAAGTGTCTGCTTCATCAAATGGCCTTCTGGAATGCTCATTAACACATAACCGTTAACTGATAAGATGCAGGGAATCACAGCACATTACTCCCATGTCATTTTAGTACACTGACAGTCCTGATGACCAGTCAGCTTAAGGAGGGGAATACTCGACAGGCGCCCCCTCATCTAACGTTTGATTCCTCTAATTAAATCAACTGTTAAATCAGATTCGATTCCCGCTTTTTTTGCCTGGAATTCGAGTGAAATACCTCATGATATCTGCAAATTAATAATGATTTTCCAAGCAGAGAAAAACCTGTCTGAGGAGATTCCATTTACTAAATCTCCTTTACTTGCAAACAAAGTCCGGAATTCAAAAAAGTCCGAATATACCGCGATTCAGCTGTGATTCCAGAGAGATAATATATGAGTAACATCAAAGCTTTAACAGGATTTTCAAATGACCTTCATCCCGACACCAGAACCCGATCAGAGCAGCGGTAATCAAAGCCTGTTGATCTGGGCTTCAAATTCAGATCAGCAGTTTGATCTATTTAATCAAGCCTGGCTTCTGTTCACAAACAGTACTCTCGAACAGAATCTCAATGAGGGCTGGCAAAAGTTTATTCATCCTAATGATCTGGATGAATTTCTGCAGACCTGGCATGAGGCGTTCGCGGCACAAACAGCGTTTCAATGTGAGTACAGACTGAAACGCGCGGATGGACAATATCGCTGGTTTCAATGTTGTGCCGAGTTACGCCCCTCTGTGTCTGGTGAGCTATCCGGCTTCTTTGCAACCAGTCGCGATCTGCTGCAACAGGATCAGCAGGTCGAATCTTCCAGAAATATTGAAAAGCATCTTGAGGGGCTGTTGAGCTATTCCTCTCACGGAGTCTGGGACTGGCTCAATCTGAAATCAACAGAGCAATGGTGGTCCCCACGTTTTTATGAACTGATTGGCTATCAGAATCAGGAAATCGATTCCAGTATGGATACCTTGAAGCTCCTGCTGCATCCCGATGATGTGGAACATACATTTCAGGCTTTTGAAGATGCTTTAATTAATAATAGTCCCTTTGAGCTGGAGTACCGCCTGCGGATTAAAGGCGGTACGTATCGCTGGTTTCGTGGTTATGCAAATGTTTTGCGTAATGATTCCGGCCAGGCCGTCAGAATGACTGGTTCAATGACGGATATCCATCTGCGTGTGCAGACAGAAGAAGAATTGAGACTCGCAAGACTGGAAGCATTTCACGCGAAAGAGGAAAAAAAGAATTTTCTGGCGATGATGAGCCATGAAATTCGCACTCCCCTCACTGCGATTCTGGGCTACTCTGAAATGATACTCGAATCAGCTCAAGATCCATTTACACAGACTTCCGCTGAAACCATTCATATCAATGGGGAATACCTGCTGAACACGGTCAATGATTTTCTGGATCTTTCGAAAATCGAAGAAGGCCGGTTTGACCTGGAGTTACTCGAATGTTCTCCAATCACTGTGATTGAAAACGTACGAACCTTAATGCGTCGAAAGGCAGAGCAAAAGCAGTTAGCCCTCAAAATTGCCTGTGAGCACGACTTGCCGGAAACAATTAAATCTGACCCGATTCGCCTTAAACAGATACTGTCAAATATTCTTGGCCTGGCAATTAAAATATCCGAAAAAGGAAGTATCGATCTGAATGTCAGTTCTGATTCCGACTCCGAGGGAAAAGCAATCCTGTTATTCAGGGTTACATTTAAAAATAATAAACTAGATATTGATCGATTGAAACTTCTCTTTACCAGCTCACAAATGGAAGAACACGCTTTGCCAGGTCTGGGAGGTGGAACGGGACTGGGACTGTTCGTCTCAAAGCAACTGGCAGCTATTCTGGGAGGACAGATCTCTGTCTCTAAACAGACAGGAGATGCTTCTCAGACTTCGATATTACTATCGATCGCCACGGGAGATCTCAGGCGTGAAAAAATGTATCGATATAATTCTGCCAGTTTAATCCGCGAAATCAAATCGTCTAAAGTCAGTTCTGATCTTCTCAGAAAAAACAGTCGTATTCTGCTGGTGGAAGATGGTATCTACAATCAACGGCTGATCAAGTTTTTACTGAGCAAAGCTGGTGCTGATGTGAAGGTTGTCGAACATGGTCAACAGGCACTGGATGAACTGCAGAAAAATGAAATACCGGATGAGGAAATCGGTTCCGAGTACGATCTGATACTGATGGACATTCAAATGCCGGTTCTGGATGGATATACGACAACACGCCGTCTCCGGTCCCTGGGATTTACAAAACCCATCATTGCTTTAACCGCTAATGTCATGCCCGGCGATCGTGAAAAATGTATTGCGGTCGGTTGTGATGAATATCTCAGCAAGCCCATTGACCGTAAGAGGCTCATTGAAACAATCAATGGTTGTCTGAAAAAGGAAAGCCAGAAAAATCTGATTCATCAATAAACATCTGGAATTGCTCAGTCAACTTTTCCCCACTGAATGAATCTGTTAAAATCAACAAAAGATATTCCCCGAGTTGATCTTGTGTTTTAAGGAGCTGATTCAGCGTGAGTGACTTGCAGGCGGCAGAAAATCTACCGACAGAGTTTTCCATCCCGGCAGCCTGGAAAGGCAGTGAATTATTCGCTCGGGATGACTGGCAAGTTACTTTCGATCAGAATCAACTGGACGACCTCCAGCTGGCACTTGATGTTGTCTTGAAAGAAAATTTGTCGCGGGAACAAATCACCCCGTCCCGCTTTCCCCTTCCGCAAGTCAGTCCCGTAATACGACAGATTCAGCAACAGCTGGAAACCGGCTCGGGGGCTTGCCAGTTGAAGCGACTGCCTGTTGAACATTACTCTGCTCCCGAATTGGAAATCCTGTTCTGGCTGATCTCGGTACACCTGGGAAGTCCAGTTTCACAAAGTGCAAATGGGGAAAAGATATTCCATGTGCGCGATGAAGGCTTTCAGGTCGGACAGAAAGAGGCACGCGGTCCTAACACTCGCAAACGCTTAAGCTTCCACACAGACCGCTGTGATGTGATCGGTTTTCTCTGCCTGCAGCAGGCACGTTCGGGAGGCAACAACCAGTTGGTCAGTTCTGTTTCACTGTTTAACGAAATGCGGCGGCGTTTTCCCGAGCTGACAAAAATTCTGATGCAACCTTTTTATTACCTCAGACACAATGTCGACACTGGGAACCAGAAACCATTCTGTCAGCAACCGGTCTTTTCTGTTCAGGACGGACACTTTGCCGGCAGTTTTCTGCGAGTTTTGATCGAGCGAGCTTATGCGTCACCCGATCTCCCCGATATGACTTCTCAACAGCGCGAAGCACTTGACCAGTTAGAAGCGGTAGCGGAATCTCCCGAATTGAGTGTCACCTTTCGACAGGAACCAGGCGACTTGCTTTTCCTGAATAACTGGGTCACTTTTCATCGTCGCGATGACTTTGAAGATGCAGACGAATCACATTTGAAACGGCATTTACTGCGCGTCTGGTTAGCCGTTCCCAACAGTCGTCCCCTGAACCCTCTATTTGCAGACAATTACGGGAGCACTGCTGCTGGCGCCGTTCGTGGTGGCATGTTGCCTTCCCATTAAATTGATTCGTTTTTTTGCGGGATCTGCCTCAAGGTATCTGGCTGCGTTTCGGGCTTGTGGCACACCGGGATTCAGTTAAAATTGAGAATCTTTCTGTTTCAGGGCCCATTCAGATCTTGGATCACATGATTCGTAATTCGCAGCCGCAAGACGACCTCTCCAGTGAATCCGATCAAACCGGAAACACGTTCGATCGCATTGCGTTGGAGGAAATCCATCCTGAATTTCTCGACACACTTGATCAAACAACCGTGCCGACTGTAACCGGTGTCAAAAAAATCATCTTCCTCATTCTGGCTACCCTGTTTTTTGCGCTCGGTGTTCTGGGAGTTGCTTTACCTGTTCTGCCAACCACACCATTTCTCTTACTGACAAGTTATTTTCTGATCAGAACTTCTCCGCGTTTAAATGCAGCGCTGCTGCGTTCGCCCGTTCTCGGACAGGTTCTCAAAGAATGGCAACAGGACGGCGGCGTGCGACTTAGTGTCAAAATTCAGGCAATCTCAATTGTTGTCCTGGTCATTGCCGCCACATTACTGCTTTCTCCACTTTCGATTCTAGTGAAATCAGTGCTGGTGATGCTGGCCTGCATTGGAATCGTAGTCGTAATTCGCCTGCCCGGCCTTTCCTGAACAACAAACTCAACAGTACACTGAGATTACTGTTCCAGGGCTCCTGGCTGACTTTTATTTGTGGCAGATGATTCCATGTAAAATCGGGTGCATCCTCAGTCCGTTTTGACTAGAATAGCTTCAGCGAGTCAACATGCACTCGAATCCGGAAAGACATTTACGTTTCATGCACTTTGGATTCGAATCCCGACATAATATCGTGTGACATCATCGATTGAGGCACGCACCAGCATTCATTCCACAACAAGGAGTCCAGCAGATGCAGCGTCGAGATTTTCTGAAAAACAGTATGGTAGCCGGCAGTGCTGCCATCTTAGCCCGGACTGCTGCACAAGCCGCAGGAGTAGACCAGCCAAAACCATTCCAGCTCAAATACGGTCCCCATTTCGGCATGTTTAAAAATGCTGCCGGGAATGATCCCATTGATCAGCTGAAATTTGCTGCCGACCAGGGCTTCACTGCCTGGGAAGACAACGGCATGAAAAAGAAACCCAAAGAACTGCAGCAGCAAATCGCTGATACAATGGAAAAGCTCAACATGCAGATGGGTGTGTTCGTGGCGCACGGCTCGATCGGCAAAACCACTTTTACCCGTAAGGATAAAGATGTCTGGGATTCCGTACTGAAAGACATCAAAGATTCTGTGGAAGTTGCAAAACGCGTCAATGCGAAATGGATGACCGTCGTTCCGGGAAATCTGGACGAAGGCCCCCGCAGTCGTCTGGCAGAAGGCTATCAGACTGCCAACGTGATCGAATTACTCAGACGCTGTGCCGACATCTTTGAACCGCACGGTATGGTGATGGTCCTGGAACCACTCAACTGGTTTGCCAATCACGGCGGTGTGTTCCTGCAGGGGTCTCCTCAGGCTTATGCTCTCTGTAAAGCCGTTGACAGTCCTTCCTGTAAAATCCTGTTTGATATTTATCATCAGCAGATCACCGAAGGCAACCTGATTGTCAATATCGACAACAGCTGGGATGAAATTGGCTATTTTCAGTCAGGCGATAACCCGGGTCGCAAAGAACCGGGTACGGGTGAAATCAATTATCTGAATGTCTTCAAGCACATTCACTCCAAAGGCTTTGACGGAATTATTGGTATGGAACACGGTAATTCCAAACCAGGTAAAGAAGGTGACATGGCCGTCATCGAAGCATATAGAGAGGTAGACCGGTTCTAACATGACTCAGAGAAAAGCAAAAAATGTTCTCGGAACGGAATTGGAAACCTGCTCCCTGGACCCTGTGACTGGATTTTATCGGGATGGTTGCTGCAATACGGGCGCCTCCGACATGGGGCTGCATACGGTGTGTATTGAAGCGACTGCTGAGTTCCTCGAATTCTCGAAAGAGCGCGGGAATGACCTGAGCACGCCCCATCCGATGTACGATTTCCCAGGGTTGAAACCGGGAGATCGCTGGTGCCTGTGTGTCGAACGCTGGAAAGAAGCGCTCGAAGCAGGGATGGCTCCCCGCGTCAAACTGGAAGCCTGTCACATTTCAACGCTCGAATTTGTCGACCTCGAAGATCTGCAGGAGTACGCCGTCAAAGTCTGATTCTCCAGGAATTCCATTTCCAGACAAAAAAACCACGGAGCCAGTTATCTGGTCTGCCGTGGTTTTTTATTGGTTGTTGATTTCCGTGGACTCTCTATTTTGCTTTCAGCATGAAGATTTCACTGAAGGATGAAGAGAGAAACATTTCGCCATTCTGATCCGTCCCGAACGTCATCATCGGGATACTGGGAGATTCGATCACATGATTGGCGGTGACTTTTTTACTCTCAGCGTCGTAGTTCAACGCCCAGAATTTGCCGGAAACATAATCACCATAAATGTAAGCCCCTGCAATGGCGGGAATTGCTTTCCCGCGATAAACCGATCCCCCCGTGATCGATTTGCCGACTTCATGATTGTATTCCCAGATCGGTTCGATCAGATGTTTACGAGGCTCAACGCCATTCAGACCAAACGGGTGCTTCCCTTCGCGTACGGACCAGCCATAATTTCCACCTTTGACAATCAGATCAATTTCTTCCCAGATTCCTTGTCCGACATCGCCTGCCCACAGCACACCGGTTTTGGGATCAAAGGCAATCCGCCAGGGGTTTCGTAATCCGTATGCCCAGATTTCCTTGCGGATGGTGGGGAAAGTTGCTTTCTTCCCGTCTTCAAAGGGATTGTCTTTGGGAATCGCATAGTTCAATCCTTCCGACTTATGATCCACATCAATCCGGCAGATACTGCCCAGCACGCTGGAAAGGTTCTGTCCATTATGAAACGCATCTCCGCCAGCCCCGCCATCGCCAAAGGCGATATACAGCATCCCATCCGGCCCGAAAACGACTGTCCCGCCGTTATGATTCCAGGCAGGTTGTGCAACACGCATTAAAACTTCTTCGGAATCGGCAGCCGCTTTATCAGGATCATCTTTGGAAACCCGGAAGCGGGATATCACAGAATAATTATGTGATTTGCCCGGCGTACTGTAGTACACGAAAAATTCGCCATTGGATTTGTAATCGGGATGAAAAGCCAGTCCCAGTAATCCTTCTTCATTTTTCTTATCGTGATAAGACACACGTTCCGAAATATCGAGGAACAATTTGCCTTCTTCCAGATCTTCATCTTCCGGCGTATTGGGAACAACAAAGATTTTCCCTTTTTGCGCGGCTATAAACAGACGGTTCGAATCATCGCCTGCATGGGTTATTACAATCGGCCGGTCAATTTTCAGGTAAGGAAATACTTTTACAATCTTCACAGGCGCCGGAGAAGTATCGACCTGTTCTTCAGCAATCAGCGATGCAGTTAAACACAGCGTAAACAGAAACAGCAGAGTAGGAATGGATTTCATAAGATGTCTTCTTTGTAATGGTTTGAAATTAACAGGTGGGACAATCGTGCGAAGCTGCTAACCAGAATAGATAAAACCGTTCCATGATGCTACTGATTGACAAGTCAACTTTAGTGTGGCATTCAGAAAAACGGATTCACTCTGACCGCAACAGAACAGGACGCAGCCAGTTGACATGATCATCCATGTCAGCATTTTTACCAAACTCGACTTTCAGTATCAGTTCCTGTGCGCCAGTCATATCGATACGCGGGACCTCAACCATCCGCCGCTGTTCTTCTGAAAGGGACTTCTGAAAGACGACGCGCTGGTCCACCAGAATCAATACATCCACGTCTCCCCGCCCGGTCGTAGCTTCATCCAGACCTACCAGAGTCTGAAAACCGGAGTACTTTCCATCCAACTGGTATCGCAACTCGCTTGCGCTGTGCATCCCCAGGCCGGAGAAATATTCTGTTCCCTCAGTGACCAGAGGCCCGCGAAGTACATTTCGATTGCGTTGCCAATCCCATTTTCGGCTCAAATATGGAGTAAACTGGTAGGAGGCAGGGTTCACATCGGAGAGCGGAATCACCTTTCCCCCCTTTGGCGTAATAGTTTCGACCATGCTGATGGGACAAGTTAGACTGGCGCCGAATAAAGTTTTCGCCGCAACATGTTCCTGGCTCACTGCAAGTTCCGAAATGGTAACTCGAGTCCCATTTGTAAGAGTCAATACATAGCGCAATTGATCCGGCTGAGGAAAATTGACCAGCTCCGGGTTAAAACAGAAGCACTGGATTCCTCCGCGTGGAACAGAAGTTTCTCCTGCACTGGAGTCAAAGCGGAACGTTTTCTCATTGAAACTGATAAACTCTCCCTGCAGATGATCGCCATTTTTCAGAAAGAAGAGGTCGTCATTTTGTTTCTGTAAGTCTATTTTTGTCAGCAACTCGGTACGAGTGAAACGCGAAGCTGGCCAGTCAAAAAAAGCGGCCGTAACTGTCTCCAGCGGAACGCGCCATTCCGGCTGCCCCGGAAGCGTATTCATTTTTATCAGCAGATATTCCTCTTCAGAACGCACCAGATCGCCCAGAATCTGATCATGGTTTGCCAATCTCAGCATCCCCGTTTTTTTCCAGGGAAGTCGGTGATGGTCCAGATAGACACGAATGGTATCTGCGGCTGCGACAGTCTCACGTCCCGTCTTCATCTGCATGGTCAACTGGTTCTGCCTGATTTCTATCAGTGTCCCGTCCAGTTTTTTTCCACTGACCAGTTCCAGCTCCGCTGCCTGTATCTGGCTCTGAAATATGAGTCCTATGAGAATGAACAGAAGGCAGAACAGCATTGATCGCATGAGGTCACCAGGGACAATAAAAGCTGAAGATTTTCAACGCTGAAAGATGGGAATATTATTCCGGGGAATCTGCAGAACGATACACGACATGGCAGTACTGTATTCGACACAGTTGGAACTGTCCGGCCTCCAGCTGCCGCTGGACATCTGCCCGGAGATCAGCTCTTCGCGAATTGCCGAATACCAGCCTTCCCAGTAATTTTTTCCTGCCTGCCACATTGCCTGTACGGCGTAATATTGTCCGTAATAATAGTGACTGCCGCGGAAGTAACGCTGGTTGGGCAGATGCCGCATCAGATAACCCAGACCGTTTTCGATTTCTGGACCTTCGTAGATGCCTGCACTGTATAAGGCGACAACACCCGCAGCGGATCGGGGAAATTCGCTCTCTGCCTGACGCACCAGCTGGTAGCGAAATCCGCCATCCGGGTTCTGGCTCTGTTTCACATAGTCAATACAGCGATCAATCACATCTTTAGAAATAAAGATCCCACAATTCCGAGCCGCCCGGAGCGCCATGATCTGGCAAACGGTCACAGACAGATCCGCATCTCTACTCTCCGGCGTATATCGCCAGCCCCCTTTAGCATTCTGTGATTTCACAATCAGCTCGACTGCCTTTTCCAGTTTCGCACGCACATCTTTGCTGTGTGTCATCCCATAAACTTCAGCCAGAAATAATGTGGCAAATCCGTGACCGTACATCGGTCCATGGGAAATGCTGTCGGGTGAAATGATGTAGCCTGAAGGCTTGCAGGAAGCCAGAATGAAATCAACCGCTTTCTGCACTTGGATTCCATACTTACCTCTACCCGGTGTACTACCATCCGCGAGGAAAGCCATTCCACACAATGCTGTCACCGCGACATTGCTTTTAAAAGTAGAACCAGAACCAAAAGAACCATCAGTATGCTGTCGTTCTGCCAGAAACTGCAGACCACGACTGACGGCTGTCCGCGTTTGCAGGGTGTAATACTTTTTTCCCTGCGCATCGATTGAACGGTTAATCTCCGCCTGTGCCATCACATTTGCATGTCCACCTGCGATCATAAGACCTGAAACAAGCAGAAGTCTCGCAATGAGGGTACGAAAGACTGGTCGTTGTTCTTTGTGAAAAAATCGATATCGCAAAATAGCCACTGACCCTGAACAGAGTTGAAAGCTTCGCTTCATTTACACATTGTACGATATGTCAGGGTAATGAAAAGCTGTAGTCAGGAAAAACCGGTTCACGTAACCGATTAAGGTCGGATCACTTCCGGATATTTCGAGTTTCCATCCGACAATTGAGGCACGGGATGCAATGTCTCTCCCGGACGCGGCTGAACGTAAGGCCGTGTGCGAATAGACTGTTCGATCGCCAGTCGTGACTCGGTCCGTTGTGTACTGAAATCACGCGGACGCACGACATCTGGCCCCAGGGCACTGGATGGCAAAGGATCTTCCAGTTCCAGCATTTTCCTTTCTTCCATTTTATCGCTGCGTGTCATTGCCTGACGTCCCGAAAAAACACGGGAAATCCGCGTATTTGAAGCATTAATGCAGCCCGTACAGACAGGCAACAGCAATGCAATCAGCAACAATCGAACACAGGGATTCATAAAACAGGGTACTCAGAAAAAATCAGGCTGGCCCCTCAGGAAGAGAATCAAGCCGGAACGGGCTCTGGGATAAGGCAGGAACTATAACAGATCCAACATGCAGCGAATAGACCGGTTTTTCACTCATCTGTATTCGTTTCTTTGTCATAACCTGCTCGTATTTATCTATTTATGAATGTACAATCTTGATCAAAACTGCACGAATCAGGAAAACCTGCTTTTTCGAAGGCTAAGCGGCTGCTGACGCTGGAACTATAGCCGTTTTCGGAATAGCATCCTCAGTAACGAAGTGACAAGACTTCGCAAATTGAAATTGAATTGCAAAAGGATGAATTCTGCTCTTATGTCTACTCCTCCCAAAGTTTGTGTGTTACGTGCCCCTGGCACCAACTGCGATATCGAGACAGCACATGCATTTGATTTGTGTGGAGCCGAGTCCACCCGGATTCATCTCTTGAAACTCCTGAAAAATCCCAGCCAACTGAACGACTACCAGATACTCTGTCTCCCCGGCGGTTTCAGTTACGGGGACGATGTGGGTGCGGGCGTCATCTTTGCCAGCCATCTTCAGGGACAACTGGCTGATGTGATCGGGAACTTTCTGGCAGCAGATAAACTTGTTCTGGGGATCTGTAACGGGTTTCAGGTCTTGCTTAAAGCGGGAATCCTGCCTGGCGGTGCAGCAGGCTGGCCTCCTCAGGCTGACCAGTCCCGCGATGCCACCCTGACCTGGAACACAAATGGAAAATACACGTCACTCTGGGTCAACCTGGGAGTCGTGGCTCCTCAAAATGTGTTTCTGAAGGGAATCGATCAGATCGAACTTCCCATCGCCCACGCTGAAGGTCGCATTGCGGTCAATGACCCTGCCATCATCGAAGGCTGGAAAGCCAATCAACAGATCGCCATGTGTTACCGGGACGCCGGGGACACGGAAACCATGCTCCAGGAAGAAATCCTGCCCTACCCTGTGAATCCGAATGGCTCTGCCTGTAACATTGCAGCCCTCAGTGATCCTGCAGGCCGTGTATTAGGTTTAATGCCGCACCCGGAACGGTTCCTGTTCGCCACACAGCATCCTCAGTGGACGCGCCTGGGACTCACTGGTGAAGGAGCCGGTATGCAACTCTTCCGCAATGCCGTTAACTACTTTGTATAACCTGATACAATTCCCTGCTCGAATTCAGAGTTGGAAATCAGTCTGTCAGGTTTAACAACAGATCATCGTCGACAAGCTCTCCCTTCGGGAGTTCTTTGATGGCCTGTAATACCCGCTGCACAACCTGTTCATTGGGTTCTTTCCCCAGTTCGTGCAGCCGATGCAATATCGCTTTTCGGCCGCTATGACGCCCGAGCACCAGTCGAATCCCGGTTTCACCCACTGTTTCCGGTCTGTACGGCAGATAAGTATCAGGATTCTTCAACAGGCCATCCTGGTGAATACCTGCTTCGGTCGCAAAGATATTACTGCCGGCAACTGGTTTCATAGGTGACAGCGCAATCCCGGTCAGCTCTGCTACCAGTTTACAAAGTGGTGCCAGCTGAGAAACATCCAGTTGATGGGGACGCTGGTATTCTTCCTGGTGCAGATGCAGCGCCATTGCCACTTCTTCCAAAGCTGCATTTCCAGCCCGTTCACCGATTCCGTTAACCGTGCACTGCACCACATTCGCTCCGGCATCAATACAGGCCAATGTGTTCGCCACCGCCAGTCCCAGATCATTATGAAAATGGACTGCCAGCAGCACGTTTTCAATACCGGGTACTTCATCCTGAATCCGACAGATAAAGTCCTGCGCTTTCCAAGGCGTCAGAATGCCCACTGTATCCGGAAAACCTATAGTGGTTGCACCGGCGGCGATCGCTTCCCGGTAGACTTCGCATAAAAAATCCACTTCCGTGCGACTGGCGTCTTCTGGACTGAACGCCACAATGTCAAACTTCTCCGCTGCATACTGAATGCTGTCCACAATCAGTTTCAGTACTTCGGATTTACTTTTCTCCAGCTTGAACTGACGATGTAACGGGCTCGTACCACAAAACAGACTGACGCCGCGTTTGTGCGGGGGATTCCCTGCCAGCGCCTCATCAGCGGCATCCACATCACCTGGTAAAGTCCGACACAAAGCCGTTAGCACAGGCTTTTTGATCACCCCCACCATACTCTGGATGGCATCAATATCTGCCTGTGAGGAAGCTGGAAAGCCGGCATCCAGTGAGTGGACTCCCGCCGCTTCGAGGGCTTTCGCGATCTGCAGTTTTTCGATTGGATCCAGCGTCGCCCCTGGCATCTGTTCGCCATCGCGAAGTGTCGTGTCGCTGAACAGCACCGCTCCCGTGCGACGGTGATGCCTGATCACCGCCCGTTTGACCTTGTTCTTGATCTGCTTCTTGGCGCCGGAGAAAAACTGAAACATCAAATGCATCCATACAAAAGGAAGAGTCCTGAAATCGGAGTTGCCGCCGATTATAACTCCGTTTCACGTTTTATACAGTACTAGTTTTGATGTTCCAGATGGATTTCAAGCCACTCCTTTCCAATAACTCAAATTACACTTCTGTTTCGAAAAAGAGAGGCTCTGATCTAATGACAGTCATCAGTACTATATTCTATAATTCGCCCCCACCCTGTGCCATAAGTCGAACTGATAAAACCCGAATTGCACATTGAAGCAGTTGGCCCACCTGTCAGACAGGTCTACAATAACAGGCGCAGATTGATTACCAGACATGGAAGTTGACAGAGACCAAGGATCCGCCAGATAATGTTTTATCTCCCCTGCTGTAGTTTACTGCCAGAATTATTTCCTGTAATTGCTGTCTCAGATGGATCCATGTGGAAATCGCTGGCGAGCATTCTGCTCCTGCTGGGGGCAGCACTTCTGCTGGGAACTATCGCCGAACAACTGCGGCAAAGTGCGTTATTAGGATACATTGCAGCGGGAACACTGGTCGGACCAAATTTACTTGGCTGGGTTTCTAACCAGAAAGACATCTTCGACCTCGCGGAACTGGGGGTGGCGCTCCTGCTGTTTGCCATTGGCCTCGAATTCTCACTCCCCCGCCTCCGCCGACTGGGACGTGTCCCGTTACTCGCAGGTACTCTGCAGGTGTTTTTTACACTGCTGGCAGGCGCAATGGTGACGGCATTCCTGGGATTCTCTATTGCTGAATCCCTTGCCGTCGGAGCAATGATTGCGCTCAGCAGTACCGCCTGCGTAGTTCGGATGTTAAATGATCGTGCAGAACTAGACTCGCCCCATGGGCGAACAGCGTTAGGCATCCTGCTGGTTCAGGACATTGCCGTCATTCCCCTGATGCTGATTGTCACGGCTCTGCTCAATGGAGGAACCCCGGGCGATGTCATTCTCCAGTTGGGACTTTCCCTGGTCCTGGCGGCTGTCTTTGTCATCGTGTTTTATGGACTGTTCAATTTTGTCCTGCCGCGCGTGCTCGAGCTTTCTTCTCTAAGACGAAATCGTGATTTTCCAATTCTCCTGGCAATGCTGATGGCCGCTGGGTCTGCCTGGTCGGCGCACCAGCTCGGGCTCAGTCCTGCGCTCGGAGCGTTTGTCGCCGGTGTTTTATTGGCGATCTCTCCATTTGCCACTCAAATCCGGGCCGATATTCAGCCACTGAAAACCGTTCTCGTTACCCTGTTTTTTGCAGCGGTCGGCATGTTCGCTGACCTGACCTGGATTGCCGGTCACCTCGGGCTCGTGCTGGCGGTGGTCGCTGCGATCGTCCTGGGTAAACTGATTATCACATTCGGACTGGCTTACCTCTGTGGTCAACCATGGCAGTTTGCCCTGGGAACAGGACTCTGCCTGGCCCAGGTGGGAGAATTTTCGTTTGTGCTGGCAACCGTTGCCCACGGCGAACCGGGAGTCAGTATCCTCTCTGAATCCACCTTCCGCGCGATGATTGCTGCGACCATCGCAACTCTGTTGTTGACTCCCTATTTGATCCAACTGGCTCCAAGAGCTGCTGTAATGATTCGCCGACTAACGCAACCCAATCCATTGCCTCCGGCCGACCAGGTAAATGCCAGTTCAGTTGAAACAGAACCTGTTTCGAAAACGGATTCCGATTCCATTATCATTCTGGGTTTCGGACCTGCCGGACAACGGGTCGCCGGAGAACTGCTGCAGGTCGGTCTGAAGCAAATCGTCGTCATCGATTTGAACCACGAAAACCTCCAGATCGCCAGACAGTATGGACTGCAGGCACAAGTGGGAGATGCGACTCAGATCGAAGTACTGGAGCATGCGGGGCTTTACCGCGCGCGACTGGTGATTATCACCCTTCCCAGTCCAACAATATGTCGACAGATCATTCACCTGGTACGCCAGATGGCGCCGGGAACTTCTCTTTATGTTCGCTGCCGCTACCATCTGCATCACTGGCAACTTCTGGCAGCAGGTGCAGACGTGATTGTCGATGAGGAAGAACATGTGGGGGAATGCCTGGCACAACAGTTCCTTGATTCATCACTCTATCAGTTAATGAGTAGATCCTCGCGCGAGACAGAGGAAAACAGGGACGGCCATTCTCCCTGAGTTCTGGCTGGCTCTGCCTGACCAAAACAGGCCCCTCTATCACAAAGATTGAGGGGCCTGATCATAAATAATAGCGTCTGCAAAATCCTAAAGCTCGGCGGTAGTCGGAACCACGAATGGTTTACGATATTCGCGAGACAACATCGGATTTGCTGTGGAAGCCATGCCACCGGTAAAGGTTTCTGACTTGCTGTCCAGAGACAGTTTGGGGCCCATGCTGATTACGGTGTCATCCTGGTCAAGCTTGTTGTTGCCCAGGTGATCGCGGAATCGGCCCAGAGTTTCCAGGGCTTCACTGTCTCCCTTGAACTCGCCGGCAACTTCCTTCACAGGCATCTTTTCGCCAAGTTCGTAAGAGATGTTACCCAGATGGCATAGAGCACTGGAAACATGACCTTCTTCAATATCTGCATTCAAATCACTGATTTTACGGCTGCGAACAGCATCCACAAAGTTCGCAAAGTGGTCTGCTGATCCAGAGAATTTCTTGATCAGTTTTCCATCCAGGTCAAAGGCAGATGCACGGTTGTAGGAAGGAATCACAACGTAACCATCGGTTCCGTAGAAGATTACTCCTACTTTTGCACCACGGTAATCGTCGGTTTCCAGACCACGTACTTCGAAGACCAGTCGCTTGTCGCCAAACTGGTGAATACTGACCTGGGTATTCGCAACATCACCGGCATCGGTGTAACCTAAACGGCCACCATATGCCTGGACGCTGGAACCCACATTATCAACACCTAAACCCCAGCGGGCGACATCCATCTGGTGGATCCCCTGGTTACCCAGGTCACCGTTACCAGTTGGCGTCTGCCAGTGCCAGTCGTAATGGAATCGCTGACGGGTCAATGGTGCCATCGGAGCAGGTCCGAGCCACAGATCATAATCAACGCTGGCAGGGACATCGTAGTTACCCTTTGGTCCGATTGATTTACGACGTTTGTAACACGTACCACGGGCCAGTTTGACTTCGCCAATACCCCCCGCTTTCACAAATTCAACGGCGTCAATCAGACCGGGTTGAGAACGACACTGCGTTCCAGTCTGAACAATTTTATTGTGCTTGCGGGCAGCTTCCACAATGCGTCGACCTTCACTCACGTTGTGACTGACAGGTTTTTCACAGTAAACATCTTTGCCAGCCTGAATGGCCCAGATCGCTCCCAGGGCATGCCAGTGGTTGGGAGTCGCGATGCTGACGATGTCGATATCCTGATCGTCAAATGCTTTACGCAGGTCTTTGTAATAAGCTGGTTTTTTGTCTGTTTTCTTATAAACATTACCCACACCTTTCGTCATTCCGACGCTCTCGTCCGGATCCACGATGGCTACGATCTCGGTATCTTTCCGACCGGCGAAGGCATTCAGGTGAGACTGACCACGGCCATTCACACCCAGTAATGCGACCCGCAGCTTTTCATTCGGGCTGCTGGACTGTGACTCGGCTGCTGACAGCTGAGGAATCGAAGTGCTCAAGGCGGCTGCACCAGCGGCAGCAAACATCGATTGTTCAAGAAATTCGCGACGAGATTGTTGAGACATCTTCTTTTTTCTCCTCAATATATATTGTCAGAAAGGTAGGGTTGCACTGTGCACATAATAAGGCGGGGTTGAAACAAGAACTTCTCTGTGTATTCTGAAAGGGAATCAGATCGTATAGATCCGATGAACGCACCTTTCGTAATTCTGTGTTTCAAAATAAATTCTTAACACTCTTCATCAAAGTGTAACCGATGAAAGTACATATTTTCAAGGTTGATCCGAAAATCAGTGGTCAAACAGGCTTATTTTCTTTCTGAATCAGAGCTTTTTCATCGATTGAATTAATCCGCAGATCCAACCCTCTCTACGCTCATTCCGCAGACGTTAATGGTAGAAAACTTTGAATTCCGATCTCTTCCCGACTGGCAAAAGGTTCACCATATGCCCGATGAATCGTCCAGCCCCAGTAGCGTGCGCGGTCTCTGATGTCGTCCAAGACCGTCGGATGTTCCGTCGGACGCCCCGTGAGCATCTGACTTTCATAACACTGAACTGCCTGCATTTTCTGATCAATATGCTCAGAAATATCAAAAACGAAGCTCGGTTTCGGGTGAATCCGCAGATGGATGCTCCAGAAGTAATACATTTGAGGCGGCCAATATCGCTCCCCCGGCATGTCCGTTTTGCTCAGCTTTGCCCAGAAGCGAGCCGCATCCACCAGTTGGCTGGCTGAGACATGATCGGGATGCACATCTTCCCAGTACGGCCCCAGAATGATCCGCGGACGCTGTGTCCGAAAGACTATCGCCAGTTCACGCCGTGCCTCCAGGTTCGATTCCAGACTCCGGTTCGGCAGTCCCAGATTCGCGCGCCAGTCCAGATTCAGCACGGCCGTTGATGCTGCCGTCTCCTGCTCCCGAATCTCCGGGCTGCCATAAGGCGTTGGTTCACCGTTGGTTAATTCCACAACCCCTACTCGCATCCCCGCTGATTTACAGGCCAGAATCGTTCCCCCCACACTGATTTCCGCGTCATCGGGATGCGGAGCCACAACAAGTACATCTAAAGCAGAATCCACGTAAACTCCTTCATAGCAGGGATCAAAACCACCTGAGCCCCACCGCTACAAACAGGGGTAGACTCAGTTTTCAAAATCATTAAAATGCTGCACTCTCTCTCACGGGGATCTCCCCCCACTCAATAATTATCACATCCAATCAGGTGACCATCAATCTTAACGGTTCAGGACCAGCTTGTCCTCATCCGGCGTAGATTGTATGGAGGAACATCTCATGAAATCGTTGATTTTGACGTGTCTCGTCCTCTCTCCCGCGTTATTCTTCGTGACAGGCTGTAACGCCATCATGCAGCCTATCTCTGAACTGAACCGTGAAACCATGCGGGTCTTCAAACCCAAACCATTCGATGCAGACTGGAGCGGTGAAGAAGAAATCGACCAGTGGAGCTACGTCGGCGATGAAGCACGCGGCGATCGCCCGAAAGAATCCGATCCCGATGGCTGGTGGCAGAAATATGTCATGAGCAATAAAGCCCGTAACATCGAGCGAAACCTGGGAATCGAATAGTCCGCACTTCTGGAACACATCACATTTACCATCGCCTCTCTCGATCTATGCTGCTCCGTTCCAATAGAACGGGAGACGCTTTCGTAAAACTGGATTCAGTTTAAATTCATTCATGAGCGGCATCTCCCGACAAATGGGGACATTTTCTTGCATCTGCTCACTCCGGAAGTTAATATATGAGGTGGCTTTAGAGCCTCCAACTTTATTTGAACTTACCTGCTGACTGTTTCTCAAACGGTCAGCTACCGTTGATCTTACAGACTGACGGACTGGTGTCACCAAACCTGAAATAGCAATGACGGAATCAGGCGACACTCTGATGCGAATCTGCAATAGTGTCAACTCACCTGCGCACCGGCTTGCGTTCCTACCCGAAGGTGAATACCCATGTTTGATCTCTCCCTGGGACGAATTCCTCAGGCAGGCCTCGCATTCCTGCTCATCGCCGCTGCCACAGTGGTTTACGCGGAATCTCCCGCAGCAAAAGCACAAGAGAAGTCCGCCGCCAGCAGCGACATTGACTTCAATCGCGACATCCGCCCCATTCTCTCCAAGAACTGTTTTCACTGTCACGGCCCTGATGAAGGCACCCGCGAAGCAGAACTCCGCCTCGATCAGCGTCCTGCCGCTATCGCGAAACTTCCCAGTGATGCCCACGCGATTATCCCCAACAAAGCCGATCAGAGCGAACTCGTTCGCCGCATCATTTCCAAAGACGAATACGCCGTCATGCCGCCCCCCGAGGTCGGAGAAAAACTGACCGACGCACAGATTGCCAAAATTAAAGCCTGGATCAACCAGGGCGCGCCCTACTCCCGGCACTGGTCGTTCATTCCTCCCGAACGTCCTCCCCTGCCGACCGTCACACAACAGAACTGGCCCACCAATGCCATCGATCACTTCGTTCTGGCGAAACTCGAAGCAGCCGGCCTTAAACCCAGCCTGGAAGCCAGTCGCCATACACTCATCCGACGCCTCAGCTTCGATCTCCGTGGCTTGCCTCCCACTCAGGCCGAAGTCGATCAGTTCCTCAAAGACAAATCTCCCGACGCTTACGATAAACTCGTCGATCGTTTCCTGGCTGATCCTGCTTACGGCGAACGCTGGGCCCGAAAGTGGCTCGACCTCGCCCGCTATGCCGACTCCAAAGGTTATGGCTCCGACCCACTCCGCATGACCATCTGGCGATATCGTGACTGGGTCATCTCCGCGCTCAACAACAACATGCCCTACGATCAGTTTACCCTCGAACAGCTGGCCGGTGACCTCCTGCCCGAAGCCACGCTCGAACAGCAGGTCGCCACTGCTTTCCATCGTAATTCGATGACCAACACCGAAGGCGGAACCGATGATGAGGAATTCCGCGTCGCCGCGGTCAGCGATCGTGTCGATACGACCATCCAGGTCTGGATGGGCCTGACCATGGGTTGTGCGAAATGTCATACTCATAAATACGATCCGATTTCGCAGAAGGAATACTATCAGCTCTACGCCTTCTTCAATCAGACCGCAGACAACGATCAACCCACCGATGCCCCTACCATCGCTGCTCCGACCAAAGCGATGCTGAAAGAAACCAGCCGCATCGAAACCGAAATCGCGGCACTCAACAAACGCCTGCAGACACCAACGCCGGAACTCGCTGCCGCCCAGCAGAAATGGGAAGCCACTCTGCACGCCAAACCCGACTGGCAGACATTGACTCCGCTCGCTGCAACTTCCTCTTCCGATAAAACCAAACTGGAAATCCGCGACGATCAATCCATTCTCGCCAGCGGGTCTCCCTCGAACGAAACCTACACCATCGAAACCGAAGTCGATCTGCAGACTCTCAAAGCCCTGCGACTCGAAGTCCTGCCCGATCCCAGCCTGCCCGCTCAAGGGCCCGGCCGCGCCAAGGACGGCAACTTCGTCCTCTCGGAAATCAGCCTCACCGGTAAACCGCTCCACGCAGACACCCCGGTGCAGGGCCAGTTCCTGCGGATCGAACAGCAGGGAGCCGAACAGCAGATTCTTTCGCTCGCCGAAGTCCAGGTCTTCCAGCAGGACAAGAACATCGCCGCCCAGGGAACCGCCACCCAGTCCAGCGTTGCCTACGACGGACCCGCCAGTCTCGCGATTGACGGCAACACCGACGGCCATTACTTCAATGCAAAGTCGACGACTCATACGAAAACCGAAGTCGCCCCCTGGTGGGAACTCAAACTGAAAGAAAATACTCCGCTCGACCGCGTCGTCATCTGGAACCGCACCGACGGTAGTGGCGAACGTCTGGCCAACTTCAGAGTCAGCCTGCTCGACGATGCACGCAACGTCGTCTGGCAAACCATTGTCGCCGACTCTCCCAAACCGTCTGTCACTCTGCCTGTTTCGAATGAACGTTCCCTCCCGATCCGTCGTGCCTTCGCTTCCTTCTCGCAGTCCGGTTTCCCGGTCACTGGCAGCATCGACCCGGCCAGCAGGAACCAGAAAGGCTGGGGCATCGCACCGCAGTTCGGCAAACCCAACTCTGCTTATTTTATTCTGGAAAACAAACCCGCAGCCGATTCCGGCAAACAGCGGCTGCTCATCAAACTGTCTCACAATTACAAAGATCCTCAATACGCCCTCGGACGATTCCGACTCTCCTACACTACCGAATCCAAACTCGAACCCCGACTCAAAGTCAGCGATGATCTCCTCGCCATCGTCGACACCAAACCCGCAGACCGTAGTCCCGCCGACCAGAACAAACTCGCCGCCTACTACCGCAGCATCGCTCCCGCTTTGAAAGCAACCCGCGATCAGATCGCGAAACTGCAGAAAGCCAAACCCGTTTACCCGCAGCTCCCCGTCATGCAGGAACTCCCTGTCGACAAACAGCGCGAAACCCACACCATGGTTCGAGGCAGCTTCCTCACTCCCGGCGATCGTGTTGAACCCGCTGTCCTCAGCTCTTTCAATCCGCCTCCCAAAGAAACCCCAAAAAACCGTATCGCCGTTGCGAAATGGCTCACCGATCCTCAGAACCCGTTGACGGCCCGCGTCGCCGTCAATCGTCTCTGGTCTCAACTGTTCGGCAAAGGACTCGTTGTTACCGAAGAAGATTTCGGCACCCAGGGTGAACTCCCCAGTCATCCGCAACTCCTCGACTGGCTCGCCACCGAATTCGTCAACAACGGCTGGGACATGAAAGCCCTCCTGAAAACCATCGTCATGTCCAGCACGTATCGGCAGGATTCCACCACCCTGCCCGTGCATCTGGAAAAAGATCCCGACAACCGTCTGCTCTCTCGCGGTGCCCGTTATCGACTGGAAGCCGAAATGATCCGCGACCAGGCACTCGCTCTGAGTGGCCTGCTCAACCGAACCATCGGCGGTCCTTCCGTCTACCCCGTGCAACCCGAAGGCATCTGGAGAGCCGCGTTCAACGGTCAACGCACCTGGGCTACCAGTAAAGATGAAGACCGCTTTCGTCGCGGGCTCTACACCTTCTGGCGCCGAACCGTCCCCTACCCGTCCATGGCGACCTTCGATGCCCCCAGCCGGGAAATCTGTACGATCCGACGCATCAGTACCAACACACCGCTGCAGGCGATGATCACCATGAACGACCCCGTCTTCATCGAAATCGCCCAGGCACTCGGCGAACGCCTCTTCCTCTCGGGAGACACGCCCCGCACCCGCATCGAATATGGATTGCAGCTCTGCCTGGTTCGTCCACCACAGCCCGAACAGATTGAACCGCTGCTGAAACTCTACGAATCGGAACTCGCGTTTTACAAAGCCCATCCCGAAGAAGCAGAGAAACTTCTGGATAACCCGCTGAAACCGATTTCCGCTCAATACGACAAAGCCGAGCTCGCTGCCTGGACAATCATCGCTAATGTACTCCTCAATATGGATGGTGTGCTCACCAAAGGATAAATCATGAATCTCAAACAACAACAGCTGCAGGCAGTCACCCGACGACATTTCCTCGCCCAGGGTTCCACCGGAATCGGTTCTCTCGCGCTGGGCGCTTTGCTCGCCGAGAACAATCCCACCGCCGCCAGCACACCTGCGAAACACGATGCCGAACTCCCCCCGTATCGGCTGCCGACCAAAGCCAAAAGCGTCATCTTTCTGCACATGGCCGGCTCCCCTCCGCAGCAGGAACTGTTCGACTATAAACCCGAACTCATCAAACGCAATATGCAGCCCTGTCCCGATTCGTTCCTCAAAGGCCGCGGCTTCCCCTTCATTAAAGGGCACCCCAAGATGCTGGGCACCCCGTACAAATTCAAACAGTACGGCGAAGAGGGAATCTGGATGAGCGAGCTGCTCCCGAACTTCCAGAAAGTCGCCGACGAAATCACCGTCATCAAATCGATGCACACCGACCAGTTCAACCATGCGCCCGCCCAACTGTTCCTTTACACCGGCTCCCCCCGCTTCGGCGGCGCCTCGATGGGCTCCTGGATCACCTACGGTCTCGGTTCTGAAAACAAGAACCTGCCCGGCTTCATGGTGCTGCTCAGTGGCGGCAGCGATCCCAGTGGCGGAAAAAGTCTCTGGGGCAGCGGCTTCCTCCCCTCCGTCTATCAGGGCGTGCAATGTCGCACCACAGGCGATCCCATCCTCTACGTCTCCAACCCCAAAGGCATCAACCGCGATGTCCGCAGGCGCAGTCTGGATGCCCTGAAGTCGCTGAATGAATTCGAACTCAAGCAGTTCGGCAACCCCGAAACCCTCACCCGCATCAACCAGTACGAACTCGCGTTCCGCATGCAGATGTCGGTCCCCGAAGCCGTCGACCTCGCCAGCGAAACCAAAGAGACCCACGAACTGTATGGCACCACCGACGGTGCCCCGTCGTTCGCCAACAACTGTCTGCTTGCCCGGCGCATGGTCGAACGCGGCGTGCGTTACATCCAGCTCTTCGATTACGGCTGGGACATGCATGGCACGAGTAAAGGCAACGACCTGATCACCGGCGTCCCCAAGAAAACCAAAGACATCGACCGCCCCCTCTACGCGTTGATTTCCGATCTCAAACAGCGCGGACTCCTCGATGAAACACTGGTCGTCTGGAGTGGTGAGTTCGGCAGAACCTCCATGAACGAAGAACGCAACGGCTCCAAGTTCCTCGGACGCGACCATCACCCCCACTGCTACACCATCTGGATGGCCGGCGGAGGCATCAAAAAAGGCTTCTCCTACGGCCAGACCGACGAACTCGGTTATTTCGTCGCCGAAAACAAAACCAGCGTCCGCGATCTGCAGTCCACCATCCTGCACCTCACCGGATTCGAAGCCCGCAAATTCAAATTCCCCTACCAGGGACTCGACCAGCGCCTCATCGGCCCCGCCGACGAAGACCACCTGATCAAAGACATTCTCGCGTAAAGCGTCAACCCGTTCTCTCGCCTCCGGAGAATCAAGATGACCGTCACCGAAATCGTAGCGCAGCTGGAAAAACTGGGAACCGACTCCACCAGACGCATCCTGATGAACCACGGTGCCCGCGACCCGGTGTTCGGCGTTAAAATCGCCGACCTCAAGATTCTGCAGAAGCAGATCAAAACCGATTACCAGCTGGCCCTCGATCTCTACGACACCGGGAATTACGACGCACAGTACCTCGCCGGCCTGATCGCCGATGAAAACCGTATGACGAAAACGGATCTGCGTCGCTGGCTCAGTAAAGCCAACTGTATCACCCATTGTGGCACCGTGGTCGCTGCGGTGACAGCCGAGAGTCGTTACGGGATCGAACTGGCTCGCGAATGGATCGCCGCCCGTCAGGAAGCCAAAGCTCAGACAGGCTGGACAACGCTCAGTAATCTCGTCTCGATCAAAGACGACGCCGAACTCGACCTGACCGAACTCAAACGACTGCTCAAACAGGTCACACAGACAATCCACGAGCAGCCCAACATGGTCCGCTATGCAATGAACGGCTTCGTGATTTCCACCGGCTGTTATGTCAACAGCCTGACCGACGCTGCGTTGCGTGCCGCAGAAAAGATCGGCACCGTCTCGGTCGACATGGGTCAGACCGCCTGCAAAGTCCCTGCTGCCATCGACTACATTCACAAAGTTCAGCAGCGCGGCACCATCGGCAAAAAACGCAAGACAGCCCGCTGCTGAAAGACAGGCAATACTCTGCTGATGATTTAAGACGCGCATCTGGTTACTCCTCCCTGAGTTCACCTGATCCTTCGTTGCTGTATAAAGTGAGTCTTTACTGAAAAGATTCCTCTTGACGCCTGCCCGCCGTTCGCCATCATCCCCGCTTATAAGTGTGTCGCGCGCGTGGTCCAGTATTTTTGCAGCTGATCACCGCGAACCACTGACAAAACCTGTACTATAAAAGTCCCCTGTTTCTGAACCATTTTGACCAAAGGCTGCTCAAACATTCTCTGTGGATCGCCAGCACATCGCCCCCCTGTCGCCACGGAACGCCCCGGCATCGCCCCCCTGTCGGCACAGTTCAGCCAATATCGCCACAAATTTTGTAGCATCAGCTCTTGACCTGCCCACGCCCTTTGAGAAAATCCCACCCACTGGCACAACATTTTTCCGTTCCCCAAAGAGACAAAGAAAGTTTCCATTTTCATCCAGGCCATCCATTCAAAACCAGGAGCATTCCATAACAGAAGCGGGAGCGGATCACATTTACCCATAGCATTTTTTTAATTCGAACTGTTGTTACAGTTGTGAGACAACCAGGGCGAATACCCTGCGACTAATCAGTCATTCCAGCTGCCGAATCCCCCAGAAAATCAGCCGCACGGCGTTAGCCGCGGTTAACTTCGATATAGAAAAAGCAGACATTAAATGAATCAACCTCGGAAACAATTAAGAAACACTGTCTGCCCCCACAATCAGCTCAGGTGTGGCACTATTGGCTCGCCAACAGTGATCGAGCAACCAGCCTCCACCAGTAACAAAAGGGTTGCCCCCAAATAAAATTCGGGCAGGAAGCAGACAGAACAATAACCCACTCATAATACGGAAAGCCACCAGTCAGGCGAGGTGAAGATCGGGAAGTACAACACCTTCATACCTGAAGCCTACTGTATATATCGTCAATTTTGAGATACCGCGTTCCTGGGCGAATATTTACGGAACAATGACCGGGCAATAGCTGTTACCCGGTCCTTAAATGTTAGTTCAAGACCAACATGCTCATAACAACACTGTAGTGAACAGTAAGAAAAACCGATAATCGATATAGGAAATTCATTCTAAAATCAGTAAATGGGATCTCCTGAAATAGTCTTTATTATTTCAAAGGCATCCAACTAAGTTATTGAAAATGTTTCACAAACAGATTCTAATCATAGCAATAGCACTTTAGTACATATGTTCAAATGTGAAATCAGAGTACAACTGTATGAGTCATAGAATCAAACATATTGGAAGCACTTAGCTCCAGGAGACTCTTAATGCCCACTATTAGTCGTCGTAATCTTGTCCTGTTGATGTTGGGAATAGACCCAGACGGCGAGATCGCTAAAGGCATCGGTGGAATTACACGTTTGCAAAAACTTCTTTATTTATTGGAGCGTGAGGAGAATCTGACTCCTACTGAAAATGGATTTGATTTTTCTGCATATAAGGCTGGTCCATATTCTTCAAAACTATATGACGATTTGGAGTTTTTAGAGAACCTCGGATTTGTTGAATCTGAAGTGACCGCTGATGCTACTCTTGGAGAGGCAGCAGAAGTAGAGTTGCTCGATTTTGAAGAATTGCTCGGTGACGGGGCAGAGAACTCCAATGATGAAGCTGTGGATGGAATAGCTGCAGCTGATGCTTTTGAAGAACGTCGATTTAAAATTACAGATGAAGGAACGCAACGGATACAGTCCCTTCTGGAATCTGAAGAATACAAACCTTTAAGTGAAGGAATCCGTCGCGTCAAACGGAAATATGGCACATACTCCCTATCTGATTTGTTGTATTATGTCTATGAAAAGTATCCAGACATGACCGTAGAATCGGAAATTAAGGATCAGGTTTTTCGAGGACGAAATAAATAATGTGTCATTCCGAATTAATTGAACTGTTACTCGGAATTCATGTCGCTGTATTACTTGGATCACTAGCAGCTTTCTATGCTTACAGTGACCGAACTGATGGCTTTGCTGCATCACTCAAGGGGAACAACGAAACACTACGAGAACTACGCAGAAAAATTTGTAGAGCTCTAGAAATAAATTTAAATCCGGTTTTTGAGAGTCCGGGTGCTGTTCCTTCACCGGTTCTCGGACCAAATGGTGGAACTTATGTTGAACGCTCAGTAAATCCAGTTGGTAGTGAAATTTACCGTGAATCCATTCGCGATTTTCTAGAGGATCGAATTGAATTCATTTGCGATTATCATTCGCTTTTTAATGCAAGCAAAAGATGGTGTTTCTGGACTGATTCGTTCAGAAATATTGTTTTGGGTTTGTTCTGCTGGCAACTTTTTTCGAGCTTTATATTTCTAATAGACAAAGCAACAAAAGTTGATATTTCATTATGGGTCCTTGCATCATTTAGCACGATTTCTGTATTAGCAATTATGTCTGCAATTATATCTGTCATATTTCGATTAATTCATTACCGAACAATAGTATCCGTGAGGTTAAAATATGCTGAGCTTTGATCTTGAATCAAATTTGCTCGAACCAGTTGCTAATTATCAAAGACGCAAAACGTTCAGACGTCAATATGACGAATTGCCATTTTACGAATATCGAATTGACCTTTTTGGGTTTTCGCAAAAATTAGGGAGCACTGTGGCTGTAGAGTTGAAATTGTCTAAATGGAAAAGAGCTTTTGAACAAGCAAGTATTTACCAGCTTTGCGCGGATTTCGTTTACATTGCACTTCCCTCTATAAACATCGCTAAAGTCGATATATCTTTGCTTCAAGAAAACGGTATTGGTTTGATTAGTGTCTTTGAAACAGGACGCTGTCGCCAAATAATTGAACCACTTCCCTCACCAGTTGTTCGTCCCCATTACCGTGATCATTACATTGACCTATTAATGGGAACTGAATGATGCCAGTTGTTGAACCAAATTTGATCCTACGTTTGGGAACTCATGCTGAAAAAGAATACTTCGATAAGACCCTGCGTTTTTTTGATGGTTTGGCGGTCAATGCCAATTTAGTTGAAGCTACACCTGGAGCAACAGCTAGTCTTTTGGTTAGGTTCGGTGGTAAAAAAAGGGAGCTTCCTTTTTACATAGACCCTATGACTTATGCCTTCGGAGAATATGCAGACAGAAAAGGAGTATTACGACGTGATCTAGATTGGATAAAATCTGATCAAAAACGAAATGGTGAACTAATACGCGATTACAAAAGATCATATAGTAAATTAGCAAATCAGCTTGGCGATCCATTTGCAGAGGCACTAGAAAGAAATTCATCTGTTACTTGGAACGATTTCAATGACTCAAATATAGAATCTGCATGTAGTCAAGTTGCTGAATACCAGTTGCACAGAATCGCAGAGGAATTTTCATCAGATTCTGAATTAGTACAATTCATTGATAAAGTACCAAGACCAGTCGCTGTTTATGCACCTTACTTCTACATCGAACCTAGCAATGAGAACGAATGGCTTGATCTTAATCTCAGATTAGCTACTACCACTGCCAGAAATATCACATCGCATCCCGTCCATATAATGATCTGTGCTGATTCCTCTTTTCTGTTAAATAAGAAATTCATCGAACGAATCAAGGCAGAGCTACCAAGTACTGGTGTGAAGGGAGTTTGGTTTTGGTTTAGTGCTTTTCAGGAAGATTCTGCAAGCATTGAGCACTTGACCGCTTTTCGAAATTTAGTAGAAACATTAAGTGACAAGGTTTCTGTTTATAGTCGACATGGTGGTTTTTTTAGTATGGCTCTTAGTAAACATGGCCTTTCAGGCCTCAGTCATGGTGTAGGTTATGGCGAACAAAAGGATGTTATTCCTATAATTGGGCAGTCTACCCCCACAGTTCGTTACTACCTTCCACAGGTTCGCAGGCGATTTGGAGTACCTCAAATTGAACGGTGCTTTGATTCATTAGAGATTAAAACCCCCAAAGATTTCTATAAAAAAGTCTGTGGGTGCGTAATTTGTAAAGGGATTATTTCTGATGAAATACATGCTTTCGCAGAGTTTGGTGAAATGCATCGATCTACCCCAAAATCTAAAAGACTAGCACAGACACCAGCTGCAGCAAAACGTTGTCGTTATCACTTTCTCCTTTCAAGAATCGCAGAACGCGACTGGATTAAATCTGCAAGTAACGAGGAAATAATCGGCAAATTGAAGGCTGCAGCAGAACTATGGGGAACACAAACCACACTTAGCGGAGGCACTACTCATCTTGAAAGATGGCAAGAAGTACTAAAATAATTAGGGAAGTATTAAAAGTTTCAGCGACTCTGTTTCCACTTCTGCCCCCCTTTTGCCCGTTAGATATGTTTCAAGTTTTTTTGCGAGTGTTTGACTTCTGTGATGTTAGCTTCTTTGTACTCTTTTTAGATTTACTCATTGTAGACAACGCTAAAGGGGTCAGACCCCGATTACCTCTCTGAAAAACACTGTTCGTGGTGTTTTTTTACATGTAGTATAAACTGTGCCGAACAGGATTGGTCCCGCCCCCTTTATGTCTTCTTTGTCTTCCGATTATTTGTCTCTTGCCCCCTTTAACTACCCTCATTTGTTCCTGCCTCTATTTTCTGTTCGTCAGACATCAGGTCTCTTATTTTTGAGAGTAGTTGATCAAGAGACCGGGTCTCATATTCAACAAGTGGTTCATTCCAATTATAAATATTTTCCTTCGGGTTTCTTTCAATTAAAACTAAAGAATAATGTCCCTCAGGTGAACCCTCTGGATACCAACCAACATCAATCACATACATTTTATCTGTAGAAACGGCGTGAAACATGTCTTGTAAAAAATATAAATCCCAGATTTTAAAGCCTTCACCAAAACCCGTTACATGTTTCGCTTCCTCAGCAGTAATCGTCAAAATATGATTCTGTGTCACCACCCACTTATCATTCGATGGTATTTCACACTTTTGTAATTCACTTCTATCCATTAAGTAACCCTTTCATAAATCTATGCCTCTATATGCGGAGAGACTTACGGGGTCAGGAGATTTAAAGCAGGAGTCGTTTATTTGCCTCCTGTCCCTTTTTATCCTCAATCGTCTTATTCCAGGCTGCGGCCCCACGTCGCCGCAGTCGTCGTCAATGATTGGCCAGACTTATAAAAACGGAGACGCCTGATCCACCTGAATCCTCATGTGATTCCTGATCACTCCCCGTTGACAGCGACATCAGAAGTCAAAACCTCAATCCAGATGGGAAACCACTTCCTGAAGCCGCTCTCTTCGGCTGTTGACCGCTTCCTGTCTCCAGTCACAGTCAAATATTTGATCCACTCGACGAGCGATTTTGCCCGTACGTTGGAGGGCAGCCTTTGTCTTATCAATCCGGCGGATCACTTCGTCCTTCGCGACGCGCAGGTCACTGGCCACGACTTGCGGTGACTGATACCAGAAATCTTCTGCGGGTTGCATGCCCACAGCCCAGCGTACTGCGGCGAGCCGGATGTCAAGCATCAGCAGACTGAAAGTGAACTGCAATTGAACGCTGCGTTTCCCGGAAAGATCATGTCTCAAAACATCTACTACGCCGGACGTGCGATCGACAGGATCTCCGTTTGTTGCATCAATTAAGCGCGAGCGTATCTGTTTTTCGATGGCTTCGTGGACACGTATCAAATCTGCATAGTCCATGGCAACCTGACGTTGCTGCTGTGCATAATGAAACGCGTCTTCAGCACAACCATCAAACAGGGCCAGTTCAGCCTTGGCGTTTGCCAGATCGGCTCGATACCCCAGGCATTCGGTCTCGCCATCACGCTCCATGATTTTTATCCAGTCTTCGGCCTGCGGGCGGCGATTCAAGCTCAGGTTCACAAGACATCCGGCAGCAGCAGTTGCGTGAGCGTGATTCATGGTTGCTGCGCCGCGTTCCGACCACGCCAGTTCTATGGCATTGAGAGACTTCTCATTCTTGCCCTGATCTTCCAAGAACTCATACTCACAGAACCGTAAGTCGGCAACGACTCCTTCTAGAGCGTTTCCAGCAAGACTTTCCAGTTCTCCAAGCCGCGTTTCTAACTGCGTCATATCGGGATTGTAAAGCCGCAGCAGATCGAAAGTCATTTCTCTCATTGAGAACAAAGACTCGTGTCGCGACACCTCCCATGATTCCATAGAAAGGAGGCGATTCAATGCTTCCAACGGTTTACCCGCACGCTTAAGGCACTTCACCTCGTTCAATCCAAATTGGAATGCGATTCCTTCGTTGCCTGCCTGCTTCGCATCGTTGCATAATTGCCCAAACATCATTCCCGCTTCCACAAAGCGTCCCTGTCCGTAAGCCTCGTGCGCATGTTCGCGTAAAATGTATGCATCGTAATCCATTGATGACAGCCTTCAATTCAGTGATTTGCAAACGTGATCAAGAAGTATGCTGGCGAAGCCTTTATTGTTCATCCAGGCAGTCGGCGAGATCTTCCCCGGGAGGAAAATTAAGGGAGCAGTTCTTTTCATCATAGGCTACCAGGCCGAACAGCATGGGATCTGCCCCCTCTCTCTCCCTCATGTAATTCCTGCTTACACCTTGTTTACAGTGAAATCGGAAGTCACGCCTTGATCCAGATTGGAAACAATTTTCTGGAGCCGCTCTCTACGGTGATTTACCGCTTCCTGTCGCCAGTCACAGCAAAATGCCTGATCCGATTGTCGAGCGATTTTGCCTGCACGTCGGATGGCAGCCTTTGTCTTATCAATCCGGCGGATGGCTTCGTCCTTCGCGACGCGCAGGTCACAGGCCACGACTTGCGGTGACTGATACCAGGAATCTTCTGCAGGTTGCATGCCCACAGCCCAACGTACTGCAGCGAGCCGGATGTCAAGCAGCAGTAGACTGAAACGAAACTGTAATTGAAGGCTGTTTTTCCCGGGAATCGCCTGTTTGAAGACGTCTAACACCCCGGACAAGCGATCGACAGGGTCTCCGTTTGTTGCATCAAGCAGTCGCGAACGCACCTGTTTTTCGATTGCTTCGTGGACGCGTATCTTATCCGCATATTCCATGGCGACTCGACGTTGCTGCTGTGCATAGTGAAACACGTCCTCGTAACGACCATCAAACAGGGCGAGTTCAGCCTTGCAGTCCGCGAGGTCGGCTCGATATCCCAGACATGTGATCTCGCCATCACGCTCCATGATTTTTACCCAGTCCTCGGCCTGCGGGCGGCGATTCAAGCGCAGGTTCACAAGGCATCCATAAGAAGCAGTTGAGTGAGCGTGGTTCATGGTTCCTGCGCCGCGTTCCGACCACGCCAGCTCAATGGAATTGAGGGCCTTCTCATCCTTGCCCTGATCTTCCAAATACAGATACTCATATAGTCGGAAGTCGGCAACGACTCCATCAAGAGCGCTTTTGGCAAGTCTTTCCAGTTCTCCAAGCCGCGTTTCTAACTGCGTCACATCGGGATTGTAACTCCGCAACAGATCGAAAGTCTGTTTTTTCATCTGGAACAAATACTCATGGAGCGGCGCCTTCCAGGACTTCATCGTAAGCAGCCGATTCAATGCCCCCAACGGTTTACCTGCACGCAGCAGGCATTGCACTTCGAACAAGCCCAATTCGTATGCCAGTTCGTCTTTGCCTGCCTTTTTCGCATCATTGCATGTTTGACCCGCCAGCACTCCCGCTTCTACAAAACGTCCCTGCCTGTAAGCCTCGTACGCATGATCTATCAGTATATATGCTTCCGGTCCCATTTGCTAAAGCCTTCAATTCAGTGATTTGTGGACGTTATCAAGAAGTATGCTGGCGAAGCCCTGATGTTCATCCAGGCAGTCGGCGAGGTCTTCCTCTGTCACTTCTCGCCAGCGTTCTTCGGTAGGGAATCTGCTCACCAGGGTACGAACCATTAATGCGTCCAGCGTGACTGGCTTAAACAGTTCAACCAGTCTACGGGAGGAGAGAAAACGCTGCCGCGCAGAATCCTTGAGCAGCTTCGCGATGTGGACATCGTTCTGCATTTCGTGGTCGAGATAGTCCACCAGCGACTTGTCTCCCCGATTGCTGTAGACAATACAGTTCTGATTTCCCGGATCGAAGCGCATGTCCTCTCGCATTACGTGCGTCTCGTCGCGCAGTAACACAGCGGGACGTGAGCGAGGATCAAATCGAACGGCGCCGGCTTCAAGCATCTGCTGCGGTTGCATGGTCGTAAACTCGACAATAAATGCGTCAGCCCGATTCATCAGCCGACGAATGCCGTCTGTCGATTTCTGTTTCAGGTCACGAGCCAGGAGCAACTCACATTTCCAGCGTTCTTCCACAACAGTGCGGCCGGCTTCGATGACGTCGTCAAATTCCGCAGTCTCTGGTGTCACCATGAAGATACAGCGGTGCTGTCGCTCCGGATTTTTCGCAGGCACCACATCCAGTTCGGGCTGGTCCCTCTCCGGTTGCAGCAATACCGCCTCTGCCATGTCAGCCACGGTTTCCCAGCGTTTCACTAACAGCCGATGCATCTGCTGATTCAGAATCTGAGTGTTTTCCGTAGTTAAAAGGTCCTGATTAAAGAGAATTGCGTTGTTGTAGATGCCACTGAGAATCTCATCGACTTCCGGTTCGCCGAACAACTCGGGATGTTCGGCAATATCACGAATCAGGCTGTTGTCCGCATTAATGGTGAGCCGCATCGATTCTGCCGTGGTCATCTTGAGCAGTGTCTCCGCCATCTCACGCATACTCTGTGGTGTATTAGGCTGATTCAGTAGATCCTCTGCCTGGTGGTGCATCTCGGAACGCTCGGTGGTGCGAATCAGTGCAGCCAGGTCTGCTGGTTTGAACTTCCGGGCCTCGACACGGATTGATCTGCCTCGGGGCTTAACCACCTGTTCCATGCGTGTTGCCAGACGTTGAAATCGAACCTCTTCCTGATGCTCTTCCAGGTGGCGAAAGATATTCGGGTCGTCAATCTGATCGACGCGTATAATTTTAATGGAAACGTCTTCGAACTCTGCGTATTTCTCAAGCAGCAACATTTCAAAGGGGCCACTGGCGTCAATCACCAGCGAGTTTGCAGATTCCGCCATATTGAAATACTGATTCGCCGAGAACGCCGTGGCGAAACAGGGCAGAGCCTGGGGACCGGATTCCGACTTAGGCAACGCCGAAAGAATTTCAGGCAGGCGTCGCCAGTAAAATCCGCTGTAGCTCTCCTCATCGATCGCCTTGCCCCCACAATTCGTCCGCCATTCGAGCAGGTTGGCCACGTTTCGGAAAAGCTCATCGTATTCGTAGCAGGCTGCCTTGATACCGATATCGTGATATTTCAGTATTCTCTGGAAGCGTTGTGGCTCGTCCAGCGAAAGTTCACGCAGCCGTTCAATGATGAGGTGTCCGAATTCTTCTTTGATGCGATCGGTCGTGTCATCGCGCACAAAGTTGTCACGTGCAGCGGTGGGGATGATTGCGGAAGTATTGATCACTCCCCGGACAAACCGAGCCCACGGTGGCAGCAGGTCCGTCGTTTCACACAGAAACATTCTCTGCTGATAAAGCCTCACCCTTCCCGGAGGCTGTTCATGGTTGGGCAGCGAACGCTGGTCGGAAATGTAAAGCACTCCTCGCGTAGGACCAGGATTCTCGATGTCGACATCAATAAGGGCAAGCGCGCTGTCGGGCATGGTCTTTGCCAGATAGACTTGTGTTTCCCGGGCACGCGTCTCTTCGTTCAATCCGTCACGGTCCCAAGGCATAATCATCTGGTTGATCGGTTCGCGGCTGCCGTTTAGATGAATCGGCACTTTCAGCATGTCGGCATATTTACGAATGACATTGTCAACTTCTTCCGGATGGATGACACCTTTGTCCTCTTCCCCTTTAAGAAAGACAGTCACGGTCGTTCCAAATGAGTCCTTACTGACATTGCTTACCGTGTATTCCTGAGTGCCGCTGTTTGACCACTTCCACCCATCGTCGTCGCCAGTCTTTCGTGTTTCGACTTCAACACGCTCGGCCACGATGAACGCCGAGAGAAAGCCGATTCCAAACTGACCGACTAATCCGGTGACGTCCCCCTTTTCAAGTCTCGTTGCTCCACGTCCGATGACAGCCAGGTATTCGCCGATGTCGTTCAAGTCCATTCCGAGCCCGTTATCGCGGATAATGAATTGAAGTTCGTCTGGTCGACTTTCGATATCGATCCTTGGTGAAAACGCATCGGATTCACGTGACTGGCGACGAAGGATCCCGTCATGAGCGTTCTGGATGAGTTCACGGATGAAGACGCGTTTTTCGCTATACAGATTCTTGGCCAGCAGTTGTATCAGACCCTGGAAATCGAATTCCATATTGGGCATAGTGTCACCTTCTATCTAAGGTCGAATCGATAGATCAAATTGAATAGATTTAAGGGGAGCTTTAAAGGGGTCAGACCCCGTTACCCTCTTCAGTTCATCATACTTTCTGTCATTCAACCGCGCTGTATTAAAAATTCGGTTGACTGGCTGCCCTGTGCGTCATGCTGCATTGTGGCCCCCTGATGCTGGTTGTATAGAACAGAGAATCAATGTTCAATTGTGAACATCCAGATCCGCACATTCAAGCATAAGCATCGATTATTCAGAAAATCAGCCTTCGTAATCGTCTCTGCTTCGATTCTTGTCACTCGATCAATTAAACGGGGGAGTCTGGACTCTGTCAGTGACCACCAGGAGTACTGACCATGGCTGCTCAACACGACAGACTTGTGACCGTGACCACCGCCGCGGATGAACTGGAAGGAGAACTGATTGTTGCTCTCTTAAATGAGCATGGAATTAAAGCGACCAGCACCGGAGGCCTGACCGCGCAGTTCCGGGCTGAAGCACCCGGAGTGGTGGAGGTGCTCGTCATGCAGGATCAACTGGCAGCAGCCAATACAATCATCGCGCAACAGAACGGCTAACGGGGACATCCCCGATCCTACCTACGCTGCTCCCCAAATTTTTTGGTCTCGCATGATGTTGTCGGACTTCAACAACAGCCCCGCGTTTAGACAATGGCAAACAAAGGATTCAGAGGTTTCGCTTGAACAATCTTCTAAAAGTTCGGTACACGAAGTCGAATGGCTTGATCACCAGCAGAATAATGATTAATGAACCGGGCATGTAGACCGGGGTTGTTGCATCTCGCTCGCGTGACTGCGTTTCACGATAGTCGTAATGCATCGTTGTCGCCGGAGTAAGTTGCATTCGACACCAGACGGACAATGAGCCGAGAGCACGCAATGTCGGGAACGTGTTCATCAACCTGGCTAACTGGTCACAATAAGGAAACATCTCCACCGGGTAAATTGACTCTAATCTCAATTCCTTATAGCGGACTTTCCTGCGGAGGGAATCTGCCCGATGCAGTGTCTCGATATTGGCAGGACGAGGAAACGTTTCAGCAATTAATCCGCACACAAAACGTGCCTGCACCTCGCTAATGGAGGGGATATTTCCAATAATCGGACGTGCGAAACCGACAAGGAACATATCCGGATAAGTGGTATGTATGCAACCCAGATAAAAGTCCGAAAGTTGAAGGTGCCCTTCCGACAATTCGCTCAGTCTTCCCTGGTACCCCACTGCCGGAACAACGAGAGACGGCTCGATGTGTTCTTCCTGATCGGAATCAAAACGGCGAAACACTGTGAACTGATTGTCAACGGGAGGTCCGACTATAGTAATTCTGCCTGCGGCAACAGCGTCTAAAAAATCATCACTCTTGTTATGAAACATGTTGAACAGGTCATCTTTTGCCGTTTTTGTGAGTTTATAAGCCCATTCTTTGCGGATCTGATTTACGTCCTGATCCATTTCACTGGTTGATACATCAGCCCCCTTTTTTGCAGGAAACAATCGGCGAAAGGTTTCCTGGTAGCGGATTCGCAGTTCGACGAATCGTTGCCCGATCCAGTTTCGAATATCTTCGTGAATCGACAGCAGCAATCGATTTCTCAAAAAGTCCGATGGCACTCCTCGAATGGGATGATACCTGGGACTGACTCGAATCCCTGACCTTAAGGACAAAAAGACTTGATTATTCAGCTCGGGTCGCGAAAGACGGTTTGCATAATCGACGGCAGACTCTCCACCGCCAATAACCACAATACGATTCTCAGTGATGTGCCCCAGCCCGACAGGATGATGCAGTTCGGGAATAGACAAAATCTTGATCTTGCAGTCGATTTGTACTCGTTCAGCAGTCAAGCCGGTACAGAGGATAACAGAATCGAAATATTCTGTGATTGGTTCAGCATGTTCTTCTTTCAAGTCGGTAATCGATAATTGCCAGCCACCTCGATCGACATCGCGACACAGCTTGTCCACACAATGTTGTGTGGCAATATGACCATGGAGTGAGAACGTTTCTGCAAACTGCTCCAGATATTGACCATATTCATCATTCCGAAAGAACTCAGATCGACTCGCACCCCCATCCGGCTTCACATTGGCATCGAAGGGAGTAAAGCATGAAAATTGAGTGGTGTATTTGGTGGAAGTCGAGACGAAGCCTGGATAGGGGTTTCCCCAACAGCCAGTGATTCGATCCGACTTCTCATAACAGACAATGTCCCATTCCTTGAGCGATTCGAGCGAATTCTTCAGACTAATCAGTCCACTGCTGCCTCCACCAATGATAGCAAGTCTTTTCTGCTTTGCTGTCACCTTTGGATTTGGACCTGTGCCTGTCATGGCAGCACCACTGTCAGGCTGACAAGCACAAAATTGAATTGTCCCGATTCCGGAATGAACAGCAAAATCCGGTCGCCATCAAGCAGTTCATGCTGTCTGAGGAACTGGTCCAACATGACATAGATGCTGGCAGAACCGGTATTTCCAGCGGTTGCAAGATTGGTCCAATAGGGAACCGGATTCTGTGGATTACTGGAATGAGAGGCGATGACACGTTCCATTTTACGCCGAAAGAAATAGGACGACATATGGGGTAATATTTTAGAATATGAGTCGAGAGAATCGCGCTGAGCTTCGAGGGCGATCTTCAGAAATTTGCTTGCCAGCGGAACCAGGTAGCTCGATAAAACAGAAAGATCTTGACTCAGCAGAGCTGTGCGGCCTTCCAGCTTCATGCATAACGGCGCTTCATGAGCAAACGACATGGAGTGAGTCCAGTTTACACGCAGTGATAATTTTTCTGAGTCAGGGCGATCCTGCAGTAGAAAAGCTCCCGCACCATCGGAAAGCATGAACCGCAAAAAAATCGACATAAACCAGCGGCTGTTTCGTAAATTTTCGTGTTCAGATCGATCGTCGATCGGTTGAATCACACTTGACTTTAAAATTTCTGAGGCGTGCTCTGCACCGACACAGAGTGCCGAACGATGATGGCCTGCCGAGATCGACCGGATCGCAGCCACCATGGCATTGGCGGCTGATGAACAGATTCCTGCGTGAGAACTGATCTCGACGGGATAATTCAGGTAACCGTCTGCCTGTAACCGATGATGCAGGATCGATGCAAATCCGGGAGCCGCCAGTGGCGTGTAAGTGGTTCCCGCAGCAAGATAAGTAATTGAATCAGCTTCTTTGTAATCACTCAGGCATTGCTGCGCGGCACGGGAGCCTAGTCCATAAACATCATGTGTTTTTTGTTGTAAGTGGTCCTGTGCGTAATGACGACGCACGATCCCATTCATCGATAAGATTTTTTCTTTCGTCGCAGCTTCACCTGCAAGCGATCCGATAAACCGCTCGATTTCGTCGTTTTCTACTGCAGGGCCGGGGAGATAAGAAGCAGTTCGCGTGATATAGCAGGACATTAAAATTCAAGAATCCTTAGAAACCGGTGGCTGATTCATCAGCATGTCATAGACGACCTCGTCAAAAACGATGTGATAGTAGAGATACTGACTCGGATTGGAAAAAAAAGCGCTGCTGTTGTAATGTCCTCGATTATTCACTTCCTGCATGAAGAAATCCAGGTCGATCTGAACCTGCTTATTCTCGGCGTAGATTTGTTTCATACACCATAAGAGCACCGAGTCGGAACCAAACGAGTTCAAAGCCGTCATTGTGGTTTTTAAGTCACCAAAGATAGTGATGACAGTTACAATCAAAATAACGAGGTTCGTGGCCCCTAAAAGCTGAAACGAGTGTTTTCGGTTTTCTTCCAGTACCGCTTTACTGAAGTTTTCGTGGCTTTCAGGTTTAATTGATCTAATGTATTCCAGATTTTCCAGGAAGACGGTCTTGTCAAAACGATCAATCAATTCGTAGGAGAGCAGGTCGTGCCCGATTGTCAGGTTATGATTGACAATGGTTTTCGTATTCTCGACACCGAATTCTCCGTCGATCCCATTCAGCTTTCTCTCTTGCTTTTCTGTTGTCGCTGTTTCACGACGTGCAAGCATATGACGATAAAGCAGTGGCTCGATTTGCACGTGCCGCATAAACAACTCAGCTGCTTCATGGCGGGCCAGATACTTTATGCCAAAGGCCATCCAGAAGTCGATCAGGTATCCTTCAAATCCAAGTGGACCACGTCGCAGAATAAACTTGATCGGAAAGCTGATGAACCGTAAAAAGAAATAGAATACGATCAGCAATGGACGCAGCAGAATAAAATCCCACTGCGTTATTTCTTTCGCGAATACTTCGTTTATGTAATCGGTGATATAGGGAAATCGTTGCATCGAATAATACTATACAATAACACACAATGCTCGCAAGACACCCATACCATAAACTGTTTCAAATAATTTGAGAGACGATCTTTAAGCGTTCTGATCTCGATTAGAAACAAGACTGAAAGGGGCAGCGCCCCTGTTTTAATGAGTCCTCTCACATATAATTATTCGCACTCTGAATTTACTGGAAGCACAGAGAGCCTAATGCACACCACAAGGATGCCCGGCGGTGACGCCGATCGGTTCGGTTTCCCCTTCCACATAAATGTTGAGGACATTGTTCGCGATGTTCTTGAACGTCGAAAGCACAACCGGCCCGTCACCCGGATCAATAGGCGGACAGGCGGAGATCGAAAGCACTTCCGCTGCTCCCACCACATGCAGTTCCGGCATGTTGAGCTCAATCACCGCACCCGGCTGCGCGGTGGCGATAAATCCAGCTTAAGGGCCGCATCAGTTCTGCTTCGAAATCACTGCCGTCCGGTTTCCGCATCCGCACCGAGACCAGCCGCCAGCCTGCCGGCGTAGGATCGATTGTCGCTTCCGTTTGAATGCGCAGTGGATTCCGACCGTCCACCCGCATCCCGGGCCGCATCTGTTGAATCGGCGTCGTCACCACCCGCGGCGGCGTCCCTGAAGGAAGAACTACCGCCTGTGCAGAGGGCAGAATCTCGGTATCCGCACCACCAATCAGCCCCGCTCCCGCTTTCCACAAACAGAAACTGGTGAAGAGCAGGCAGCCGAAGATGGCTAGTTTTTGAGTGAGATCAGACATGGATACGATTCAAATTACAAAAATAATTGGTCAAGCTGAGTTTAATTTGCGTTTAAACCATTATTGAAGTTTTTAGATATCAAGCATGCCAGTGTTCAAGCCATAGAAGCCTGCTCAACCGGCCAAGCTGAAACCGTTCAAACTGGCACAGCCTGAGATGATCGTGATGCAGAAGCCGACGTAGTCGTCGGCTGGTAATGGACAACGGCAACATAATTAGGCTGTGTTTGATATCGCTAAAAGCCTTCGAGCAATTCTTCGATGAACCTCAGCCGTGCTGAAATGGCCGGGGTATCACTGTCTAACAATGACAACCTTTCCCTTTGTTGTTGTAGCAGTGGAATGGCTTCTTCCATCTTGCCAACAAGATGCAGTCCGATCCCACGGAATATAGGGTTACTCAACACGGGGACGATGTCATCAATCGAGCAAAATTGATCGAGATAAGGTATCGCCCGATCTTCCAGTGCCGGTCGCACGCTCGCCTCGAATCGATGACGCATATTCTCCTCAGTTTTGCAGTTGAACTTTTCCTGATCGAGACCAATGCCTCGTTCACTCAAGTAAGAATAGCTGTCTGTCGGAATCCCCACGTCATCGGGGAAATCCTCTTGAAACAACGGGTCGAGCAATGGAGATGCCGGAAACACCTTCACGTCGAACCATGTCCCATGAGTTCCCAAGTCAGGAAGCACGAAATGAAATAGTTCATCAGAATACTTACGGTAGAACGTACAGTATCGAGATCCCTCACAAGTGAATCCGTATGCTGACAGCACACCTGCAAAGAGTTGGCGTGCCACTTTGTCAAACTGTTTTGGTGTCATCGTTGTCTGAATATCTCCTGCGCTGGTGCGCCAAATCGTGTTCTAAACTGCCCCAGACGCATGGCAATCACCTTCGCCTCCTGCTTGCCGTCGAGAACTTTCTGTCTCGGTGGTGATTCCCGGGGCTTGCCATTCAAGGCGATCTCAAACCCTTCGACGACCAGTCGTTTCCGGAGATTTTCAACGGTCTGCACGCGGCACGAAAACGCCTCAGCGATCTTCGTGTCAGTCCAGTTCGGCCCCCGCGCATCCGCCTTCAACAGAATCTCTGCTCGCCTGACCTTCTGTGGTGAACCTTTCAGCCGCTTGCGGACATCCGTAAGCGTATCACGTTCCTTCTGCGACAGCCGAACGATGTATTTCTTTTCCATATCAGTTCCTCCTTGAATGTGTGAAGGATCTGATATTTACTCAAGCTCTGCAACCCCATTTATTAAAAATGACGGGGCACTAGCTTACCATAAACTTCTTCAAGAATGCTGCTTCAGCATTTGATCTTAAGGCAAGATCAAGTTGCTTCACAAAGTCGTGTTGTGAGAGTTCCCATTCGGCAGGTTGTCGCCCGAGGCGGGCCATAGATGCCTCTGCCTTCTTGCACCATTCAAGAGCCAAATTTGACCTGCCCAGATAAGCCGCTAGTGCTGCAACGCCACAAATATCAGAAATGTTGTTTGTTGCTTCTGCTTCACACAAACGTAAGACTTCGGCAGCATCGAGCGGCTGATTGAGGTGCGGCATGAACTGAGTCGTCATTGCTGCGATGACAGACGGTTGCATCGCCTCATGCTGAGAGTGCAAGATCTGACGATGGCGAATATCCAGAAACTGGTGGAGCATTGCCACATCGGGAGCTACTCGTATTCGTACACCTGACGCCGGACGGTATTCACCGGACCGCAATCCTTCAAACCATACTTGCTGTTTGACCGGTCCAGAAGTTCTAGCAAACGTAGCAGCACTGACGTCTTTGTCCCAATGGGCAAATACGTCCGAATAGGACTCAAAAACCTCTCGAAGTTGTTTTTTCGTTAATGGTTTAATCTTCACAGGCATTCTATGGCCTCACCTCAATGACTGGGAGAAACAAAGGGGGCAGGATGCAAAGGGGTCAGACCCCGATTCCATCTTTCAATTTCTCTGACACGCTTAACTCATTGCTTTGAACTCTAGTAACCTAATCACGTTTGACTGGTGAAACAAAGCCATCCGAATCTGAATTGCCAGATCCCTGATTTTCAGCGGGCGCGCTGCCGATAAAGCATGGTCCTGAGGGATCGGGCGCGACACGGGGTTGCCTGTCGAATGAGTTGACATTCCCGATTTCCAGCAACCAGTAATTTTCGCCTCGACTCACGCCTAACGAATATTCATGCAGCCTGCCCTCCACTGCTGTGCCGTACCAGCTGATCGAGGCAAAGCCCGTCGGTACATTTTCGTGGAGAGCTCCCTCCCAGGTCACTCCGACGTCTGTCACCAGGTTCTGGCACATAGGGTTGTAGCGTCGTTCCGGAATGCAATAGGTTTTGATGTCATCCAGTGACCAGCGCGATTCCAGGGCAGAGGTGACTTCTTCAGGAGACGCGAACTTCTGCTGAGTCTCCGTTGTCACTTCCGAGGAATTTTCACTCGGCTTATCAGGAACCGCCTGGGTGCAGCCCCAGACTGTGATCAGGATTGCCATGTTGAGTATCAGATGATGCAGCATTCGGAGACAGCACATAGGGTTCCCCAGAGACTTCACACCAGGTAACGATGTAACTTTTAGTTCGAGCATTCACTCCATGATACCAGCCGGAAATGGCAACACAAATGGGAAATTCCGGTGGAAACCCTAGAGAGAATGCTTGGAACGGCACGCTGATTCATTTAGGATAGGAACTGTATTTCTGTCTATTTCACGCAGGCGCTCAAAAAAACACGCGATTGGATTGAGTCATGTTACCGCAGAGACGTCAGTTTCTTATTCACACATTTATCTTCTTGTCTGCCCTGCTCCTTGCAGGCGGGACTCAGCTTCTGCAGGCGTTTCCCCCTGTTGAGAACATCGATTTCGATGAGAAATACAGGCAGTTGTTACAGGCAGCTAAATCAGCACCTTCCCAGGGGAGGTTGAAAGATGTGGCGTTTGACGCGATCAACGCCAGTCAGTCTGCGATCCAGTCAGGCGATTATTCTTCTGCAGTGAAAATCGCTACTTTCGCCAGCAAGATCGGTAAATCGGCACGCAGCAACCATGCCTTTACGCTGGCGAACAGCTTAAAAAAACGCAGTATTATGCTGTCGCTCGAATATCGTGACGTGGAAAAAGCTCATCAAAAACTGCAGGAGAATCCAAACGACGCGAACGCAGCGTCTTTATATGGAAAGTTTGTCGCTTTAAAGTTGAACAACTGGAAAGAGGGACTGTTCTGGCTCGCCAAAGGGGATGATGCGGAATATCAAACCCTGGCAAAGCAGGAAATCGCAAACTCAAATGATGCAGATGCGCTGCTGACAGTCGCCAATGGCTGGTATCAGTTAGCTGATAAAGAGAAAGGCTCAACGAAGCAGGAACTGGAAATGCACGCTTATGACCTGTATAGCCAGGCTTGGTCGCGCACTCTTGGCCCTGATCGAGCAGCACTGAATGCCAGGTTAAACGAAATGCCCCTGCGGTATCTGAATCACATGCAGGAAGAAGATGTGGTTCATGGTGGATGGCCTTTCGGAAAAAATGGTGACGCGGGAAATGGCAAGGGACTGTTTACCGTCAATCAGCTTGAATTTCCCAATGGTCTGGGCATGGTTCCAGCAAGTAGAGGTTCCGCAAGCGTGTCTTATCAACTGGACGGTCATTTCAAAACTTTTGTGACCGGCGTGGCCCTCAAGGACGATAATTATCAATTTGTTGGTACTATTACATTTATGGTACTGGGAGATAACCGGGTTCTCTGGAAAGCCTCCGTTAAAGATGATAAGGATGTGCTGTTCTGTAAAGTTTCTGTCAGGAACATTAACAGACTGATGATTCGAACTGAAACAAAAGCAATTAATCGGGGAGCACACGCCGTCTGGCTTGATCCGCATGTTTTGAAATAGATCTGAATTCAGAGATGAAAAGGAAACGATGGGTGGAAGCAGCCCCCGATACCGTCTCCGTAAACGAACCGCAGCCAGACTGGACTACCGGTCTTGAGGGAACCTGGAAATCTGACTGGCCACTAACAAAGCAGCATCTGGAGGCGGACTGCAACCTGTCTGCAGAAGCAACCCTCGGACTGGAACGATTGCTGGGCAAGATGACGGTGCAATACGACGGGCATCGTGCCATCTATACGATGCCCGAAATTCGCTATATCAAAGCGGGCAAAGAATACATCCTCGCAGGCTGGACCCGGGAAGAGCCCCTGCATGTGCTCGGCCGCACGTCCACTCAACTGGCACTGTTGACAAAAGCCGTCGCACTGCCCGTTGACCAGGACTATCTCACCCTGCTCACCTTCGAAAACGCAGACACCTGCTGGCTCTACCTGGGGTATTCCCCCCTCGTCGGTCTGCATGTAAAAGAGTACTTCTGTAGGGTCGTATCGAAGTAAAACTCAGAGAGAACTTACTCCTGCTTCGCATCAGGGCCGACGTCAGCGGGTTTCAATCGCTTGAGTTGTGGCTTACCCGTGCGACGGGTGTTTTTGATCTTGATATTCTCCGGCAACAGCGTGCGCGAACGGCTGCCCAGGCCGTGCCCCTGGACGATTTCTTCTCCCGCGTTATCGATCAGCGTGTTACCTTCGATAAGGACGTTCTGGACCTGTGCATGTTGATTCAACTTCGGGTTCTGCACTCCCGCACTTAATGCAATCGCGCCGTCGATTCGATCCCCTACCCCTTCAATGTGATTGCCGATGATTTGATGCCCTGTGCCGACAACGCGAATGCCGCCCGAATGGCGATCGCCGTCTCCCAGAATGAGATTATCGCGAACGATGCAGTTGTTGCCGTGCCGCAATGTCAGAGCGCCGGCGCAGCCGACAATGGTATTACGTTCGTAAATATTGTCGCAGGACTTGTTGGAGATGAGTTCCACTTCGCCGTCGCAGTTTTCGAACAGGTTCTCAGCAACGACACATTGCGCAGATTTCATGGAGGTTTCACTGGTACCAATCCGCAGTGTTTCAAAGCCGTTGCCGTTCCCCTGCAGACGGTTCAGAAAGTGATTGTGATCGATGCGGTGCCGTCCCACTTCTCCGTCTTCATCGAGCCAGACCACCAGTGTGGTGCCGGAATGCTTCTGACCTTCAAACCGGCAATGATCCACGCGATGATGATGGCCGTACAGACTGAGCCACTGATACCGGGTCTCGATATTTTCAGGATTATAGTTGTCTATGATGCAGCGGGTCACCCGGTTGTGTGCACCCCGCACACGGATGACATGCCCTGTCTTCAGACTGCCGTTCCGAAACGTAAATCCGTCGAGAACCACATATTCGCCCAGCAGATTCAGTTCCGACGCACCCGTGAACGCGACCTGTGACTGCACGGTAATCGGTTTTGCTTCCGTTCCCTTGAGTATGAGTTTGATTTTGACATCGGACCAGTCAGCGCCGACGATCTTGATGACGTCTCCCGGCTGGGCCGACTTCACAGCAGATTGCAATGCGGCCGGCGTTTCCACGCGGACCTCTTCCGTATTCGCGATGCTGTGACAGACTGCCAGGAGAAGAACAGTCAAGAACACACAGAGTTGTTTTAGCATTTTAACTATTCTCTGTAACATATGTCTCATCAAGAAAAACATTCGGCTGTGCACTACCTTCAGCTCGATATTCGACTTAAATTCAATTCACGAGGTTCCCTACTCCGCCTTCACTCTCTCGAACGTCACCAGAATATGCTGATTCTCAGCGGTCGAAGAAAATTCTGTCGGACGGTTCCGACCGGCAGGTGCGAAACACAGCTTGCGGGTATTCTTTTTGAGTTCGTAGATACCCAGCAGCGTTTGTCCCTGATCCTGCCCTGAAGTTGGCATGAAGTCGATTGTCCTGGGTTTCTGTGTCGGATCAATAGTGCTGGTTCCCTTGGCGACCTCGTTCCCTTCCGAGTGCAGGCTCCAGGTTCCATCCGCACCGTTGACTACGGTAAACTTACTGGCGTCTGCATCACCTGCTTTGTTACCATTGACTTCCAGGGTCTTGATCCTCCAGGTTCCTTCAATCAGCTTGTGGTCTTTTTTGATTGCGGCCTCTTTGGCATCGTCGGCAGAAGCAAGCGTAGTCATCGACATGAGTAGAGCGAGTGCTCCGACTAACAGATTTTTGAAATGAGCGCGTTTCATGATATTCCCCTGGGTAGAAGTCTAAATTAGCAGTCAACACACTTTGTACAACTCTCTATCCTAGAAGACCTGCAGGTGATCTACAATGTTTTTCATCACAGAAACCCAAAAGGGGGAGCCTTCAGAATCATGCCAGGGAACACAACATGACTGAGAAGAGTCCAGATGATTATCGCGAACCGCTGTCGAGCGAGGCCATCGCAGCATTAAGCGAAGAAGTCGCGGAACTGGTTGAATCTTGCCGGGGGATATTCGACCAGAATGAACTCGCGGGAGTCGATCATTACCTTAACCATAATGAGCCGGAAATGGCGTTCGAAGGACTGTTAATTGATCTGATCAATGCCAACAGAGTTCCAGATTCTTTCGATTCAGATCAATGGAAGAGGATCGCACAAACCGCCGGGTTACCTGCTGGCGGTGTATTTGATGAAGACATCTGGAACAAGTTTGGTATCTGGCTCGAAGATAAACAATAACGGATTCAGAATCTAAAGGTATCAGTTGCCTCAAACATCTGAACTTTCCCGAAATTAATGAAAGCACTTAACATGCAGAGACTTTCTTCCCACCAGCTGACCCGCTGTAGCGTGTTGATCGTTATTTCAGTGGTCTGCCAGGTCTCATCAGGCCAGGAACCAACTTCCTCCGAAACACTTGACCGTCCGCTGCGGGTTCTGACGGCGAACATCTGGAATTATGCAGAGCCGTACGAACTTCGCATGAAACTACTGCGCGAGCAGATCACCGCACTGCAGCCTGATCTGATCGGCTTTCAGGAAGCGGGCTGGAAACCGGAAGAAGAACACCAGGTCAAACAGTTGCTGCAGGGCTTGAACTACCATATCGAACATGAATCGGATGGTTCTGATAACAAAGAACGCCGCCTGCTGGATGTCGCGGTCGCATCCCGCTGGCCTTTGAAACGCAAAGCATTTCATAGTCTGCCTGGCAGCGGGAAAGCCCTGGCGGTTGAAATCACAGCACCACAGCCCATCGGGCGGCTGCTGTTCGTTTCCACATTCGGGACGGCGCGCTGGCAGTTTGACCGGGAACTCCAGCGCGAACGCGATGCCGTAGCGCTGGACCGTTTCATTCGTGAAATCAGCGATCCCAACGGCTTCCCGCCGATCATCGCCGGCGATTTCGACGCCACGCCTGACTCTGCCGGTATTCGTTATCTCACCGGACTTCAAAGTCTGGATGGACACAGCACGCATTACTATGATGCGTGGAAAGCTGCGGGCAACCGGGGTGCGGGTCCTACGTGGACCACGCAGAATCACTACGCGAAAAAGACCACCGAACAGTTCTGGCATCTGTCCGACCATCATCGTCGCATCGATTACATCTTCCTCGGTTCCCCTCACCATTTTCGCGGATACGCACGCGTTGTCTCAACGCGCGTCGTACTCAATCAACCTGTCGGTAAAGACTGGCCCAGCGACCATTTCGGCGTTATGGCAGAGATCGCGACGACACCAAAAGGCTCTGAAGCGACAGGCATCGACAAATAGCAATCATACAATTAACGCATTTTTCATGAGCCATGAACCAGCATCGTGCTTCCGTGGTCATTACAATTACTGATCAGTTCGATCATCTATAGTTCGTGAAAACTGCGTCGACACGAAGAGGTCGACCTGCGATTTCGTTTCAAATTAAAAAGTAAGGTTCATTTCAATCATGCGCTGGCATCTGATCGCAGGAATTGTGACTTCCCTGTTCGGCCTGTTTTTAATTGCGGGCGGCCTGTTGATGCTCGGTTCGCTGGTGTACTACAATATTAAGCATGGGCCCATCGAATTCAGCAACGGTGAATACCCGGCGCTCGACAGCGTCGCACTCACCTGGAAAAACATATTAGGAGGCAGTGCCTTACTGCTTACAGGCATCGGCCTGTCCATCGCGGGAGTCTGCTGGTTAAAACAAAAAACGCGCTACGGGCTGATCCTGTTTTTCTTTACGATGGTAGTGTCAGCGATCACGAGAGCATACATTCGGAATATGTAAAGCCATTCAGCCTATGCTTGGGAGCATCAGCGACGACCGATAGATATAATCGGTGCTGAATGGAATGTCTTAGCCAGCGGTTCAAACCACCGTCAGCAGGATTGGCTTGCCCTTCGTAATGACCAGGGTATGCTCGAACTGGGCTGACAAGTTTCCTGCCTCCCCTGCCAGGGTCCAGCCGTCATTGCCTTCCGTGACGATTCTGCTTTTCGTTGACAGGAAAGGCTCAATGGTAATGACGAGCCCTTCATGCAAAACCCTGGTATCTCCTGGTACAAAATAACCGGGAATCTCACCAGGTTCCTCGTGCAGACCTCGCCCGACACCATGGCTACACAGATTGCGAATGATGCGAAAACCGGTTTGTTTCGCGACTTTCTGAATCGATTTCCCGATCCCATTCAGTGGACGTCCTGCCCTTGCAGCGTGACAGGCCTCGGTTAAAGCCATCTGTGTAGAAGCGATTAATTTGTCTTTGAGAGGATTACCCGGAGGCACAACGAAGGTGCCGCCCGTGTCTGCAAAATAGCCGTTCTTCTCAGCAGAGACATCAATGTTGACGACATCTCCTGGCTGAATCACCCGCTTTCCGGGAATCCCATGCGCGGCTTCTTCATTGACGCTGATGCAGGTATAACCGGGAAAATTGTATGTCAGTTTTGGAGCGGACCTGGCCCCGTGAGCTTCCAGCAACGCTTTCCCCACCAGATCCAGTTCACCTGTGGTCACGCCCGGTTGTGTACAGGCCATCATTTCCTGCAGGGTAATCGCGACGATTCGGCCGATCTTTCTTAATTCCCTCAGGTCTTTTGCAGTTTCGATTGTCACGAAATATTCCTCATTCGTTTTTAAACCAGTAATCCAGTACACGACTTTAGCATAATCAGATCAAGTCGCAAACAGCTGCGTTTCGATATCTTTGAAGGCTTTGAATTCCAGGGCATTGCCGCTGGGATCCAGAAAGAACATCGTCGCCTGTTCCCCCGGCAGACCGGCAAAGCGAATGTAGGGTTCAATCACGAATTCTATATCCTGTTCGCGCAGTCGATCCGCCAGCGAATTCCAGCGATCGATCGTCAGCACCACGCCAAAGTGGGGAACAGGCACGCCATGACCGTCAACAGGATTGGCGTGCGAAGCGATTTTCCCCTCGGGTCCCAAAGTCGGATTCAGATGGCAGACGACCTGGTGACCGAAGAAATTGAAATCGACCCACGTCTCGGCACTGCGGCCTTCACCACAGCCCAGCAGTCCGCCATAAAAGGCTCTGGCTTCAGCAATGTCACGTACCTGAAAGGCAAGATGAAACGGATCAACGGGCATAAGAAGTCTCGGCTGCTGGAGATAGTAGGAAGAAAACCTGTGACATCAATTTAACAGGCACATGCGACAGCAGCAAGAAAAAGAGACAATCGTCACTCCCCTGCCCGGATCCCTTTAGCTTTGGAAATCAGAAAGTCTTCCAGTGAATCATACGGACTCTTTTCAGCAGGCATGCCAGGCGCCGTCACCGTACATTCCAGCCCCTGCGCGTCCATCGCTTCCTTCAACTTGAGCCCCAATAGTACATGGTGGACCCAGATAGCCGATTCCGTATCGCGTGTAACTTTGGAATCAGGACGGCTATACGTCATATAAACACTTACGCGATCATCACTGTCCAGATGACTGATCGGCGACGCATCCTGCATCAAGGCTTTGACGGCAAGTTTATTAATGTCCGCCTCACCTTCAATATGATAGAAGGCCGGCATCGCAGGCCCCATGGCCAGATCAGGAATGCCAAACCATTTTCGAAAGGTATGAATATCATAGGTGGGCTGGCCATTCATTGCCCCCGCTGCCAGGACGCGTGTTGATTGACGGGCGATCGGATCATCACTGTCCGGATCGGCCAGGTCATCATGAAAGGCGAGCCACAGGCTGATCCCGGCTCCCGCAGAACCACCAAAGCAGACCACGCGTTCCGGGTCAATATTCCATTCTTTCGCGCGATGTCGAATGGTCTGCAAGCCGCGGGCAGCATCGTGCATCTGCATGGGATACGGCCCCGTATCGGTCAGGCGATAATTCATCGCCGCGACAGCCACGCCCGCTTTGTGACAGGTTTCCACCAGCCCCCGTTTCAACAGCGATTTATCTCCCCCGCGAAAACCGCCGCCATGAATAAAGAGAACCAGCGGAGTCGGTTTCTTCGTATCGGGAACCGGCCAGAGATCAAACCGCTGCAATGGATGATCGCCATAAGCAACATCAGGCACGGTCGCAACGACCTTGGGCACATTGCCACGTCGCGTTCGCGGCGTCCCTTTCTTCTGGTTGGCAGCCCGAAATTTTCGTAATTCGTCCCCACTCAACTTTCCATCTTTGTCCAGATCGGCCTCGGGAAATCGCTGCAGCATGCGTTTGAGTCGCGCCTGCATTTCCGGACTGTTCTGCTGTTTTTTCACATGCGCCGCCAATTCACGGGCAGACAGAACTCCGTCTTTATTGGTATCGCTTTCAGGAAACCGTTTTAACAGCGCTGCGCGACGTGAGTCTCTATCACCGGCTACCTGTTTCGGCTCCTGACTGAATGTGGTTGTACATGAAAATAAACAAATTGAAATGATGATGTAATGTTTCATGCTGTTATTAACCCCAAACGACTGATCTGGTTTCGTGATTCATTCACATTTTTCAAATCAAAGATGTCTGTTCCCGTGACCAGACGGACAATGTCTGCCATTTTTAATCAGAAACCATACCTGGATAATACATTCTTCACCGGACTAAAGAGCTTGTTGTCTTCTAACAATCCTACTTTTTGCAATATTATTTCAGTGTGAGATAGAATATACAATACACCAGTGTTGAGGACTCAATCATCAGAAGTCCTGTTGATCAAGCTTGTGTCTATTCCGCTCCAGGGTTAAAGCATGTCAGAACAGAATCTCGATGCTGATTTCCAACAAAAGTCGTCGCTACCAGTCGACTTTCGGAGATTGCTGATAGTTCTGGCACTCATACTTCTGGCTGGAGCGCTCTCGCATTACTGGCAGGGTGCCATAATTTGCCTGGGCGCCTCCGTTGGCATGTTTCTGGCAGAACGATCTGGTTCCAGTCGCAGGCGGGAATTTCTGTTCCTGCTGGGTATCCCGCTGCTGTCTTACTGGCTGGTGCTCATGTCCACATTTCTGTTGCATTCGGATGGAGTCACTGCAGGCCAGATCAGCCTGTGGGCAGTGATTGGTCTCTGTACCGGGATTGTTCCAGCGGCCCTGTCCGTGGTGGTTCTCAGTATTGCTTCCGCTCTGATTGATAAACTGACGGGACTGCGTCTGTTGAAATATCACTGGAATCATAATCATTAACGGACAATCAAGAGACTACTCAATCATAATACATTGCTCCTCACAGGTTTGCTCTTAAGAGGCCTGGTCTTCACGTTCGATTTCAAAATGTCGCACCGCGGTATCATTCAGCGCACGGGTGGCAATCGCGACGGAAAGCCCCACCGCCAGCATGCCGATCAGGCCAATTCCGACACTCACGATTTTTCCGATGGTCGTCTCAGGAGTGATATCACCATAGCCGATGGTCAAACCGGTGATGCAGGTAAAGTAAATCGCATCCCCAAAATCGATATTCTCATATCTCCAGATCAGAATCGCTCCCAGGAAAAGAATCAGGAGCAACCCGTAGATAATCTCCTGAATATATGACGCATAACGCCTGAAAGCAGAGAGAAATTCGAGAAACAGAGGCAAGCGTTTTTCGAGCAGATGGCGTAACATGGGGCACTTTTCATTTTGCAAGTATGAGAAAGAGAATCACAGACAGGCAATAGTCTGACTGTCGCTGATACGAATTCAATCCGGGTGACATGTTGTAGAGGTAAGATAAACTCCTGCCACCGCTCCAACAAGCTTACCCGAACAACTCAAGTCCAGAACAAGGTCATTGAGCTCTCAGTATCAATCAGTACTGCGACCTGCCTTCACGTATTGTTTCAACAGTGCATGCATCTGTTTGACTTTCTCAGGGTGTTTTGCTGAAACGTCAGTCGACTCGGCAATATCCTTGTCCAGATCATATAGCTGATATTTCACGGGAACACGCGCATCCAGAACTTCTTCCACCGTTTTCGGTCCTTTGATAATCAGCTTAAACGCTCCCTGGCGGACGGCGAAGTGGCCGTTGTGATGATTGTGGATGATCGCTTTGTGAAACGAAACAGGCCGCGATGCACCTGTTAATGCCGGATAGAAACTGACGCCGTCTTCAGCAGTGTTGCTGTCTAACTTGACGTTCAACATTTCCGCCAGTGTGGGCAGCACATCGTTGAAGACAATCGTCGTCGCACACTCTTCTCCCGGTTTGATTTTCGCAGCCCAGCGGACGATAAACGGTACCCGGTGCCCCCCTTCTTCGAGGCCCCCCTTCCAGCCGCTGCACGGGCCGGTACTGTCGTGACCATAAATCTGCGTGTCTCCCCGCACCCAGCGCTGGGGATAGCCGCGCGTCCGATCAACGGGTCCGTTATCGCTGGTGAAGAAAATCAAAGTGTTGTCTGCGATACCCAGGTCTTTGAGTTTCTGCAGCAGCCGTCCCACATGAAAATCGAGTTCGACGACGAAATCGCCGTACGTCCCCGCCTGACTTTTACCGACGAATTCCTGGTTGGGAACAATCGGATTGTGGGGCGTCGTCATCGCGTAATACAGGAAGAACGGTTGATCGGGTTTCGAGCGGACCGCGGTCTCCACAAACTCGCACGCTTTGTTCGAAAGCGTCGGCACCAGACGATCCATCGTATACCCCTCGGCAATGATGTTATCGTCCCGGCCATACCATTCGCCAAACTTCTCCTTTGCCTCGGCAGTCGTCAATGTGGGAATGACTGCCGCCCGGTTATTCACAATGAACGTCGACGGATTCATCTCCGCGGAACCGGCGGTGCCGAACGAGTAGGCGAACCCATAATCTTTCGGCCCCTTTAATGCGGGAGCAGCGAAGTCGATGTTTTTGAAGTTCTGGTAATTGGGATCGACGCGAATCTGTACCCGTGCGCTTTCGTCCCGCAGCTTCCAGTCAATTCCCTGATGCCATTTCCCGACCAGCCCGGTCTGATAACCGGCGTCCTGCATCAGATTCGCAATCGTCCTGCGTCCCGGTTCAATCAACGTGCCAGCGAAGTTAGCGAGATTGCCCCCCGATCCCAGTCGCGTCCGCCACATGTAGCGACCCGTAAGCAGGCCATAGCGGGAAGGCACACAATACGATCCCGCTGCATGCGCGTCAGTAAAGACCAGGCTCTGCCGCGCAAACTGATCGAGATTCGGAGTCGGTATGCGGCTACCTTTGTTTAGAGCAGTGACGTCACCGTAACCCATGTCATCCGCCAGTATGATGACCACATTCGGTCGGTTCGGTTTATCAGCTGCTGCGGAAAGCGGCGTTGGTGATGCGGCAAGCAACAACAGAATCAGGCAGCAGGTCGGGATGACTAAAGGAGTTCGCATGATAATTTCCTCAGCTGTGCGCCTGTTGCGAGCATGAAGTGCTTTAATTTGTCCTATCAATAGACTACAAACAAATGAGATGAAAGGGAACAAATCAGGCAGACAAACCTGACTTCATCATACTGAGGGGATCTCGTCCAGTATTATCGAACCCAGCCTATTTTTAAGGCTACTTTTTTCCTACTGCCTTACATGTAAAATCGATAACTTGTCTGAACGAGATCTTCATCTGACACGTGCTTCATAATCTCGCCGATCTTTTGTGAAAACGACAGAGTAATCGGTGTTCCGTCTGCGAACGAGCAATTATTAACATTCATCTTTGTCAGTTCCAGCACTTCCCGGAACAAGTCTTTCGGGGCACTACTGCCGTGACGTTCGAGGATTTGCCATGGCTCGGGGACGTAACTGCCGGGAAATGTTTCAAGATACGGAATAAAGCCCATCGTGTAGAGAAAATGGGCCTCATCTTCGATGCAGAAATATGAACCACGTGCCGGTGGGTACTGACCTTCTCGAAAGAACCGAATTCGTGAACGAGTCAAAGTGACGAGATCGTAGTCGCAGCCGGGAAAAACAGACTGGATACCTTCGATGAATCCATCGAGTTCATTATATTCACCATGGTCATGTCCCCAAAAACGTGACGGTTTGTGGACCACGACTCGCTTGGGTGGCGTTCCCCGGACATTGATGTACTCTTTCAGCGTTGCACTAACCAAGCGACTGGCACCTTCACAAGACATGTGCGGGCTCTTTCCATTCGCATCGGAGTTCCATTCAAACGGATCACCACGAAGCACAAGTCCTTGTCCGAGGTAGTCAAACGCCTGTGCCACGCTGGTCCGCATAGTCAGGCTGTCTTTACCTTCTTGGGCAACATAGAAATCGACACCAATGAAACACGTGTCTTTCTCAACAGTCACAGGGCACCAAGGGATACCCTCGGCTTTGTAATACAATGCTGTGCAAAAGTTCCAAGCTCTGGTCGCTTTCTCTTGTAGCGGTGTCTTACGTCCCTTCGGTTTCTTGCCAAGAATGGTACTACGTTGGATTAGTTGAATAGGCACGCCCCACTGCATTGCCTTTGCTTTGATCGCACGCCGGAAGTTTAGAAAGAAATTGCCGGTAACTTGAACGGTGTATGCCTCGTCTATGATTTCAGGAGTCAGTGCGAGGACGATGATATCTGGAGCGGGGCTTGTCTCAGCAAGGCTTTTTATATGACCGTTAAACAATTCGACGAGTTCCCAAATCCGTCGTTGCTTCTCTTCGATCCCAAGCGTCTTGTTGATTTCGTTCTGTCGAATCGTTCGATCCCACCGGTCGTTCATCTGGAAGCACGACTCAAATTCAGAATCCTTTGAGAAACCGATGAAGTCACGATTCAGAATCTTGTACAACCGAACGATTGGTTCATGAATGTGTTCGTCTTCAAATATGTCCTGACCGAACAAGCTCGGAAGATTGTCTACTTCCCTGATTTTGGCTTTGATAACTTTCGAGTTTTCACTTTCGATTTCTGTCCCACACTCTTCTAACCATTCCTTCGCACCAGCGATGGTTTCACGAGTGCCAATGAAACCCATTTTGATTTCAGAGGGATGGAGACCAGCTATGTTTTTCCCAAACGGTCCGAATTCGGCAAGCCCTGTTTTCGTGTCTTGGTGCTCAAAGTATTTCCCGAATTGAAGCTTTGGCTCTTTGAGATACTCTATGCTAATACTCATTCGAATCATCCTCCATGTCGCTTAAGCCAAACAGAGTCAACTGGGGAGATGATGGTTCCTCTTCATGGGTTGCCGGATCAAACGGAATTGCAAATTCCGCAATGACTGTTGCTGGTTCAGGCTCGATCACCACAAGCGTCTCTCCGAAAAGCGTCATCTCGATTCTCGAATGGCCATTCGCAAGTGTTTGTCCCCAGAAGAGCACATGATTTAAAACCTGCGGATTGTGTTCCATCGCCTTAAGTTTTGTTGTGTATGGTCCGACCAATGTTGGGTTGCAAGGCTTCTTACCGTCATCCGTAAAGAGATACTTTGGTGTGATCCGTAGAAACCATTTTTCTCCGAACTGCTCAAAGCGAAACTCAGCGGCCAAGTGTCGCCAAAATGTAAATGTCCCGTATTTGTAGAATTGGACAACAGTTCGAGGCGGTGCGTCTCGCTTGGTTCGAAGACTCCTCCATGTTCGAGAAAAACTCTTATCGGTATCGTCATCAGATTCACGTGGAAAATACGTTCGCTTAAAGTCCCGGTTATAGGCCAATCCGCACTGATAACAATGGCTTCCAAACAATTGGTTTACCATGTATACAAGATGATTTCGCAAGTCGAAATCGTCCATCCAAGCAGAGAACGGCATCTCCTCAATTGTATTCACGTCGCAAACTTCACGAAGCACGTTCTTTTCATTGCGTAAATCAGACAACGTATAGAGATGCTTATCGTGGATGCAGAAAGGTGGTTTGTAGCCTTCGATCTCTTCCCTGATTCGTGTCGCTGATTTGCGGCGGGTTTTGGCATAAGTCAATGTCTTCGGAAGTCGCTTGACCGGCAGCAGATTTGTATACAGACGCTCCTGTTGATCGAACGAAATCCGAGGTGGACTTACGGCAGCATGTTCACAAACATTATCCTTTGCGTTCGCCGTAAAGAGATCGGTTGCTTTGTTAAAGATGACTTCCAGAGGCGTCTGCCAAACGTTTTCAGTCTCTCGGATATATGTTTTAATCTCCTTGAAGTACAGCGCATCGTCATCAGGATGGTAGACGATAAAGAATACCGGGAATGTGCAATGGTTCCAGTATTCAAGATCATCCATGCGAACGGGAGTTGCGAATGTTAGGCCGTGGTCTTTTTTAACATAGCTCGTCCCCGACTTAGCCTGCACCTTAATGATGCCACCGCTGGTCTCGTAGCCATTGCCGTCTACTTTAGGTGTTACGACTTCGATTTCGCCATCAATGCCAACGTCATCCTGCGAGATGACACGAAAAAGACAGTTCATCTCGTGTGTGATGTGAGAGATGCGATCTAATCCCCTGAGTTCCGTGAATTTAGAAACCGGAACAGTTTTCGCCATCGTATTCATCACTCCCTTGAAGATTCCGTTTTTTCGGGTTTACACCTCGCTAGCAAGTATAACGCACTTAGGAAAGATTTATCAACGTTGCTGTCGTTACATTACAACTCTAATATTTTAAAAAGAGGACAGGCCTGAATGCATCCAGACCTGCCCCCTTAAATATTCTGCCGTCTGTCCTCACTTCTCTTCATCAGAAGATTCAGGTGGCGGCGGTAATATTTCGTCTTCCGGCGGCGTTTCTTTCCGGGGGATTAACCAGGCATATTCGGGCAGCCAGCGGGCTTTGTGGGCGCTGATCAGGAATGCGAGTAACAACGCGCCCACCGACCAGAGGAACGCGATCACCGCCGATTGATCCAGCGTGCGCGTTGCCAGCCGAAATCCGTAGGTCGCGCTGGTGTAGAGCAGAATACTCAACGTCGCGGCGAACGAATACGTAAACCAGCGATTCGACCAGAGCCGGGCAATCAACAGACAGCCCACGGCCCATGTGGCGACATAAGAGAGTCGCCAGGCCAGCGGGATTTCCATGGCACGCTCATTCAGAATCACGACGACCGCCACCAGCGGGACCAGCAGCGCACTGGCACATTGCAGCACGCGACTGAAGTCATCCTTCATCGTCAGCCCCAACACAAGTGTTGAGATCCACAACAGATGAAAACAGGTCGTGAACCGGTACTCGAACAGCACCGTGTCCGGAATCACCAGCCAGATCCCGGCTGTCGCCGCCAGCACGCCTGCCGCACAGATTCCGGAGGAACGCTGGCGAAGCCCCAGCATCAGCAGTAATCCGCCATCCAGCAGCAACGGCCAGGGCGTCGGTTCGATCAGCGTCCGCGAACCCAGTGTCTGGGGGCCAACGATAGAAAGCAAAGCCACGGCTCCCAGCCCTGCTGTGAATGCGCCTGGTACACGTCGCACCGCTGCCAGCAGATAAAAGCCGATCAGCAGCCAGAGGGTCAGCCAGATCGGTCCGCCCAGCACGTCCGTCACTTTGAAAAGAAAACCGGTGTGAACCCGCCCCGTCGTCGCCGGCATCGCCAGCAACAGTAATAACGGCGAAAAGCGGATCACGCCTGCCTGAAAGGTTTTATTCTTCGTCACCAGGCTGCCTTCCAGCAACAACAGAAGCAGGACAAAGCCAAGCGGAATCAGAAAATAGAATCCCCACAACGTATCAAAAGAAATGAGTCGGGGTCCGCTTCCCGAGGTAATCCACATGGGACCGGCTGGCCCGAAGGTAAGACACAGCGCAAACGAACGCAGGCTGATACAGGCGGCAAACATGCCAAACGCAATCCAGGGAAACCACGGCCAGCCCCAGGGAGTTCCATTCCCTTTAACATACGAAACACCGCCGCGGACGGCGGGCAGCAGAAACAAAAACAGAATCGCGCCGACCACCGGGAACAGAAACAGCGTCCATTCGAGTTCGGCAGCCGGACGGGGATGCATCTCGGGAGAACACCACCAGGGAGCGAAATAAAACAGCGCCAGGAACAGGTGATAAGGAATCCGATAGCGGGCGCCCAGGCGAATGCCGGCGCCCCACAACACGGCTTCTGAGACAACCGCCGAAAACAGAAAGCCGCCGATCATTAACAGCATTCCCTGATCGGGTGTAATCCGCGAGAACAGATCATCCATACTGACCGAGACCCCCAGGAACAACAGCAGCAACAGCAGCAGAATCGAACGGGCATCTTCCCAGACCTTGCCCCAGCGGACAATCAGCACACCAATCCCCGCCAGCAGCAGCGTATACCCGGCGAGCACTCCCATCATCACCCAGCAATTGATGGAACCGATCTCAATGGTTCCGTAAGCAGACCGCACGGCGAACAACATCAATACCGCACTAATGACATAGAACGGATTGTGGTTGTAAAGGTAACGCAGGACCGAGCGGTGAGAAGCAGACGCAGACATGACAGCCTCCTCTCAAGAAATGAAAATAAATAAGACCCCAAGAACAGGGGAGAAAAAGACAGGTTCACTTCTATAGAAACTGCAGTATACCAGATTTGTTTAAACGGTGACAGAAAAATCTGAAAGGGCAGGCTGCAGGCAGGGCTGATCAAGTCAAGGATCACCAAAGAAAAAAGGACCATCTTTGCATGAGATGATCCGGTGAGACAGTTGTCGTTCTTGAAAGTGAACCTGGTGATTCAGCATTTGAAAAGATGAAACAGGGAATAACAGTGGACCATCCCTTCAGGACCGAACAGCGCGAGGAAGAGGCCCCCCGGATGTTCGAACTGGATCTGGCCGGTCGTGCCTTCACTTTTCCAGTAGACTCCCCCCTGCCTGGTAAAATCGTCCTGATCGGTAATCGCGCGAAAGACCCGCATTGTGGACGGCGACAGTCTCTCCTCCCGGGACTTTCTCTCCTCCCGGGACTCTCTTTCCGGATTGCCATAAGCAGAAGTAAAAAACACGGCACGATTGGTCTTCGGTGCCTGAAACGATAGCTTCTCCAGGAAGTAGTATTGAAATGGATTTTCAATCGCCCGTTTCAGCTCCTTATCGATCTGATTTGCATCCGCTTCCGGTTGCTGATCGGGAGCCGGTGGATGGTTTGATGCCTGATTGGGTTTCGCGGCTGCTTCGCTGTCCGATCCCCTGGTTGCAATGACTCCGGCTCCTGTGGCAACAATGCCAAGCCCTGCCACCATTTTCACAGCATCTCTTCGACTCAGATTACTCATGACCGCCTCCCGCAGGCCCGTGTCGGCACGCAAAAGATCAATGTGCCCTGTACTGCCTGCTCAATGTAAAAGAAGAAAAACAATAATATAAGGTCTGAATGAAGAAATCATATCAGGCTGCTGGCGCAGATCAACGGGAGTTTCCCCCCCAGGATGAGTCCCGCGGACCAGGCATGACACGATCAGAAGGCCCACGCACGAGTTACGTTTTCAGTCCCGATCACAGCAATCTCCTCAGGATCCCTGAATCTTGTGTTGCATCTCTGAATAAAATGATATAACCCACACATCAACTCCAGTTTATGCGAATCGAAGCGAGGTTGAGGATGGACGAATTCCAGATGAACCGCAGGCAGGCCCTGATTGCGAGTGGCTTGGGAACGCTCAGTCTCGGCATGCCGGGCATGGTCATGGGGAGCGACAAAGTTGACGCGTCGGTCAAAGCGGTCGCGGCGGAAAAGTCCTGCATCTTCATCCTGCTGTGTGGCGGGCCGAGTCACCTCGATACCTGGGATATGAAACCCGAGGCCCCGCTGGAGTACCGCGGGCCTTACATGCCCATCGACACCAAAGTGCCGGGCATGCGGCTCAATGAGATGCACACGGAACTGGCAAAGCTGACCGACGAGTTCACGCTGATCAATTCCATGTCGCATCCGGGAGCGATCAGCAATCACTTCGACGCGATGCACAACCTGCTCAGCGGACAGTCGGACAAACGCGTACAGCAGGGCATGTCAAACGAACAACCTTACCTGGGCTCGCATGTTGCCAGACACAAACCCAGCAAACGCAATTTCGTCTCCAACGCCTGGCTCATTAAATGTGTGGGACCACCAGTGTTTTGCGCTCCCAACATCGGTATCGGCGGCTACCTGGGTTCCGCTTATGCGCCTGTCTTTGTCGGCTCAGCGAATAATCACCCGGCGATGAAAGATTTCAAGCCACCTGAAATTTACGCCCCCTACGACGAACCGCGATTCGAAAAGCGAAAGGAAGTCCTCAGCAAACTGGAATCCGATCGGCTCGACCGGGACCAGACCGTCAAAGACTGGTCTGACCTGCGCGAGAAAACCTATGAAGCGTTAACCCGCGCCGAAGGCCGCAAGGCGTTTGACATGCATGAAGAGCCCGATCAGGTCCGTCAGCGATACGGTATGCATCCGCTCGGACAGAATCTGCTGCTCGCCCGCCGCATGGTAGAATCCGGGGTTCGCTTTGTCACCGTCAACGGCTGGACCGGCCAGGCAGATCATGACAAAAAAGGTCCGCCCAGCAGCAGTTGGGACATGCACGGCGGCAATATGGGGATGGGCAACGCCTTCGGCAACGGTTCGTATGGCATGGGCTTCTGTCTGCCTCGCCTGGATCAGGCGCTGGCTGCTTTACTCTCCGATCTCAAAGAGCGCGGCATGCTCGATAATACACTCGTAGTGGTGACCGGTGAATTCGGTCGCACGCCGAATGTACTCAAACAGAATCCTCCCGGTCGTCAGCACTGGCCCCGCTGTTTCTCATCGATTCTCGCCGGCGCTGGAATTGCCGGAGGCCAGGTCTACGGCAAATCGAACAAGTACGGCCAATATCCAACCGATGATCCCGTCCGCCCCGAAGAACTGGCCGCGACGATCTATCACGCCCTCGACATCCCCATCAACGATCCCAAAGACCCGACAGGTATCCTGCGCACCCTGACCACGGGAAAACCGATCATGGAACTGTTTGGGTAAGGAGTCTGCCGTTTAGATTTGAAGCAACTCACGGTGTGGCTTCTGGCAGAAATCAGGTACTCACAGGCCCAGTCCGTGCTTGAACCCGTTTTTTCATGTCTTTCTCGGGCTTTTGAATCCAGATCAATTTACAAACATCTATCACCTCAGCAACATGGTTAATACAGAATTTTTTAACCGTCCTGCCTGTTTGTTCCAGTACGCTAGAGCGCATCACTTTTAACCATAGCGTCTCTCAATCTGCGAGACTGGGTCCAAATGACCCCGGAGACGCTACAGTAAAACTGGACACAGTCTAACGATCTCAAACGCAAATACGCGAGTACACGAGAGAATAACATCTATGAAATATCCTGCCCTCTGTTTTCTGGTCTTTAGTTCTCTTTTCGCCATCAGTTCACTCCCGGCAGCCGAGCGCGAACCGCAGGTCAAAATTTTACAACCCGGCGTACAGCTGACACTCGTCGCCGAACATGCCGAGCTGGCCACTCCGACAGGCGTGGATGTGGACGAACAGGGCCGCATCTGGGTCGTCGCCACACATACCCACTTTCGACCCGACGATTACGTTGGTCCCGAGCATGATGAAATCCTGATCTTTTCTGACCTCAACAAAGAAGGACGTGCCCAGAAACGACAGGACTTCTATAATGCCACCGATGCGACCATGGACCTGGAACTGGGACCGGATGGCTGGGTCTATCTGGCCGAACGGGACCGAATTCTGCGCATCAAAGATACCAACGGCGACGGCAAAGCCGATATCGAAGAGAACATCGCCGTACTGAAGAGTGAAGCCGACTATCCTCATAACGGCCTGGAAGGACTGGCGTGGGATCCGAATGGCGACCTGGTGTTTGCTCTCGGTGAAAATTATGCCAAACCCTGGTCACTGACGGGGACCGATGGAGTCACTGTTAAGGGAGCGGGTGAAGGAGGCGTCTTCCGTTGCACCGCCGATGGCAAAAAACTGAGACGCATTGCCGAAGGTTTCTGGAACCCGTTTGGCATTTGTGTTCGCGCAGATGGCGAAATCTTCGCTGCAGAAAATGATCCCGGCGAACGCCCCCCCTGTCGAGTACTTCACATCATTGAAGGAGGCGATTACGGCTATGAGCGCAGCTATGGCTCGGAAGCACATCACCCCTTCGTCAGCTGGAATGGTGAATTGCGGGGCACCCTCCCCATGATTCACCCCTCGGGAGAAGCCCCCTGCGGAATCCTGCCTCTGGGACGCGGGCTGCTGGTCCCTTCGTGGAGTGATCATCGCATTGACTTTTATCCGCTCACCCCACAGGGTGCCAGCTTTACATCCAAACCCATTACATTAGTCAAAGGAAGCCGCTACTTCCGTCCGAGTTGCATCGCCGCAGATCCTGCCTCAACAAAACAAAAACGCGTGTTTTATCTTTGCGACTGGGTCGACGGTCGTTACCAGGCACACGGCTATGGACGCTTGTGGAAACTGGAAATCGATCTGAACAAAGCCAGCTGGGTCGGAAAAATGGATCTGGAACCGCCCACGAAACAAGCCGAACTAGCGGCGCTCCTGCGAAGTGGTAAATCAAAGCACACACGGAAAGAATTATTCCAGTTCGCGCAGGATCAAGATCCGTTCCTCGCGCAGTCTGCCCTGCAGGCACTCTCACGAAATGCGTCGAACTGGACTCCTCAAGAAGTCGCCACCTGGTCGGCAGCAGATCGCATTCAGGCCGTAATGGCTTTGAAACTTGCCAAGGCGGCCCCGGAGAAATGGGTCCCGATGTTTCTCGCCGACAAAAATCCGGATGTACAATTCGAGACGCTCCGTTGGATTTCTGATTATGGTTTGAAAGCGTTTCTGCCATTAGTTGAAGCAAAATTGTCCGATAGCGACCTCGATTATAAACGTTTTGAAGCCGCCATCGCTACCTGGAATACACTGCAGGGAAAACCCGAGGCAGGCATCCGCAACCCGGAACTGCTGTTAGCCAAAGTTCAGGATACGAACAGTGCACCACGCATCCGAGCTTATGCACTACGGTTGTTACCCACACAGTCGCTTTCTGCTCCCAAAGAGGGGAATCAGCCAGTCAAAAAGTTTCCCAAAGGACTGACGCTGGAAATGCTCCAGCAGTTGCTGGACGTAAACGATGAAACGCTTTCGCTGGAAGTTGTCCGCACACTGGCGGGCAATCCCGTCGCTGCCCGGAAAATCCTGGCTGGTATCGCTGAAGACGCTCAACAAAGTGAAACTCTGCGTGCGGAAGCGATCGCCGGACTGGCCACGCTGGCAGAACAGAATACGGACCTTTTATTACAACTGTCTGGAGCAAAACAACCCGCAGTGCGCGAAGAAGCTTTGCGTGCGCTCCGCTCGATTACGCTTACACCTCCGCAACAACAGTCCCTGAAGAGCTTAGCCGGCAAGTACCCGGATTCCGCAGACCTGTTAGCAGCTGCACTGAACCCGAAATCGCTTAGTGAGGGACGCCCTGCTCTGACCGACACCAATGCCTGGATCCAGGCGCTGGAAACAGTGAAAGAACCAGCAGACCCGGAAAGCGGTCGTCGTATCTTTCATCACGGTCGTGTGGCCAACTGTGCTCACTGCCATCGGCACGGCGGTCGCGGGAATGTCGTCGGTCCCGACTTAAGCAGTCTGGGTGACAAACAGGACCGCGTCTGGCTGTTGAAATCCATTCTCGAACCCAGTCGGGAAATGGCTCCCGAATACCAGCCTCGTACGATCATTCTCACTGATGGTCGCACCTTTACGGGAATTCGTCTGCGCTCGTATGTGAAAGAAACCATCCGCGATGCCCACGGGCAGAATCGTACCTTCGACCGCAGTGATGTCGAAATGATGGTCGAATCGCCGATCTCCTTCATGCCTTCAGGTTTAGTCAACTCCTTAACTGATCGGGAGATCAAAGACCTGCTTGCGTTTCTGGAAAGCGGTGCGTCTCAGAAATGATGCGGCTGCTGACAGACGACTCACGGCACTATTTCCGCTGCAGTTTCTGCAGTCGTTTCCCGCCAATTTCCGTCACGAACAGATTCCCCGCAGCATCAACGGCCAGCATGTGAGGCAGATTATATTCTCCGGGCTCCTTCCCTGTTTTCCCCCAGGAATTTTCGACCTTACCGCTTGCATTCAACTGCAGCACTTTGTTCGCGCGACCATCGGCTACAAACAAATTTCCACGGGAATCAAATTCCATCCCGTACGGGGCAAATCCGGTCCAGATTTCCAGCAGGTTCCCCTCAAGATCGAAGATCTGCACGCGATCGTTCTCCCGATCCCCGACCAGTACGCGGCCTTTTGCATCCACAAGAATGGAATGCGGCAGATTGAATTCTCCCGGTCCCTTGCCGGGGGTCCCCCATTGGCCCAGATTTTTTCCGTTCGCTGCAAATTTCATCACACGACTGTTTCCGTAGCCGTCTGAGATGTAAAATTCTCCCTGCGGTCCGAATGCGATATCCGTTGGCTTATTAAATTGATCCTGACTGTCACCAGGTTTACCCGCCTGCCCCAGCGCCAGCAGCAGTTTTCCTTCCGGGTTGAACTGAAACACCATGTGATTACCGATGTCGGTCACCCAGATAGTCTCATCCGGGGCAACACGCAGGCCATGCGCCTGACTGATCAGTTTATCCCCCCATGAGCGCACAAACTTGCCACTCTGGTCAAAACAGAGAATCGGCTGTGGCCCCCGGTGAAACAGATACATGCGCCCTTTGCTGTCGAAATCCACAGCCGAACAGGGTCCCAGTGCAAGGCCTTCCGGCAGCTCAATATTGATTGCCGCGGGTTCAAAATCGATTTTGTCCGCTGCGAAAGTAAACTCGGCCGTCAGTATCAGACAGATTATTGGGAAACTCAAAAGACAGAAACGGCGAGGCAGATTCATGCGGGTGACTCCAGGGAGTATTCAAATTGTTGACTGTTTCAGGAACAGTTCACTTCAGCTTGTCTTTTAATGAGTGTACGCGGCTCAGACATCTCTGTCGAGTTTCAAACCACAAACAGGAAACCGCCTTGGATTGACAACTTCCCGGAAACCCTTTATTGATAAGTTTTTTGGACGGGCACATCAGTGTACCGCTACCGCCCCACCACCTGATCCGTATGTATCAAGTCGTCTGTTGAATATCAGGTATCATCCATGGACCCCCGTATCAAGTTACTCTTCAGTGGCCTGGCGATCGTGATCACCTTCACCGCCTTTATTCCGTACATACGGGGGATTCTGGCAGGACGAATCAGACCTCATCTGTTCTCCTGGCTCATCTGGGGCACAACCACACTGATTGTGTTTTTTGCCCAACTCGAAGCGAACGGGGGAACCGGTGCCTGGCCGATTGGCATTTCAGGAGTGATCACCGTCTACATCGCTTTTCTGTCTTTTATTAAGCGCGGAGACATTTCGATTACGCGACTCGACCGACTGTTTTTCAGTGCGGCCCTGCTCTCGATCCCCTGCTGGTATTTCACCTCCAACCCGATGTGGGCCGTCATCCTGTTGACGATCATTGATCTGCTGGGCTTTGGTCCGACCATCCGCAAAGCCTACGATCATCCGTTTGAAGAAAGCATTCTGTTCATCTTTTTATTCTTCATCAGGAACACTTTCGCGCTGCTGGCACTGGAATCGTATTCGCTGACCACCGTGCTCTTCCCGCTTTCCATCTGCATTGTCTGCCTGTTTCTGGTTCTCCTGATCAGTTACCGCCGCCGTGTTGTGCCGGCAGACCGCTAGCGCGACAGGCATTAATTCTGCGGTTCACTGAAGGCCTCGTCCTCTTTTTCTGGTTCCGCCATCGAATATAGAATTTCCCCCGTCTTTAATGGGGGCGCATTTTTATCGGCATAATTGGGTAAGGTAAAGCGGACTCGTACCGACTGTCCCGGTTTTGCCTGAATGACGGTTTCCGCCTGCCCCCGCTCCACATCCCCCAGCCGAATCGGCAGACCACGGATTTCATGCTGTGCACCAAAGCCGAAGGGTAAGAACCACCAGCCCACCGGACCTGCCGGCTTCCTGTCCTGATCGATGGGAACCGGTTTGCCAGTGTCATCGACGGCAGAGAGTTTCGTGTAGTAACTATGTGTCATTAAACGAGGCAGCATAATTTCAACAAACTGATCCCCCGTGTTGCGATAGTAAAATCGAGGCAACACCTGCTGTCCTGTCGCATACTGTTCATTCTGGGGCTCGAAACGAACTCCCGCCTGTAAGCCATTGTCGGCGACCGGCCCCCAGGAGATTTTGCCATTATCGATTGGCTGGGAGCGAACATACTGTTTTCTTAGAATGATTGAATAACGGGGATAGGGAACATTATTCTCGATGCGAGGCAATGTCAGCCGAACCGACCAGATCAGATACTCGTAGCCATCATCTGGTTGAAACAGTGTCAGGAGTTCAAAGCCGACATCCTCCGGGAGCTGACGCTGTTCTGCAATCTTCTGCAATATTTTGAATTCGGTATTGGTCACATCCAATTCATTCCGTTTTGTTTTCATCCAGCGGATCGCGGCAATGACTTCTTGTTCGGTTAATGGCGGTTGATCCATTCCTCCCAGGCTCTGGTGAGTGGAATTGAAACCGTGGATTGCCGCAGCCAGAGGTGTGTTGTCCGGCAGTAAGGGACCCGGTTCTTTGAGTGGAACAGGTTGACCTGCAGCATCCAGTTGATTCAACAGTCTTGTCCGTATCACGTGGATGAAAGGTGCTCCATCGGGTTGATCGAGAACCAGTTGCGCCTGCCAGGCCTGAAAACGCTCCTCGTCGACTCCGTCCAACGTGGTGACGAATTCCAGTCGCCAGCCGGCAGCCAGTCTTCGTTGCTCTGCGATTTCACGAAACTGTTTTAACTGATCTGCGGAAAGTCCTTGATTTTTCTTTTCCAGCAACGCCCAGCGGACCGCTGCCACGACTTCGTCATCTGTCAAAAGCGGCTGCCCCTTGCCCACGGGATCCAGTTGCTGTTGCTGGTTGAATTTCTGGATGGCATCTGTGAGTTGTCTACTGCCTTCCGGCACGATTTTCAAATCACGACAGAACTCTGCAATACGCTCAACAGGAACCATGTAGGATTTCTTCGCCTTCTCTCCCAGAAAACGGGTCCCCAGCAAAGTCAGTCCCGCCAGTTGCCCCTCCTTGAACAGGGGTGTCCCTTCAGGCAAACTGCAATCGAGTTGAATGAGGCCTTCAAATCGATGTTTATTCTTTAGTGGAGGCAACTCCAGTTCCTCTTCGTTGTCAAATCCCACAATGCGTGCTGCCTGCGGGGTCAGACTCAATTGCGGAGAACTTCCGGGATACATGGCCGCCAGCTCATCGCCCACCGCCAGTAGCACATATTCTGAAGGCTGATAGTCGGTCAGCTGCTGCTGTGTCCGATACACGAACAGTTCCTTCGTGCTCTGCTTCTGATAGATCGCTTCAATTGGCGGACGATTGGGAATCTCAAGAAACGTCCGATCAACGGCATGGGGCGCTCCCTCTGGAATAATCCCCGCTGTCCCGGCTGTGACCACGCATGTTTCAGAGCCGGCATCGACCAGAATTCCGGGGATCGCGCGGCGGGACTGATCCCGAAAGTAGACCAGCACCAGCCGGGCAATCGCCTTTTCCGCAGCTGTTTTCGGCGGTAATCCATTCCAGGATGAGATGACCGAATCTTCGTCAACTGGTTTGGATAATGAGGAACTGGATTCGGGATTTTTTTTCAACCGGTCGTATAATTCAACCATTTCTCCTACGGGAATGACAAACGTCCCTTGCAGAGGATCGCTCATATATCGAGGCCGGCTGCGTGTGATCCCCACCAGTTTACCCTCTTTGAAGAGGGGAGTTCCCGAATGCAGCTTACGATCAATTAAGAATTCTACCAGTTGCGGAGCCCCCTTTTTCTTTCCTGTCGCGTCCGTTTTCGTCTTATATCTCAGAGTGGTAATGCGCGTGGCATGGGGAGTCACAAATAATTCGTTGGTCCCTCCCAGTAAAATCCCCGATAACTGGTCACCAATTTCGAGCTGGATGTCATCTAGCGGTCGATAGTCGGTCAGTTTCCTCTGCGTATGGTAGAGGTATAATTCTTTCGTACTTTCTTTCTGGTACTCCAGCCCGATTTTTCCCCGTCCCGGGATATCCAGATAGATTTGCGCAGCGATCGGCGGTTTCGCTTCGGGTCCCATACCGGCTGTAATCACGTAGGTTCCCGCGCCGTCATTCACCATGATGCCGTGCACTGCCTGATGCGTTCGATTCTGAAACGAGATCAGCGAGAGCTGGGCAATCGCTTTTTCTGCGTCTGTTTTCGGTCGGACCTTGACAGGCTCTTCCATGCTCCCAAAATGATCCGGATGGAGCTGACGGAGAGCTTCGCCTATACTCTCTGAAGAGGGAGCAGGACGACTTTTCAAATAGGAATTCACTGCAGACAGAGTACCCGGTCTCGGGCTTTCGACCAGGTTTCCGACCTCAACTGGCGTATCATGCTGATTCTCCTGAATGCGTCCGACAGATTGATTTTCATCCACTTTGATGATGTCGATTCTTCCTCTCACAAGTCCCTGATCAAGGGCAATCAATTTCATCCCAACTTTGATTCCGTCTTTCTCTCCAATGGAAAGGACAGCTTTCCCATCAGCTACAGAAACCACACTTCCCTTTAACAGTTTATCCTTGGCAGTATCTGCATTCGCAGGAGCGGATTGATTTACGGACTTCCGATTAGCAGGAATGGGACCACTCGTTTTCAAACAGATCACAAGCTGGCCCGGTTGAACTGGGCCCTCTTTATTCTCCTCAAAGATCCGTCCGACCGATCGAATCTGTTCGACTTTGGTAATGATGATTTGGCCACACATTTTCCCTTGATCCATGACGGCCAGTTTCATTCCAACTTTAACCCCCGCTTGCTTTCCCAGTGAAAGTACGGCTTCCCCATCAGCGACAGAGACCACATGCCCTTTTAAAATCATGGTGTCGGGAACGTCGATGAGAGGATGGGCAGCATTGCCTTCAGACCCACGAATCCACAATAAGTCCGCCAGTTCTGGAGTCCCCGGATTCACGCGAGACTGGCGACTGGTGGTCCAGGCGCCGCGAATTTCATCATCCGCGAGTCGAATCGAAAGCTTGCCGAAACGTGCCTCACCCTCACGCCAGGTTCCGTTAAAGCGTCGTTCGATGCGCGACCATTTTAGTCGAATACTTCCCGGTACAGTATTGTCCGGCTGTTTGTAGATCCCTGCATAAAATCCCGCTTCTTCTTGGTTCAGCGTGACAGTTCCCCAGCCTTCACTGTTCCAAGTACCGGCGATATCAGGCGGTTCGGTGGCCTGCCAGAAACACATTCCCACGACAACCGCAGCCAGAGCAGCGAGCAGTCCGAGCACTCCCGTTTTACGACCTGAGTTCGAAAAGAAACCACCGGGTTCTGTCTGACTTTCGAGAGAAGCCGGTAAAGGAACTTCCGTCGGTTGCTGCACGTGAGCCAGACATTTTTCCAGTACCCCAGAGACCTCACTGGCGGTCGCATAACGGGCGGCGGGTTCTTTTTGCATCAGTCGGCTGACGATCTGACAGAGCCATTCCGGGATCTCGGGATTGATTTCACGAATGGGACGCGGTTCTTTATCAGTGATCCGCCGCAGCACGCCATAGCTGGTTTCCGAACGGAACGGAGGTCGACCGGTACACATCGTGTAGAGCACACTGCCCAGGCTGAACAGGTCACTGGCCTGATCGACCGTCTCGCCGCGTGCCTGTTCGGGTGACATGTATTGAGGCGTTCCTGCGATGATGCCGGTCCGCGTCAGGCTGGCATCATCTGCGGCGCGGGCCAGACCAAAGTCAGTCAACTTGACACGCTCGACGCCATCCGCCAGCAGAATATTGGCTGGCTTCACATCACGATGCACGAGACCCTGCGCATGCGCTGCCGCCAGCCCGTTGGCAGCCTGCATTCCAATTCGCAGAATTTCCACCAGTGCGAGCGGACCGGTATCATCCAGTCGCCGCTGCAGAGACGGGCCTCGCACATAAGACATGACGAGGTAAGGCAGCCCTTCGGTTTCGGCCACTCCATGAATTTCAATCACACTGTCGTGTACGACAGCGGCGGCGGCTTGCGCTTCTCGTGAGAACCGTTTACGAGCGGCTCCACTGCTGCCCAGATGCGGGGCCAGAATCTTGATAGCCACATAACGATTTAACGCAGGATCAAACGCCTTCAATACCACGCCCATTCCTCCCGCGCCGATAACCCCGACAATTTCATACGTTCCCAGACGCCCCAGCATCCGCTCGTCATCCGAAGGTGTCAGCAGATTCAACACGGAATGATGTGAGAAGGCAGCGACCTGATCCGTAATCACATCCAGGGCAGAATCATCATCTGGAAATCCCAATGCAAGCGTTTCGTCCTGAAGCGAATCCCGGACCGAGGCCCAGATATCGTCACTGGCAGCCGCCGCATCCAGTTGCTGACGACAGTCGCTGCATTGATCCAGGTGAATCTCAAAATCGGTCTGTTCCCTGTCACTCATTTTCTGCTGCAGGAACAGTTCGATTGATTCCGGCTGACACGTGGTTGGTTTGTTCTTCATCCTATTAGTTCCTGACAACGGATACACACATTCCTGCAGCTTCTGACAGGTATCGTGTTATAGATCACGTTCGTACTCCGCTGCTTTCTCCTGAATCCTGCGCATTACGCGGCTGCGGGCCGCATAAATGGCGCCTCGATTTTTTCTGAATTCCTGCGCGATTTCTTCAATTTCACGTCCCTCAACAGCGGTCAACCAGAACAGGTCCCAGGTATCCGGCTGGAATTCCTGACGCACATGCCGGGCAGCCCAGCGAAAGACTTCCCGCCGATACTCTAACCGTAACAGGCTCGAATCTGGTCCGTTTTCCGAAGCATGTTCATTCAGCAATGCCAGCAATTCCGATTTACCCGAACCCCGATCAGGCTTGCCACGTATCAACGCATTCAGAATGGCATTGTGCGCCACCCGATGCAGCCACGTACGAAACATTGCCCGCTCTGGATCATGAGGACGCTGCTCAACTGCTTTGGAAATGGCTATCAAAACCAGTTGGGCCACATCTTCTGCATCTGCTTCCTGCATTCCTTTTTGTCTGGCCAACCGCAAGATCACCGGCCGATAGATTTCCACGAATTCATGCCACGCCGCCTGATCCGCAGGATCGCGGACGCGGATCAGCAAACTGGCTCGTGTATCAGGAGTTGCGTTCATAATTGTGTACTTCCTTTATCCTGTTATACACAGTACGGTCCCGCATCTGACAGCCAAATCAGCATTCCTCAGAAATCCTTCGAAAGTCCCTCGGGTCCTGTTACATTATGGCTGGTCTGTTTACTGGGTTTCGTATTTGCAATGAACCTTCTGGGAAAGTGAGTTAGACAAATTGATCAACCAGACCAGGACTTCAATAGACCATTCATAGACCACATACTATATTTATCTTCTCAAGAATAATTCAATCCGGACATCCTGAATTACAGAACCATATTCCCCTCATGTCGTATATTGAGAACAACATAATCGTAGAACTGACCGACGTCTCGAAATCGTACGGAAAATTGCAGCAGACTGTCGACGCAGTCCGTGAAGTCTCGTTTGTCGTCCGTCGTGGCGAACGGGTGGCTTTACTGGGGAAATCCGGATCAGGTAAATCGACGCTGCTGAATATGATCGCCGGGCTGGATCGACCAACAGACGGACAAATCAGAGTTTCCGAACGAATACTTTCTAAACTTTCGCCGGCAGAGATGGCAGACTATCGGCGGGAACGTGTGGGAATGATCTTTCAGGCTTACAACCTTGTTCCCTGGCGCACAGCATTACAGAATGTGGAATTGCCCATGGTCTTCGCCCGCCGGGGAAAGTCAGATCGCATCGCGGCGGCGAAGGAAGCATTAGCGGCAGTGGGCTTAGCGGGGCGAATGGATCACCGGCCCAGCGAATTCTCGGGAGGCGAGCAGCAGCGCGTCGCCATTGCACGTGCTCTGATCAACAGTCCCGAACTTCTACTCGCAGATGAACCGACGGGCAACCTCGATTCCTCAACCGCCGCGGAGATCCTGGAGTCTCTCAGCCGATTCACTGAAAGTTCCGATACAGCAACACTCCTGGTCACGCACGACGAAGAACTTGCCTATCGCTTTTCCACGCGCGTACTGCATATGCAGGATGGCCGACTGGATCACGATTCAGGAGCCGACAGCGCATGAAATTTACTGACATCGTCTCCATGTCGCTCCTTGCCATTCGACGACAGAAAACCCGGACGGCGCTCTCACTGATCGGAGTCGTCATTGGTTCGCTGATGTTACTCTTCGCTTTAGCCTCACGAAGCGGCGTTCAGGAGGCAGTCATGCGGGTCTTCAGCATGAGCAAGCAACTGCGCCAGATCCACGTCACTCAGAACTGGAGTGTTGATGAGAAACTGATACCAGCTGAGGAGCTGGAAGTGGATCGCGATTTAGACGAAGCCCTGCGAGCACGTCTTCGTAAAATGCTCATACTCCACTGGCAGAGAGAACATGGTGGCGAGAGAATCGGACTGACGCAGGAACGGATCGAAAAAATCGAATCCATCCAACATGTGCAAAATATCCACCCTCAAATGTCCGCCAGCGTCACACTCATCCAGGGGGACAAGGAACTGCAGGGTTATGGCGCATCTGTGTCTGCCGACGAAGAAATGTTGCATGAACGCATCCTGGTGGGGAAAGCATTCGAGTCGGACAGTGAACCGGTGATTCTGCTCAACGAATTTGTCGCCTGGAAGTGGGGATTTGTATCTCAATCTCAAATGCAAAAACTCATCGGCACCAGAGTCAGAATCGAACATCGCCTGGGAGCAGAAGGCGTGGCGTACTCTCTCTCGCGTCGCAGTGGAGGCGACGTGGAGTTCAGCAGGGAAGAGTTAACTGCCTTAAACAGCGCGCTGGATCGTATACCGACACTGATCGAAGAACTGCCTCTGCCTGAGCAGGAACGTGCTGCTTTGAAAAAAGCATTTCAGACAACGCCCGCCGATCCCGATTCCAGGTCTGAACCTATCGAACGAATTATCGCCCAGGAGTATACCATAGCAGGAATTTACCGCAGTCCAACAGAGAGTGAAACGAACGACCATATGAGTCTCGGTCGTACAGATGGTTTCGCTGACTTCCTGCTACCCATCAAAACGGCCACGCAATTTGCGCTGCGAGTCCCGCATATCAGGAAGAATGGTTTCTATCAGGCAACTGTACTGGTTGACCATGAATCACACCTCAAAGCCGTTTCGAAACAGATTCGTGAGATGGGTCTGCGTGAATACTCATTGATTTCGATGGTCGAATTCATTCAGGAACAGGTCCGCCAGGTCACTCTTATCGTCTCGCTGGTCGCCATTTTCGCGTTAATTATTTCCGCCGTAGGGATCGCCAACACAATGGTCATGAGCGTCGTCGAACGCACGCGGGAAATCGGCATCATGAAAGCCCTGGGTGCCCGCGAAGGGCAGATTCAAATGCTGTTTCTGATAGAAGGCGCACTGATCGGCTTGATCGGCGGACTCTGCGCAATGGCAATTGGTCTGGCGATCAAAATACCGATCGAATCGTATACCATTTCGCTACTTGAAAAACAATTAAACAAAACATTCGAGCAGCAGCACGTGATTGAGTTCCCACTGTGGCTGCTGGCACTGGTGCTGGCTTTCAGCATGATCGTCACCACCCTGGCAACAATCCTGCCCGCACGCAGGGCGGCACGCATCGATCCGATCACCGCCTTGCGCCACGACTGAGAATGGCTCATATTTAACTGTAGCGTCTCCCAGACTTTTTGAACCGAGTAAAAGAGTTCCATAAACTAGGTTTAACCGTAATACGCCCCGTTCGATTGACCACTGATTGTTTTCATCCGATCGAATGGCTGAGTCCTCATTTACTGAAAACCGTTTACAACCTTGAAACGAAACCTTGATTAGCCAGTTCCGCATGATAGCATAATGAAATGACGTTTCTGATCAGAATTCAGATGTGAGAGGAAGCCTTTCTGGCATACGACCTGACCATAGCGTGGAACAGAACTGGAATTACATGTGAAAGAACATGAAATGACTCACAACGTCTCCTCAGCCTGTTTCTCTTCATCTCCCTTTCACAGTTCGCCAGTCCGTAGACTACCTCTGATCCTGATTCTGTTTTTCTCTGTAGGTAGTGAATCGGCGGCCACGGCGTCCGACGACATAACGGCTCAGAGCGGAACCAGCTTACACATCCTGGCTAATATTGACGGGACAGATCAATTACATATTTCACACCGCGCTGTCCGCTGGAAGCATGGTTCGTGGGCCTGGCCCACACATGTCGAGATTAATGGGCAACCCTGGTCTCCTCGACAACAACAGACACTCCAGGTGGGTAGTGACTCACCCTTCGTGCAAAGTCACATCAGACTGGCGGGCGCTACCATCAATAAAATTCAAGGTCGGGGTCAGGTTCGCCTGGGTTACGATGCCAACGGCTTGATCGTCCGTTTTGATGATGAGGGTCACAATGGATCTGCCAGATACGAAGTACTCATCACGTTTGCTGATCAGATTTGCAAGCAGTCAAAACAAATGATTCAAGACCTCACGTCTGAAACGGGTCTTCCGCCGAAGCCACTTGAATTGAATATTCAGACAAAGATCGACGGTGCCGACGCGATTCATATCGATTCCGATAAAGTCAAATGGACTCACTATGAATCAAGCTGGCCACGCAAAGTGTCGTTGAATGATCGAAACTGGGATCCCTATGCGGAACCAGTATTCAAACCCGAATCGAAAGGCTTTTTTATCCCGGCTGGACTGAATTTGTCCGCCGCAGAGTTGGTTGAGAAAAAAGGGAGAGGCGCGGTACAACTGCTCAAGTCTGATGATCGATTGACTATTCGATTTGACGACCGACACGCCCCAGGGAGTGACCACTATACTGCGCGAGTTCGTATCCCGATCTCTCAGCTTTGGCCTGTTGAAATTCGCTGCGACCTGCCCCAACATGTTGTCGGCGCTTCTCTGACAGTTGTGCGTTATGAAAAAGATAAGAAACGTCCCACTATTATCCCGAGACAGCATGTGTTTGATCACCTTGGGCGGACCGTTATCGCGTTACCTGCCGGCTCTTACCGGTTTGAAGTGCAACATCAACCTCGCCCGCAGGTTCTCGTGGCCTTAAAAAGCAGCCGCGTGGAAGTCGGATCTGCCACGACCGTCAGGCTTCAATCGATTCAAATTCCAACACCGCAACTGGCGGTGCAAGGTTTCCGCAGACTGGAGCTGACGCAACTGGGAATTCGATCCATCCTGCCGACCGGTGCCGTATCATGGAAACGAAACGCACAGGCAGAAAATGTTTCTTTAGTCCTCTCCAAAGACGAAAGCTACCGCATCCGAGTCTTTGGCAGCAACGAGTATGCGCAAGTCGCTTTATGGAAAGAATTGAAAACGAATGAAATTCGCCGAATCCAGGAAACAGCAGAGACCATGGTCCGGTCTTCTTTTGGCTGGCAATCAGAATCATTGCCGCCCGTCGCGGCAGGTGTGAAGCTGGATTTCCCCGACTCTCAGTATGAATTTCCTATCACGAATAACAGCTTGTTTTTAACGAATCGCCGTTTTTTGAAGCTCGGATACTGGTTCCAGATTAAGAACGGTCGCAAAGTGGTTTTTCATCCTCGGGGTTACGTACTGCCTCAGCCCCCGACCGGTCATCTGTTTGAACTCGGGGGCCCACTGGTCGGCCGCGCGAGTGCAGCAATCTTGACGAACGAAAATTTAGGAAGCCCCAACGCACGGCAATTATGGACCGATATTTGCCTCATGGATCCCCAGGGGCATATTCTGGATCACCAGAAATCATCCATCGACTGGAACTGGGAAGTACAAATGCGTGATGGCGCCGCGCCGCCGAAGCCTCCCCTGACACAGGAAGCCGTCCAGCGGTTGGGAAATGTGACTGACACGGTTCTCCTTAAAGCGCGATATCAATTGGATCAACCCGCAGAACTGGTTCTGTCTCCAGAACGTTTTGTCGCCCGGAAGTCAAAACGCGTTTCGACAACATCGCCTGCTTATATGAACTGGCGAACGTCTGCCTACCTGGCGAAGGTCGAGCGAAGCCTGAGCGAAATTGCCTCAGAACGGGAAATACCGCTCAACCCCTCGTATCGCGTCAAGTTGACCTGGTGGTTAAATGGAGGCGCCGTTGGTGGTCACGGCGGAACGACGATGCCTCTCAGCGGAATGACAGGAGACTTTAACTGGTTTAAGCATCCGTGGGCGATCTCGCACGAATTACTGCACGGATTCGGGTATGGGCACGATGAAGACATGAATCGAACAGACAGGGTGGTCCAGAAGCGTTTCCTGGAGCACAAATGGTTTGTCGCGGATCATCCGAATCATGTCCCGGAATTCCTGCTTCAGCCGAATGCGGATCTCACTGAATTTGTTCCTGGCAAACCAGTCGACCTGCTTAATCTGATCGATTTAGAACGCGATACATTGAGCGGCGAGTGGAAGCTGAAAAACGGCGTGCTGTTCACACCAACTTCAAGTGGCGGTCGACTCAAGTTGCCTGTCGAGGCCCCTGCATCCTATGAGTTGTTAATGGTCGTCACACGACTCAAAGGCCGTGATACACTGGGGCTCGAAATCGTTGCAGGCGAAAAGAATAACGGCACCATGCTGGCGCTCGATGGCTGGCTGGGACGGGCGTGCGGTCTGCATTTTCTCGATGGTCGTGGTGGCGATCAGAATGAAAGCACTTACCAGGGGGGCGTCTTTCCCGATCAGAAAGAGCATACCATCCTGTGCCGCGTCACTCCAGAGAGCGTGGAAGTCGACGTCGACGACAACCGGATCATCGACTGGCACGGGGATCCGAAACGATTCCGGCATTCTTCTGATTCGGCAGCGACCAGAGGACGAGAATTGTTCCTTGCTGAAACAAAGAATGTATCGTACCGGATCTCCAAAATTCAGCTGCGAACGATCAAATCACCAGAGTGAGTTGCATTCGATATTGACCCCAATACACTGCATTCACCTTGCTTCGGTGCAAAAGGAGAATGTCAATTACCCAATTCCTCCAGGAAGAGCAGGCGGACTTCGCGATTCTCCTCGTGGAACGTCAAGCCGGTTTGTTCAGATACGTGCTTGAGGACCAGTTGAGGGTTCTTGGCAAATTGTCTGGGAAAATCTTTCCATGTGGTGCGTTCGGAGTGATCGAAATAGGTTCGCCAGCCAATGGAACCTTGAGGCGGATTTTTGATGTCGCTCAGGACAGGGCGGCCGACACGCGAGCCAATGGCTTTGAGGAAGTCAGGGAACTTCCCGGCATCCTCTTCGCCATGTTGTTTATCAGGACCGGGACCTTCCTTACCGTAGATCAAATAGGATTTATCCTCGGGTCGCCTCCATGCAGGGCCTGGAGGGGCCGCCTGAAATGTTCCTCGTGCCACGTAGACTTCCTGGTCGACTTTTTTGAATTCGAGGGAGGCCTGCAGCTTCAGATCCTGGTTCAGCACAGAGCCGAGGCCCTCAATGATGTCTTCTGTTGATGTCCCCTTGCGGATGATAAAATCTCCGCCCAGTTTCGTGTTCACCCAGAGCTGGGAATTCCCTCCCAGGTCGACATTCTGGAGGTCTGTGAGAATCCTGACCGCGCTGAAGAGAGAAGAAGATTCATCGCCAAACCTTTGTGATTTCAGCTTCAGATTTCCTGCGTCCCAGATATAAACATTCAAACCTGTGCCGGAGATATACTTGAAGCGTTCCTCTTTTGAGAGCGTGTGTGTTTTTTCCCGTGGTTGATTTGTCACGGGAGGAGCGAATGCGACCTTTCGGGGGATGGATTCAGGCTGAGTTGTTTTTTCTTCAGCCACAAGCTGGAAATCAAGAAGATTGATTGCAAGTAGCAGCATGGGGACGACAAGCAGCAAAGTGCGTTTCATCATGGACCTTTCCGGGGGGGCAGGAGAGAGGATTCGTCGAATGCGGTGATACAATTTTCCTCCCCGGGCGGCGGATGAGGGGGAGTGAATCTGACGGGGATCACTGCCGATGCGAAACAACGCACGTGCATAATCGGCGACGGCATCCGGATTGTTGTAGAGGACTTCATCATCGCAGAGCAATTCGGCACACTCATCGAGCTTGTTGAGAGTCCACCATGCCAGAGGATTGAACCAGTGCAGGCAAACCACAAGCCGTGCGAGGAATCCTTTCCAGATATCTCCATGTCGGAGATGGGCCAGTTCATGATGCAAAATAGCCATGCGCTCTTTTTCGGTCAGGCTGGACCAGAGTTGTCGAGGAACGAAAACGCGAAATCCTCGCAGCAACAAACCGAGCATGGGACCAGCATCATGTGTGATGTGCAGTGGAATTGATTTTCGGATACCGTACTGTTTTAAGACGGCCTGCCACTCCATGGCCCATGTTTCGGTAGCTGATACACTGTTGCGAAGACGTTTTGCCGAGAAGATGCAGGCGGAAATCCACCAGAGCAAAACCAGCCCGCATCCTGTTATCCAGATCGAGGCGGCAAAAGAGAACCAGTTGAAGCTGGTTAAAAGATCACGATCCGAATTGGTAAGCATCACTGGTAATGGATTTGCAGTGGGATTGACGGCTGTAGCATCCAGCTTCCCGGGAGGTACGGATTCGAAAGAAATGCTTTTATTAATTTCACTAGGATACCAGGGAATAGCCACCGAATATTGCAGAAAAATGATGCCCTGTAGCATAACCAGTGCCCATGCTGCCTGATGCCAGCGAGGCGAGGACGGTTTGAGCCAGAGAAGCAGTCCTCTGACGATCAAAGCGGTAATGCCGAGAGCCAGGGTCGCTCTCAATACCGCATCGAATAAATAATGGAACGCTGAATGCATCCGTTAATTCCCTTTTCGGCTATTCTGTTCTGCAACGTCTAAAAGTTTTTTGAGTTCCTGGACTTCATCGTTTGTCAGCGATCGTTCCGTGATCAAGTGCTTCATGAGCGGAACCACTTTTCCGGACGTGAGTTTTTCGAGAACCTGCCCGAGGTATCCTTCCGTGGCCTGGTGCTGTGTTGCGACCGCCTGGTAGAGAGCCGGTCGCTGGTCGCTTTTTGTTACCAGCCCCTTAGCGGCTAACCGATTCAGACGGGTTTGCATCGTGGGATAGGCAATGGGCTTTCCGAATTCACGGAAGGCCTGGTGTGCTTCAGCGAGAGTAAGCGGACCTTTATCCCAGAACATACTCATCAATTCCATTTCTCCCGGGGATAAATGGACAGCTTTTTTGCTTTTAGTCATCAGGAACTCCATTTTATTACATGTGTAATATTCAAGATTATATTACTTGTGTAATAAAACACAAGAGCAAGCCGGATTTTTATTGTTCAGAGCAACTCTATCGTTTTTCAACCTCGTCAGTGCAAAGAGCAGCAGACCCCTGTCTGCATGGTGATTTGGCACTTGCGCCTCGTTCGATTATCTCATCCTGGCTGTGATGTTGACCTTCCCTCAATCCCTTGACTGCGGCAAAGGTCTAGATGTTTTTATTTGATAATCGATAGTAATTCTGATAGGTTAAAACAGAATTCAATTCTGTGTGTGTTATTAGTGATCTGCCAATGAAACAGTACCTCACGACATTCGCTCTACTGCTCGCCATTGGTTGCAACGGCGAGCCCCCCACGAAGTCGCGACAGACATCAGATAACGCCTTCACCGCCCGGACCGAAGCCATGCCACCGCGACTCGCTGCCAGTGTTGTAACTAAGGAAACGCTTACCGTCGGCGTCGAAACAGTCGTCCAATCCGACTCTTTAATGGGGCGGTATCAGGTAGTTTTTGAAGATGATGGCGACACGGGCTACTTTTACGCCCTCGACACGGACCAACCAGAAAATCCAATCATCGACGCGTTGCACATCTACAACGTTCAGTCTGTGACCGATAGAGACAAACCCTCCGAGATGCATATCATCTGGTCAGGCGATGGAATGAAAGCAGCACTCTTCATTAACTCCTATCCGCATGCTGTTTACAATTTCTCTGAAGGGCTGGGGTGTTGTCGCACTGGATTCCCACCACCAGCCGACGCATCCGCGACGCACGATTGGGATGAATCACAGCTGGCACATTTTTTCGCTGACGAAGACAAATAACCAGCCAATGCACTGGGGTCGCAGGCCGTGGGGTTCTGAAAATCAACTTCGTTTACTGCGGTCAGCTAATCAATGGCAACCGGTGTGACCATAAACAGCGTGACGGTATCTTCCGAAGAGGTGGTATCTGATTTCGCATTCACCACCTGACTTTGGCCACCCGCAGGCGAAACGGTTCTGACCACAAGTGTTTCCCCGAGGTTCATTTCCGCCTGTGTGTAGATGCGCCGCACCGTCAGACCGGGAATTGTAAGACCATTCACTTTAACCGCGTTCGCGTAGTCGCGTTGCGAGATCTCCGGGCTGAATTCGAGCTGGATTCTTCCATTATCAAGCAAACGCGGCTCCACCTTACAAAACACGCCGAACCGCTTCCACTCGACCGAAGTTTGATTGTCCCCTGCAGGAATCAAGACAGGATATTTACCGCCGCTCATTGACGTTGCTGATTGACCAGAAACAGTGACTATTTCCGGACTTCCATGCACCACCGTCACCCTGCCCGCTTTTTTCAGTTGCTCGATGGCTTCTTCTGCATTCTTAAAAATCGAGACGGTGGGATCAGGATGACTTCGTTGGCCGTTTGTAGATTTCACTGGCTCAGCTGCTGCTGCAAATTCTGCTGCTGCTTTGCTGGATAATTCAAGAAAGCGACAGCGACAGAGAATTTTGTCCGGTCTTCCCGTCAGCTGTCGCAGTTGTTCCGACTGCTTCTGAAGCGCTGTAATCTGTTTCGCTAACTCAGCGCGCTCTCGGTTGATGCGTTGGTTGATCTGGTCTGTTAGCTCTCGCAGTTGCTCTGCTTCTTCACTCAGACCCGCAGCTTTCAATTGCTCCTTCGCTCTGCTGAGGTGATCCAGGGCCGACAGACTGTGGCTCTTGCCGGTCACTGCTGGGGAAAGTCTCTGAGGCTCAGGGCACTCTTCCGGTTCGGCACCGAAACTGATCGTCGTCAGAGACAACGCAAAAATCATGGTATAGCGTACAAACATGCTTAGGCTCCTTTGACGCGAATTCTATTTGAACTGGTCGTTTTGAGTCAATCCGGGTAAATTGAGGCTAGCGGATCAGTGTCTGCCTGCGTTCCGTTTTTTTTGTTACACTATGACACGATTTACGTTACTTGAATAAGATGTCGTTATAAGTATAGGAAGCTGATGAATAGTAAAGATATAAAAAAAGGCTTTCCCCCCAATATCCCATTTCCCAGAGAACTCGAGCAATTAATCGACTGGACCAATCAAAATGGTTATCCCATCAGCGGTTACTTTGAGCTGCGTGCTGGCGACAAAGACACCATGTTCTACTGGTTTGGATTTAGAGATGTCGATGAGAAACTCGCTCAATTCGGCGCGGGTGCGGATGGCTCCCTGTATTGCATCTGGGATGCCGGCGATCAGAGTTTCCCCGTTGTGCATTTAGGTTCGGAAGGGGACGGCATCAAAGTTCTCGCTGCGAATTTTAAAGATTTCCTGCGACTGCTTGCCATTGGGTACGGCGAACTCGGATTTGAAGATTTATCGAAACCACCTGTAGGAAGTGAACCGAACTTAATTTTTCAAAACTGGGTCAAAAGTCAGTTCAACACCAATATTCCCACGAATGGTTCCGAATTCATTAGGCTCGAAGAAAATGGAAAATGTCAATTTGCGAACTGGGTAGATCACGTATGCGAGAAATATAACTAATGCAGGTGCCAGCAAGGAAGCATGACCTTAAACAGGTCCATCAGGAAATCAGACACCGTTACCGCCGCACCATCCACATCGACTGGCTTCTCAGTTGTTTTTTTCCTCTGCTTTCTGCTAAAACTACGCGATGAAACATATACGAAACTTCTGCATCATTGCCCATATTGACCACGGCAAGTCCACGCTCGCCGATCGGCTCATTCAAACCTGTGGTGGCGTATCGCTCCGTGAACTGCATGAACAAATGCTCGACTCGATGGAAATCGAGCGGGAACGGGGCATTACCATCAAGAGTAATTCGATCACCCTCAACTACCGGGCCCCGGATGGTGAAGACTATCTGTTAAATCTGATCGATACGCCGGGCCACGTCGATTTTTCACATGAAGTCAGGCGATCTCTGATGGCCTGCGAAGGCGCCTTGATCATAGTTGATGCCTCTCAGGGAGTCGAAGCCCAGACGGTCGCGAACCTCTATCTGGCGCTGGAACATAATCTGACTCTGCTGCCGGTGATCAACAAGATCGATCTTCCCGCCGCGGACATCGAACGGGCGCAGGAGGCCATCGACGAAGAACTGGGGCTCGACCCTTTCGAAGCGATCCCGATTTCCGCCAAAAACGGGATTGGTATCGAGGACGTATTACAAGGCATCGTCGAGAAACTTCCTGAGCCCCAGGGCGATCCGGACGCACCGCTGAAAGCACTCGTGTTTGACGCAATCTACGATAAGTTTCGGGGCGTGATTCTGCAGTGCCGCATCATGGAAGGCACTCTCAAGCCGCGCGATACGATCCATTTCATGCACGCTGGTCGCGACTTCACAGTGGATGAAGTGGGTTACAACCAGATGAAACTCATTCCCAAAACTCAGCTCAGCGCCGGTGAAGTCGGCTATGTTGTCGCGGGAGTCAAAAGTGTGCAGGATATTGAGATCGGCGATACGATCACCCTGCTGAATCGTCAGGCCGCGGAGCCGATTCCCGGCTACCAGCCAGCCCGACAGGTTGTCTTTTCCTCCATCTATCCCATGGATACGGGGGATTACCAGGAGCTGACCAAGGCCCTGGAGAAGCTCGCGATCAACGATGCTGCGCTCACGTTTGAAAAAGACAGTTCCGCAGCCCTGGGATTTGGCTTTCGCTGTGGCTTTCTCGGACTGCTGCACCTGGATGTGATTCAAGAGCGTATCCAGCGCGAATTTGACATCGGCCTGGTGATCTCTGCCCCGTCGGTCAAGTACCATCTGACTTTGAAAGATGGCTCTACGCTCGAAGTCGACAACCCCTCTTACTGGCCCGATCCCACGGCGATCGATTCAGCCAGCGAACCCTACATCAAAGCCTCGATCCTGACTCCCGAGACGTACGTCGGCCCGGTCATGGAACTCTGCCGGGAACATCGCTCGGAAAGCCAGACGATGAATTACCTGTCCGCCAATCGGATCGAAGTCACCAGTGTGATGCCATTGGGAGAGGTCCTCTTCGACTTCTACGGCAAACTGAAGATGATTACCCGCGGCTACGGATCGTTTGACTATGAGCCGATTGAATATCGAACAACCGATATTGTGAAAGTCGATATTCTCGTCAACAAGGAATCGGTCGACACGCTAGCCTACCTCGTGCATCGAGAAAAAGCCCGCCCGCGGGCGCTGCACTATTGCGAACAACTTGCCAAAGAAATTCCCCGGCATCAGTTCAAGATCCCGATCCAGGGCGCCATCGGAGGCGAAGTCATCGCCCGCACCACAATCGCACCGTTCCGCAAAGACGTCACCGAAAAGCTGTACGGCGGCGATGTGACGCGCAAGAAAAAACTGCTCGAAAAGCAGAAAAAGGGCAAAGCCAAAATGAAACAGTTCGGCAGCGTCAATATCCCCCAGAAAGCGTTTGTCTCCGTCCTGCGCACCGATAAGGATTAGGGAGGCAGGCGAAGTTTCCAAAAGGGAGTCTTCAATATTCCACTTCTTCAGACTCGAGTCATTCAACGGAACTTCTTTTACGTTGTACCTTTCTGCATAGCAGATTGACAACTGATTTGAGATCACACAGAATTACAATATCCCTGTCATTATTGGGTTTTGTCGAAGCATTCTACCTCATTCCAGTTTGGCCACCTGAGCACCAGGATGCCCGAAGAACAAAAGAAAAAGCGGAGACCAGGACGGATTTGTCCGGTCTACAAAGGCACAGGCCTGGATAGCACATCGCCGCTATACGACTGGCGGACACGATGATCGTTCTTGCAGTTACTGCCACGGCGAATGTTACATCGATCAAGAGGATGATAGCTTATCACAGCGTGACGAGAGAACGACCTGAGGATTCACTTTAGCAGGTTACTTTATTCCACCACTCTGAATCATCTCTCAACTTTTCCATAAGACCTCATACAGCTTCTTCCTGACTACAAAAGAGTATTTAAACAAATGAGATTCGTGTCATTCCATACCAAATTGTTCTTCACCGACATGCCGGACGAGCTGCTGGATTCCTGGTTCATCGGAGGAGACTGCTCCGGCTGGTTTTATGCGAGACTCATCCCATACAATCAAATGGAACCCGATCTGGAACCAACGATGGAAGATTGGGGATGGATCATGACCGTCAAGACGAATGAAAACGGCCTGAATCGCCTTAAAGGTGTCGTTTTTTCTTGATTCTCGAGACACTGCCGTTTGAGTATGGTGTTGCGTAATAACGCTGGGAAGCAAAATCATGAATTTTATTTATCAGACAGCGAAAAAAACCATTGCAATTTTTGGGTTCACATTATTTGTTAATACATTAACTGTTATTCTGATTTTTAATATCTCATTTCGTAGAGATGACCCCTATCTCATTGGATTTTTTCCAGCAATATTTTTAGTACCAGGATGGATTTTTTATTTTATTTTTGAACAATATCCTAAACCTATTATCAATAAATATTCTGCGTTTCTCTGTTACTCAATTATTCCACTCTTGTATTTTTCCATTGTATTTATGGAGGGAGGGGAAGGTTCAGGTTATGGATTCATTTTTGGGATCTATTTTTTGGCGGCTACTTTATTGTCTCTGCCTGTATTGAAACAACTGGATAAGCAGTACATCATCTGTGTATTTGTGTTATCAGGACTTCTTTACCTTTTGGGTTTATCGTCATCATTGATAAGATAGAAATCAGCCCCACTAAGAATTAGACAACCAGTAGAGTTCCATGGGTGAATCAACCAAATCCGTATGTGCATTACTGATGATCGTGAGCGGCATCGCCGGAGCACTCGCATGGACGGCCGATCGTCCTGACGCAATGACATGGGGATTTCGCATAGGCGGCCCGATCGCAGCAATTTTTGCCCTTGGCGTGATCCTCAAACTGCAATTTCGTGCTGATCTCGAACACGATTATTTGCGAGCTCTCACGGGAACCTATTTCAATCGTAATGACTTTTGCTTTGCGTTTGTTGTGACCCCCTATGACGGCATCGCGTTCATGGACGCCTATTTCCAGACCCAACGGGACAAACCTTGTGTTGGACGTATTGCCTTGCGCCCCGCCCGTGGCTTCTTCTTTACTCGCGCAAAGATTGATGCAATAACATTCGAGGTCGAATGCCCACCCGCGGGATTCGGCTTTGCCCGTATAGCAATCCCGATTCCCCTCAAGCTGCAAGGAAAACGACAATCATTCGAGGTGGGCGCATCTGTTCGCTATCCGGATGGTAAAGGACGCCGCGTCCGTTTTCACGACGGTATATTCCTGCGATCCAACACGAATTTTGGTAATTCGTTTGGTACTGCCTTAACCGTTGCCGGTACTGCAACAGGTTCGATCGCCCTGTCCCAACCCGCAACTGCAACCATTGATTTGCCTGTTGGCGTCGCCGAAGATCTTCCGGATAACATCGCACCAGAAATTAAAATACTTTGGCAACTCGGCGAACCACCACTCGAAAATGTTTCATGATATATCGGTGAACCGGAGTTGGCTGATCAAAGCAACATTTCATAGTAAATATTTTTCGGTAGCTTCGACGCATCGGTCGTTGCAAAGAAGCAAGTCACATCGACCATCAAACTGTCCAAGTCGATGCAATCGAAGTGAGAGTGATAGAAGACGCTTCACGGCACAGTCGATCCTGCACCGCAAAGCGTCTGATTCATCGATTTCAGGATTGTGTCGTCAAACCGAACACGCGATCCATGTTGGCGGAGATTTCTTTCAGGCGTTCCAAATCCCCGCCAGCGACTTCGGCTGCGGCCCAGCCGGCGTACTTGATTTCTGCCAAAGCCTTGCGGACGTCGGCCCAGTCCAGATCGCCTTCGCCGATCTTGGTGAACTTGCCCATTTCGCGTGAGAAGCCTTTCAGGTCCAGCTTGATGATCCGTTTGTTGAGCTGCCGAATCCAGTCACCCATGCTGCCATACTTCCAGTGATTGCCAATGTCAAACTGCATGCCAACCCAGGGGGAATCGAATTCGTCGATGTACTTCACAAACTTGTCTGCAGTCTGAGTGTGGTCCCCTCCGTGGTCGTAGCAGAACTGGTTCCAGACATTTTCAACCGCGATAGGTACGCCCAGTTCTGCCGCCAGAGGAATTGCCTTTGAAATATTCTCAACCGAGCGTTTCCAGATCTCTTCTTCGGGGCCGTCGCTCCCCTTGCCCACCACCAGCAGGACCGTATTTCCGCCGACCGCATGCGTCTGACGCAACGCTTCTTTCAGACTCTCCAACGCTTTCGCACGCACTGCGGGATCCGGATCGGTATGACGCACACTCCAGTGGCTGGAGTTAACAGACCCGTCTACAGGCAGCCCCGTCGCTTTGATGGCAGCGTTCACTTCTTCGACGTTGATGCCCGGCGTATTCAGTTCGATGCCATCAAAACCGGCTTCCTTCGCCAGCGCGAATTTTTCTTCCAGCGACTTACCCGCTTTGACCATCCCGATCTTCAGCGTCTTATACAGGCGCCCCTTGAGATAGCCATCCTGACTCGCTGCTCCCTGGGCAACAAACGGAGAAGAAGCAGCAGCGGCAGCCGCTAACAGCATAAAATGGCGACGAGAAAGTGAATCCGATGTGAGCATGTCAACTCCTTGATATCTGGTCGTGTGGCAGTCGATTTCAGTTTGAAGGCTACAATAGTAAAAACAAGTGTCTCTCTTTAAGACATATTGTAACATTCTTTACGAATACATGGCACTGAGAATGTAGATGCTTTTCGAGGGGAAACCCAAATATCTAACATGGCCCGCTCTGAGTCCTCTTCCGGTTTTTCACTGATGCCGGATGATAAAATAGCGGTCCCGTCTGGTGTAGAAACCTTCTCTGTTCAAGACGTTGCAATGCGGTCGTATATGTGACATAGTCGGCGAGGAAATACATTCTCACCAGATTCTTATTGCAGGGGAAGTGAGTTCATGGTTTGGCTGCTGGGTTCCATTCTCATATTTATCGCCTTGTCCGGGTTGATGGCTGCCGTCGACGCCGCCGTTCTGAGCGTTTCGCATCCTGAAATTGATGAACTGATTCAACTTGGCAAACACGGTGCAAGACGGTTGCGGAAAGTAAAGCAGGAACTGACTCATTCACTGGCCGTGATCGTGATTCTCACTAATCTGATCAATGTACTCGGGCCCATTCTCGTCAGCCAGCAGGCTTTCAGACTTTACGGGGCACAGGCTCTGGTTCCCATCACGATCGTGCTGATGCTCGGAACAATCGTCTTTTCGGAAGTCATTCCCAAGGCACTGGGATCTCATTATGCGCCGCAACTGGCGCGTTGGGCAGCTCCGATGATTCGTGCATTGGGTGTCGCCATTTATCCGCTCAGCGTGGCACTTGCCTGGCTCTCGAACAAGGTAAAACGGGGACAAAGAAGAATCGGAACGGAAACACAGATCCGCGCGCTCGTCAAACGGGGGCGAAAGAGTGGTTACATTGAACAAAACGAAGGACATATGATCTTTCGGACCTTTCGTCTGAACGATCGGAGGGCCCAGGATATCATGACACCGCTGGAACAGGTAATTTCCATTCCCGCTGCGGCTACGGTCAGCGAAGCGGCAAAGCTTATCAGCACGCAGGAGTTTTCGCGCTACCCGGTGTTCCAGAAATCTCCTCACGAAATCCAGGGGATGCTCATCACCCGCGATATCCTGAAGATGCTTATGGAGGGCAAGACAGAGGCATCCGTTACAACAATCAGCCTTACTCCCTTCGTCGTCAGCAGTGAGATGCGCGCTGACGAACTGCTGCTGGAGTTCCGCACACGCCACCAGCATCTGGCCATCGTTCAGCAGCGGGACCAAACAATCGGCATTGTGACATTGGAAGACGTACTGGAAGAAATCGTCGGCGAAATTGAGGATGAGAAGGATGTGGCAATGAGACAGTAAAGCCGAAAGAATCTGATTTTGAGTTGAATCTGCTACTTCTTTGTCGACCGCCCATTACATCAGAGATTGCTCAATGACCGTCGTTCCCGTCTGACGGGGAGTTGGGGCGATCCGCAGTGGTTCTGCTGCGTGATCCTGAGAGAAAAAAGGAGCAGCATCCGCTGTAATGTCTGTTTTAACTGAATAACCCCGACATGAACATCAGGGTACGTGACCACAAGTTGACACTATACATAATATCGGATAGATTAGGATAGAATCAAATTCTGTCTATCAATCATAAGAGCCTATAAAAATAAGGAGTTATCTATGGGAATATTAGTTGCGATATTAATGCTGATTGGCGGCATTGCCATAGCGGTAGGTGGAATTTGGTTCATCATCGTCACTTTTCAAGAGAGTGTTCTTTGGGGACTTGGTTGTTTATTCATACCTTTTGTTTCTCTCATTTTTCTTTGCATGCATTGGGATAGGGCGGGTAAGCCATTTCTGATCCAGATTGCAGGTCTGGTACCTTTTATCATTGGCGCGGCTTTATCAGAACCTGGCGTATAATTGATAATAAACAAAAATCCTGATAGCTTTAGACAGAATCAAATCCTGTCTATCAATCGTTATGCGCCCCAGTCGATCCTATGAAGCTCCCAGCAAAGTCCATAGTACTCGGAACGCTCCTTGGTGGTGCTGTAGGTGACGCGATGGGGGCGCCGTTTGAGGGACTGTGGGCCGACTCAATTCCATCGGCTGACTCTTTGGCTGCATCTTTCCATAAATATCACGGTTATCCCAATGGCCAATACACCGACGACACTCAACTGACGCTTGCGACAATCCAGTCTATCGTCGAGCAAAATGACATCGTTGTTGCTGATGTTGCCCGGCAGATAGCTGAGCTATGGCGACATCATTCCGTCATCGGTCCCGGTGGTGCCTGTACTCAAGCCGCCGAGCGATACCTTGCCACCGGTGACCATCGTAACATGGGCGCTCCAGTTGGTCAGGCTGGCAATGGTACCGCAATGCGTACCGCCGCACTGGGGCTTTGGTTTGCCAGCAACCAGTCACTGATTCCGGTGGTCGCTGATGTCTCGCGTATCACACATCAGGATTCGCGAAGCGTCGCCGGGGGTGTCGCAATCGCAATGGCGGCAAAACAACTGTCGTCAGCCAGCGACATCAATCCACACTCATTCTGTAGAATACTCGCAGACGCTTGCCATGACATCAATTCCGAGATGTCTGACCTGCTTCAGCTATTGCCGAATCATCTGAATGACGAAGCTGCGATGGATTTCATCGCCCACGCCGGACAGCGCACCCCGGAATTCGAGAAACCAATCATCACTCCATTCGTAATACCAACGGTATTGGCTTCCATATATAGCATCCTTACTTGCCCGGATTCCTGGCTCGAAGCTGTCACATTCGCCGTACGCCTGGGCGGCGATGTCGATACGCTGGGTGCCATCGTAGGCGCACTGGCTGGAGCACGGCACGGTATAGATTCGATACCGCAGAATCTGATTGACTGCCTGCAGGATTCAAGAGACATTGAAGTGCTGGCGACCCGCTACCATCTGGCGATTCCTGCTCAAGACGAATCCGGCGGATAACAATTGCGTGAATCAGAGTCTCTGACTCATGCCGAGATGGAAAACCGAAGTAGCTCGCTGGCGCGTCACCATCCCTGAAACTCGTGGGAAGCCTGATTAGAAGCCTTAAAAGTGGCGAATATGAACCTTATTCCCAGAATTGGTCCCCGGCAGGTCAACTCATCCTTCATTGCACAATCAGATCCGATGAGACGATTCTTGTATGAGCGTGCCCCAGCACGTACAATGAAAAGAAATTAGATACGCAACGTTGCCTGTCAGGCTGACCATTCATTCCTAACGAAACCCTGTTTTCTTTGAAACCTCCGTTCTTCGAAATCCTCGCCTACGAACCCACCGAACTTGGCATACTCTGTTTGCGTCGTCGTGAACTGCTATGCGAACCAGGGACAATTGTCACGGAGGTCACGCTCAATCACGAATTCCTGATGAGCAGTTACCTGACGGCTTCTGAGAAGGCGCTGTCGGAAACCGCTTTGCAAATGCATTCAGGATCCGCCTTGCACGTACTGGTCGGAGGGCTCGGCCTGGGTTATACCGCCTGGACAGCGCTCGAGTCCGATCGAGTTTCCCATTGCGAAGTTATCGAATTTCTTCCGCAGGTGATCCACTGGCTGGAGCAAGGGTTGATTCCGCTGTCAGACAAGCTGAACGCAGACCACCGGCTCAATGTCACTCAGAGTGACGTCTATCAGCGACTCGCCAGTCCGCCGAAACAGAAACATGATCTAATCCTCATCGACGTGGATCATTCGCCGGATGACAACCTGGACAAAGCCAACAGTCAATTCTATACGGTCGATGGATTGCAGCGTGCGAAGCTGCATCTTGAAGCAGACGGGCTGCTAGGTGTCTGGTCGTACGCAGAGAGTTCGCGGTTTGTCGATGCATTGCACGAGGTGTTCCGCGAAGTTCGTATAGAACCCGTAACCGTTTTCAACAATCTGATTAACGAAGAGCAGACCGACTGGCTGCTTTTTGCTCGTGACTGAGTCTGCTGCAGTCGATACTGAATCGACTTTTTCTTTACTCAACGGGGCGTGGTGCCTCACACTGAAACGAAGTTTTTACAGGATTACTTGATGTGTCTTTAGAAGAAATTGAAATCTCAAACAACGATTCGTTCATGCCCGCTGAGATCGTTGCTTTTCTGCACGAAGCTGATGAAAGAGTCAGCCAGTTTCTTCAGGCCAGCCCACGCCGCGCCACTGGTTTCGTCCCGTCTGATTTCAAAACAGTCTACCACGCTCTGCAAACTATTACCGATACGAATCTTGCCTCCGGAACTTCGTTTTGCGAATGGGGGAGTGGTTTCGGCGTAGTGACGTTGTTAGCTTCGATGCTTGAGTTTGCGGCCTGTGGCATAGAAATTGAGCAGGAACTGGTCGACGAATCCCGCAGAATGGCAGATGATTTTGGTCTGCCCGGAGAGTTCGTTCAAGGCAGTTTCATTCCATCGGGCGCCGAATCCTGTGTCGACGAAGCTTATGCCGAGAACAATACCGAGTATTCATGGCTCATTACAGATGCGGAAGACGGATACGATGAACTACAGCTTGGTCCCGAAGATTTTGACATCGTTTTCTCCTATCCCTGGCCTGGCGAGGAGTATCTGATCACGAATTTGTTTGAGAAATATGCCGCCGAAGGAGCACTGTTGCTGACATACAACTCACTTGAGTCAGTCCGTCTTCAACGCAAGTTGTGTGAATAGCCTTGTGCCCCGTAAGATATTCGAATTTCAAAACCCCACAACAGACGACAAGCTCAAGCAGGGGAGATTCTTTTCTGGGAAACATCTTTCGGTTGGTGCGACACTCAGATGGCAGGATGTAAGCTCCTTTCATTGATCGAGATGAATGTTTTAATCTTTAGCAATTAGTTTTAAACGAACAGATCATCTGTTAAGAAGTTTTTCATGCCCTGTTTACCCGCATCATGATCGTTTATATAAGTAGCCCTACAGACAGGTCGCGTTCGACGTCCGGACGGATTCACATATTCAGGTAAAAGGTACCAAAGTAGTCATTTATCAGGAACAGAGACAATGCACGAAACGAATGAACCACCCCCCAATACCTTCTTTATCGAAGTGTCTGGATCTGGTCTGCCCGAAGTAGATGGTCTCTTCGTTCCTTCGGTGGCACCGCCTGTAGAATCGGAATCGGGAACCATTTCCAGCCTGGGCTACTGGAATGGCAAGATGGCATGGGATCGTGCAGATGGAAAATCCGCGAGAAGCCCTGCGCTCTCTTACTCCAACAGCTATCACTCGTGGAGAATCTGCCGTCTCGATGGTCATCTTGCCTACGACATCACCTGCGAAGATGCGCTGCCACCCACCGACAGAGAATGGCACGTCTACAAAAAAGGGGTGGCACCTGCGCCTCAAGTGACACTCCATCACTACGATCCGCGACAGCCCTGCCCCGAGCCCAACGTCGTGTTTGTACTAGGCGGTCCCGGAGCTGGAAAAGGAACGATGTGTGAACTTGCCGAGTCTCAACTCGGCTGGACTCATTTATCCACGGGTGATCTCTGCCGGGCCGCGCGTCAGGCGGGAGGTCCGAATGCCGCCATCATCGAAGAATTCATCACGGCCGGAAAGCTGGTCCCCAATGAGATCATTGTGACGCTGCTGCGGGACAAGATGGAGACGGTGATCAGAACGACCGGCAGAAACAACTTCCTGCTGGATGGCTTCCCCCGCTCTCTGTCTAATCTGGAAGCCTGGCACGAGATCTTCGGCAAGGAAGCGGACCTGCCTAAAATATTGTACTTCGAATGCCCCTACCCCGTGCTTGAGCAGCGTATCCTGGGCCGTGCCAGATACTCCGGCAGGAGTGACGACAACATCGAGAGCATCAAGCTGAGATTCGACACCTTCAAGGCAGAAACGCTCCCCACCGTGGAACACTTCAAGAGCAAAAACAAGTGTGTTGAAGTCGACACCAGCCAGGATCGTCAGACCGTCTATTCACTCGTCGCCAGCAACCTCGCAGAGTATACTGATCCAAAATTCGCTGACAAGCCGCTCACAGAAAGAGCTGAGATGCTTCTGGGTTTGAGACCTTATCCAAAGCAGGAGACGCGATAAGAAATTGAACTTGATGCAGCGATCTATTCGCGAAGTGAATGCAAAACGACTACGCAACAACCAGAAGGAGTATCGTAATATGAACAGCACATCCCCCCACGATGAACGCATGGCGAAACTCACGTTTGCTGAAGTGTATCCACACTATGTGACTAAGATCGAAAAGAAAGGCCGGACCAGAGATGAATTGCATCAGGTCATTACCTGGCTGACGGGATTCAACAAAAAGGCCTTGGAAAAACACATCAAAGACGAGATAACATTTAAACAATTCTTTCAGAAAGCGAAATTAAACCCCAACGCACACCTGATAACAGGCATGATTTGCGGCTATCGAATCGAAGAGATCAAGAATCCATTAACGCAGCAGGTTCGGTACCTTGATAAGCTGGTCGACGAACTGGCAAAAGGGCGGAAGATGGAAAAGATACTGCGAACAGAATAATGATCAACGGAATCGCCCGTTGGCCGGGGAGAGAATATGACAGTCAAACGCATGGACAACGTCGGCATCGTGGTAGAAGATCTCGATACGGCTATTGATTTTTTCACCGAACTGGGACTCAGGCTTGAGGGACGCGCCCCCATCGAAGGGGACTGGGCTGATAACGTCACAGGATTACGCGACATGCGCGTCGAAATCGCAATGCTGAGAACCCCGGACGGTCACAGCCGTCTTGAGCTCTCCCGGTTCCTTGCCCCGTCTGTCGTCACCGATCACCGCAGCACTCCCGTGAACTCACTCGGTTATCTGCGCGTCATGTTCACCGTGGAGGATATCGACGATACCCTCGCCCGGCTCCTCAAATGTGGTGCGGAACTCGTCGATAAAGTAGTCCAATACGAAGACATGTACCGGCTCTGCTACATCCGAGGCCCCGAAGGAATTCTCATCGGACTGGCCGAGGAACTCAAGTAACAGATTTCCCGATAAGCATATGAGTCTGAGGCCGACCTGACTGCGCCTGTTACTGTTCCAGCAAATCAACCTCGCCGGTCTGCATATTGTAAACACCGCCCACGATTTTGATCTCGCCCTGCTTTTCCATCTCTTTGAGAATCGGGCTGTTGATTCTGATGCGGTCGATCGTACCCAGAACGTTTTGTGCGATCACCATTTTGACGAACTCGGGATTCTTACTTGTTTTCTCGCCTTTGTAATCTTTAAAGTGATCGACGGCCGGTTTGATGTTCGCCAGCATGGAGGTGATATTGCCCAGTTCGACGCCGTCAATGGCTCCATTTACGGCACCACAACTTTCATGCCCCAGCACGAATACCAGTTTGGACCCCGCGACTTTGCAGGCGAACTCCATACTGCCCAGGATATCGGTGTTCTCAAAGTTACCAGCCACGCGGGCCACGAAAATATCGCCAATGCCGCGATCAAACACATCTTCGACGGGAACACGCGAGTCAAGACAGGAAAGAATAACGGCTTTAGGATACTGGCCCAGCGCTGCTTCACGGACCTGCCTGGAATGATCACGGGCCGTCAGGGTTCCTGCCACGAATCGCTGGTTCCCTTCTTTCAACAGAGTCAGAACTTCCTCCGGCGTCAGTTTTGCCTGCTCTTCCCGGGTGAGAACACGATTCACCAGCGGTTTGATATCCGACACATTTTCGGAACTCTCTTTGTCGGTTTTCTCCTCCACAGCTTCGGCAACGGCCGGTTGATTTTGTGCACAGCCCGTCAGCAAGATTCCCAACAGACAACAGGCCAGCAACGGTTGAATTTTCATTCTGATCATCTTTGTGTTTCCTTATATGTTCCAGCTCATCAGGCTATTTTGGTTATGCTATCATCGGGAACTCTACCTCACAGCAGGTAGTCGTGTTGTAAACAGTCACAGAATATCAATAATTTCTGCAATCTCGAGTCAGAATGAAGATCACAGTCACTACAGCCTGACCTTTTCGGTCTGATGCCGTATTCTTTTGCCGGACTTGACAAAATCAGACAGGCATCCTCACTATGAACATTGGATTGACTGGAAACCGTTGAATACGAGAAATGGAAGAACTCGCATGCCGCAAACCGTCTATGCGCTCGCCACGATGGACACCAAAGCCGACGAACTCTGCTTTGTAGCAGACACAATTCGCAAAACGGGGCTCGAAGTCACGCTGGTCGACTTAAGTACCCGCGGCTCTTCAGAGCAAACCAATATCACCGCGCAGACGGTTGCAGCCTCCCATCCCGACGGTCCCGACTTCCTGCAGCAACAAACTGACCGGGGGCAGGCTGTGACAGAGATGGCAGCAGCGCTGCGCAACTGGCTGCCGGATGAGGTCAATGCAAAACAGGTGGCAGGTGTGATCGCGATCGGGGGAAGCGGCGGAACAGCGAGTGTTTCCCCCGCGATTCAGGCACTCCCCGTCGGTTTTCCCAAACTGATCGTCTCGACCGTCGCCAGCGGGGATACACGGCCTTACGTGGGACACAGTGATATCACTATGATGTACTCCGTCGTCGATGTGTCAGGGCTCAACTCGGTCTCGCGGCGGATACTGAGCAACGCCGCCCATGCCATCGCCGGCATGGTGACTCCTTCTTCTGAATTCACTGACGACAGACCCACTCTCGGCATGACGATGTTCGACGCCACAAAAAGCGAGCACGACGACGTTTTGCTGCTCTGTCATGGCGGTCCGATTGCGATGCCCGACGACGCCCAGTGTATCTTTGACCGCGTACCAGGAATCGATGGTTTCTATGGCGCCAGTTCGATGGAACGGCTGCCGACCGAAATCGCTGAAACGGATCAGGTCCGACAGTTTGGGGATCTGCGTTTAGCGAATAATTAAAAGCTCACTTTTCTTTGACTGACCGAAGGATTCGAAAATGTATCGACTGACTGTCATGTACGGACACCCGCAAGACCCTGCCGAATTTGATCGCTATTATCACGAAGTCCATATCCCCCTGGCAAAAACCATGAAAGGCCTCACCGGCTGGACCATCGGCAAATGCATTTCCGCAGAAGCAGGCAGCCCTCCGCCTTATTACCTGATGGTCAGCCTGTATGCGGAATCGGCTGCCGGGATGCAGGCGGTTCTCGAAAGCCCGGAAGGTCAGGCCACCATCGCAGATGTCTCCAATTTTGCCACCGGCGGCGTTATGTTTATGTATAATGAGGAACAGGTATTGATTCCTGTCGACTTGAAAGGATCGTGAGAGCGAATATACCAACGTTTGTTGCATTTTCGCCACGTCGATCCTTATAGTGAATTGATCAAGTACCATCATTCACATAACAGGAAGGTCATCACAAGATGAAGTCTTTCACGCAATCGATCCGTCCGATTTTAATTCTCTCCGGTCTGTTCCTGAGTCTTTTTCTGCCAATTGCTCACGCTGCCGATAAGCAGTCGAACATCGTGTATATACTGGCCGATGATCTCGGTTACGGTGACGTGAGTTGTTACAACCCGGAATCGAAAATCAAAACGCCGCACATTGATCGGCTGGCGGCAGAAGGGATGAAATTCACCGATGCCCATACGCCGTCTGCCGTCTGTACGCCGACGCGGTACGGGATTCTGACCGGTCGCTACTGCTGGCGGACGCGATTGAAATACCGGGTACTGGATGGCTTCGATCCGCCTCTCATCGAACAGGACCAGGTCACCGTCCCTTCACTGCTGAAAAAAGCGGGTTACGACACCGCGTGTATCGGAAAATGGCATCTGGGTATGCAATGGACAGACAAGAATGGCCAGCCGGTTCCCGCTGTTCCCATCGACCGACGTCAGCGTCCCCGCGTGGGGGATGACGTCGATTACACGAAACCGATTCTCGGCGGCCCCTTGACCAGCGGCTTCGACTATTACTTCGGCATCTCGGCTTCACTGAATATGTCTCCTTTCTGTTTCATCAGAAACGATCGCCCCGTAATTCTTCCTACCATTCCTTCGGAACGGATTCAGACCGAATTTCTTTCTGTCGATCAGGGCATGCGTTCCCCTGATTTTACAATCCGCAGCGTGATGCCCACACTCACGGGAGAAGCCGTCAAATACATCGAACGGCACGGGAAAGAATCTCCCGAACGGCCCTTCTTTCTGTATTTCCCGCTCACTGCACCGCATCTGCCGCTGGTGCCGAACGACGAATTTAAAGGCAAAAGTGCAGCCGGCGAATATGGTGATTTTGTGCTTGAGGTGGATGCGACTGTCGGAGCAATTATGGATGCCCTGCAGCGTACCGGCGTGGCCGAGAACACGCTGGTGATTTTCACCTCTGACAATGGCGGACTATATCACTGGTGGACGCCTCAGGAAACCGATGACCTCAAACATTACAAGCCCAATCATCGCGGGCAGTACGTTAAAGACCGTGGCCATCAGGGGAACGCCCACCTGCGCGGTACGAAGGCTGACATCTGGGAGGGCGGCCATCGGGTCCCCTTTATCGTCCGCTGGCCCGGCAAGACTCCGGCTGACTCAACCAATGACGAACTGGTAGAACTCACCGATCTGCTGGCAACCTGTGCCGCGATTACTGATACAAAGCTGCCTGACGGAGACGCACAAGACAGCGTCAATATTCTACCCGCCCTGCTCGGTAAGAAAAGTGATACGCCACTGCGAGAGTATGCCATCCATCATTCGCTGTGGGGTCACTTCTCCGTTCGGCAGGGACCGTGGAAGATGATTCCCAAACGAGGTTCGGGCGGCTTCACCCGTGCCCGCGAAGTCGAACCCGCAGCAGGAGAACCGACAGGACAGCTCTACAACCTTAAACAGGATCCTTCAGAAACAAAGAACGTCTGGCTGGAACATCCGGAAGTTGTGAAACCACTCTCAGCAATTCTGGAACAAGTCCAGAAACAGTAACGTGGCCAGTTAAAGTTCTCAAAGTGTTTCTCTGACGGATAGATACAGGAAATTCATAATTCATGAGGATCTTTACAAACAAATGCCCTCATTTGTAATGTAGTCGGAGCACCTTTTTGTTCTCTGTCATAATCAGTAACTAATGTGATTCAGACTGACTGTTATATTGAGTTAATTTCTGGCTTGAGTCACATGATTCTGACAGAATAAACGGATTCAACGATTCGTACTGAGATTCAGGATACACACTCGAATAAACCAGGTAACATCGCCATGACACAACACTCTCTGAAATCAACTTGTCTTCCCCTGTCACTGTTTTTTCTGCTCGGGATGCTCACCCATTCTGCGCTTGCTGCCAAACCACCCAATATTCTGTTAATCGTTTCGGAAGACAATGGTCCAGAATTGGGCTGTTACGGCGACCCGTATGCGAAAACACCGCACCTTGATCAACTGGCGAAACAGGGAGTTCGGTTTGAAAACGCGTTCGTGCCTTACTCGGTATGTTCGCCTTCGCGGGCCTGTTTCCTGACAGGGAAATACCCACATCAGAATGGTCAGATCGGCCTGGCAACGCATAAATTTGCATTGTACCAGAAGGAGACCCCCAATTTTGTCACGCTGTTGAAGGAACAGGGTTATCAAACGGGGCTGATCGGAAAACTCCATGTAAATCCTGAAGATGCGTTTCCATTTGATTTTCGCGCGATCCGCTCTGCGAATTTCAATCGCCGGGAACCGGTGACTGCTTACGCCTCTCAAGCGGCGAAATTCTTTGCGCGAACGAAAGACCAGCCCTGGTTTCTGTCGGTCAACTTTCCCGACGCGCATCTCCCCTTCATTCAACAAGCGAACGGACGACCAGCCCACCCCCTGACTGCCGACGATGTGAAACCGATGCCCTGGGTCGGCGTTGACACACCACGCCTGCGGAAACAGGTAGCCAACTACTATAATTGTATGGCCCGTCTGGATACGGGAGTGGGTTTACTGCTGAATGAACTCGATAAAGCGGGAGCAACCGAAAACACACTCATCTTCTACATCGGCGATCATGGAGCCCAGTTTCCACGCGGCAAGGGAAGCGTCTACGAAGGTGGACTCCGTGTCCCGTTGATCGTCTCCTGGCCAGGGAAAACACACCCGGGAATGGTGCGGAAGGAACTGACCTCAACTCTGGACCTGTTACCGACCGCCCTCGCGGCTGCAGGAAGAGAGATTCCCGAAGAGCTGGCAGGACGTGACCTGACACCTTTACTCACAGACGCACCTGTCAAGAACTGGCGTGACTATATTTTCGGCTTCACAACCGGTTCTTTTCCGCGAAACTGTTACATCCAGCATTCACTTCGCGATGAGAGATATAAACTGATTTCCAATCCACGACCGGGGACAGAGAATCTGATCGCCGACAGTTATCTCGACGAATCGCATCTTCATTTTGTCATTTCTGGAGCAACCGCCGCTGACCAGAAAACAATTTCTCCACAAACAAAACAGGTGTTTACCCGCTGGTCTCAACCCCCTCGTTATGAACTGTATGACCTGCAGCAGGATCCCTGTGAATGGAATAATCTTGCCGAGGATCCTGATTATACAATGGTGAAGACTCGACTGATCAACGCTTTGACAAAACTGCAACAGCAGACCCGCGATCCTTTTCTCGACCCCGCGAATCTCGAAGCGTTCGTCAAGGAACAACTCAACAACCGAGATATGAAATACCGTAAGCAGAAGGATTTTCGCTGGTCCTACCTGGATTCCTTTGCCAACTGGCGGGCAGAGCAGTAGTTTTGGTACTCATACAATTAAACCAATTCAAGACCGTTCGGTTGCTGACTAGACTATAGACACGTATTTCAACATGAAATCTGATACCCTTTACAGACCGAGATCAGGTATCAACTCGTGGTCTTCCTATAATTCAACATTAAGTAATAAGTAGAAGGTGTTTCAGATGTCAGATAAAGTTGCAGTTATTACAGCGGCTGGTAGCGGAATGGGTGCTGCGATTGCTCGAAAGCTTGCTGAACAGGAATTTAAGGTTGTGATCCTCTCTTCCTCAGGTCGCGGTGAAGCGCTGGCCGAAGAACTGGGCGGTGTTGGTGTCACCGGATCGAATCAAAAGCCGGAAGATTTAAAACGACTCGTAGAGACCGCCGTAGATTCCTTTGGAGGAATCGACGTGGTCGTCAACAGCGCTGGCCATGGTCCTAAAGGACAGATTCTCGAAATCAGTGATGACGACTGGCATCAGGCATTGGACGTCTATTTTCTCAATGTCGTGCGCATCGCGCGGCTGGTCACTCCGATCCTGCAGTCCCGTGGAGGGGGACCGATAATCAATATATCCACATTTGCAGCATTCGAACCAGATCCGCTGTTCCCCACCTCAGGCGCGTTTCGTGCCAGTCTCGCCGCGTTTACCAAGCTATATGCCGATCAATACGCGTCTGATAACATTCGTATGAATAACATTCTACCTGGATTCATTGACAGCCTGCCCGAAACGGAAGAGCGGCGGCTGCGCATCCCCATGGGACGCTATGGCACGATGGACGAAATTTCGGAAACCGTGGCCTTTCTGGTTTCAGACGGTGCCAAATATATCACCGGCCAAAATCTCCGCATTGATGGCGGCCTGACTCGATCAGTTTAACCATTCGAAGTGTCTCATTCAGAAACTGGCTCAAGTTGATCACATTACATAAATTGAAAGATCCCTATCAGATAAATTCACTGGCACACGAATCCAGAGCAGAGGGATTTCACATGCTCGATCGTCTGCAACAGGAATGGAAAGAGGGAACAAATCGATTTGACCAGGCTGGCGAAATACTGCTTCTGGCAATTCAGAACCAGCAGGTTGTGGGCGTATGTGGTCTGAACCGCGATCCGTACACAGACGATGATCGCGTGGGTCGAGTCAGACGGTTATACGTCTCAGTAGACAGTCGACGCAGAGGAATCGGACGCCTGCTTGTCACAGAAATTCAGAACCACTGCCAGGGTGTGTTCGATCAACTGCGCCTGCGTACTGACACTCCGGAAGCCGATGCCTTTTATCGTTGCCTGGGTTTCCGCCGCGTAAAAGGAGATCCTGAATGTACCCATCTGCGAGAGATATGTCAGTGAATGTATTTGTAGTGTAACAAGACACTATAGAATGTTTAGCAATGCATATTGAAGAAAAAATAGAACACGATATCGATCCTCAGCTTCAAGACGAGATTACCAGGCTGCGCAATGATTGCTTTCCCGAAGATTCGAAAGAAAGATCATATTTCAAACAGTTGCCTCATTTTAGATTTTTAGCGTTTGAGGACGAAATACTGGTTGGACAAATGGGGATTGACCATCGAATGATCTCAGTTGGGAATTCAGTGTTCTCTATATTTGGAGTGATAGATTTATGTATTGCCACCAGTTACAGAAACAGAGGCATTGCTTCAGAGTTACTGGAACAACTTTCGGCATTGGCGAGTGAGAAAGGAATCGATTTTCTGTTCCTCGTTGCCGATGATCATCGTTTGTATCAAAAAAATGGATTTCAATTCATCTCGACCGACCTTACCTGGCTCAGAATTGATGAGCACATAAATTATGGAGTCGGAAGGGAGCGTTTCGAAAATGAATTAATGGTCAAACAAACGGGAAAGAAAATCTGGCCGGATGGACCCGTTGATTTGCTGGGTTACCTCTTCTAATCCAGCGAATTGCCGGCATTTCTGCAATGAAACTGTTATGTTCTGGCGTGACGGAAGTTCTATTTTTCACCTCATTAAAATAATGGATCGACTCAGCAAAACTTTCATTCCAGCACGCTAAAACGCAAAGTACGACACACCTGTTCTATTTCTTTTTGTAATCAAGAATATTTCTACTTTTTTTTGTGTGATCAGCAACAGGTCCGGATACTACATAGATAGAGAAAGGATCAGCATGGACCTGACACAACTTATAGAACTCTATCGTGGACCGCTGGTAGGCCTGATCGCTGCCTGGGGGGCTCCCTGGAACGACGCTGCGGAAATTGCCCAGGACAGCTTTGCCGAGGCGTACCTGAGTCGAGAATCCTGTCGCGGTCTCTGGTCGGAGCCTGAGGTTTTTGGGCCTTGGCTGAGTGGTGTGGCACGCAACCGCTATCGCAACTGGGCCCGCAGTCGCAAGCGCCGCCGAAACCATGTTGTGTCTGTGGAAGCCACGACCCTCGAATCGGTCGCCGCTCCTGCTGATCCGGAACCGGCTCCCCAACTGCAAAAGCTGCGCAGCGCCATTAATCAACTGCCTCTCAAACAGCGTCAGGTGGTGCTGATGCATTACCTGGAAGAAACCAGCGTCAAAGAAGTCGCAGTATTGTTGTCGCTCAGCGAAAAGACGGTCGAAGGTCGACTTTATCAGGCACGCCGCACATTGCGACGAATGCTTGATGGAACAGTCTCCCCGTCTCAAATAGGAAGGATGTTGCTATGCCTGTAGAACTTGTTTCTGAATCCGACTTAAGAGCAGCACTTCGCCCCCATCAGGTTGACGCAAACGAATTTGAAGCAGGCATCCGCGACCGAATCGAAGCGGGTGTGGTACCTCTTCAGGATGTGTCTCAGAAATCCGCTGATCCAGTCCTGACAGTCGCTGCTACATTCATCCCCTGGCCATTGATCACCGGCGGTAAGTTTGCCGGCGGAGGGGTCAAGCTTTCGTCACTAACGCTGGCGCAGAAGCTGCTGGGTTATGCGGCGCTCCCCGCGATCAGCTTATTTCTATTAGTCGGGGCAACTTTTTTCAGTACCAGAAAAATTCACAAAGTACAGCAAGAGAATCAATCTGACATCAGCGATGCCAGGGAAATGCAGGCAGCCGTTCGGCAATGGTGGAGATCCCACAGGTTCGCTGCGATCATGGTATATGCAGCCGTTCTCATCCTGCCGATGATCGGGTCGACGTGGCTACTCTTCCTGCTCCTGCTGGCTTCCTTCGGCCTGCTACTATATTTCCTCACGAGCTTTGCCAGGATCGGTGTGGGAAATCGCTATCTAGTGGGTCATTGCTGTTTCATGGGTTTAGGCCTGCTCAGCATGGTGATGCAGAATCCTTTTATCGGACAGAGCGAGATTCATTTCGTCGATCAAAAACTGATTGCCGCAGTATTTCTCATGGGAACGCTGATTCTACTTCCCTTTCCGATCCTCAGTATGGCTCGCTTAGGAGGGAGAGAGGCATTCCAATCGAAACAGAAAACCCCGCATTGGCTCCTTGTATTTGTTACGTTTCTCATCCCTACTGGACTTTTCTATATTGCTCTTCAGCCTTTTAGAAAGTCAACTGGTAACCAGCCTGCTATTTTTGGCGGCTATGGCTGGTTGATTTTTGCTGTCATGATTGCCGTTCAAATATCTGCAGTGCTTTGGGCTTATGTTAGACGCTCCAGAAAGGGGGGCGCTACACAGCACGTGACACGTCCTGAATGGATACCGGGAGTACTCTATGTCTGCATCACCGTTCCGTTACTGCTGTGGCTCACCAATCAGATCTGGTGGCCTGCGACACCAGATCGTATTCTGCACCACGTTGAATCTTTCGAGATGGGTCGTTACCCCTATCTTTCCTGGCAGGACTGGGAAATCCCCGCGCGCTGGACGATCGAACAAGGTCTTCATCCGGATCTGTCCCGCGCACGCGCCGTTTTAGACAACGAAATCGCCACTGATCAAGATCTTTTAACCTTTATTCTGGGCAGTGCGTTCCGGGTAGGACTCGTGCGCCCCGACCAGATTGATACACTTCCCGATCTGGAAGAAGAACGACGATCACTACTGCCTGAAGCCAACCCACGAAAACCACGTAGAATCTATGGCCTGAATCAGAACGTCTGGGTCTTCTATGCCCTGGCTGATAGTAATCAACTCTCATCTGAGGATCGGGACTTTCTAGAGCAGCGGTTACTGGTCACTCTTGAAAACCCGGTCGTCAAAACGTCCGATATGCTGGAGACTGCCCTCCGCGTGACACAGTTATTAGAGGTGATCGACCGCCCCATCGACCGTGAGAAATACCGCAAGCAAGTCCATCAGTGGCTACGCGAGTTTCACAGCACACAGACCCACTCTTTCCAGATCGCTGGAGGATTCGAAAAGTATCAAGGCGTGTCAGCATCAATGCTGGCAACTTCAGATGCGGTCGAACTGATGCAGATCTATGGTATTCCCGAGGGGCTCGATTTAAACTGGGTCCGATCTTACCTGCGTCCGCTCAATTTTCGACCTGCAAACCGTAAATGGATCGCCGCGGTGACGCTCGATCGCCTGAATCGTTTGCCCGGAGCGACTCAACTGACGTTATTCGAATGGCTCTACTACGAACGCAGCCTGCTTGCCGCGATGCTGTTAGTGGCACTGTGTCTCTATGCGACTCTGTCGTCCCCCCTGCCTCGTAAAGATAATTCTGGTACCAACGAAGATTCTGCGTTAGGATGAAGCTGCTGATCCTATATTCATTTCGGGGTTACCGTTATGCTCGTACAATTCGCGCGATTCTTCTTACTCCTGGTCGTCGTCGGAATCCCTTCCAACACCGCTTCGACTGCAGCGCAGACTGCTCCTGCAGTGGGTACCAGTCTCATCCAGCCATGCCAGTTTGGAGCACAACTACAAGGAGAAGAAGCCTTGATCGTGGTTCCCGAAAACCGGACCGCTACCAGCAGTCGTAACATCACCGTGCATTATTTTCGGTTCCCCGCCCGAAAGCCCACCGGGCAGCCACCGGTTTTCTTCCTGCCCGGCGGACCGGGAGAAGCGGTGACGGCAAAACAGATTACAGCAGGATTACAGCAAAAACGGTATAACAAATATGCTGAAATGCTCGCCTTCAACCAGACGCGTGATGTTGTCATTGTGAATCAGCGTGGGAACAGCCATGTGCCGGGAATTCACCAACTGCCTGAACTGTGTTTTGCGCAACCGGGTCAACGACTGGAAGCATTGACATTTGACAAGGCTGGCGCACGCTTGAAGGCAGGTTTACAAAATTCGATTCTCACTTGTCAGAAACTGCAGTTCGATCTCCGGGGATATGATATTCTGCATCTGGTTGAAGACGTCGATGCGATTCGGCGTTCCTGCGGTTACAAACAGATTGCCTTGCGTGGCAGCAGTTTTGGATCGCAGTGGGCACTGGCCTACCTGAAGCAGCATCCCGAACAGGTCGAACGCATGCTGCTGTCGGGGGTAGAACCGCTCAATCATACCTATGACAGTGCCAACGGGATCTGGAACGTCTTCCAGCGAGTCGAAAACGAACTCCGTGCTTCCGGAACGATCAAACTGCCAGAAGCAGGATTACTGGGAGCTTTAAAGACCGTGCTGACACGGCTGGAGAATCAGCCGGTACGCGTGCGCGGCAAACATCCGCGTCGAGGTGGAACAACTGAGGTTGTCATCGGCGTCGATGATATTCGTTACTATCTGACAAGACCGATTTTGAATTCTCGCGTCCATTCCCGCAACATGCTCGAACTCTGGCCGAAAATGGTACTGGAACTTTATGACCAGAATTACCAGTATCTGGCAGCGAAGATTATCGATGATCGACCTGAGGTGAAGCGATATAACCTGCAACTGACATTGATTGACCACAGTCTGGGTATTACTGATAAACGTCAACTCGAACTGGAGGACGAAGCAGCCCGTCGCTGGTTAGGTGATGTCAACTGGTTTTATACAGCCACACGGAAGGTGACTCCCACGCCTGTAGTGGATGATGCTTTTCGTCAATTTGAAATCAGCCAGACACCAGTGTTGCTCATTCATGGGACACTGGATTTATCGACGCCTGTTGAAAATGCGGAAGAACTGTTGAAGTATTTCCCCCACGGGCATCTGCTCACCATCGAGGGAGGGACTCACGCGGCCAACCAGCACGCTGCGAGTTTCGATCCCCGCTTTCTGAAATACCTGACCGACTTCTTTAATGAACAGAACCCAACAGACGCCTGTCAACGCATCCCTGCTAAAATCACTCTACCGCCACTCCAGTTTCAAGCAACTGGAGCCCCTTCCCTGTTTTCCCAGTTGATTGACTGAGTTGCCGGGAAACGATTTCTGAACACGGAATCCTCAGCAGTCTTCCCAAAACAATCAGGGCATTAACGGCTTCAGCGGTTGTTTCCCGTCTTTGGTGACGGGGTAGAGCGCTGCATGCTGTTCCATACTTTCCATCAGCGCCTGCATCATGCGCTTGAGCTGTTTAGGCTCTGATACCGCCAGATTATGCTGCTCAAACGGATCTTTAGCGAGGTTATAAAGCTGATAATGGGAGTCTTCGGAATCTTTTGAAGGTACGTAGTGATAGATGACTTTCCAGTCTCCATCGCGGTAAACGGTAAAGTAATTACTGCGGTGTGGCGAGTGGGGATAATGCATCAGAAAGGTATCCCGATGAGCTTTATCTGGCTGGCCTGTGAGCAGTTGATTGAGCGGTTGACCATCCACGATGTAACCTTGAGGCGGTTTGACATCGGCAACCTTGAGAATCGTAGGAAACAGATCATGGACGGCGGCAATTTGAGTCTGAAGCGCGTCCTGGGGGATCGGCAGCAGCTTCTGATTAGAGTTCGACGGGTCCGGTTTGGCCCAGGCAGCGATGAAAGGCACGCGCATGCCCCCTTCATAGTGTGCCCCTTTTTTACCCCGCAGGGGAGCAGCACAGGCGACCGCGTGTTGATGTCCCAGCGGTGCATCGGAGCCGTTATCGCCCAGAAAGAAGATCAGCGTGTTTTCCGCCACTCCCAGTTGGTCCAGCTGATTCATGATATCACCCAGCGATTTATCCATGCCTTCTATCAACGTCGCAAAGGCTTGAGCATTTTTCGGTTTATCCGAGTCCTTGTAATGATCGGCGAAACGAGGATCGGAATCAAAGGGGGCATGTACGGCGTAATGTGCCATATACAGGAAGAAAGGCTGGTCCGCTTTGACGGTTTCAGCCAGAGTCGCATTGGCTTCAATTGTGAGCGCTTCGGTCAGAAAGATATCGGTATCGTGATATTTTTCCAGATGAGGGACTGCCTGATGAGCCCGCCTGGTTCCCAGGCCAAATTTCTTCATGCCATGATAACTGCCCGGTGCCCCAAATGAAGATCCGGCAATATTGACATCAAAACCAAGATTGAGCGGTTCCGCTCCGGGAAATCCATCAGCCCCAAAGTGCCCTTTCCCCACATGAATCGTACGGTAACCGGCTTTCTCCAGCAGACGCGGTAAGGTCACGTCGTCTTTCTTCAATCCTGCCCAGTTCCAGTCAGGAGGTCCTTGTGGCCCGGCGTTATTTTTTTGAGGGTTGATCCAGTTGGTCGCGTGGTGCCGGGCGGCATTCTGACCTGACATGATTGAGATGCGCGTCGGCGAACAGACACTCATCGCGTAGAAATGATTGAAGCGAATCCCCTGCTTCGCCAGTCGTTCCATACTGGGTGTAATATAATAATCGTTGAGCGGATAACGTTTCGGTTGTCCTTTCGAGTCCGTCAGAAAGGGGACCGACGTATCCATCACCCCCATGTCATCCACGAGAAACACCACGATATTCGGAGGCTTGACCTGCTGGTTCTGAAAGCGCGCAGCCTGTAAGCTGGTGACACTGAGAAAAAGAGCAAGACAGAAAATAACAGCCAGTCGCAGTGAGCGGATTAAATGCGAACTCATGGTGTGACGATCTTTCTAATACAGAATTCTCCGAACGGGAAATAAAACCAGTGATGGTTTAAGACACCTAATATACCAGTCTGCAGATGCTGCTGTCTAACCAAGTCGCTGTTCCCGTTAGTATTTTGTTGCCCTGATTCTTCCGTTTGATTAAAATCAATCAGCAGGCGTTACACTTCACTGTTGGGATACCAGATACATGACAGCGAAAGAATCTTTCTGGACGGTCTTACTCAGTTGTGTCACTTTTGCCATACTGGGCGGCCTCGCCAGCTTGTGGATCAGCATTATCTTTCCAAACTATTACGATTCCGTATTCTTCTCCGGGCGGGCAGCCCGAATTGATCCCTTCATTGGCGGCATTCGATTAGGGGCAACCCAGGGAACCGGCGTCGGATTGCTTCTCGCTTTAGGAGTTCTCGCCTGGGTTGCATTACGGGACCACAGCCAAACTACTCCCGAAACAACTCCAGAACAAAAACTGTCACATCCTCCCACCAGCCGGTCCTGGATCCCGATTTTAAGCTGGATTTCAGCGACCCTTATTTTGACGGTTATCTGCAGCACAATCGCATTCGTAATGGGAGCCCTAATTGAAGAATTACGATCGACGCAACGACAGACTACGGAAAAAATTGAAAGACTCGAATCGCTACTCGCCTCTGGCAACTATCCAGATCTCAAAACTGATTACTCCTCAGCAGCTCAGGTTTATCTGGTAGGTACAGTCCCCAATAAAAGTACCCGTCAAAAACTCTTCGAACAGGTGGTCTCAACCTTCGGGACCCAGGAGGCTGAGATGATGATACGATACGTCGAGGTGAATACAGCTTCCCCCTGACATTAATTGGGTCCATCACAAATCATTTGAACAGATGCATTGAGTTCACATCATTCGTGTTTTAGAAAGATTCCCGCATGTGTCGCTGGCTCGCTTATTCCGGTCCCTCGCTCAGACTGAGTGATGTTCTGACCCGCCCCAATCATTCGCTGATCGACCAGAGCCGCCACGCCACGCAGAACGTGGAAAGTTTGAACGGCGATGGATTCGGCGTGGGCTGGTATGGCGATGATCCGACGCCAGGCGTTTATCGCGACACACACCCTGCCTGGAATGATACCAATTTCCTGCATCTGGCCGAACACATTCATTCGGGTCTGTTCCTCTCACACGTGCGTGCTTCAACAGGCACACCGGTCCAGAACACCAACTGCCATCCCTTCAACTATCAGAACTGGCTGTTTCAGCATAACGGCTCTATTCCTGAATTTCATTCGCTCAAACGCCAGCTGCTGTTTGACGTCGACCCTGATCTGTTCCTGTCGATTGAAGGCTCTACCGATTCGGAACTCCTGTTTTACCTGGCGTTGACGTTCGGTTTAAAAGACGATGCCCCCCAGGCTCTCGCGAGAACAATAGGGCACGTCGAACAGGCCCGCCAGGCCGCCGGGATTGTAGGAGCCATCTATTTCAGCGCCTGCGTCTCCGACGGTGAACGAATCTGGGCAGTTCGTTATTCGAGCAATCGACAGTCGCGCACATTGTATCACAGTAGCCACCTCAGAGCCTTGCATGACCTGGACGGGACCTATGCAATTCTCCCTGAAGACGCAGTGATTGTCGTCTCGGAACCACTGGACGATTTAACCGACCACTGGGAGGAAGTGCACGAATCGTCGATTCTGACTGTAGAATGTGGATCATCCACCGTCACTGAGTTTAGTCCGGGATCATGAACGATTCTTATGGAGAGGAACTTCTGTGAACACGTTGAATATTCTGCTTCGCGGTATCAATGTCGGTGTTATAATTCGTCTGCCGATGAAAGAGCTGATACTTTACTCCGGCTTTTCCGTCTCGTCAGTCTTTTTGAAGTGAGCCCCTCAATCACGTCCGACGGTTCGCATCACCGATTCGATTTGAGCATGTTGCCTGCGCGTGCCTTCCAGTAATACGAACACCTGGTTTTTACGCTCTATCTGTTCCACATAATTCGGGGGAGACACCACTCTCTGTTTGTCATAATCGACCATCGATTGTTCGGCTTTCGTAACCACAAGTTGAAAAGGAGTCGCAATCTGGAATTCTTTGATCGCTTGACTGAATGACTCTGCCTGCTGGCCGGTATCGAAGTAGTAGGCTCTGATTGAAGTATCGACTCCCCAGACAACAAGTCTGGCATCGGCAATACCTGGCTGATGATATGCGCTCGTCCCCGGTTTCGCTTTCTCTTTAACTGAAGAATTCGAGTCTGTTTGTGCCTGCAGAAGTCCTGTCAGCAGAATGATTCCACAAACTGTTAGAAAGCTCCGTAACAAACGGAACGTGACATGTCTGCTTCTGTTCTGAGCGAACATCTCTCATCTCCTTTGAAATACGTAAAATAAACTCCCTCAACGCCACACGGCTAGAACATTATTTTGTCACTTTTTCAGTGTACTCACGACTTTTTCCAGATGTGAATGTGCCGCACGTGTGCCTTGCAACAACACATATTTATCTCCATCCAGCCCCAGTTGCCTGGCGTAGCTCGCCGGCATAATACAAATCCGTTTATCCTGATCGGTCTGCATGGGTTTTGTTTCTGAAATTTCGATTTTAAACTGGTCTGCAATCTGAAATGCCTTAACCAGATTGGCAAATGATTCTGCAGCCTGAGCTGTTTCAAAGAAATAAGCTCGACTCGATGTTTCAGCACCCGACCAGGAAATCAGTTTCACATTCGCGATAGTCGGCAAATTTGCTGACCTGGTATTAGGCGGAACGACTACCTTGTCCTGTTGCAGTCTGTCAGCCTGAATTCTGATATCCTGCTCCTGTTCTGTCGCGTTTTCTGTCTGAGTAATCATAATTTTTTCTGCCCGCACGGGTACTATCACAAGAACCAGCAGGCCCAGGCATACGATGACTCCACGATGCGAATGTGTTAATACACTTTTAACTTGAGAACGGGCAACCATTTTAATTCTCCTCTCTAAAGATCGGGATTCTATAAATTGTGTCCCCCAGACTGGTAACACAGATCGGTCACGATTCGTAAAGTCAACTGCAGCCAACAGTGTTCTGGCATATGACTGGCGCGAGCCGGACGTCACCGTAATCGCAAATGCATCACAACAGGTTTCCGCTGCCAGAAACATTTCCCGACGTGCGAGCCAGGCCAGCGGGTTCCACCAGAACAGACTGATGACGCCAAAGGCCAGCAGCCCGGATAGATAGTCCTTACGAACCAGATGTCCAATTTCATGCGCCAGAACCTGTTGCAGCTGTTCCTCATTTAAAGTTTCTGCAATTGCCTGTGGCAGTATAATTGTTGGACGACGGAACCCTGCCCACAACATGGGAGAACAAATCGTGTTGACCACAACCAGTTCTGGCGTTTTCGAAAGATGACATGATTGGCAGACGCGTTTCAGCATTTCGACGAGGCGTTGATCTGGCTCAATAAAATGGGTCGACAGTTTTTTCAAACGAGACCATTGGATCACCGCCAGCCCTCCCATAATGAACGTCACAATCAAGCTTAGACCGACGAGTATCTGTGAAATCATCGAAACGGTCAGACTCCTGACTCTGGTGCGTGTACTTTGATGAACCGAGAACCCGGCAGATTCCTCCGTAACTGAATGGATCGGAGTTTTCGTCACGCGATCTGTTTCCGCCACCTGTTGTTCAACAGACGGCATTGACTGTTTAGCCTGCACAGCTGGGAGCAGTGGAGCCGCCCACAGAGGTGGCGTCACGAACTTTAATAACACCAGCAGCCAGAGTGCATGCCGTAATGCCGGTCGTTCATCGAGACTGCGAGTGAAACCCAGCAGATAAACCAATATCGACGCCACGGTTACGAACATCAGATTCCAGAGCAGGCAATACATCAGATACCCCATCGGAATATTCCTTAGTCTTTGATGTTTTTGATGATTTTCTCGATCGAAGCTCGTTGTTTTTCATTCAGCTTGACCTGATCTACCAGTGAGAGCAGCATTGGTGTGAGGGAACCACCAAAGTGACTTTCCGCCATCTTCTTTAACTGCAGCCCTACGAATTCCTGCCGATCCAGAACAGCTGAAAAGCGATGCGCAAAACCACTTTTATCAACGGCCACCAGGCCTTTCTCCAGCAGGCGATCGAGAAAACTCTTCACTCCTCCATGCAGAGAATGTTCGTGTCTACCATACAGTTTCAACACGATCTCCCGCACAGGAATTCCCTCCGGATGCTCCCAGAGTATTTCCAGTACAGACATTTCGGTGTCAGTCACATCAATATCGATTTCAGGCACTTTCCGCTCCTGTTGATTTCGGGATATGCATAAACCCATTCTTTCATTCATTCTGCATTAGATGTTAATGCATTTTGCATGAGAGTCAATCGGAATCTGAATATTTTTTGGGTATCTCTCAGTCAAGCATCATCCCCGGACTTCCTGCTCCAGGAAATGGGAACATAGCTGAAGGTAAATAAGTGGTTCACTAAGAACAGCAAAACAACACGCCGAGGTTTTCCGGTGTGCTACTTCCATAGCTGACATTTCATGAAAACGGGATTTCGTTCTGCTCTCCCCAATTTGCTCAAAGCAGATCTTGACACCTGAGACAGCATGTCCTACCCTTACCTGCGACAGCATGTCCTATGTTCTGGTGAGGTAATCATGGCCAATAAATCGCGTGATGTCACGGAAGCCGAACTGAGTGTTCTGCAGGTACTTTGGTGTCAAGGACCGCTCACGATTCGCGGGATAACAGAAATTCTGGAACCGCAGCGTGTAGACGCCTATTACTCGACGGTAAAAAAACTGCTGGAACGCCTGGAAACAAAAGGTTTTGTCAAACGGGAACCCGCGGGGATCGCATTCACTTATGAAGCCACGATTGACCGCGATGATCTGGTCGGGCGACGATTGCAGGAAGTTGCAGAAACGCTCTGTGAAGGCTCGCTCACACCACTGCTGACGCAGTTGGCACAACACCACGATCTCAGCAGAAAGCAGCAGAAAGTGCTGATGGATCTGATCGACGATCTGGCGAAGCAAAACAAAAAACCATAAGGAGATGGTCATGCCTCTACTGCTGAATGGAATGCTCAGTAATATATTGATTGCAGGTGGCCTGTTTGCCGTGGTCATGCTGTTACGCCGCTGGATCAAAAACCCGGCGGTTATCCATCTGCTGCTGGTCCTGATTCTCGTCAAGCTCATCATGCCGGCTTACTGGCAGCCTCAAATCGAACTGTTTCCGGCGGAAGCCGTTTTCGTGGAAGACAATTCGAGCACAGAACAGACAGACACACTCACGAATCATTCAGACAAGCAGGAACTCTTATCAGTTGTGGAGTCATCCTCTTTACAGCAATCGCGGGCTCCTTTGAAAAACCTGTCAGAACATCCTGCAGAATCGGACTCCACAGCTCAATCAAAGTTAATCGATCTACAGAATAAACAGGCTGATTCCAGTAAACATACAGCAGACTCCCGCTGGATGACCGGCTTCCTCTCGTGGAACAGGCTGCGTGAGATTTCTTTCCTGACCGCTCTTATACTCACTTGGGGAACCGGAAGTATCGTCTGTTTTCTGCTGTCAGCGATTCGCATTCTTCGTTTTCAGCAACGATTACGACATACTCAACCGGCGTCTCATGACCTCATTCAACAGACTTCATCCCTGGCAGCACGGATCGGCTTAAAGTCGGTGCCGCGTGTCGAACTGATTTCAGCCAATATTTCTCCGCTGCTCTGGGTGTTCTGCATTCGGGCCCGCATCATCTTACCAGCAAAACTGCTTGCTCAACTGAATCAGGCGGAGCGGGAAACACTTTTATTACATGAGCTGGCCCACTATCGACGCCGCGATCACTGGGTAAGATTGCTGGAACTGCTGGCCACTGGAGTTTACTGGTGGAACCCGCTACTCTGGTGGCTGCGTCGGGAAATTCGCATCACGGAAGAAGCCTGCTGTGATGCCTGGGTCATTCAAACACTGCCGGACCTGCGACGTGCTTATGCCGAAGTCCTCGTGAAAGCCATGGGATTCGTCTCACAATCACAGCAGATCACCGCGGCTACAGGCATGGGTTCACAACATTTTCTGGAGCAACGGTTGAAATCCATTATGTGTGACTCCGTTCGCTGTCGCCTCTCGCGACCATTAAAAACAGGAATCGCAGTGCTGGCACTGCTACTGCTCCCCTTTGCGCCTATCGCCGTACATTCTCAAACGGAAACAGAAACGGAATCTGAAACAGCAGTCGCAATAGATACATTACCAACTGTGGAAGAGATCCTGAATGGGTACCACGCCAATCTTCAGAATCTCCTGCCCATTGAGATGACTTATCGAGTGTTATCACAAGAGAACATGAATTGTATCACACGAGATCAGTTTGAGCTGGAGGCGATTAAACGGTTTCCAAATCTGGATCGCAGCGAGATCACTGTGGACGGCAAAGTCCCCAGTGAAGATGAATTTCGCTTTATGGATATTTCATTACAACTGAAGCAACAGCAACTTGAACGACAGTTGACTCCCGAAGCCATCCAGGAACGACTGCGAGAAAAAGTAGTCGAGCAACGCTATTTCTGGACCGATGGTTCCTCATTCCACCAGCGCTGGCCCTATTGGTCCGACAGTGAACGACAGCAGAATCCCAAATTAGATCAAGGGCCTGTCTGGCCTCCGGAGAATCTGAATCAGCACTATGATTCGATCAAGCTCATCTCCTGGTCAAAGGCCAACCAGCCTCCCCTCAGGCACTGGTTTGGCAGGAATAAAGAACGCAGTTCCCTGCAGGCTTCGATTGGAAATCAACTGAAGGAGATACCTTCCCTTCACACCAGTGCGCCGTTGGGTCTGAAGGCATACCGATGGGATGAGAAATTGCCGACGTATTCACTCGATGATTCCATGTCAAAAGATTCAGATCAATACCAGATCGTAGGTCGAAGCCAGATGAACGGCCAATCCGTCATTCTGGTTGACAGTTTCAGCGCCTATCCTCAACGCTCGCAGGAGACACGCTGGCGGATGCGAGCCTGGATCGATCCCAGTCGTGGCTATCTGCCTTTACGCATTGAATGGGGGGTTGTTGATCCGTCGAACAAGTTGATCTCTGGCTTGAGTCACCACCTGGAGACACTCGAGATCAAACAGGTGGCGAACAGCTATTATCCTGTAAAGATTAAATACCAGGAATACACATTGGACTACCCCACACAGCAAAAGCGGTCTGATAAATTGAAACCCGAAGAGCGGGCCAGGCTAGCACAGCTACCCATTCCCGTTATCGAGGGGCGCTGTAAAACCTGGGAAGTCGTCAGCATCAAAGCCAATCAACCGATTGAGCCAGAAACACTGGCACTCCAGTTTCCAGAGGGAACCGTTTATGAAAACAAGATTGACGGGCAGAAATATGTCACGGGGAAGATACACCCCCTGTCTCCTGAGCCTGAACCTGAACCGCCAGAATTCGTCAACTTCCTTGAGCAGGCACCTCCCCTGCAGATTCAGGAGTGGGTGGATGGAAACACACGGAATCTCGCAGATTTCCGCGGCAAAGTTGTGGTTCTGTTATTTCTGGGCGATGTGATGCATTTTGATTTTGAACAGATTCCAGCGGAAAATCAGCAGTGGCTTGAGATGCTCAAACAGACTATTAAGGCATTCCATACGAAATACGCCGAAAAAGAAGTCGTCTTCCTGGAACTCTATCCCCCTGGCACGAGCAAGGAAAAGATTCGCGCCTTCCACCAGTTCCGAGGTTTTGAAACGCACGCCGCCATTGATCAATCCGCACCAACTGGAGGTGTCACCAATTTTCAATATCATGGCGGCATTCTCGATCTCAGCTTTTATCTAATCGATCCGGATGGTCGTGTGATCTTCTGTCCGCGTTTCTGGGATGGAGAACTAGGCGAGATGTACATCCAGAATGCGGCTGACAAACTATCGATTTCCCTGGATTCATCCGAAGAACTCTCCCCGGAAGAGGGGGCCCGTGTCAGCCTGCGGATTATGGAATACATCATCAGCGAACAAATCGACAAAGCACTGGCGGCGAAGAATTCAAAGTAAATTAATCAGTTCTCTAATTATTCATTCCACAACAGGTTTACTTTTCTCTAATGGCAGACCGGCCAACTGCTGGTCGAGAACAAGTTTCAGTTTCTCGAGATCGTCTTCATAAAAACCAACCGAGGAGAAGACCACTTTCCCACCAGGAGAGATCACCAGGGTCCGTGGAATCAGTTCGTGGGCGAATTGGGAATAGATCTCTCGTTCGGGGTCGGGAGCGACGGGAAAGGTGAAATCGAATTCCTCACAGAATTGTTTTACCTTCTCCTCTGTTTCCTCTCGTCCGATTACCAGCAGACGAAAACCCGGATTGCTCTTGTGTTCATCCCAGATCTGCTGAATATACGGCAATTCCAGACGACAGGGGCCACACCAGTTCGAATAAAAATTGATCAACACCACTTCGCCCCGCGCCGCTGCTAAGGAAAACAACTCGCCGTCTATCGTTGCTACAGAAAAGTCAGGCGCTGTGTCGCCAACCAGTACAATGGATGTTTTGGTAAGCCGCTCCTCCAGGAATGCATTCTCTTCTGCGATTTTCTCGCGGACCAGGGACGGTAAAAAGATCCAGAAGTTAACAACGTAAAGCAGTGCATAAAGTCCGAGTATCGTAATGACTGAGGATAGAAGTCGAAGTGCATGTCCTCTTCGCTTTGGCGTTTTCCAACGTAACAACATAAAACCCAGCGAAAACACCAACACACCAATGGCAATATACATTGCAATCGCTATGAAATTAACAACCAGATTGTATGTCTCTCCGCTCATAAATCACCATAGCTATGACCACAGCACAAAATAAATAATGCGATGCTGTTCAACTCACTCTGCAACCGTTTTGTTTTTCGCATCTGGCAGACCGGCCAGTTGCTCGTCCAGCAGAGCTTCCAGCTTCGGGACATCCGGTTCGTAAAAGCCGACCTGGGAAAAGATGATGGTTCCTTCTGGAGAAATCACCAGTGTCCGTGGAATCAAATCGTGGGCAAACATCGAAAACACGACACGATCCGGGTCGGGGGCCGCAGGGAATGTGAAACCGTTCTCTTCACAGAACAGCTTCACGGTTTCCAGCGTTTCTTCGCGACCGATCACCCGCAGTCGAAAACGGGGATTAACTTTGCGCGCTTCCCAGATTTTCTGAATATGAGGCAATTCCAGGCGACAGGGGCCACACCACGTTGCGAAGAAATTGATCAGCACCACATCGCCTCGTGCCTCTGACATCGAAAATTCTTTATCGTCCGTCATCGTGAGTGTAAATTCAGGAGCCTCGTCCCCTACCTTCAGAACAGACGATTCATCAAGCTGTTTTGCACGTCCCGACTCATGCTCTGCTATTTGCTGTTCACGCAAAGTGGGCATCAGCATCCCCCAGAAAATCGCCTGTTGTACCACGATGCAGCCGAAAATGATCCCCAGCGAAAGCAGCAGCCGCAGGATGTGGCGGCCTCGTCGCGGTGTCCTCCATTGAATGATCATGCCAAAAAACGAAACGATCATGACACAGATCGCGACGAAGGCACCAATCTCTAGAGCGAATAGAATCGAGTTGTAGGTGGAGATACTCATGGTTTTTGTGCTTTGAGTTGTTTACGAATCAGTGAGGATTGAGAATCATCCAGAATCTGCCAGCATGCCAGACCGTTACCGACCAGATCGAATTCGTCAAACTGCCAGACGACATTTCTGTCAGCGTCCAGTTCGATGATCTGCGGATTCTCCGGACCGGCGTGACAGTTGCCAATCACGATGTGGCCGTTCTCCAGTTCCTGCAGACAGGTGGTCCATTTGAGCTCGATTTCCGTCCCTGGCACTTTACCCTGGATCTCCCAGACCGTCTCTTTCTCAGAATTCACTTCGCGAATACTGTTACCACTGCCGGACGCGATCAGCGTATTGCCGTTCTTCAAACGAATCGCGCCATACACACGGGTTTTGATCAGGTAGTCCCAGATCATTTTGCCGTCCCGATTGTATTCGGTCACCACACCAGGCTGTTCAGAACAGACCAGGTATGTTCCCCTCGGCGTAATTCGCATCAGACGGGTGGATTGCGTCCCCCCTTTCTTGAGAGGGAACTGATGCACAAGTTTACCCTGTGGATCGACTTCGATGATGCGTCCCACGCCACTTTCCACGATCACCGTATTTCCATTGGGAAGTCGGGAGAACGCATGCACGTCCACACGTTTACCGGCATTGCCATTCATCGTTGCGGAATCGTAAGCCCAGACGATTTTTTTATCGAGGGTGATTTCTTTTAGGCCGGTCCAGCTGTCGTGAAACAGGATATTACCATCAGATAGCAGTTGCACATCGTGATGGCCGGCGTGCCCTTTCTTCGGTCCTGCTGTTTTGTAAGTCCAGAGCACCTTACCATCTGCAGAGCAGATTGCCAGAAGGTCCTTCTGATAGGAAGCGCTCACCAGCACCAGTCGTTCCGCAGACGCAACAGCGGTTACCAGCAGACAGGTTAATAACATTACTAAAAACTGCGAGGCACGTTTCATGATAACCGCTGGTCCTTACATTCGAGTGAAGATTGAACCTCAAAAGCTTATGTATCATAACCTTCCAGCAACTCAGTGGGAACACAGAACAGAATTCGTTTCATCCCTTTCCCATCGAATCGACAGATTTTCCATTAAATTTCATTGGTTAGAATTCCTGAATCGCAGTTGATCTGGCGAATCAACTACAGTAGCCTGAAACGCAGCTGATACAATACCGTTATTCTCCAATAAAAATGATAAATAAACAGACAATCAGGCAGGCACACGGACTCTCTTTACGGTGAGAGGATTCTACGGAACAACTGAAACATCATCTTAACCATCTGCGAGGATTTTCGATGACTTCACGCCGCCTGCTTCCATTGTGCGTCTTCTGTTTCTATCTGATCTCTTCCATTCCGATCTTTGCGGATGACCAGTTTGAACAACCGGTTCGTCTGAAAGCAGAAGGAAAAATCATCGATACCGGCGCCGCCTGGGGACACAGCAGCCCTTGTATTGAAGACCTGGACGGCGATGGCCTCAAAGATCTGATGGTGGGCGATTTCAGTGGCACGTTTCGTTACTACAAAAATGTGGGGCGCAGTGATGCCCCGGTTTATATGGATATGGGGAAAGTTCAGGCGGATGGCAAGGACGCGAAAGTCAACATCTACTGCTGCGTCGGCGGACAACCCCGATTTGTCGATCTGGACGACGATGGCATCCGGGATTTCATCAGCAGTTCTTATGATCCGGGTACCTGCTTCTATTTTCGTGGACTGCCCGATCACAAATTCGCCGCACCTGTCGAACTGAAAGACAAAGCGGGCGTCCCCGTCCGCAGCAGCGTCAAACAGAAACAGGATTACCAGTCGTTCGGCAGTTTTTACGCTCCGGTCGACTGGGATGCGGACGGCGATTTCGATCTGCTGATTGGCTGCTTTGACGGTCATCTGAAACTGCGCCTCAACGAAGGAGATGCAAAAAAGTATGCCTTTACTGCTGAGAACCAGACTGTCAATGCAGATGGAAAACCACTGGAGGTGGAAAAACACTGCTGTCCGGTCATCGCCGACTGGGACCAGGACGGCCTGTGGGACATTCTGGCAGGCAGTGATGCAGGGAGCGTCACCTGGTTTCGCAATACAGGCTCGAAAACCGCACCTCAGTTTGCAGCAGGAAAAACTCTCATCTCCAAACATGACGGGAACGGCTATAACCAGGTGATCTGGAATGAAGATGAGATTGTTCCCGGCATTCGCGCGCAGATTGAAGTCGTCGACTATAACCAGGATGGCAAGCTGGATCTCATTCTCGGTGATTTCACTACGACTTACGATTTTCGTAAAGACCTGACGAAAGATGAAAAAAAACAGGTTGAGCGCATACTGTCCGAAGCGGAAACGATCGGCAAAGCGTATGGCAAAAAAATCGAAGCCTTGCGGGAGGATTTCAAAAAACGCTATCCCGGTGATGAACTTTATAGCGACAAAGCGACAAAAGAATGGTCGGAAGCTTATAAGGCCCTTAAAGACAGCCCTGAAGCCAAAGCGAGTGAGAAATACGATGCGGAATTCGTAAAGCAGATGCGTCCCTTCCTGGCAAGTATGCGCGGCAAGGGAAACCGCAGTTTCGATCTGGCAAAGTCCCACGGTTACGTCTGGCTGTATTTGAGGAAATAATGAACGCTCTGCTTTTGAACCGACAACCTGTTTTCAGTATTCCTGCCATCTTGTCGCTGATTTGCCTGGGCTGTTTTCTGTTGACAGTCTCAGGCTGTGAGCAGGCTTCTGACCAGAAAGTGATTCCGGAAAGCAGCACCACTGTGAATCAACCTGAGGTGGAAACCAGTGTTCCCCCTGCAAGTCAGCAGGTAAGCCAGACCGTGATTTCTGATCGCGTGGAGGGTCAGCAGGTTGCGGTTCTGCTTGAAATTCCACATCAACAAGTAAAACCGGGAGCAAGCTTCCCTGTGACAGTGAAGTTTGATATTGCCCCCTTGTGGGAAATCCGGTCGCTGGAGGCACAACCCGAAAATGTCGCCACGCAACTCAAACTGGAATTGCCTGACGGATTTGAGACTCAAGGGGACTGGCAGACTCCCCCAACCGGTCGTTCCCAGTCGGCTGACAGCCACCCCGTTTATTCAGGCCAGGTCGAATTTCAACAGATGATTCTGGTAACGAAAGAGGCCCAGCCTGGTGAATATGAAATCAGCAGCCAGGTGCAATACCAGGCCTGCGATGAATTTCGCTGCTTGAGCCCGACGCAAAAGAGACTACATGTTACCATTCTAGTGGACCGACTCAATTCAGTAAAAGAATGAGAGAAGTGACCCATCGGCTTACCGATTGATGTGGCAGATCTGTTCGGTCTTATTGATTTTTTTCAGTAATTTCTGAACAGCTGCATCTGAGACAGCAGTTTGTTTTAGATTGAGTTCGAATAGTTTTGTCATCTTATTAAAGAACTTCAAGCTGGCGTCGGTCACTGCTGTATTATTGAGTGATAATATTTGCAAACCAGTCAAACCCTGCAATTGACTGAAACCAGCATCTGTCAATTTCGTATCATCCAGATAGAGTACCAGCATATCGGATTTCGTTTTAATAATTTCCAGACTGCAATCTGTGATGTCAGTCCCGTTCAATTGAATTGACTTCAAGGCAGGTAATTCCATTAAAGTCTGGACGCCCTGGTCTGATATTTGGCAATTATTGAGTGATAAACCGAACAACATGTTCATTGAGGTCAAATATTTTAGTCCGGCGTCGGTCACCTCAGTGTTACTTAAATCAAGAGTTAACTCAATATGCGATTTTCCTAAGATAGATAAGCCCGCATCAGTTATTTGATTGCCTGACAGATTAATTGATGACCATTGTTTTCCGTTTTGCAGCAGGTATATCAACCCTGCATCAGTAATCTGATTATTGGATACATCCAACATTTCCAAGCTGGGAAAGTCAACGATTTGCGACAGACCATCATCAGTCAGCTGAGTCTGATCCAAATACAGCCTCTTCAAAGCCGGTAACTCCTTCAGATATTTGATGTCAGCATCAGTAATATCTGTTTCTGAAAGGATCAGTTTACTTAATCGAGTAAGTCGCTCTAATTTTTTGAGCCCCGCACCAGTGATTTTTGTTTCATTGAGAAAGAGTTCCTCCAATTGATCCAGATTTCTGAGAGCAGTTAATCCTGAGTCCGTAATTTCAGTCTCATTAAGCATGAGAGATTTGAGATTTTTCAAACCCTGAATTTGCTGCATTCCCTCATCCGTAATTTGAGTTTCATGAAGATAGAGCCTTTCCAACTTTTTGAATTGACTGACATATTGAAGACCACGATCAGAAACTGCAGTCTTTCCTACATTTAACGTATTCAGGTCTGAACTATTTGAAAAATGCTTTAGAGATTCATCTGTAATTTTTGTTCCACCAAGAGTTAATTCAACAAGCTTTACTTGCGGAAGTTGCTGGATACCAGCATCAGAGATCTGGTTGTTTGTAATATACAGACTTTGTAAACCCTGTAAATCTCGAAGTAGTGTCAAACCCTGATCCGTAATTTCGGTACCGATAATCCACAAGGAGGTAACCTCAGTCAGTTTGCTGACATGGACAAGGATCGAATCGTCTACTGGAATTTCATTTAACATCACCATACTGACCGTTTTGTCTCCCAGATTTCCGGTACTTTCATCCGTTCCCGGTGCAAAGATGACTTTACCCCCCGCATCTCTGATGGCCTGAATTGCTTTATCTCGAGGAGACTGCATACATCCCTGGCAGATAAAACAGCACAGCACTAAAATCATATTTTTTTTCATTGTGATTCTCTGGTGAGTATCAAACTATTTTGAGTAACTATCAATTGATCAACCTCAATGCAATAGTTTCAAGTGAAATCTACCCGCTGTCCCAGCGTTCTCCCACGAAGCTGTCATTGATCGCTTCAATTTGTGTGCGGATGGCAGCAATGCGTTCGTGATGCAATCCCAGAGTGACAATATTAAACGCCGCCTCCGGACTGGGATTGTGATAGTATTCTTCCGGTGTCCGCGCAGGCATCCTCGTGTCGAGGGGAAAATCAGTGACTCTGACAAATGCCAGGATACAGCAGATACGCTGGTCGTTGTTTAACTCATTGCTCTGAGGAATGACAGTACTTTCATTTTCCAGTTCCAGCAGTCGGTTCCAGACAGAATGTATAACCTGAGTATCGTCGTCAAACAAATCGACTAAACAGGCAGGAAGAAATTTCAGAAACCCCCAATATGACATGAATACCGGCGCTTCATGGTGAATTGAGATCAACCTGTGATCCAGCTGATCCCAGGTCTTCCCTGAAAAGTCCCGGATGATTTCATCGTAGTCATCCCCCCGGGCATGTACTAACTGTTCGCCATCAATGTCCGCAAAGTGTGATTGCGGGGGAAAAGAGTCATAGATACTGTCGATGACAATTTCCCGGTAATTACGATTCCAGTCTCTGTTTTTGACAACGATCATACTAATGTTTCTTTATGCGATGGATACATACTTCTCAGCTTCCATTGTAACACATTGAGTCTCTGTCGAACGGTATGTCTCTCTTTATCAGTTAATGCCGGAATTTGGTTCCCCTTTTTTGCAAAACGCTGGTAGCAATACCATTTCGGTTTGCGTTTTAATAAACAGGGGGTGAGATCCTGATTCGAAACGACAACATCCGCTCTCATAAACTGTTATTATATTATGAGATACAGCTCAGACCATGAGTCCATGTATTTATTCCTGTCTTAAAACATTCGTTTTGGAAACTTCAGTTTCCAGCAGCTGACGCTATTAAGCGAGCAATCCACTGCAGTATCGGGCCAACTGTATTTTTTAGTTTGACACCTGTTGTCCGATAGGGGGATTTTACGTATGCGAAAATTCAGTATGTTACTTACAATTCTGGCGTTATCCATGTTTTCCACAGACGCTTTTGCCCAGCGAGGCGGTGGTGGTGGAGGAGGCGGCCCCCGCGGTGGTGGAGGCGGCGGAGGCCAACAGATGGGTCAGCAAGGTGGCGGAGGAGGTCAGTGCCAGCAGGGAGGTGGAGGTGCGCAGATGGGTGGCAGTATGATGCGTGGCGGAGGAGGCATGACAGGGACGCAGACTACCACCACGGATACCGCAGAACTGGTCACACAGATGATGTTGAGTCTGGATCAGAACCGGGATGGCATGATCGTCGGCAATGAAGTTCCTCCTAAGATGCGATCCAAAGTAAAAGACGCCGATGCCAATGGTGACGGCGTTTTGAACCGCATGGAACAGCTGGCCGTCATCGATCGCACCAAAATGCTCAGCGGCCGTTCCGACGTCAATGGACTTGGACTGAACGAAGATATTTTCAAGCGACTGGATACCAATCTGGACACCGTCGTCAGTCCAGACGAAGTTCCACGCTCTCTGCAGCGACTCTTCCGCACGCTTGACACCAACCGAGACGGGATCATCGATACCGATGAAAAGAAGGCAGCCCTGTATAAGATCAAAGGGAGACTGAACCCGGACACCACACGAACGAAAGACCCTAATAGTTAGAGTTCACCCTGTAGAATCTGAGCGATTTCCAATCTATTTGACTCGTACCAAACAGCCTGGGAGACGTTACAGTAAAACGGGGCGCAGGTTAAATGTGTGCTGATGGTCCACATCATCGCTGTGCCGGGAATCGATCCAAGACGAAAACGGTGTAACTCCTTGGGGCAGGCAGCATCCTCGAATTCCGAGATCGAGCGATGTTGTCTGCTATACCAGTCGATGGGAGATTCCCGGCACTCTTCGCGCGCTGAACTCGAAATGCAACGCGCTAATTGAACAGGTTCTCAAAATAACTGGCGACGCGCGCCAGCTCAGGTGGTTCACTGCGAAATGCGATATGCCCATCGGGGCGAATCAGAAACAGGCTGGCGTCGATCACACCAAACCGCGCATGTACCTTTCCTTCGACATCATGCAGCCAGCATTCCTGAAGAGATGATTCTGGCAGGAACTCTGGTGGCGGAGCAGTTGAGATGATCCAGAATTCGCCACAGGCTTGCAGATTGTGATGGAATTTTTCGAAATCAGGAACCTCGGTCTGATCGGTGGCCATCCAGAGCAGACTGTGTCCCTCGTTGCAGATCAACTGGCTCAACTGAATGGCTTCAGCAGAACCAGACTTCAGGAGTGGACCGGCATCGGGAGTGCAATCGCCGGGCAGTGGTCCCAACCAATGTTGCCGGGCTGCGTCGCCAGCTGAATGGTAACCACTGACCAGAGGGCTATCGCGATAGTGTAGTTCCAGTTCAGATTCTGCCTGGGCCGCCTGCAGTTTTCCCCTGGACGTATACAGCAGGGCACACAGAGCACGTTTAACCCGCTCGATGGCAGCCGGGTCATTAGGAATACTGCGAAGCGCTTCCGCGGTGTCTCCAGAAGCGCCCACGGCAGCAGCAGCGGGCCGCCGTTCCTGCTCATAACTTTCCAGCAGTTTCGCATCCGCCGTCCCCTGAATAACGAGCGCCAGCTTCCAGCCCAGGTTGAACGAGTCGTGAATACCCATATTCATGCCATGCCCTTCAATCGGGCTGCAGGCATGCGCGGCATCACCGGCCAGCAGAACCCGTCCCGACTGATAGTGGGCACTCAACTGCCGATAGGTATGATACAACATCGGTTCATCCGGTTCATGCAGACGGGAACCGGGGGACAGGATCTCGAGACCGGCGTTGATCTGTTCCAGCAGCGCAGCATTGTCGATGTCATCATCGGCCCGGAAGTAAATCCGCCAGCGTTCCCGTGGAAGAGGAATCGGATTCAAAGCGGGTGCTTCAATTTGAATCGCCGCCCGATCCGGAGCATGCTGCCAGTCTTTTAAATGGCCATCGATCACTCCCCAGCGACGCAGATAGCGATGGCCGTCGACATCAATTCCACAGGATTCTCGAACCCGGCTGTGAATTCCATCAGTCCCTACCAGCCAGTCTGCGATTACAGTCTGTTCTGTTCCCTCCGTGGATCGCAGTTGCGCGGTAACCTGTGATTCATTCTGCTGCAGGCCGCTCAGTTCCCAGCCCCGCGTAACGGCGCCTCCCAGCGCGACGAGTCGTTCCGTCAGTATCTCTTCCGTTTCATTTTCCGATAAATTCAGGTCGTAGGGATGCCGGCATTCCAGACCGTTGAAGTCGGTCTGGGCGACGATCTGACCATAGGCAAAGATATTAAAGCCTCGCATCAGATGCCCCCGCTCCAGAAATGCATCGATGACACCCATTGACTCAAAGATTTCCAGCGAGCGGCTGTGAATAACCGTTGCGCGATCAAAGGGCAAAGGTTCCGGGCGACGATCAATCAGCAGGCATTCAATATTCCGTCGCGCCAACTCCACGGCCAGTGAGAGCCCCGTCGGACCGGCACCCACAATGAGCACCGGGGAAGATTGTGGTAGGCTTGTATGACCGTTTGGCATTCTGTTTTCCATTGCAGGCTTGCGAGTCAATACTTTTAGTCGCTGAAACGTACTCAGTATACGACATCAGCAATGATTGCATTTAACGATCATATAGATAACGGTACTCTGTTCGCGAGTCATTTCTTATCTTTTCCAACTGCAGCTTTCATCGCCTGCAGCGAATCGCGGGCAAACTGTTTCTGTTTGCGACGCACATAGGGATAAGCGATTTTCGATAACAACTGCTGCGGTCGAGAGAAAGCATACAGATCATACCAGACCGAGTCATCGTCGGCCCGCCATTCCACCTGAAAACGTTCTTCGCCGCACTCCGCATGTTCGGGCAGAGTACCATACGCGAAGGCATACCGTTGAACGGGCTCTGTTTCTTCCAGCACATACACCACTCGACTCGCATTCAGAACCCACAAACCGAGCGCATGCGCGAGGATTGCCACGGTCTGTCCTGGCTCCGGCAAGGCGTCGGGATGATGCAGACTCACCCAGTTCAGCCGAAAGTGCTGCCAGTCCTGCAGTGCCCGCTTCGCCTGTTCATAAACGGCTCGCCCCTGCCCCAGACAGATCCGGTTATGATCGACTTGAAAGCTGTCAGGCGGTGCAGGTGACCGCGTCGCTCCAATTGATGAGTAGGTAAACTCCAGCTGTGCCTGAACTTCGATAAAGTCGTCAATCTGTTTTGCCTTTGGCTGCTGAAGCAGAAACATGCTATCAATACCTTAAATGTCAGACACTCTACTTTGGTCTTGTGTCTCTGAGTATTCTGTTACAATTCCTGTAATCTATTCAGAAAAGGCGTTTGATGAATCACTCTGAAGAAACAGGTCTTAGTGAATCCACAACAAAAAGCAAATCATTTCCCTGGCAGATTGTAGCAGTCTGGTCAGTGATATTACTACTGGCGACATTCGCCTGCTGGGCGTTTGTGATTTTTATTCTGCCATATCTGCTGAGGCCTCTCTTTCCCCAGGGGCGCTTCATGATTTACCTGTTTCGACTGCTGACACCACTGTCCATCACCATCTGGGGAACGGGCATCTACTTCGCTTATCGCAGACACCGCTCTATGAAAGTAGCAGTCTCACTCATCATTGTCAGTGGCTTCGTGTTGATCACGGCTCCCATCTGGGGTTACCTGTTGATCCTGGCATTTGCGGGAGGCTGGAATGTGAAGTGAACTTGTTACATTCAGGCGAGTCCCTTTATCAGAAAATGTCTCCTTTCAGCATATTTTTTGATCCTGCCTTCCTATGATCCGTTTGTTAGATTAAGGAACTCTTTGTCTGATCTTGAACTGAGTCATAAATTTCTATGAATGGATCACCCACAGCAACTCCGGATTCCCAAAGCGAAGAGCAAAAGTTTCGATACCGTAGAAACTGTCTCTACCAGGGTCTATGTTGTTTTCTTGGTTTTGCTGGAATGATGCTTTTTTCCTGCTATTTTCTACTCACAGATCCAGCAATGTCAGACGGTGAGTATTACATGTTATTATGCTCTATCGTATTCTGGCTATTCTGGACAACCGGTTCTGTCTGGATGATTCTCGCTTATTATTTCGCATCACTGACAATTCAAGGCAACAAACTCATTGAACAGGGAGTCCTGCTGCGGAAAGAACTAGATCTCGAAAGCATCAGACAACTCCGCTGGATCACCAGTCCCTCTGGTATGATCAAACTGAAGTCCCTGACGGAGAAAATCACGATCCATCTCGAGAATTTCCCCTGTGAAGAGCAGATCTGGATAATGGAATATCTTCGAGCGCAGATTCCCGAACCAGATCAAGAGGGCTGGGATCTCTTTTGTCATCGTGTGGCGATGCCGCTCAGGCGCTATGATCCCCAGGCACTGCCTGTGCCGGACAATGATCAAGTCCTGCTCACCAGGAAACGCTGGGACTGGCTTTTGCTACCCTGGATTCTATTGTTTTCGGTGGGAGGAGTTCTGGCGACCTTGAAATTTAATCAACCGCATCTTTTGTCTGCCCCTTTATCGCCTACGGCGCTCTGGCTGTTTCTGAGATTCTCTACTCCTAAGGAGGGAATGGTTTCAAAAGTAATCAATGCCAACAAAGAGCTGCGTTCCTTTCTCTTTTTTACAGGAGGGATGCTGCTTACCTACCTGACCATCCTGGTGGGACTTAAGTTTATTGATTCCCCGCTTCTTGATAATAATATTTTCATGGCCTGTCTGACACTGATCGGAATGGCGGCCATGCTCTGGAAATGTCACCGACTCGACAAGAACCAATACAAAAAACAGCTGGAAGCATCGAAAGCTTCTGTCGAAGAATGGGAAGCCGGATCTTCTCCCCAGATAACTGACAGAAAAGAAAGTCGGTTATGATGAATGAGAAATCCATTGATGAAACTGATTTGTCCGAACCAGTTAAACAGGAAAGAGTGTTTCGACAGGGAAAAAAGGAGCAAAACGAAGCCATAATCTCATTGATCTTATTTGGCATAATCGGCCTGGGTTTTATTTACGGAATGTGCCTCAACGCTCCTGCTGAAACTCGAATCTCCGCTACCCTCTTCTTTAGTATGCTTTGGGGTTTACTAATGAGCATTTTTTTCTGGTCATTTCTGATCGCGAAATATGTCTCAGTCGCCTTTCATAATGGAAATCTGATCCTGCAAGGAGTCTTTTCGAAAAAGTATATTTTACTGTCCAATATCGATGTAATCCGGTGGAGTTTATATTCACATGGGCAAATCAAAGTCGAGACTGCCACCGAAGTCGGAACCATCAACCTGTTCTATTTTAATAAAGAAGAACGACTCTGGATGATTCAATATTTCCGAGACCATTTCCTGGAATCCAGGCAGGAAAACTGGCCGCTGTTCTGCCATCAGATTGCGCTGCCACTGAGAAACCGGCATACAATTAAACCACGAACACCTCGACCTGATGATTTCCTACATACTCGAAAGCGTTGGGACAAATTAATCATCATCTTTGCCACTGTGACAGCTCTGATCAGCATTCTGCCAGCCTGGTACTTTCAACAAATCAAATACTTACTGTTACCAATTCTGCCACTGTGTGGCTGGTTTGTCCGTTATAAGATTCCAGAGGAAGGCATCCCTGTTTCGGCAAGTGAAAATAAAAACTTCAATGAGGCATCATATTTCTTTGGCATCTGGTCAGTGGCTTGTCTCATCATTTATCTTCCCTTCAGATTTGAACTGCTACCTGCTCCCACCGGAATCAGCGTTGGCTGGACAATCACTTTTATCTGGAACTTCGGTTTGTACTGGAGAATTTTTCTGATGAACCGGAGAGATCACCAGAAGGATCTGGAAGATGCGAAACTGTCAGTTCAGGAATGGGAAGCCGGAAATAGGTCTTCTGACTGACGTCTAACCGACTCCTTCCTTCATTCTGTTCTGTAGCGTCTCCTTCGTTAACCATACGTTGGCTTCTGTGGCCAGGCGACGGGGGAGTCTTCGAAGTCTTCCTGGCGACCGTAGGGTGTGATATCCAGCAGGCTGTAGGCATTTGTCAGGCCTTCGCAGCCTCGTGCAAAAGTGGAATAGGTGTGATAGATCTCATCACCCAACCGGAAAAAGACGCTCATGCCATGCATTTCGCCCGACAGAAAATAAGGCTCGTCATTTTGGCGCTGCTGCAGCTCTGCCTGGGTGCGATAGTTGTACTGAGGCGGCGTGATCTTGTCATCAAGCGTCACATGGAAATCGTAATTGAAATCGCTTTCGAAGGACGAAACCCAGGTCCGGTTCCAGCCCTGATCGGCCTTCATCTTCAACAGTTTTTCCAGGGGTGCTCGCGAGATCAACGCGAAAGTGGTATCGCGATCATGCAGCATTGACAGATCACCCATCGCATTAATCAGACCCGTACAGCCTCCACAGCCTTTCTCCCAGTCAGGATCAAACATGAAGTGATAGACGATCAACTGGCGGCGTCCCTCAAATAGATCCAGTAGACTCAGCTTGCCATCGGGTCCGTCAAACTGATAATCCTTCTCCAGCCTGACCATCGGCAGCTTACGCCGCAGCGCATTGACACGGTCCAGCTGCTGCGTCAGTTTCTTCTCAGCAGTTAACAGATCCAGTCGTTCGCTCAACCACTGTTCCTGGGTCACAATCTCGGGATGGGCGACAGCGTTTTCGGTACTCATAGTAATTCTCCTCGGTTAAGAATGTTTTCGGTAAGGAAACATTGCTCTGCCGGTCAGCGGGTAGGCAGAGAAGAAATGTTTCAGCCGCAGGAACACAAAAAGCGTCAGCACCAGACAGCTTGCCACGATCAGGAACAGCCTGAGCCAGGCTGCAACGGCCAGTGAAAGTCCGACTCCGGTGAAAAACGTCACCCAGGCGGCGAGACAGACCGGGCATTTCGGCATCAGAATCAGCACCAGGGTCGACAGCATTGAAACCAGCCCCTGTTTGAACCAGGATTGGCGTCTCTGAGTCTGCACATTCGGGATTTCTCCCGCGCCCGGCAGCTGATAGCTCTGACAGTGACAGTCAGTGTCGTATGGCATCAGATGCTCCTCCAAAACAGGGTGTGTTGATGTTCTACCCTGTAGTCGAACGGCACCCGGTCAAATCGACAGGACCTGAAAAACTTATTTCATTCCGTCAGAGCATTTTTAAATTGCCTTAATCAATTGAATGGAAAGGCTTTACGGCTTCAAGCGGCTGAAATCCAGGCAGCGGTTCTCTGACTTCTGGTTCCGGTTGTATCTCCAGCACCGTCATCACAAAACCAAAGCAGTCATAGGAATCCTGCAACGCCACACGGGGACAGGGCACGACATACGTCTTCCCATTGGCTTGAATGCGCAGCTTGATTTTATCAGATTTAAGCCACCGCTTCTTGTCTTTTCCGGACTCAAACCAGGTACCGCTCAGAGACTCTTTTAACTCCCAGTGCCCCTGTGAATCTGTCACACAGGTGGCGCCGTCTGAGTTCATAAATACAAGTGTGACTTTTGCGCCCGTGACCGGTGTTTGATCGGCTCCCGCCAATACCTGGCCTTCCAGAAACAGATCGTAAAAATAACTGCAGCCCGGCAGAGCCAGCAGCGACAAGACCAGCATGAATGTCATCACTCGTGCAACCGCGTAACTGCGCAGCTCACGATTCAGCCAACAGTAAAGACGACGTCTTAAGGATCGATGAAATGTCTGAGACATGCTGGAACCTCACCCGAAAAAGATCAAGGAAGCAGATTCGCTTACTGCTTATGAGATCTGTTTCAGGCAGGATTTATTCCCGGTTATTTGAAGAGATCCTATTTTGCTATGGATTGTAAAACAACAGCTCAACTATGCAGTTCGTCGCCTTTACTTTTAAGTTCGTTCAATACATGGCTATAGACGCCCTGCTCGTCTGGGTGACGATAGTAGTCGGCAGGATGCAGCAAACCACCCTTTGATTGAATTTCGGCGACCACTTTCTCCATCCAGTCACAGAGAGAATCGGCAACCTGTACCACGCTGTCAGGACAATGATTCATGAACAGCACGCTCCCCTCCGGGTACTCCGATTTTTTCGTTGCGATGCAGGTAAAATCGCCATTACCAAAACTGTGGAACGTAATGAATCCCTGTACGTACTGCAGTGAATCCGCGTCGAACAGCTCTGCCGATAAGAGATCCATGCCGTTGGTAACAGCATAAAAGTCACACAGCTCCTGAGGCAGTGGTATGTTATCGATCAGGCTTTTCAGCTCATCCGCCGAAAGTGGGTCCTGCAATTGGACGGTAACCTCAAATTCGTCCTGATCTTCCGCCGTCAGATCCGAAATTCGCTCTAACAGTTCTTCGATGCGGATCATTGTTTTTGACCTTTCGTTGAAACAGGGGCCGTCTTCATTTCTTCTAACTCAATTTCGACAACGATAATGCCCCGCCCCGGAACGCGCACACTGAACTTTGAGCCCTGGGGATGAATGGCAACACTCGGGAAGTCAGTCAGCACTTTGACCGACTTAATTGGTTTCCTGACATCAATTTCAGGACGTGCATAACTCAGGGAGCGACTCTTGATCGCCAAGCGAATGCGTCCATCCGCCTGTTTCACTGGCATCAACGCCACCGCTCCCTGATCGGACGTGACGGTAATCGCCTGGGATACCTGTTGCAGTGTTTCGGCGCACGCTTTCAGGAAGCTCGGAGAAACTTTGCGATAAGTCAGATGAGTCCAGTAACTGCGGGGAGCGGTGATAACGGTTAGATCGCCCAGAGGCGTCTCTGCTTCATCCTGAATGATTTCTACTTCTGTGATCTCTGTTTCAGATCCAGTGCCATATACGCCACACCAGAGTTCATGGGGTGGATAAACATCGCTGAATTCAAAATCAGCGGACGGCAGTGACGCCACTTTACGCCCGATCAGAATGATTGGGCCTCCCTGGTATTGCATTACGCTTGCCAGTTCCTCAGCGGGCAGCAGATGTGGATTGGGGACGAGAATAGCGCCTTTCGCCTGCTTGAGATATTTTACATTAATCGTCGCCTGCATCGTCGCCCCGGCCCCCATCAGTTCTGCAACGAGACGATGCGTATTCCAGCTGCGTGTTTTAATGAAATCAGCCATTTGTGCGCGATACGCGGCGTCTGACCAGACAACCGTTACGCCGTCTGTGTGTAGTGGAGGTTGTGTAAAAGCGAGATCCCAGCGTTCCTGCAGCCACTGCCATTCTTCGCGGCTCAGGCCATCGCCCAGGCAGATCAGAAAACCGTCGGAACTGGGCTTGAGTGAGCCATCGGGCATAATGTGAAACACATTCGCCAGCGCTTGAATTTCCCGTTCCAGCACGGTGGGATGATGATGAATAGCGTCCCACTGCTCCACGACATCATGCACCGTCTGCAGGTTTATCAGTCGTGTATCGGGCAGAGCGGCTCTCATAAGCATCAGCATGGACAGGAAGTCATCGTGCCGATCGACGGCGGAAAGGCGCGGGTCCATCGCCAGGCTGGCGGCAACGGTCTCCACGATCACGCCATCAACGCCTGTCTGGGCAATTCGCTGATAATCAATGCCGTAACGATAGAGGGATTCAAACGGAGCCCGTCCCCAGGCAGAATTAATGACCGCCTGTTTCTGCCGGGCATGCAGGGCGTCCACCATCGTCGACCAGAACCGCGCCCAGCGATCTGCATAGAACTCACTCCATTCCGCCCGTTTGTGTTTCAGGATCCAGTCTCCCCGTGCCGTCAATTTGTCGGCATCGTATCCACATTCCTGTGTAACAATAGCCGGTAATTCCAGACCGGATGCCTTTTGAAACTGCTCGATCATATCGTCAGAATAAGATGTCAGGTGAATATTTCCTGAAAGTGGGCCAAATCCATCTGCACCATGCCAGCCATCGAAACCGTAGTCAGACAGCGTTTTGACCATCTGTGATGCAAAATAATCTTCGAAATAAGAGCCGTCATTCAGCCGGGCCAGACAATTCAATCCCCAGACTTTGCCATAGCCCTTCCAGACATGTAGGACTTCCAGATGATCGCTGATCCATTCGCGATGAGTCCTATCCCGCGTATACTTCGCAAAGGTGCTGAGAAAGACCTGTACGCCCTGCTTTTGTAAATTTTTAATGAGCGAGCGAAGTTGATAGCTCGTCCAGTCCTGACGTTTTCGCTCGCGGTTGAATTCATGTCCTTCTCGCGAACAGTACTCGGGATAGAGGGGGAAGTCCTGCTCCAGTCCAGGATGTGACAGTACAAAATCGGGGGAACCTATCAACAGGCATATCGAAGTGGGAGTGAATCCCGCTTTATCGAGATACTGTTGAACGCCATAATCGTCCTGCTGATTATCGAAGGCAATTAACTCGGTCCAGATCCAGCGTTCATACGCGCGAGATTCACTGGATTTTTCCTCAGCGGAAAGCGGGTTAATGGCGATGAATATCAAAGCAGCACAAATAGCGATTCGAAAGACAGATATTTTTTGCGGTAGCATGGAATGATCCCAGCAGTTGGATGGTCTAATTGGCAGGGGAAAACAGGTGAGACACAGTTTCCCTTAATTTTACAGCGATCACATCCAGACTGAAATCAGCGAAACCTGTTTTAGACTCTATTTTTCCGTTTTCCGGGAGAAGGACGGGCTTTCAATCCCGCTCTCGGAAATAGAACCTGTTTCCTGTGAAGCGAGAGCAACATTCGGGACTGTACCAGAACTGCGACTCACTTTCACGGCGGTCGCCGCCCCGCATTTAATCATCGGACGTTCGACCAAATGATACGAAAGGAATGCGACATAATAACTGATCACAACCGACACAACAGCCAGCAACAGACCGAGCATAACAGGATATGCAGCGGTAACAGTCGGACTGACGACAGCCAGCAAACCACAGGCGAGCCAGTACAGGATGATAAAATGATAGATATAGAATGAGTAAGACAACTGGCCGAGCTTGCGGACAAGCGGAACATCCAGGACACGGCTCAGCAGCGGGTTGGTTTTTCCGTCTGCAAGAATTGCGATCAGAAGTGTTGCAAAAACCGCTTCCATCAGAACTGCGCAGAACAGATTACCGGGCGAGAACACTGAGCGAGCCGATATTAAACAGGCAATGCTGATCAGAAACAGTGTATTCCAGGCTTTCAGACTGACAAGTTGATTCAGTTTCTCTATCAATGTGGGCAAGATCAGCCCCAGGTAAAATACATACCCATACATAAAATAGAGACTGCCCGGCAACAAGGCGCGGATCAGGCTGCAGACGATGAGCAGGAACAGAAAGAGCAGATTCAGTTTTGCGCCTGTACTTCGGCTGACAATATACGCCAGTGGAAACACTACGGACATGACCAGTTCCACCTTCAGTGTCCACGCAACCTGATTGAGATTGGTTTCGAAGAGTGTGTAATTGGCCAGTACATTATCGATGGTAATCGGATTCTGGTACCACTCTTTGAACCAGACTGAGGTATCAGGATACACAGTATAGGTGTGAAAGCAGGCGATTGAAAAAATGATCAGCGTCAGGCAGACCAGATACGCCGGGTAAATGCGAAACAGTCGTTTCACATAAAAAGCAAAGCACGTTCCCAGTGATTTTGACTTCCGGTCGAGTGACAGCCCCAGCACGTAACCGCTCAGAACAAAAAAGACCGTCACCGCGGCTCCGCCATTAAAGGGAATGAGCAACAGCCGCGTGATAAATGCCTGAGTTCCCTGCGTCTCCTGCAGCGGAGTCGCCCAGATCATCTCATTCTGATTCACAGCAAACACAATCAGACAATGGCTCACCGCAACCATCAGAGCAGCAATGCCCCGCAGTGATTCGAGTCTGGTAATAAACATGTTCTGATTCCGTCTGTCTGTGATCGAAGCTGTTACTCAGGTTGTTACCTCAGTTTAGCCAGCACCTCGGGGCAGACACAAACAGAAAAATGATGCAAAGCACGATTACAGGCTTGTTTTGAAGGATTCTTGCCTATTTCACAGGCTTCCCGTTACGTCGGTCAAACCGGAAGGGGTCGGTTGCATCATCTGTGATCGTCACTTTCAGGGGTGGTGCGATCCCGCCCTGATCGACTTCCACACGCAGCAGATTCTTCGCGGCAAACGGACGATCATAAATCCAGGTATGGCCGTCGCCATGGATGTAGAGGATCGGCTTTTGAAATGCTTTCGCTGTTTCACTCAACGGGTCGAAGAAGTCGTTGTGCGCTTTCACCGGTTTGGCGTGACCAAAAATGACCAGGCTGCTGACTTCGTTTCCGAAACGACGCAGATTACTCTGTACCCAGTTCAGATTGTCGGCATGGCGTTGCTTCCACTCCATAGAGTCGTGAATCCGTCCTCCCACCAGATTGATTCCGATAAATAATACATTGCCTTTCACGAAGGAAAAGTTCTCTTCCCGCTCCAGTTGCCGAAAGATCTTAAAAGAATGCTGCCAGCGGCGATCGAACCGCATGAAATACTGTTCCCAGAACTTCCATGCTTCCGCGGGATGGGCACAGTCATTCCATTCGTTGTCTCCCGGGATGATAAATACCGGTACGTTTGATTTTGCCAGCATCCCTGCGACTTTTTGATAAACGCCTTCATGACAGGGGGTACTTCCTGCTTTGATGTCTCCCACATGTACGACGAATTCCGCATCGTCTGGTAACTTCGTAATCTGTTCCGGCAGCAGGACATCTTCAGCCGGTTTGTAAGGGACGTCGCCCATCACATAAAAAGTGACCAGAGTTTTTGGCTCGCTACTTTGGGTAGCATCTTTCTGGGCAAAAGCGGTGGAACTGCACAGTAACAGGAGTCCCAGTGACAATATTCTGAATCGCATCGGTAATTCGGTCCTCAAGGGGGGGAAGTCAGGGAAGTGCCATTATTCATTTTTCAGTAGCAGGCATTCAAGAGCATGATGGGCGAGGTAGAAGACAGCAAGCGCCCCGGCATTAAAATCAGAATACGTTTCGAAAACTCATTTCAGCCAAACAGCTTTCTGGCCGTCGGATAGACGAAGACAAACCAGTATCCACTGAGAAAACTGATCGCTGAGAAAAAGGCACAAGCGGGATCGATCCTGTTTCCAAAGAGAGTAAACGCAATCATGATCACACCAATCGAAGTGATAGAACCTTTCCAGACATACTGCCAGGTAGGACAGTGTTCTGCAAGCTGCGTATGCCGTTCCTTTGATTCAAGGGATGGTTCGCCTTCAACCAGAGATTTCCCCTGATCTCCGTTCAAGCCCAGTTGAGTGAGGGTGATGACAAACGGTAAAAAGAAGAATCCCGCTATGAAGAACAGGATGACGGTTGCATTTTTAGAATTCAACATTCGAAGTAATGTATGCGTCTCGTCAAAGGTAGAGAAAGCCATGAGTGAGCTATACAGGAGTGCCAGGCCTCCGAAGAGGGAGAAAATATTTGTCATGAGATTTTCTGCCTGTTACTGAAACTGCATAAAGAACCGAGTGGAAGCATCGATTGCCAGAAACAGTAATACCAGAATCATCCACGTATTTACAAAGTAACTGAACCTCACTTTGCGCCGCTGTTCGACTGACAGGTGCTCTCCTCTGAACGCAATTTTTGCCAGCAGCAGGAGCGAATACAACTGCAGCGGAAAAAACATGATGCCATAGACGGCCATCTTCCAGGCTCTGTCGACCATTTGATTCAGATCGGAATCGGTGACTTCGGCATCGGCAGTTTCATCTTCTTCCCACTGCTCATCAAAGTCTCCTGTTTCGCCATCCAGACCCTTTGTGATGCGCCAATCCTCTTCGGTAATTGTTACCGGTTCATGGTCATGCACAACTTCGAATGCACGCGGCGCATCTGACTCGGCAACCTGCACTTTGATTCCGCCTATCGCGTTCCCCAGGTACCAGGCCATGCCGACAGCGACTTCATCCGACATAAACGAACGAATGCCTGCCGCCTCCAGTTCATTTTGAACCAGACTCGCTTCCACAGGTGAACTTAAAGTCGCTACGGTGATTAATTCATGGGACACAGGCTACTCTCCTGGAATGCTCAAGGCACTTTGACAATCACATTATCATAATGAATCGACTCTTTCGGCGTGACCAGACCAATCTTGTCTTTGGTCGCGTGTGCGATACCGGGTGACTGCAGGGAACCGATCAGCCTGCCATCGATGAAGGCCTGCATTAGATCCCCTTTAATACGGACGGTAACGGTATACCACTTGTCTTTTTCCAGCTTGACGGAAAAATCAGCCTGCGTCTTTTTCAGGATCGTCTGTTCTTCCGCCGTCAGCTTTTCTTTGGACCGGCGTTTTTTGAAGATCTCATTACTGAAGACACCGGTCTTACCATCACGGAGCGTCACCTTGGTGGGCGAGACCACCACGCGACAGAGGTGCCCCGCATGCGAGCCTTTAAACTTGTGTTGATTAAATGTCAGATTGGTAGAAGGAGAACCAGCGAACTTGAGATCAACGGTCAGTTCCGCATCGCTATAAGGTTTGGTCAACAACTGATGCACGGCGGCATGTCCGCCACCTTCGAGTTCGACTCCCTGCAGCACGCCGTCTTTGATCACTGACGAACTTTTATAGAGCGTCCACTGTTTGCCCAGTTCTGATTCAGAGAAGTCGTCCGTGAACAGCGTATGCTGATAATTATCGCCGCGAATGGCTTCCGGCGCACCCGCGAAGGTCGGGAAGGGAAAGAACAGACAAACCAATGTAAGCAGACACCGTTGACACGACATGTTGAGCACCTTTATTGAACGCCGGAGGGAGAGACTTTCAGAAACAACTTATTTTATCCCGATCAGAGACACTGTTCACTCCTGAAACCGAAAAAGGGGACAGTTTTCCGGAGGATATTTCATCAACTTCACCGCAACTAATACTGAGTCTCCTGCTAATCATCAACGTAATAGCTGATACAAAGGATCGTTTTTTTTAGTAGAAACTTCTGCGAACTCAGGCATACCCCTTCCTGGTCTGACAGTAACAAGAGAATTTGCTATGATAGGGGGGGAAGTAGCTTGTTATTTCAGCAAGCCACTTGATGCAGTGAGATTTTGAATAAACAGGGAAAAACTGGATTGAAACCAGATTCTGAAAAGGAAGCAGATTATGTGCACACGGGCGGTTTACCTGGGGCCGGAAGGCGAGACCGTGACTGGTCGAACCATGGACTGGAAAGAAGACCTGCAGAGCAATCTCTGGATTTTTCCGCGGGGGATGTCCCGCGACGGAGGGCTGGGAGACGCTTCATTAAGCTGGAACAGTCAATATGGCTCCGTCGTCGCCTCGCTCTATGAAGGCGGAACCGCGGATGGCATGAATGAAGCCGGACTGGTGGCCAATCTACTGTACCTGGTGGAATCAGAATACCCGGCCGACGACGATCCGCGGCCTGCGATTGTCATTTCCGCCTGGGCGCAGTATGTGCTGGACCAGTTTGCGACGGTCGAAGAGGCCGTCAGCGAACTGCGCAAAGAGACGTTCCGGATGGTGACGGTGGTGGCCCCCAATGGGGCCGCGGGAACGGTTCATCTCTCCCTCTCCGATCCTTCAGGCGACTCGGCCATTTTTGAATATATTGGGGGAGAGCTAAAGATCCACCATGGCCGTCAGCATCAGGTCATGACCAATTCTCCCGTTTTCGACGAGCAGATCGCCTTGAACAAATACTGGCAGCAGATTGGTGGAACGGTCATGCTGCCGGGCACCAACCGGGCAGCAGATCGGTTTGCCCGGGCCTCTTTTTATATCAATGCCTGTACGCAGACAGCCAACCCCCGTGAGGCCGCCGCCAGTGTTTTCAGCGTGATGCGGAATGTGAGTGTTCCCCGTGGAATCAGTACTCCCGATCAACCGAACATCTCTTCCACCATCTGGCGTACGGTCAGTGATCAGAAACACAAAATCTATTTCTACGAAGACACCGCCAGCCCGGGGATGGTCTGGGTTGATCTCAACCAGATCGATTTCAGCCCCGGTTCAGGCACACGAAAACTGACACTGGTAGGCAACTATAATCTCAGCGGCGATCAGACCGACCAGTTCCAGCCGGCAGAACCTTACCCTTTTATGGCACCTGCCTGAAAAAGTCTTGCGAGATCGATCACACACTGCGGACTGCCTGGAGTGCACCATCAATCTTCGACAGGGTGAATCTAGATGATCATCTGTTAGATTTCCGACACTGACCCGTCTCAATTATGTTACTGGATCGGAGGGAATCCGTGCTTTGCCCTGCCCCGCAGGGACAAATTCCAAAATAACCACCAGACCAGCAACTGTACTATTGACTAGACCCTTATCTCACAAATAAGCTTAAAACTGTCATCAGGATCCAGCGCCTTCAGATCCGTGGAACAGGTTCTCTCATCAAATTTCAGGTTATGATTATGAAACCAGTACAGACGCTGATTGCCTGTCTGATTCTCGCTCAGTGTAGTATTTCTCTGAAGCTCCAGGATACCAATGCCGCCGATTCAGAGATCAAACCGATCAAGTTCAGCCTGGAACGCAAGAAACGGGGCAGCACCGAGACCACATGCCGCCTGCCCCCCGGCCCACCCGGAACCGTTGGTTCTGTAGATGGCACGCCCGTTTTCGGTCTGGAATATTTGAGTAGCCATTACCTGGCCGGCGGTGCGCAGAAGGAACCCGGTCCTTTATCGCGTGAACTGGTGCGCCAGGCACTTCTGATCGCCGCACGCGAGCACCTGGGCTGTCGCACGCGCGATGCACTGCTGGGAGAATCGTTACCCGAAAATCCATTGCCTCAGTTTGGACGAATCGGAGTCGTCTCATCAACTTACTGGCCTGGTGGATCGAAAGGATATCTCGTCTTTGGTCTTGCCATCTATCAGGAAAAAGGGGACGAACGTCAGTTTCTGCTGGAGAAAAATTTCAAGATTGATGGGAAGGAACCTGATATCCTGCCTCAAATGGCAGAAGTGATGGCGACCGCATCCCGCGAGGACTTTCCGGCTCTTCTTAAAAAACTGGGAATTCCAGAACGCCCTCTGGTGAAATCCAAGTTTGCCAGGATTCCAGAATCCTTGCTCAAAGATCAGTACAAGTTCGATTATATAACCCAGTACCAGATCATTAGAGGCCTGCATCAGTTTCTCGATGAAAACGGACCTGACTGGAAAGCCTATCTACAACTGGCACAAGCGTATGGGCACCTGGGAGTTCTGACGGAATTTTACTGGAGCGATTTCAGTTCCGTCTGTAAAGCACGGGGAATGCTCTATGCACTCCGTGCGAAAGGAGTCGCCTCCACACCTGCGACCGAATATGAAGCCTTTGCCAGAACTCATCTAGGCACCCGCACTGCCGGCCAGGCCATTCCCCAGGCGACCGTCCTGCTGGCGTATCTGCAGGCCATTTACGGTCGCCATGCCGACGCAGCTGAGACCCTGGCTGAGTATGAAACAGCTGTCAAAGAGGGACGCTGGAAGCCGGTGACTGCCATGCAGGCCCCCCTGTATTATGCCAAAGCGATCGCCGACTACGATCTGGAAGCGTTAAGAAAACCTCGGGAGACTACTGCACCGCACCTCGGGCCTTTCTATCTGGCTGCGTTGTTTGAAGCGTCCGGCCTGTCCAGCCAGACACTGACCAATTATCTGGAGGCGCTGGGAAAAAATCCGGACTGTCTGCGACTCAGTGATGGCCTGTCCCTGGGCCGCACCGTGGGACATATGCGAATTTCGTCTGATATACTCCGACAGAATACGATTCTACTGCTCCTGCAAAAAATACCTGATTTGAACATGATTTCCCCTGACATCAAATCAGCGTTAACTGCTTATACACAGAAAGCGTCAACGAACCAGGAAATTGCTGCCCGGGAGGAGCTGATGAACGGGCTGAATCAACTGGCGGCAGAAAAGGAATCCAAACGGGAGTTTACCAGCGCAGTACTGGCTCACATGCTGCTGGAACGAAGCTTCACAAATGCCGAAGTGACCGTAGATATGGCACGAAACTATGTCGGCTTCGACCCCACGCCGACCATTGAATTTTACAAGTCGATCTGTCGCACACATCAATTCTACAATCTGATTCAATTACAACAGACGAATTCGAACCAGGTAATGGCTTTACTGAATCAGGTTAATCAGTCTCTTCCCAGTCCCCCGGCTCCCGCGTTTCGACATAAGCAGGTCCTGGCCCCCATGGTCAGAGTCGGGATGCAGATGGCACAACTCCCCATGATGGCCACCAATTCACGATTTGGGCAGATTGACTATACCTATTCCAGCCTGTTCTCCCTGCGCCAGGTCTCTGATCAGTATTATGTGGAAAGGGATTTCGATGACATGCCCGCTATCAGTCCAAAATCGGAAGCTGCCCAGCTGGTCATCATCGATAATAAGAAATCGACTCCAGAAGAATTGCAGGCACTGGAGAAAAAATACCCCGAGTCCGTGATGATTTTCGCTGCACTCGCTGACCGCTATCAGAAACCTTCAAAAGATAAAGATAAGGAAACGAGAGAACAGGATCTGCAACGGGTATTAGCACATCTCACAACGATTTCCCAGGATGACGACTACTATTCTCATCTGGCTTACCTGTACCAGAAACAGAACAAAGAGGAAGAGTGGGTCAAGCTGACCCGAAAGATGCTGGAACTGCCAAGTCCGTCTTTAAAAACGGTTCACTGGGAACTACAACTCGCTTACTGGCATGCCAGAAGAGACGAGAAGGACAAAGCGTTCGAGCACGCGGAACATGCCTTTCGCTCAGGCTCTACCGACTCGTTTCAATGTCTGATTGCCCTGCATTCAAAATATGGGGATTTCGAGACAGCCAACAAGATCTTTTCAGACTCGGCAGACCGCTACAGCTCACAAACAGCTGAATGGTTGCGCTGGTGTCTGTGTCATAACAAGGGAGATGCCAAAGCAGCACAGAATAAGCTGGAAGCTTATTTCCAGAGTGTGAATGCGCATTCGACTCCCGGTTATCAGACGATGCTGTTTCATTTTTATTCAATTATCAATGAGCCGCAGAAAGCATCGGTCGCGCTGATGACTACTCGTGATTTATCGCGAATCTCACCGGCCACATTACTGCTGGGAAGCTGTATGGCCGATCAGACCGGTAACAAGGCAGAACGCGATCGCCTGCTGCAGGCAACCGTCGATTTAGAAAAGAATCCCGTGATGGCCAGAGATTATGCGGTCTGGATTGAATATGCGAAAAAACTACAGATTTTTCTCAAACGACCGGACAAACGCAAACTGAATATGAAAATAGTCACAGACCTGACAAAAGAATCGCACAGCGATATCCGCCAGAATCTGGAACTGGTCTCAGCCTACTTCCTGGCAACAAACCAACTGGTCAACGAAGCCACCCCTTTACTGCTGCACTCTGCTGTCATGCTGAAAGACTTCCCTCTCACGGCGAACGTATTAAGCAGACAGGTACTCAGAAAACAGGGAATGACTATCGGCCCCGGGAATGAAGGGTTAACTAAAACAGACTGAGAGGTTTGTGTCATAATATAGTGTAGCGTTTCGAGGTCTCCTGCTGTAAATCGATTCCCGGCAAGGCAACAGCTATGATCCTGAACCGCGCGGGTCAGGAATCGAATCCTCGATAGCCTATCTGAATCACTTCTGCTCGTTTATTGTACAAGAGCCGCAGCGGCAAAAGCACCATCGACCACACCATCGGTCACACGCAAATCCGTGTTCGGCCTTAAAAACCCATCATAGGTGTAAGATTTTTTAATCTTCACATAAGTGTTTTTATCTCCCCCCCAATGGGAATCGATAACCTCACACACGGCCCAGCCGATCACATGGAATTCCACACCACTCCCATTTCCCATGACGGAATCATAAACGGGAATCAACTTCGTCTTCCCTTCCGCAGCCATGACAGCCGACTTCATACCACTTGAGATTCCCGGATCACCATTCAGATACAATGGCCGGGCACTGTCGATATATTCGGTCGAATCATTTCGTCCTTCTGCAGCAAGTGCATCCAGGTCTTCCTGGCGTAATCCGACTTCAATCTGATCCCGGATGTCGGAAGTACTGTTGTAGGACTTGCCGATGTCACAGGTCCCCCAGTTGCCAGGTATTTCTGCTCCAATATTATCTTCCAGTCTGCCATCGCCATAAATTGTCCAGACTTCGCCCGGCTCTGTGGAATCCCACTGTGCTTTGGGAATCGTGAATGGCATGACACCGACACCGGGCGCCAGCAGACTCCCTTTCTGCAGGATTGCCGTCGAAGTGGCATTCAGGTCTGATTCATTAATTCCCAGCAACCGGGCGAAAAACAGTGATACAGGTGAGTTTGCCTGTGTGTCAAAGCGGAGCGTGACCCGCACGGTATCAAAGGTGCCCCAGTCGAGAATTGTAAAGTTATCATAGACTGATTCGGGATTGTAGCGTCCGATCTGAATATCAGAATCGAGCACCTGAAATCCCTCAATTTCTCCGATGTTCAAATCCGCATACTGACGCAGTGTCGCCCGCACTTTTGACAGGTCCTGAGTCCCATTTGCATCGGGAATCAAATCCCGTACTGCCGCCAGCACTGCAGCATCTGCGGCGCGTTGCAGGTCGGCCCGCTTCTTAAGTAGATAGCCATAGTCAACCGCGAACGCGACCATTCCCAGCAGAGGAACCAGCATGATCGCAGTAAATACAGCAATGGCTCCCCGGCGATGATTTTGTTGTTTCAGTCCCGTTTGATTCGCATACCTTCGATCCGGCATCGGTTTGTCCCCTGGATAGTCTGTGATGTGAGAGATCTTGTTGAGAAATGTTTATTCGCGACGCATGACAGTTGTCGTTTCAATGGAAACGCCATTCAGTCCGGCAAAACCAGACAGCCAGCGTACTGAATTGAACTGAAAGATAACCTGCACAGAAACCGCGGAACCGGAGGGAACCGTTTCCAGATTTCCATTTGGAATGTTTGCCTCTAAGTAATCACGCACGTTTACGGTTAATGCACTGCCGATTTCTCCCGAAGCCTGATTGGGAAACTGGCTGGTAAAATAATTCAGCACCGACTGCTCAACTTCGGACTGATTTTTCACGTTATTTTGAGAAGCACGACGTGCCCCTTCGTATGAAGCATCATTGACCAGTTGCGCCACATTCACATATTGACTGACATCCATCGTCCCCATGGCGATCATGACTAAAAGTGGTACTACTAAGGCTGATTCTACTGCCGCCACTCCACGGCGTTCGGAATACGATTTCTGTATTTTGCGTTTTTGATGTTCGTACATGGTGCCGGACTTCCTCTACTCGAAATGAAAATCAGTCATTCCCGCTTCATAATTGCCTGTCCCTGCAATACAGTATTTTGCAGGAAACCAGGAACTAACCATGAAATATCCGAGTAGTTCACTTCTACTCGGGCTGTGATTTCGACTCCGGATGTCATTCCGGACAGATTTTCAGGAGTGATTGTGACGCGACATTTTTCGACATCCTGGGAATTGGATATTGCGGACTGTAGAAATCTGCGGATTGTCGCCTCGGCATCTTCGTGAGTCAGCGTACTGGTCAGTGCTGCGCGGCGGCATCCCGCCCGGGCGGCATCGGAGAGAGCCTGTTTGACCATTCCCATGCGAACAAATTCTACCAGCCCGAACACAAGGAGAATAAAGAGAGGAAAAACTACCGCCATCTCAACCAGAGTCGTTCCGCGCGGTGAATTCGAGCAAAGCAGACGGCGTTTCGAAAGCTGAAGTCTTTGCATAGCCTGTATCTCACTTTCTGATGAATGGCTCTACATAAACTTAACCCATTTCTCAAAGTTGGCTGAGAATTTATAACGATTTATCGGCCTGGGCAGATTTTTCGAGCAGGTTGAGGGGTTGCAACAATTATGCAGCCCACTGTTTGTCGAGCTCCGACCCTGATTGTGCAAAGCACTATACATCAGCAACTTATAAACAGAATCAACACTGTGAAACAGGTGTGAACTGACATAATTGTTTTTTATGGAAGAGGATCCCTGGACTGCTGCAGGATCAATTTACGCTGTTCCAGTCCTTCTGAAGTCACCTGAGTATTTTTGAGATAAACGTTTTTCAGTCGGGGAAGCCCCTGCAGATAAACAAGGCCTGCATCGGTCACTTGTGTCCCACTCAAATTAAGAGCATCCAAGAGAGGCAGACCTGAAAGATGTACCAGTCCGGCGTCCGATATCTGTGTATCCTGCAGTTCCAGTCTTATCAAGGTTTTGAATGATTTGAGATGGCTCATACTTGAATCATTTATCAGCGAGCCATTCAATTTGAGGCAATACAGCTTCGGCAGGGATGACAGTTCAGATAATCCTGTGCCTGTCACCTGGGTTTGTTCCAGCTGCAATATTATTAGCTGCGGCAAGTCTCTTAAATGAACCAGGCCCGCGTCGCTGATACTGGTTTGATTTAAATTGAGTACGCGCAGAGCTGAAAAACAATTCACCTGTTTTAACCCGGCATTCGTAACAGCCGTTCCCTGCAGATTTAACCAGGTCAGGTTCGTCAGCCCCTGTAAATGTGCCAGACCAGAGCCACTCACTGGTGTGTAGAACAGGTCCAGATGATTAAGCTGTGACAGTTCTTTTAGATGAACCAGGCCATCATCACTGACGCTTGTATTCCAGAGCATCAATCTTTTGAGTCGGTGAAAACGCTTCAAGTGAACCAGACCTGTATTACTGAGACCTTTTCCACTCAAAGAAATTCTTTCCAGGTTCGGAAAATCATTCAGCCAGACCAGGTCACTGTCCTGCGTCACATCCAAACTGATTGATTCCACCTCATCGAACGACTTCATCTGATTTTTGTCGCGATTCTGCCGTATGACATTTTCCCAGTTAGAAGGGAAAACGGTATATTCAAAAGTGGGTTGTTCATAATCAATTGTACCGTCCAAAGCTGCGATATGGAAAAGTGTTCGATATCTGAGTATCAACGGTGTCGCAATGAACGTCAGTACCAGCAGTGACAGGCCGCTAACACCCCAAAACCAGCGGGAACGCAGTGTACGTTTCAGAATGCCATGCAAAGTAGGATCGGCAGCATGATTCATCGATCGAAATACCGTCTGAATAAATCCTCGTTTCAGCAGAATACGGAAGTCTCAAACGAGTAACGGTACACCAGGCGGAATGGATTAAAGAATTACCAGACAAATTATGATTTAACTCTGCTCCGGCCAGTTCTCAGCTACAACGAACAGACGCTTAATCTCCCGACAGTCAGTCTCGACGACTTTTAAAATACTGATCATCAGCGGTCGGTCCCCTTCCTGAAAATGAACATCCAGAGCTCGTTTTAGCTCAGAGAAAGTCAATAACTTCTCAATACATGAATCTCTGACAGCAGGGGACAACCAGTCCGGTTTTTCACGGATCTGATAAACAGTGTCGCTATACTGCGTTTTGAGCCAGTCCAGTTCAGAAAAATATAACCAGACGCCTTTTAGATGTGCAGGTGACATCCGCTCCGGGAGTGGGGTGGATGCTGGCAGATGAGGATTGAAAAAAATGATGCCTTTGACAAACGCCACACGCCGCACGACCTCAGGAAAATGCGTTTCGCTCAAAGGCAGCTGATATTCGAGTAACCGCCTGCACTTCTTTTCAAAGTTGTCTTTGGCGTTAGGGCCGATAAAATGACTGCCGGTCGTATTTTCAGCGGGATAATGCAGATAATATTTCACAGCCGTCTCCCAGTGAGTCAACTCCCCTGTTTCGTCTTCAAACAGGAAATCGATTTCACCGACCGTCTGGTTCTCAACAAACAACTGTTGATTTTGCGCGACAATTTTCAACCTGCGAATCCGTTCCAGCCAGTATAATATCAGGCCTTCAAAGTACTGCCCCACACGGAAGCGGGAATAAGGCACGAGGAAGTCCATCAGTTCCTGTTCGTTAATCAGCGACAGGTCCGGGGGCTCCCACCTGCCGGGATCTTGGCTCGAGTCCGAAATCAGAGAGGCGCTGGTTATGGCCCAATGCAGGTCACGCAGTGACTGTGATTTATCGAGATCATGCTGGATTGAGTCGTACTTTTTTTGATTCATTATTCCCAGTTTAAACAGTTTCGCATAAAATAACCAATCACAGTAAACGGAATATTGATCACGACAGACATGTTAAAACCGATGTGTTCAATGATCGTGAACTACTACTGCAGTGAAATGACAGAGTCGAAATCATGCATCAGCGAATTCTGGAATTCTTTCGTCGAACTCTTATCTGGTTGAAAGGTCGAGAACCGCTGCTGCTGCTGGTCTGTCTGGGGTTTGCTGTTTCCACCTGGGCCTTTATCGAAATTGCCGATGAAGTACTTGAACAGGAAACGCAGGCGTTTGACAAGTGGGTCATTCGATCATTACGCAAAGCGGATGATCCGGCGACTCCGATCGGGCCGGTCTGGGTACAGGAAATGGGCCGCGACCTGACCGCGTTTGGCGGGGTGGCTGCCCTGGTGTTGTTTACGGTGATCGTGGCGGGCTATTTGTGGATCGAAAAAAAGCCGCGCGTGATTGCACTGCTGCTGGCAGCCGCCCTGGGAGGGTTGCTGCTCAGTTCCCTGCTCAAGCATTTTATCAGCCGACCGCGGCCCGATGTGGTGCCGCATCTCTCACACGTCTACACCAGCAGCTTCCCCAGCGGCCACTCCATGCTGTCGGCAGTAATTTATCTCACTCTCGGTGCACTGCTGGCATCAGTCATCCCGCGGACCATTTTGAAAGTTTATGTGATCAGCGTCGCAATCCTGCTGACGATTCTTGTGGGTTTGAGTCGAATTTATCTGGGAGTACATTACCCGACCGACGTTATCGCTGGCTGGATCGCGGGCCTCAGTTGGGCCCTGTTCTGCTGGAGCATCGCCCGCTGGCTGCAAAGCCGGAATCAGATTGAAGACGATGAGGAAGAACCTGAAACTAATTCGAAGTGACTTCAGATCTGCAAACCCTGCAAATGTCGTTCTAAAAATAATCACAAGTGAGTGAGACAACTGTTATGGTTTTCTGGAACTGGTTCAAACGCAAACCGCTGGACTTTGAAGAGGTCTTTGGTCCGCTCAGCAGCAATGCAGCTCAGCAGTTTTACGCAATACATTTTCCGGACAAAAACTCTTATAACAGCTTCGGCATCAAACTTCCCGAACCGCTGCTACTGGATCTAGAGCCTTTATTTGATCCCGTCGAATCGTTTCAGTTCTTTGGCCGCCCCTTCAAAGTCGGCAAACGCTGGATACTGGCGTATCATATGGAATACGATACGCCCACGATTATCGTGAATCAGGACTTCCAGATCCTACTGGAAGGGTTGGGATTGGATGATTCGACAGAGGAATATTTCGTGGCGGATCACTTTCTATCATTTCTCGATCTGCTGACCATCGAAGCAGACGCCGAAGAAGTTTGAGCGTGTCCAGACCTATTCATTCTGTGAATTCAATCGCATAGAGTTTCGTATTCCGCATCCGAAACTGCAGACGGATCGACTTGCCAGCCAGTTCTTTCAATTCATGACCACCGTTCCATTTCACGGGAAAGTCAACAGAATCTGCGTGAATCGCTTCACAGTCAGCTGCAGCAAAGCCGGGAATCGGGTTGCCTGCGTCATCCAGAATTGCAACTGTTGCAATTCCGGTCCCAGAGACGTCGATATTTAATTTCAATTGACAGCCTGTTATCTTCAGCGGATTCGTGGTGAGTGTACCCGGTAGATTGCCTGCATCCATGGAGGCAAAACCATCCAGACGCGATGTGGCGCAGTAGATGCCACCCCGATCGCGTTTCAGCCATTCCTTACGATTTATCAGATCACGATTCCAGACGACCGGACGACCATGCGTATGCGGCCAGCCAACAAACTACTGATGCAGCTCGCGACCTCGGCGGATCATCCCCGTGCCCATACTGACCAACTGCAGTTGAACGCCGTCTAAATAATCTGGTTGAATCCAGGCCTGCCGCTGTCTGTCCCAATGAATGCCATCGTGACTGACCGCCAGTTGCACGTCAAACGTCCCATCGTTGCCATTCAAAGCACGGTCTTTTAATTGAGCACCCCGATACAGAAAATAAGCCGCCGGGAAAGCTAAATACGCGTTCTCTGCCCACGGGTAACGGAACACATTACTGGTATAAAGTTGCACATTCTCGGGGTCACTGTCATCGGGCCGCATCACAATTGGCAGTTCACGGCTGATGGTTGCCACTTTTTTCTTGCCCCAGACATGTAGAGGAGAAACACTTTCATCATAAGGCCAGGGTACTTCGATGTCTTTGACAGCCACACGACCAATCGAACGTTTGGGATCCCAGGCCCGCAGATAGACCGCGTATTCCTGTGTTTTCGGATCCCAGCAGGCGGAAGGCTGACTGTCAGGAACGCGAGGCAGCAGACGTATGTCCGACAGTTGCCAGTGTATTCCATCGGCAGAGGAGGACAGATAGACGCCGGCCCGCGCGGGATCAGGCCAGTGCCGATTGTGCAACAGACGAAACCGCTTTTCCGCAGGCGCGTGTGAATCAAGAAACACACCGGCTTCGACCGCTTCAAACGGGAAAATGTTATTGAGATTCGATCCCTGATAGTCGCTCAACTTTAATTCAGGTCGTTTCCAGGTTAGTCCATCCTTACTGGTTGCCAGACAGAAGTGCTTCTGCTTTTCACCATCATAAGCGCGGTAATACAGCATCGCCGTCCCGTCATGGTCAACCACGCTGCAGTAAAAAATGAACCCCAACGCTTCCCACGACTTTTCGGGCCTGAGCACACGGCGCAGCGCGTGAGGCGGATTAAACTGTCGTTTCACGTGCTCAGTCATTTCAGAATCGATCAGTTGGTCGTCCAGAAATAAATGGCGCCCTGAACTCATCTGAATGACGTCTGCACACTCTCCAACTGCTTTGCAGTCAGACACATATTTCAAAATTAAGAGGACCACAAACGCTAAACAGAAGCAGGAAAGACGAGGCTGTTTCAGGTCATAATTCATGGCGAAGTTGTATCCGCGGGGATCAAGGTGCATTGGTCTGGAATTATTATTTGTAATGATCTGGAGTGAATCTGCTTTTTCTAATTCACCAGCGACAGTTTATCCATTAGTATAGTAGACTGAAAAGTCACCTGCTATTCTCTGGTCGGATTTCAAATCAGTAAAGGAGCGGTTGCATGCTGCTTAACAATACGCGGATCAATCAATATTCCTGTACATTACAGTTTACAATCCTGCTGCTGGCCAGCCTGTTCCTGAATAACCCAAAAATCAGTGCACAAGAACAGCCCGATCAATCAGTGGAACTGCAGCAATTAGTTTCCAAGGTAAAACAGAACGAAGCCTTGTATCAGAATCTGCAGTTCAAACTGAATGCCACTGAAATCGATCAGGCTGAGTTAATTGAATACGAGGGTTCCCAACCAATCAAACGCCAGTCTACCATTTCTTTCATCAGACAGGGGAAGAAGTTCCGACAGCAGATCCACACGAAAGGCCGGTTTGTTTTAAACTTCACTCTCGGCTTGTACTGGCTGCAGGATGGCTATCGTGCGTCAGATCCCGCGGAGATTCACACAAATGAAACATGGATTCGAGTCGAATCAGGAACCAGAGAAAACCTGTCTCTGTTTGATGGAACAACTTTTCGCAGTTTCTGGAAAGAAAGTATGTCTGATGAAGAAAACGAGGAACCGCCGCGTAACCAGAAACGTGGTCTGATTTCAGATTCACCATCCGGAACTCGGAACCAGACCAGTCCCCATCGTTTTCTGTTTGATTCCGGACAGCTACCTGTTTCGCTCTCCAGCTTTCTGACTGGAAAAGAAGCCGAACAGGCGATTACCGGAAAGTCCGCTTTGACAGCACGGGTTACGAAACTGGGCACAGAAACGTTTCAGGGCCTGGTTTGCACCACACTCCAGCTGGAGACCTTCGACTCGACTGGTAAACCCCGGTCTCGAACGGACCTCTGGCTGTCTCAAGATCGAAACCTGATTCCCGTGCGCAGAGAGGACTTCAATTACCACGTTTCAAAGGAACTCCCGATTTCAGCGTCCCTTGTTGAAGCCTGGCAGGAAGTCAGTCCCGGCGTCTGGTTCCCCAGCCAGGCTCACACGAACTACTACCGAGCCAGAGAGGGAAAACGAAACTCAGAACAAAAACCTTCAAGGCGGAAAGAGTATACTCTCGAAAGCATTGAACTGAACCCGCAACTGCCGACCGATATCTTCACAAAACTGGACTTCGAAGCAGGTACACCGGTATCAGTTGTTACGGATGGAATCAGGGTAAAACACTTCAGACAGGGCACAGAAAAATAAACAGGGAGATTTACTCTTCTTCTTTCAGCATGGGTGGCACAACTCCATCCACTGCCGGTGAGGCATCTTCCTCGAGCATGGGTGGCACATATTGTTCATCTGTGATTGTAACCCGGCCGTAATCATATGTCGGGATCACGCCGCCGCCCCCCAGTGCCTGGTAGGTATTCACGATGGCAGCCAGTTGCTGCTGCTTGGTTTCAATCAGAACCACTTTCGCATCCTGCAGGTCACGCTGTGCCAGCAGTACATCGACATATTCGGCGCGGGCGTTCTGGAACAGTTTTGTGGCAACATCGACCGATTCTTCAAGTGCTCTCAACTGCTGCTTTTTGATCTCGACGCTCTTGCCGTAATTCTCTACTTTGTTGATACGGTTAACCACTTCAGTGAACGCATTCAAAACAGTACGCTGATATTTATAAACGGCCTGCATCTGTCGGGCATTTGCATTGAGATAATCCGCCTTGATGGCGCGTCTGTTGATCACGGGAGCTACAAGTTCACCGACGGCATTATAAACCAGCGATTCCGGCGTAATAAAAAGATAGCGGGGATTAAAGGCCGAATACCCCACGCCGGCGTTCAATACCAGAGAGGGATAGAAGCGGGCCCGGGCAACCTGGATTTCAAGACCCGCTGCCTGCAATTCTCGTTCTGCCTGGCGAATATCGGCACGGTTATTCAGCATTTGAGATGGCACACCAATGTTAATCGTGTGCATATTGAGCTCGAAGAAATCCACCTGTTTGCGCTCGACAGACTGTGGATAACGACCGGCGAGGAAGTTGATTCGGTTTTCTGTTTCAATCAGCCTCTGCTGGATAATCAGCTTTTCACTCTGATTCTTGCGAACTTCTGCCTGGAACCTCTGAACGGCCAATTCTGTTCCGCGCGCTGCTTCCTTGTTTGCCTTGGCAACTTCAAGACTTCGTTCCTGGAGTCCGATGGTGATGTCCAACGTCTCTAACCGTTTGTCGAGAGCCAGCAACTCATAATAATTTTCTGCAATCTCTGCGATCAGACGCGTCGTGATATAGTTTCGCCCCTCCTCGGTAGCCAGATAGCGCAAGGAAGCTGCATCCCGGGAGTTTCGCAGCTTTCTCCAGATATCGATTTCCCACGAGATATCGGCTGCGAGCAGGAAGTTGGGGAGTGGTTCAGGAAACCCCTTACCGGGAGCGATCTGCAGTTGATCTTCCACAGCACCGGAACGGGTATAGCGCCCGGGTTTATCGATCCCTGCTCCAGCCCGCAAATTGAGGAAAGGCAGATAGGACCCTGTCCAGGCATAAGCCTCGTTGTTGGCGATATCAATGTCCTGAGCCAGGATTTTCAACTCCTGGTTATCGACCATTGCCTGGTCAATCAACCCCGACAGCATGGGGTCGTCAAAAAGTACCGCAAAATCAAGTTCTGCCGAATTGGTTTCGTCGTAACTTCCGTTGAAGGTGTCCGGCATCCCCGGTCCCTCATCCGCATCTTGAAGGCAGGGAATTTTACACGACGTGAGTAAAAACATCAGAGACGAAATAACCGTCGGCCAGAAAGCGAGTCTCTTTATCTTCGAGGTAGAATATCGAAATGATAAAATCATCTGCCTAATCCTTGACAACTTGGCCAGAGCTTTAAGCTGCTGGTTTACAACCACTTCCGTGTGGATTTATTGTGTGGATTGTCAGCTCATGTCCTTGTTTGGCGGCAGATTCAGATACATGTCAAAACAATCACAGTCAGTTCTTTCTTCGACTTGTGTTCTATCTCAACTTAATTTGATTTCATGGCAAGCCAGAATTATACACGAAATAGAGAAACCGAGGGGAATGGACTACCGAACAACACTGAGACACTGAGGGAAGAGAGGGGGATATCCATGCATTTCAAGCAGTTTTTGCTTCACATACGAAGTGGTTCACAACGCCTGAAACGACTCAAATCAACTCAGGCGCCATGATCAACTTCTGCTAAAGAGTCGCGCTCAAATAATTCACTGAGCGGTTCATCGTGTTCGTCCCGGATCATTTTCTTCCCGTCAGCCATCTTGCCAAACAGGTAATAAAGACCGGGAATCACCAGGACTCCAATTAATGTCCCCATGAGCATTCCGCCAACTGCCGTAGATCCAATTGTGCGGTTACCAATCGCTCCCGGACCGGTAGCCCGGACCAGGGGAACCAGGCCGGCGATAAAGGCAAAAGAGGTCATTACAATCGGCCTGAATCGCAAATTACCGCCTTCGATGGCCGCGTCTTTAATGCTCAAGCCTTCCTGTCTACGCTGAACAGCGAATTCAATGATCAAAATCGCATTCTTACCCAGCAGACCGACCAGCATGACGAGACCAATCTGGCAGTAGACATCATTGGCTAATCCCATTGCCTTCAGGAACAGGAAGGATCCAAACAGACCAACAGGTAACGAGGCGATCACCGCGAGTGGCAGGAGGAAACTCTCGTATTGCCCTACCAGAACCAGATACACAAAGATCACGACGATCGCAAAGATGTAAATCGCCGTGTTCCCTTTGTTTGCCTCGTCATAGGCAAGCCCCTGCCAGCCAATGCCATAACCATGCGGCAGAGTCTGTTCGGCAACCTCCTTGATCGCATCAATGGCCTGACCACTACTGAACCCTGTCGCCGGCGCTCCTTGAATAATCGCGGTGGTATACAGGTTGTAGCGGTTGATCTCGTTCATCCCCTGGGTCTTCTTGATCTTCATAAATGAAGAGTAAGGCACCATTTCCCCATCATCGTTTTTGACGAACATATTTTCCAGGTCTTCCGGATACCGGCGGAACTCGGGAGCCGACTGCACATAAACCTTGTAGAACTGGCCAAAGCGTATGAAGCCCTGTTCCCAGGTGCTGCCCACCACGATGGAGAGGTTATCCATCGCATCGGCGATCGACACCCCTTTCTGCATGGCCACGTCATTGTCGATTATAATCTCATACTGCGGGTAATTATTGGCAAAAAACGTGAACAGGCCTTTCATTTCCTTGCGTTTTCCCAACGCGGTCATGAAGTTTTCGGTCACTTTTCCGAATTCCTCGTAGTTGCCGCTGTTTGTCTTATCGAGCAGACAAAGCGAAAATCCCCCGGCTGCACCAAACCCGGGAACGGCAGGCGGTTCAAAGAATTCAAGTTTCACATTGGAAATCTCACGACCTTTTTCTTCAAGTTTCGCAATGATCTCTTTGGAAGTCAGTTCACGTTCGGCCCAGGGCTTTAAGTTAATCAGGCAGGTACCAGCATTGGAACCTCGACCTTCGGTCAGAATTTCATAACCAGCCAGCGAGGTCACAGAGGTTACTTCCTCAAATTCCTGGCAGATCTTCTGCAGTTCATGTGATTTTGAGTTAGTATATTCGAGTGTTGAACCGGGAGGTGTCTGGATAATCCCGTAGATCACGCCCTGATCTTCAAGTGGAATAAAACCCGAAGGAAGTACTTCATTCACCAGCAGTATTCCATAACCGAAGCCACCAATCACAAGCATGGTCAGCAGCCGTCTTGATACGATCCGACTTACGATGGCAACAAAACCGCCCGTAACCTTTTCAACGCCCCGGTCGAACAGATGCAAAAAGATACCGAGTGGTCCGCGTTTCTTCTTTTCACCCGGTTCACTTCCCGAAAACATGGACCGGAATGTGAATATGAATAACACGGCCATCACACCACTGATGACAAGTGTTCTCGTTTCAGTAAGGTGAAATTGTTCGGAGACCAGTTCATGGACAAACTCGATATGCAGCAATTCATAGATCCCGTACCCTGCCCCCAGGCCGAGCGCGAGAGACAGCAAACCACGCAAGACATTGGCGTAACGGCCTGTGCTCTTTCTGATGACTCGGTTCACAAAACCGATCAGACCGCGTTGCTGTTCGTGATTTGAATGAGGTTTCAAAATCATCGCGCAGAGCACCGGAGTGAGTGTCAAAGCCACTACACCGGAGAGCACAATGGACATCGCCATGGTGAGAGCGAACTGGCGGTAGAATACACCCACCGCCCCGGGCATGAATGTCACTGGAATGAATACCGAAGTCATCACCAGGGTAATGGCGATAATTGCACCACTGATCTCGTGCACAACTTCCCTGGTCGCAGCGTAAGGCGAGAGATGTTTCTCGTGCATTTTGGCATGTACTGCCTCAACCACCACAATCGCATCGTCCACCACAACTCCGATCGCCAGTACCAGAGCAAACAGCGTGATCAGATTGATCGACATCCCGAACATACTCATGAAAAAGAAGGTACCAATCAGAGATACCGGGACCGCCAGGGTTGGAATAAGTGTACTGCGAAAGTCTCCCAGGAACAGGTAGACCACCAGCGAAACCAGAATGAACGCTTCAAACAGGGTATGCAGCACCTTCTCGATCGAGGCATCCAGGAAGCTGGAAACGTCGTAGCTCACTGCATAGTCGATACCTGGAGGAAACGATTCCCCCTTGACTTCCTCAAGCTTCTTCTTCACTTCCTCAATGACTTCTGCGGCATTGGAACCAGGGGTTTGCTTGAGCACAATGGAAGCCGAAGGCAAACCGTCTATGTCAGAATACAGGTCATAAAATGAAGAACCCAGTGAGACTTTGGCGACGTCACTGAGCCTCAGTATCTCGCCATTGGGGTTAGACCTCAATATGATCTGTTCGTATTGCTCAGGCTTATTGTAGCGTCCCACCCAGGTCAAAACATACTCAATCGTTTGCGACGTCGTTCCCGTCGCCTGACCCAGCCGTCCGGGCGAACCTATGATGCTCTGTTCTTTGATCGCCTCCATTATATCGGCTGAGGAGATATTATAGGCGCGCATGCGTTCGAGATTCAGTTCGACTCGCATTGCATAAGCCCGGTTGCCAAGGATCGTGGCCCGACCGACGCCCCGGATCCGCTGGATTTCTGGCAGGAGGTTGACGCTGACGTAGTTATAAAGAAAGTTCTGATCGTGGTTGGGGTCTTTACTGTAAACGTTCACATACATGAGCATACTCGTCATGTTCTGCATGACGATAATCCCCTCGCGTTCTACGATGGGAGGGAGCCGGTTTTTCACCATTTGAATTCGGTTATTCACGTTTAAAACCGCCACATTCGGATCGGTACCCGGCTCGAAAACGATCATGATCGATGCCTCACCGGCACTGGTGGCCGCGGAACTCATGTAGCGCATATTCGGCACACCGTTAATGGCTCGTTCCAGAATCACCAGAGTCGAATCGACCAGAATTTTGGCGCTCGAGCCGGGAAATGAAACCGCGACCACGACACTCGGTGGTGCCACAGAAGGAAACTGCGAAATGGGCAGACCAAAGATCGCCAGCCCTCCCATGAACAGGATGAGCAGAGAGATCACGATGGCCAATGCGGGGCGGTGAAGAAATTTAGCAAACATGGCGGTTCCTATTCTGCATGATACTTCAGATTCTCCAGCGCATCTTCAGGAGCCAGGTACTCGTATTCCACCGGTTCTCCGTCGCGAACCTGACGGACCCCCTCTAAAATGATCTTGTCGTTCACATCGAGCCCCTTTTTGATCAGAAAGATATCATCTAATTCTTTTAAGATTACAATTTCGCGCTGATGCACGATGCCATGATCTGCAGCATGTTCGCTTTCATGATTCCCGATATGTTCCTCTGCATGCTTTCCGTTATGATGATCTCTGTGTTTTTCGCCATGCTTTTCATGTCCCTGTGCATCATGTCCTGCTGCCTGCTCCATGTGATCCTTCAGATTTTCCTTATCAACAACATAGGCATACTTCTTGGCAAGGATTTCGTACGTTGCCCGTTGAGGGATAACAATTGCATCCTTGATAACACGGCTGAGTAAAATCGTTCCGGTCTGCCCATGTCGCAACAGACCATTCGGGTTGGGAAAATCTGCACGGAAGGAAATGTTTCCGGTATGGTTATTAAAATCTGCCTCAATCGCACCAATCTTGCCGATATACGGAAACTTTGAACCATCCGCCAGCTGGAGTTCTACTTTAATATTATCCCTGTCTGGGTCTGCTTTATATTCGAGATAACGTGCCTCAGGGACATTGAAGTAAACCCACATGACACTGTTGTCTGACAAAGTCGTGAGAATGTCTCCCTCAGAAATCAGGCTCCCCTGCTGATGCAGTTGCTTGTCGATGATGCCTTCAAAGGGTGCCTTGATCGTCGCGAAGTCCAGTTCAGCCTGCGTCAGTTGCATCCTGGCTTTCACCTTTGCCAGCTTCGCTTCAGCAAGTGCGACTTCCGGTTGGGCTACCACTTTCTGGTTGTATAATCGCTCTGTATTGTTGTATTCAATTTGAGCGAGCTGGACTTCAGCCTTCTCGGCGTTCAACTTTGCCTCGTAAAGTGTGGGTAAAATCCTGAACATCGTCGAGCCGGCCTTCACCGACTGCCCTTCTCTGACCGGGATTTCTTCGAGGTACCCGCTCTCCAGAGCCCGGACCTCAATGTGTCGATATGAGTGGATCTGGCAAACATACTGCTGTGTGCTGACCACATCCTTCTTCATCGGACTGGTGACAACAATTTTGTGTTGCGGATGCTCTTCATGGTGCTCAACGTCACTATGCCCCTCGAGTTTGGAGCAGGCATGCATAGAAAGAGTAATGAGCATCAAACTGAGGATTGAGAGCGGTGAGAGTTTCATTATGTTTTTCTCGCAGTTGTTTCTCATGTCCTGTACGGGAGCATAAATCGGGGACAGTAAAAAAATGTACGAGAAGCTCTTATGCAATCGACATACCGTCGAATTGAAATTTCCAGTAAATGCTAAGCCCGAAGCTTTTTATGCCTGATTTACAGTGAGAATGTGGCACCTGTTTTATTGTCACCCCCATTTCTATGAATCATATTCTTAAAGCAATGCGTCCCCACCCCCGACGAAAGTGCAAATTATTGCATGTGAAAACGCAACATTTTGCACCTGGCTACGCAAATAAATGCAGGCTTTGAGCGAAGCCGACAGAGATTATTTTTCAAAAACCGCCTGGACAGGAAATAAAACGGCCCCTGCTTTTCAGCTACAGCCAGAGTGAGAAGATTCAAAACGATGAGTTAAATTTTCAACTGCAGGTTCAGCAGAGTTCTGTGTTAATATATGAGACCTGGAGTATGAGAAGATCACTCGACAGACCTGAACCTGATTCTGCTTAAATTGCATTCTGCGGTTTGCGCCAGCCCGTTCAGTCTGGATCGTTTTGAATACCCGCTGACAGCTACCTGAAACTTAAGTTTGCTGCACTACTTTAAACAGTTTTATTTAGGGAAAGGTCCAATGAGAATTGAAATCATGTCTGACGCAGGTTTCTTCCAGTTAAGGTAAAAAGAAGGTCGAATGATTTCCAAAACAGGCGTAAACCTGTCGTTCAAGTGTTCGAAACAGGTCCGATAACGGGTGCTCATTCGGAACGTCCGGTTAAAAAGAAAAGCGAAATCACTTACCTGCAAGTAATATTAATAGTGCTGATTTTACTACGAGTGGACTTTGATCAGATTGAAAAAAATAACACAACGCGCGCGACGCATAACTGCGTAGTTTCTTCGACGGCACCTCGGGATCAAGTCGAATCTGTGAGGTGAAAGTCGAGCAGTGGTAAAGAAGTCGAAACACTACTGAAATATAGCTGATGTGTATATCTCCCCTGTTCGAACATAGCGATTCTTCGGGTGGGTATGTTCAGCCATGTCAGTTTGGTATAGAATATCAGATTATGTCTCGCATCCCGTTTCTTTAGTACCGGTGACTGACTGTGTTGTTACGACTGTTCCTCCTGTTTACGATCATTCCTCTCGCCGAGCTGTGGCTGCTGCTCTGGTTCAGTTCTCTGACCAGTCCTGTCGTAACGTTTGGGCTGGTGCTGGTAACAGGGATTCTGGGCGCCTGGCTGGCGCGGAAACAGGGATCACAGGCCTGGCGGAAGATTCAGCAGCACATGGTACAAGGTCAACCTCCCACCGGGGTGCTACTGGACGGACTGATGATTCTGATTGCCGGCGCGTTTCTCATTACTCCAGGCATCATGACCGACATGGTCGGTTTTGCCCTGCTGATTCCCCCCGTTCGAGAACTACTCAAAGACCGGGTCGGGGAATGGCTCAAACAGCGTGCCTTGATGCAGGTACGCTCACAGAACACCTTCTATACCAGTGCCACCCATTTTCAGGATTTTCAGCAATCGGCAGACCCCAGTGATACTCCCCCGGAAGAGGACATCATCGACGTGGAGTTCACTCGTAAAGATTCTTCAGAAACAGAATAAATGGCTTTACAATTGCATCGGGGGTGATGGCTCTTATAATCGAAAACAGGCAAATCATCATGCGTGCGTGTTAACTTCCTTTAATTATTAACCACCGATCAACCCTGCTTTCCTACCCGCTGTTTATCATTCAATTCAGGAATCTGCTATGCCACTGCTCCACTTTCGATGCCTGCTCTCTGCTGTCTCCCTGCTGGCTATGATGATGTCTGCATCACTGGTAACGGCAGAAGAACCCGACTGGAACCAGTTCCGAGGTCCACACGCGGATGGCACATCGCAGGCAACCGGATTGCCAACCACCTGGAGTGAGAAAGAAAACATCGTCTGGAAAACCCCGGTGCACGGGCGAGCCTGGTCCTCTCCTGTGGTCTGGAAAGATCAGGTGTGGGTGACGACTTCAACCAAAGATGGTAAAGAGCTGGGTGTCGTCTGCGTCGATTTCAATACAGGAAAAATCCTGCACGATAAAAAGATTTTTGATGTCGAAAAGCCCCAGTATATTGACCCCAGTAATTCTCACGCCTCCAGCACCCCCATTATTGAAGAGGGTCGGATCTATGTGCATTATGGCGCGTATGGTACCGCCTGTCTGGATACAAAGACTGCGAAAGTATTATGGGAGCGACGCGACTATCCCTGTAACCACTGGCGCGGCGCCGGATCGTCACCCATCATTTATCAGAACCTGCTGATCCTGCAATACGATGGTTACGATTACCAATACATCGTCGCGCTGGATAAAGAGACCGGGAAAGAAGTCTGGAAGAAAGATCGGGACATCGATTATGGCACAAAGAACGGCGACTTCAAAAAAGCGTTTGCTACGCCTCGCGTGATCGAATACGAGGGCCGCGTGCAACTGATCAGTCCCGCTGCGAAAGCGACCATCTCGTACAACCCGCTGACAGGAGATGAATACTGGAAGTTCTATTATCCACAGCACTCTGCCGCCAATCGTCCGTTGTTTGACGGCGAAAAGATTTACGTCGGCACCGGATTTGGAAAAGCCCATCTGTACGCAGTCAACCCGGGTGGTAATGGGAATGTCACGGACACGCATGTCAAATGGATCGAACAGAAAGGGATCCCTTCCAAGCCGTCCCAGTTACTGATTGACGGTCTCTTGTATATGATCGATGACAAGGGAATCGCGACCTGCCTGGATGCAGAGACGGGAGATGAGGCCTGGAAAGAACGCATGGACCGCAGTTCGTTTTCCGCGTCTCCCATTTATGCAGACGGTAAGATCTACGCACCGGATCGCGAAGGCGTGACGCGGGTATTTCTACCCGGCAAGAAATACAAGGAACTGGCCTCGAACAAGCTGGACGAAGGCTGTGTCGCTTCACTGGCGGTCGCAGGCAAGTCACTGATTCTGCGGACCGAGCATTTTCTGTATCGGATTGAAGATCAGTCGACTGGGAAATAAGCCATGCGTTGAATTACGCGTCGGCAGCGGTTACTGCAAATTCGAGACGGACCGCAGTCTCTTTTCCGACCGATATTTTTCCGCTGAAGAAATAAGCACCGCCCAGCTTTTCAGTCAGCGTCACCTGAATGTCGATCGTTTCTCCCGGCTTGACCATGCGGCGGAACTTGGTGTTATTCAAGCGGGTGGCGACAGGAACTTTGCCTGCATCAGGAGCATCCGTTTTCGCAATGAAGACGGCAGCGGCCTGCATCGCGGCTTCACATAGAATCACACCGGGCAGGACTGGATGATCTGGATAATGCCCCTGAAAGATGTCGATTTCAGGCGAAACGAACTTGCGGGCATGGATGCTGTTTTCTTCGAGCGTAACAACTTCATCGAGCCACAAAAAAGGCGCGCGATGAGGAATACAGGCTTTGATATCATCCAGATTCACGAGAACATTCCGTTTCGTATTTGTTTAAAGTCAGATTCGGCAAGAACTAAATGCGGGCGGCAGCGGGGGTCAGATATTTATCCACATCATTGCTGACAATCACCCCGTAATTCACGGCTCCCAGCCAGCCCGACATGATGATGCCCACCGAACCGGCATGATACAGACCTTCAATCTGTTCGGGCAGTTCCTTACTGACTTTGAGACCTTCGAACTTGGTGCCGAATGATGCGCCCTGCAGATGCTGCGTATATCTTTGGAACGTGCGCGGCGTCGAAGCTTCGAGGTGATCCACACGTTCGCGAATGTTGGGAACATACTGCTCAAGGCAATCGAGAGTGGTTTCGATCAGATGATTTTTGTCGGCTTCATACTGTTCTTCGGGGAGGTCGGCCCAGTCACTGAAGTTCGCATTCGTGGATGAGACGATCAGTGAACGATCACTGCCGGGACGCGTTTCCGGATAATAGAACGAGAAGGTACGACTGCTGACTTCTTTACTGAGCATGGCTTTGATGTCGAACCCGTTATGCTCGGAATGGAACAGCAGATCGCCGCAGAAGTTGAGTTCATCACCGGGTTTGAGAGCGATATAAACCTGCGTACTGCTGTTATTCAGCCGCACTGCTTTGGTTTCTTCGATGAATTCCGGATCGAAGTGCTCTTCACCGACGAGATTGAGAATCGTGCCTTTGATGTTCGAATTCGACATGATGGCTTTGCAGCCAATGCGTTTTCCGTTGACCACAACACCAGTCACACGACGATCAGAACTGACTTCGACTTTCTCGACCTGTGTGCGAATACGCACATCGACGCCGTTCTTTTCCATTTCGGCTTTAATGAGCTTCACCAGGCGGTCTGTGCCACCACGGAAGGTGTAGACGCCTTTCTGCATGAAGTTGGAGAAGACAATTCCATAAGTGATCGCGGGATCTTCCAACGTAGATCCGTTGGCATAGGAGATCGGCTCCATCAGCAGGCGGACGACATCATCGCGACCGGGGAAGAATTCTTCAAAGAGTTCACGGGTCGTTTTCCCCTGATCGTCGAAGAAGTTCATTTTGCGGGCGGTATCGAAAAAGTTTTTGACAGTCTCGGGTGCAATGCGGAATTTCTCAATCAGCAGCCGTGTGAAATCTTCACGCGTGAATGTTGTTTCCAGAGAGAACTGTGGATTTTCGAAGCGAACGCCGCGCAGAGGCACGATGGAATCGGCGATTTCCTGGGTCCAGTATTTACGACAGCTCTTGAGCATTCCGTAAGGGAAGCCGTGCAGGGAAATATCGAAGATATGACCATTCTGGCGTTTGAACCAGGTGGCCATTCCGCCCAACTGGTAATGATGTTCGAGGAGCAGTACCGAATATCCCTGGCGGGCGAGGATGTTGGCAGAGGTCATGCCTGCCAGACCACTGCCGATCACAATGACATCATATTCGTCTTGAGTGTCTTTCAGAAAATCTTTGGCCATAATAATTCAGCGTCGTATTGAGTGTAGCAGATGAAACAGAAAGGACAGCGACAGTTCACTGGTCCAGCATGAATGGCAAGTTTTTGCATCTCCTGTTTATCGAAAAACAGGGACTTTGTCTACTAAACCGCAATAAATCAGGATGCTGTGACAAAAGTGTGACAATTCCCCTCAGAGGAATAGAAAAAATCATGTCTTTTTGCCAGACATAGAAGCAGGAGTACAGCATCTTTGCAGTCTGTTTTGTTTACTTCGCGTTCAGTAAATGCAGATTGGCTATGCTGATGCCGGAGAGCATTGAACCAATAATCCCCAGAAACCCCTGATCCGTACCGCAGAGGAAAAGATTATCGAAGGGAGTCGTACCATCCAGGATTTTCTGCGGGGCACCGTAAACACACCCATTGATATGACCCGTGAATTTTTTGATGGTGCGCGGCGTAAAGGTATCGACGTCGATCACATGCGAACGGAAGTCTGGTATAAATCGCATTGAGGATTCGAGGATCTGATCGTACCAGTACTTCTTGGCTTCCAGATATTTTTCTTCCGGAAGATTCATCCAGTACCCCGGATTCGCCAGGGCAGTGATCCGGATCGAACCTTCTTCCAGCGGTTGATCGTACTCAAAATTATTGGGTGAGCAGATAATCCCACTGCGAACATCGACCGGGTTTTTCGACTGTTCGTAGTAAAAGTCTTCGGAATCGTTATAGAACACAATGGTTTCGTTGTGATCAAATTCAGCAGGTTGCTGATCAAGTACGGAAATGGTTTCGACAAAAGATATTTCCCCGGGAGTAAAACGATCATCCTCGGTAACATTCTCGCCACACAACTGCAGTGTCTCTGCCGACCCTGCTGATGACAGCACATTTTTCGCTTCGAGTATCTGGCCATCATCGAGAACCACGCCTGAAACGTGTTTGCCATCTGTAACCAGCTGCTGTACTCCCGCCCGTAATTTAAGTTCGCCTCCCAGCGATTTGAATTTTTTCACCAGGTTCTTCAGAATCAACCGCACACCTTTGTAGGGACGGGCAAATCCTTCCTGATAGATGCTGCGGAACATGATCACGAACTGATTGAAATCCATGTCATGCTCTGACGGGCTGCCATAAAACATCAGCGGGCAGAGCAGCATGTTGATTAACAGGGGATCGGAAATATGCTCGGCCATGCGAGCGCGGGCGGAAATCCAGGTCTGTCCCAGGTCGCCGATATTATGAGTGTCTATTTCCGCGACCAGACGGCGAAAGCCATCAATCTGGCTGGGAAACTGCGTTGCAATCTCAGCTTCGAAGTATGAGAATTCGTTATTGAACCGCAGTGTGTGCCCCGGAAAGACGACAGAAGAACCGAACTGCGGACTGAGATCAAAGTCTTCCCAGCTGAAGCGGAGCTGTCTGAGAATTTTATTCAGTGGCCCCCGTTTTCCGCCGGGAGGTGAATAATTGGTAATTGCGTGCAGGCCCACATCATGATTTCGCCCGCGCAGGCGATAAAAGGAATTCAGGCCACCAATCGTGGTGTGCCTCTCCAGAATGCAAACCTGTTTCCCATAATAAGCCAGCCGGATTCCAGCGGCCAGCCCAGACAGGCCGGCACCGATAATGATTGAATCGTAGGTCATGGCGGAGGGATATTACGGGATTCAGACGGTGCTTTCCGCATCCTTCAGGAGTGGTGTCAGGTAGGTTACAGTGCTGTCCATAGTTACCAGTTCACCGTAGTCTTCTTCGGGAATCTGTACACGATAGAGTTTGCGTAACTCCATGACAATATCCAGAAAATCCATGCTGTCCAGTTCCATCTGCTCCCGGAAAGGAACACTGTCGTCCAGATCCGAAAGATCTTCATCGGGAGCAATACGAGACAAGATATCCAAGATTACCGATCTGATTTGTTCCGGCGCCATGCAGAAACTCCAAACTTTCTAAAAATCCAATAACGTCGATTTCGTGCAGCGAAGCTCACAAATATCACGGGAAAACCCGGTCAGGGGAAGACCCTTATAACAAACGAAGAATCTCCCCGCTAGAAGCCGGGTCCGAAAAACCCGCCCCTCATGAGGAATACTATAACCCGATCTAATAATGGATTTAAACCGACTCAGGCCCGGATAAAGCAGAGTTTTTCAGAAAATCCATATGGAATCGGCATTTACGATGGGTGAACACTGTTTCTTAAACGAAAGATCCAACGCTCGTTTATAGAAGGACTGATGGCCGTTGAACAGTGTCCATCAGGCAGAATATTTTTTGACAATCAGAACGGAATTGATTCCCAGCATTCCAAACGAGTTATTCAGAATACATTCTACTCGTTCCATCTGACGAGGTGTATTCTGAACCAGTTGAGGCAATTTGCATTCTGGATCGAGTTCATCGAGATTCAGTGTGGCGTGAGCGATACCGTCTTCGAATGCGGGCAGATTCCCCAGCATTTCCAGCGCGCCGGCGGCTCCCATCGCATGTCCAATAAAACTCTTGGTATTGTTGATCGCCAGGTTGGGGCAATCGCCAAACACGCTGGCAAGCGCTTTCGCTTCTTCTATATCCCCCTGGTGCGTTGCCGTGGCGTGGCTGCTGACAATATCAATATCTTCAGGCTTTAAACCAGCCCGTTTGAGTGCCAGATGAATGCACTCCGCCTGCCGGGTTGAATTGGGAAGCACGAAATCACTGGCATCGGAATTCATCGCATAACCGATAATTTCACCGTAAATCGTCGCGCCGCGGGCCAATGCATCAGGCAGACGCTCTAAAGTACAGACAGCGCCCCCCTCGGCAACCACGATCCCGTTCCGCTGCACATCGAAGGGTCGACAGGCTTTCGTGGGATCTTCATTCACTGCTAAAGCTCCCTGGCTCTGGAAGCTGGCGAAAATCCCAAACGTGTGAATACTCTCGGAAACGCCACCGCATAAGGCCATATCGACTTCATTCAGCCGCAGCATCTGCACGCCTTGAATGAATCCGGCATTTCCAGCAGCACAGGCAGCCCCCAGCGTCAGATGAGGACCGGTAATCCCCAGATTGAGAGTCACTTCGCCGGCTGGATTATTTGCGACAGTCCGCGGGTTATGATGATGCGACCAGACTTTGGTATCATAATCAAACTGCGAAATCTCGTAGACTTCGTTTTCCGTCTCGACATTCCCATGCTCGGTAATCCCCAGATAAACGCCGACACGATCACGGGCCACGTTTTCCCAGTCCAGACCAGATTGATTGACTGCTTCATTCGCACAGTAGACAGCAATAGAGCCGGCACGTGTTCCGCGACGGACTTCTTTTCGTTTCTGGTAGCGTAATTCGTCAAAATTACAGACGCCGGCAAGGACATCTCCCATATAGCGGATGTTGTAGTCCACAACTCCCGAACGGCCAGCCAGTAGACTTTGCCGAAATTCATCCAGATTGTTGCCATTCGGAGCGGTTAATCCGATCCCTGTAATGACGATTCTGCTTTGATCATCCATTGATGCCTGCATGGATTTATACCACTCTGATCGATTTGATAATACAATGATGGTCCACATGCCACACGACCGCAGTGGTCGGGCAGGGGAAAAGTTAAATATTATCCCAAGGAGATTACCCGTTCTACTGTAAACTCGCAAGTGGCGCAGCAATTCAGATTTGCGATTCGCAATAGAATCAACTTCGGTTCTGCTATAATTTCTGTATCGCGAAACATGCGGAGAAACACCTTCACAAAAATGTGACTCAACCAGAATAATTTTCTTAACATCTAAAGCCCTAAGTCCTCAGTACAGGAAGGCTTACAGAAGATTTCTCAAATCCAACAGATCCGGGTTCAAAAAAGAACGGATTCTCTCCGTCCGGTTTTGCCTTGAGCGTACGAATATCAGTATGGACCTGTCCCTGGAAACACAATTTGCTGCAGACTCCCCAATGAATCAGATCCCCCATGAACAATTTGTTTCTCTGCTGGCGCGACATCACAATCTGATTCGCGGATTTATTGGAACATTACTCCCCCACCAGACAGACGCTGACGACGTGTTTCAGCAGACCTGCCTGGTGCTGTGGAGAAAATGGGATACATTCGACGAGACTCAGAGTTTTTCCTCCTGGGCCTGCGGGATCGCCTTTTATGAAGTGAAGAACTTCCAACGGGTCCAGAGCCGGGATCGGCACTATTTTTCTGATGAAATCCTCTCACTCATCGCTGCACAACAATCGTCATCACTGACTGAAAGCGAACACAGGCAGCGGATTTTGCAGAACTGTATTCAAAAGCTGGATGCCGAAAGCCGTAAACTCATCCAGGACTGCTATCACGCTGACATCAGTATTAAAGAATTGGCCGAGCAGACAGGACGTTCCTGTGATGCACTCTATAAGAAACTATCACGTCTGCGACTGAAACTGATGGACTGCATGCAACAGACACTCCACTCTGCGGAGATGGGATCATGAACCAGAACCCCACACCCGACAACCAGACGATTCTTCTGATTGACGCCTTCCTGCAGGGCACCATCAGCGACCAGCAACAGGCAGAACTGGAACGGCTGCTCGCATCTGATTCTGAGCAGCGCCAACTTTATATCGACTATATGCAGGTCCATAACGGACTCACTACCTGGACTAACGAAACAACAGAACCTGCGGACTGGGTTCCTCAACCAGTTTCACAAGCTCATCCCTCCCGACTGAGATCTCCCCGTTTTCTGCTAATGCTGGTCTCTTCACTGGTCGCAGCGACACTCCTGCTTTCACTGGCTTACTATGCCGGCTGGAATACCCGGGCAGACTCATCGTCTGCCATCGCTGAATCATCGATTGATCAACCAGCCGATGAAACCTCTCAACCACAGACGGATCATATTGCCCTGTTAACACAGGCAGTCGGCGTCGAATGGGACACCAACCGAAATCTGCAGGCTGGTGCCGGCCTCTCTGCCGGCTGGCTCAAACTGAAACAGGGAACGATTCAGGTCGAACTGATCAGCGGCGCTTCGATTCTCATCGAAGGTCCTGCAGCAGTAAAACTGATCTCACCGCTCAAAGCATTCTGCCAATTTGGAAAAGTTCGCGCGTCTGTCCCCGAACAGGCGCACGGCTTCACGATGGAAACATCCCGGTTGAACGTGGTTGACCTGGGAACAGAATTTACGCTCTCACTCGATCAGTCCGGCAGCGGACAGGTACAGGTCATCGACGGCAAGGTAGAACTGCATTCCACTGACAGTCAGTCAACACCTGCGAATGTTCAAAGTTTAACCACCGGCGAAGGCGTGCAGTTCAATCAGCGGGGCACGATAGATCGACTCCAGGAAGCCATCCTGCCTTTAATCAATCCGGAAGAACTGTCTCAACTGGTAGAACAGCAGCAGACACAGCAGTTTGAACGCTGGCAGAAACAGAATGCCTTACTGAAGGCTGATCCTTCTATCGTCGCTTATTATGATTTCGAAGAGTCCTCCAACTGGCTCCGCACCCTGAATAACAAAAGTCAGCAGAAACCAGCATCGTCGTCCCATGGGGCCATTGTCGGTTGCCAGTGGACGTCGGGTCGCTGGCCACAGAAACGCAGCCTGGAATTTAAACGGACCAGTGACCGGGTGCGTACTCATATTCCCGGAGAATATCAGTCGCTGACCTTCATGGCCTGGGTCCGCATTGAAGGCTTTGACCGCTGGCTCAGTTCGCTGATGCTGACCGACGGCTACAACGACGGCAATCCGCACTGGCAGCTCAGTGACAAAGGGGAAATGATTCTGGGCGTGAAAACAGGCCCCGGCAAAAACTATTTTTCTCCCGTCGTTTTGCAGCCCACTGACCTGGGACGCTGGATCTTTCTGGTCACCGTTTACGATCATCAGAAACAGGAAGTCGTGCACTACCTGGACGGCGTTGCGGTCAGCCATCATGAAATTGAAAATCCGATTCCCCTGGTGATCGGCCCCGCTGAGATCGGTAACTGGCGACCGCAGGAACACTCGGGCGCCCACTCTATCCGCAGCTTAAACGGACGTCTGGATGAATTCGCGTTATTCGGCCGTGCGTTATCTGCTGACGAAATATTGCAGTTGTATCAGTCGGGAAAACCGAATTCCTGATTGATTTCTCTCACCAATTGTTGTGTCATAATAATAATCGACGATCACTCCCTGAATTCTCACCAGCAGAAACTTCATTACAACGAGGCATTGATGCGAAACCTTCTAATCGCGCTCACGATGATATCGGGATTTGTTTGCACAGGCTCACTCCTGGCGGAGGAAAAGAAAACCGTTCTGCCAGCCGACCATGCCAGGCGCATGCAGCAGGGACTTGATCTCTTCAAAAAAGAAGTCCGCCCCCTGCTCGTTGCCAAGTGCCTGAAATGTCATGGCGGAAAATCGATCAAAGCGGACTTCGATCTCTCCAGTCGTAAAAAACTGCTGGAGAGCGGAATGATTGACAAGACAGCAAAAGACAGTTACCTGATGGCGCTGGTCGAACACCGTGAAGAACCTTATATGCCCCTCAAGGAACCGAAACTCTCTGAAAAAGAGATAGACAGCCTGGCGAAGTGGATCGATCTGGGCGCTCCATTTGACAAACCACTGGCGACATCGGAAACAGCAGATGACGGAGCCATGCAGGTCACCAGCGATGACCGCAAATTCTGGTCGTTTCAACCACTGCATCAGCCTGCTGTCCCAAAGGTGAAACAAAATGAGTGGGCCCACAACAACATCGACCAGTTCATACTTGCGCAACAACAGAAAAAGGGGCTGACTCCGAATGAAGAAGTCAGCAAACGCGTCTATATCCGCCGTGCTTATTTTGATCTGATCGGCCTGCCCCCCACACCTGCTGAAATCGAAGAATTCCTGGCAGACCAGTCTCCCGCTGCCTATGAAAACCTGATCGATCGGCTGCTGGACAGCCCGCATTACGGCGAGCGCTGGGCCCGCCACTGGCTGGACATCGCCCGCTTCGCAGAGAGTCACGGCTTCGAACACGATTACGACCGAAACTACGCTTACCACTATCGCGACTTTGTGATCAAAGCTTTAAACCAGGACATGCCCTACGATCAGTTCGTCAAATGGCAGTTGGCCGGTGATGAACTTGAACCGGACAATCCGCTGGCGCTCATGGCAACCGGATTTCTGGGCGCGGGCGTTTTCCCGACTCAGATTACGGCTAATGAAGTCGAACGCACTCGCTACGACGCACTGGACGATATGCTCAATACAACCAGCCTGGCGATGCTGGGGCTGAGTGTCGGCTGTGCCCGCTGTCACGATCATAAATTCGACCCCATCCCCAGTCATGATTACTATCGGATGCTATCCACATTTACGACCACGGTGCGCACGGAAATCGAACTCGACCTGGACCCTGAAAAATATAAGAAAGACAAAGCAGCATTTGACCAGGCTCACGCACCACTGGTGCAAGCATTACAAGAATATGAAACGGCATCCGTAGAACCGGCATTCCAGAAGTGGCTTCATTCAGGCAAAACAGCGAGCGTGCCACTCGATGAATGGATTGTCCCCGAAGTCATCGGCCACACCTCGAAAGGTAAAGCCCGTTTTGAAAAACTGGATGACGGCTCGGTCCTCGTCAGCGGTCCGAATATCAACCAGGACAATTACACTTTCACGCTGCGTACCAGTGTTCATCCCATTCATTCGATTCGCCTGGAAGCACTCTCGCATCGCTCTCTGCCTAAACAGGGTCCTGGCCGTGCGGTGAACGGGAACTTCTCTTTGACCGCCTTTAAAGTCAAAGCCAAATCCGCTGAGGATAAAAAGGCGACAGCCAAAGATCTCAAACTGACAAACGCCCGTGCGACGCATGAACAGAATCAGACCACGCTTTCAGCCGCCAGCGCCATTGACGGTCAATATGGATCAGGCTGGGCCGTCGACCTGGGAGGCATCGGCAAAGGCCAGGCGGTCATCTTCGATCTGGAAACGCCCCTGGATCAGGCAGGAGAAACTGAGCTGACCATCACCATGTCGTTTACAAACAATGTGAATCACAGCATCGGACGTCCCCGATTTTCTGTCAGCAGTACCACAGCCTCTACAGTCAAAACCGGGAATGGCAGTCCCGAAGCACTTTCACAGGCTCTGCAACTCGTCCAGCAAGGAAAGTCGGAGAAACTGTCCACTGTTCAGAAAGAGATTCTGAAACGTCAGTTCGAACAGCAGGATCCAAAGTGGGTCGCTCTGAAAGAGAAAGTCGAACTGCATCTCAAAATCGAGCCACAACCGGCTTTGACCAAGGTCATGATCTGCAGCGAGGGCCCAGATGTCAAACCGGTTCGACATCATACGCAAGGGAAAGACTTCTTCGAGGAAACCTACCACCTCACAAGAGGAGACACGGATCAGAAAGGCAAAGTTGCCAACCAGGGATTCCTGCAGGTCCTGATGCGTACCCCCAAAAAAGAAGAGTCCTGGCTCAAATCGCCTCCCAAATCGGCATCCACATCTTACCGCCGCGCCTCGCTGGCAGACTGGATGACCGATACCCGACAGGGCGCAGGCGCCCTGCTGGCACGCGTGATGACCAATCGACTCTGGCAACACCATATCGGCACGGGAATCGTGGCTACTCCCAACGACTTCGGTCTGCAGGGAGATCGCCCTACTCATCCCGATTTACTGGAATACCTGGCAAATCAACTCATCAAGCATAACTGGCAGTTAAAGCCACTGCATAAAGACATCATGTTGAGCGCCACTTATCGGCAGTCCACCGATTTCGATCTAGCCAAAGCAAAAATTGATCCGGAGAACAAACTTTACTGGCGACGCTCTCCTCAACGCCTGGAAGGGGAAGTCATCCGCGATGCGATACTTTATGTCGGCGATCAATTGGATCCGACTATGTATGGCCCCGGCTCACTGCAGCAGGAAAACCAGCGACGCAGCATCTATTTCAAAATCAAACGCAGCCAGTTGATTCCGATGATGCAGCTGTTCGATGCGCCCGAAGCACTGGTCAGTATCGGACAGCGTTCCAGCACGACAATCGCACCGCAGGCTTTGCTGTTTATGAATGCCGACTTCATCAGAAAAAGCGCCGGCTCATTCGCAGCACGTCTCCTCAAAGATCATCCGGAATCAATCGAAACAAACATTCAGAAGGCATACCAGATCGCCCTGGGTCGAAATCCAACGGACAGTGAAACCGCGATTTCTCTCGCTTTCATTCAACAGCACCAGGCATCCTATCAGGCGGAGAAGAAACAGGATGCCACCCTGCTGGCATTGACGGATTTCACACACGCATTACTCAGCACAAACGAATTCATTTACCCGAATTAAAAAGACTGAGAGACACCACTGTCCGGGAAACCGTTTTTAAAACGAATTTCATATTGAGAGGCTTTGAGATGAGACCATCATCCAGCGAATTACCGACAATCTCACTGAACCAGTTACTGGCACGACGGCAGTTACTCAAACGCGCTGGCAGCGGTCTGGGAACACTCGGATTGCTCAGTCTCCTTCAGCAGGAGGGTGTACTGGAACAGACAACGGCGGCTCCTTCGATACAGGCCACGAATCCATTGGCACCCAAACCGACACACTTCCCGGCGAAAGCCAAAGCAGTGATCTGGCTGTTTATTAACGGTGGTCCCAGTCAGGTCGATACCTGGGATTATAAACCCGAACTGGAAAAACGGGACGGCGTGGCACTGGAAGGCTTCGACAACAAAACCGGCTTTTTCCAGAATTCGGTTGGCCCGCTCATGAAAAGCCCGTTCAAATTCAAACAGTATGGTGAATCCGGAAAATGGGTGTCCGAGATATTCCCGAACATGGCACAACACGTCGACAAAATGGCGTTCATCCACTCCGGACATACGGAATCAAACAATCACAGTCCGGCCTTATTTATGATGAATAGCGGCCTGCCCAAAATGGGTTACCCCTGTGTCGGTTCCTGGGTGACCTACGGACTCGGTTCTGAAAGCAACAGTCTGCCCGCATTTGTTGTGATGTCCGACCCATTGGGACGAGGGTTGCCTAAAGGACAGAGTCTGAACTGGGGCGCCGGTTTTCTACCCAGCGTCTATCAGGGAACATATTTGCGTCCGACAGGTGAGCCGATTGATAACCTGCAGCCCCCTGCGGTTCTCACCGAAAAAGGACGACAACGTTCGCAACTGGATCTGCTGAAATCGCTCAACCGCCAGCATCTGCAGCAGAATGATAGTGACCAGGAACTGGCAGCACGCATCGAAAGCTTCGAACTGGCCTATCGGATGCAGAGTGCCGCCCCGGAAGCCCTCGATATCGGCCAGGAACCGAAACACCTTCAGGAACAGTATGGCATCGGCAATAAGAAGTGCGAGCATTTTGCCAAACAGTGCCTGATTGCCCGCCGGATGGTTGAACGAGGAACCCGCTTTGTACAGATCTATTCAGGTGGCATGGAAAACCAGCGAAGCTGGGATGGCCATTCCGATATTAAAGGCAACCACAGTGGCTTCGCGGAAGAAACCGATCAGCCGATTGCAGCATTACTGGCTGATCTGGAAGCGCGGGGCCTGCTCAATGAAACCCTGGTGATCTGGGGAGGAGAATTCGGACGGCTGCCGATCGCCCAGAAAGGTGCCACGCCGGGTCGCGATCACAATCCGCACGCTTTCACCACCTGGCTGGCAGGTGGCGGCGTTAAAGCGGGGACCAGCTATGGCGCGACTGATGAAATCGGGTTCAAAGCAGCAGAGAATAAAGTACACGTGAATGATCTCCACGCGACCATCCTCAGTCTGCTGGGTATGGATCATGAAAAACTGACGTACCTCTACAGTGGACGACGATTCCGCCTGACAGATGTGGGCGGCCATGTGATTAATGACATCATCGCATAAATCAGGTCAATCACGACAGATTCTAAGACATTGATTCGTGCGACTTGAACTTTTTTCGATACTCGGAAGGAGAAATGCCCATCAGATTCACAAACTGTTTTGTGAAATAACTCTGGTCATAAAAGCCCGACTCCAGCGCGATTTCAGACACCCTTTTTTCGGTTCTCGTCAGGGATTGACAGGCGGCGTTGATTCTCACACGCAGAATATATTTCTGAGGCGTGATCTGATACAGCTTTTTGAACTTGCGATCAAACTGGCTCACTGACAAATACATCAAGTCGGCCAGATCGGAAATCTGAATCCGTTCCTGATAATGCTCGAGAACATATGCGATGACTTTATCCAGTTCCTGATACGACTGAAACTCGGTGCCGGCCACTTTAATATCACGCAGGACCCCCGCGACACCAATGACTTGGCCACCATCGCCGAAGAGAGGAATTTTACTGCACAGATACCATTTGAGATTTCCGTGACGGTCCGGGATCAACCAGACCTGATTGGGCAGCGGACTGGCGGACTCCATCACGCGTTGATCTTCAGCCACATACTGTTCTGCGAGATCTTTGGGATGAATGTCGAAGTCAGTTTTACCGATGATGTCCTCTTCACGGGGAATCGCGCGGATGTCCATCCAGGTGTGACTGATGTTAATAAAACGTCCCTGGGCATCCTTCGCGAAAAAGTAGGCATCCGGAATGTAATTAAACAGCTCTTCCAGATGGAGCTTGTTATCCAGCCGTTTCAAAAAGTCATCACGGAATTTCTGAGAATCGAACATGCGTAAATAATACAAATTTATGCGTGTTTTCTACAAGACGACATTGATCTGAGCGTCTACGATATGCGAAAATAAACGAATCAGCGTTTTTTTAAGTGAATCCAGCTATTCGTCTATTTTCAATTTCGAAATTGAACCACATTTCAGAGTTGATTTTCGAAGATTCGACTCTGTGTTGAAATCCATTTGATTGGGGTGCATTATGCTGAAGTTTACCGGTCGAGGCACGGCACATACCTGTAGCGGCGTGACACGCAGAGACTTTCTGCAGGTCGGAACGCTGGGCGCCATGGGACTCTCGCTGCCCCAATATCTCGAAGCGAAAGAAAAAGGCCTGGTGGATAAAAAGAACGACAATCGTTCCGCCATCATGATCTTCAACCTGGGAGCCCCCAGTCAATTAGACACCTTCGATATGAAACCGGATGCCCCGGCGGAAATTCGTGGCCCCTTTAAACCAATCAACACCGCATCCCCTGAGATCGACATCTCCGAGATTCTGCCGTTACATGCGAAAGTCGCAGATAAGTTTTCGCTGGTGCGATCCTGTTATCACACGGCAGCTGCCGTCCACGATGCCGGCTGGCAGATGATGCAGACCGGCCGCCTGTTTACCGGCGGAATTAATACACCCCACATCGGTTCGGTCGTTGATTACCTCCGCGGACGAAAAACCGACCTGCCTGCAAACGTTGTCCTTCCCGAAACGATGGGACGCGGCGGTGGAAATCTCCCTAACGGACAGGCGGGCGGCTTCCTGGGGAAAGCGCACGATCCTTTCGCTCTCATGGCAGATCCTTCAAAACCAAATTTTAAAGTTCCTGACATGCTGCCTCCCAAAGAGATTGGAACAGCCCGACTGGAACGACGCAAAAAAATCCGTGAAGTCGTAGATGAAACGATCAATTACTTCGAATCCACTGAAGACGCGAAACTTCTGAACGGGAATTTCCATTCCGCCTACCGGCTGATGACCAGTAAGGAAGCCCGGGAAGCCTTTGATCTTTCAAAAGAACCCAAAAAGGTCCGCGAACGATATGGTATGAACCGCTTCGGTCAATGCTGCCTGCTCGCTCGGCGACTGGTCGAATCCGGCGTGCGGTTTGTCACCATCAATACCTTCCTGACCGTCTTCAATGAAGTGACCTGGGATATCCACGGCTCCAAGCCGTTCACCTCGATTGAAGGTATGAAAAATATTGTAGCACCCATGTATGACCAGGCTTACAGTGCCCTGATCGAAGATTTGTATGATCGAGGCATGCTGGATGAAACGCTGGTCTGCAACGTGGCTGAGTTCGGCAGAACACCCAAAGTCAATCCCGCCGGAGGCCGGGACCACTGGCCTCAATGTTTTACCTGTTACTTCGCCGGCGGTGGGGTTCAGGGCGGACGCGTGGTCGGCAGCAGTGACCCCATTGGCGGTGTTCCCGCTGATCAGCCTGTTTCCCCCGGAGATCTCGCAGCGACCGTATATCATAGCCTGGGTTTTGATTTGCATACGGTTTTACCCGGTCCTTCCGGACGCCCCTTCCCGATTGTGGATGTGGGTAACCATGAAATCCGCGAGCTGTTTTAAGCAATCCTGAGTCAGCGGATCATTCACGCTGATGGTACATAGATTACGCGATTTTACGAATCGTGCAGCGAAGATGGTGGCACCGTCGTCTGATTTGATGACTTGCATTACATCCTTCGATTCCTCACGCGACTTGCAATTATTTTTCCCAAGAGAAGTGCTCGATGTCTTACTCGAAACAAATCAACCGATTCAGTATTCTGATCTGCCTGTGGACCTCGTTCAGCTTCAGTCCGGTTCTGAAATCCGTTTCTGCAGCAGAAACCAGTGATCGAATTGTACTCCTGCCCGAACAGGTTCAGCTTAACAACAAAGTAGCACGGCATGATCTACTGGTCCAGCAGATGACCAATGGTGAAATATCCGGTCCTGTTACAGACAAGGTGACTCTGACTTCGAGTAATCCGGCAGTCGTAAAAATCAGCGGAACGACACTGATCCCGGTCGGTAACGGCACCGCTGCCATCACAGCACGTTCTGGTGACCAGGAAGCTAAAAGCACCGTTTCTGTCTCCGGGATCGAGATTCCCCATGCATGGAGCTTTCGGAATGACGTGCAACCCATCTTAACCAAGGCAGGTTGCAATTCAGGGCCCTGCCACGGTGCACTTGCCGGCAAAGGGGGATTTCGTCTCTCACTTAAAGCCTATGATGTCCTCGGCGATTATTACACGATTGCCAAACAGTCGCGGGGTAGACGGATTGAACTTTCCGATCCCGCACGCAGTCTGTTTCTGATTAAGCCGACGGGTGCCGTCCCCCATAAGGGAGGAGTGCGTTTCGAAACAGATTCCCCCGAATACCGCATTCTGTCAGAATGGATCGCTCAGGGAGCCGCAGCGCCAGAGAAAGCTGATCCTGTCATTGAACGGCTGGAAGTCTTACCAACTCGCTCTGTTCTAACAAATGGACAGACACAACATATTCTGGTACAGGCCCATTACTCAGATCATTCGGTCCGCGATGTGACGCGCTGGACCAGTTTTTCATCAGTCAATGAGAGTGTAGCTTCGGTTGATGCAGCAGGTTTAATCAAAGTCACCGGATACGGCGAAGGAGCGATCGTCTGTAATTACTCCAGCAAAATCGCAATTTCAAAAATCACCTCTCCCTATCCGCAGGAGATTGCTCCTGAAGTTTATGTCAAATCACCCCAAAATAATTTCATCGATGAACTGGTCATCAAACAGTTAAAACGCCTGAACCTGCCCCCTTCACCACAGTCGAATGATACTGACTTCATCCGCCGCGTGTATGTCGATACGATCGGCACTCTGCCCACCCCCGACGAAGTTCAGGCATTTGTCAAAGACCAGAATCCGGACAAACGCAATCAGCTGATCGACCGCCTGCTGGACCGACCGGAATTTATCGACTACTGGACGTACAAATGGTCAGACCTGTTGCTGGTCAACGGTGCCCTCATCCGACCAGAACCTGTGAAAGCTTATCATGCCTGGATTCGCGAACATGTGAAACAGAATACTCCCTGGGATAAAATGGTGCGTGAACTGATCACCTCCCAGGGCAGCAGTATCGAAAACGGGGCCACCAATTTTTATGCCATCCATCAGGATCCGGAATCGATGACAGAAAACGTCAGCCAGGCATTTCTGGGTCTGTCGATTGGATGCGCCAAATGCCATAATCATCCCCTCGAAAAATGGACCAACAACCAGTATTACGCGATGGCAAACTTTTTCTCCCGTGTTCGTGCCAAAGGCTGGGGTGGTTCGCAAAGTGCCGGCGATGGCATTCGCACCCTGTTTGTTGCCACGGAAGGGGATCTGGTGCAGCCACTCACGGGAAAACCACAACCTCCAACCCCCCTGGATGGCACGCCGATCGACATTAACTCACCTGAAGACCGCCGCGTCTACCTGGCTGAGTGGTTGACTTCTAAGAACAACGACTTTTTCAGCCGCGCGATTACCAATCGTGTCTGGGCAAATTATTTCGGCGTAGGACTGGTTGAAGCAGTTGATGACATGCGGGAATCCAATCCGGCCAGTAATGAAGAACTTTTATCCGCTGCCTCCGGTTACCTGGTGGATCATGACTTTGACCTGAAAGCATTGATGAAAGTCATTCTGCGGTCAGCCGCTTATCAGCGCAGCAGTCAGCCCCTGCCCGAGAACAAGGATGAAAAACGCTTTTATTCCCGCTACTACCCCCGTCGCATGATGGCGGAAGTCCTGCTGGATGCGATTTCGCAGGTAACCGATGTCCCTTCAGAATTCACGATGTACTATGAGCCGAACCCCCAGAAAACGGATTTTTATCCCAAGGGAACCCGGGCAATTCAGTTGTACGACTCTTCGGTCATTTCATACTTCCTGAAAACATTTGGTCGCAACGAACGGATGATTACCTGTGAATGTGAACGAACGGAAGAACCGACAATGGTCCAGGTTCTGCATATTTCAAACGGGGATACGATCAACAACAAACTCAAAGACAAAGCCAGCCGCGTCACGAAAATGCTGGAGGCGAAAAAAACAGACAAAGAACTGATCGCAGATATTTATCTGCTCTGTCTTTCCCGCCAACCGACAGCGGCAGAAGAAAGCAAACTGTTGAAACTCCTCCAGGAAACACCGCCTGCGGAAAAACGTCAGGCAGTGGAAGATCTGTTCTGGGGCGTTCTGAGCAGCCGCGAGTTTCTATTTAATCATTAAAATGTTCGCTGCCATTATTCTGATACTTTGAGAGATCTATTTTAATAGCGCTGATCTGAGGTCCCTGATGACAAATGTTCCTGTAAAACTGATGCTGTTCTGTTCGCTTTGCGTGCTGGCCAGTTTTTCTGACTCGCTGTCTGCAGCAGAGAAACAGGTCGATTACCCGAAACAGATCGCACCCCTGTTCCGTAAATACTGTGAAGGCTGCCACAGCGTAGATGATCCAGAAGGCAAATTCGCCATCGACTCCTACCAGGGATTGCTCAAAGGGGGCAAGCATGGACCGGCCGTCTTACCAGGCGACAGTGGAAGCAGCCGACTGATCCGCATGATCAAAGGCGAAGCCAAACCGGTCATGCCGCCGGAAGACAGTGGCGAAAAGCTGACCGATGCAGAAATTGCCCTGCTGGTCGAGTGGGTCAACCAGGGAGCCAAAGGCCCCGCAGGTAAAGAACCTGCCCGTATGGAACTGACAGTACCAGACATTAAACCTTCCAAATCCGTACAGAAGCCGGTGACATCACTGGCCTGGTCTCCGCAAACAGATCAGATCGCTGTCGCCCGGTTTGAAGAAGTCAAGCTCCTCTCACCTGATCTGAAAAAAGTCATTCAGTCATGGAAAGGGTTGCCTGGCAAAGTGAACTCTGTCCGTTACAGTCCGGATGGCGAGTGGTTGATTACCTCTTCGGGCACCACAGGTCTATTTGGCCAGGCTGCCATCTGGGATGTGGAATCGGGAAAGAAACTGCATGAGTTCGTGGGACATAAGGATGTGCTGTACGCGGCAGCGATTAGTCCCGACAGGAAATGGCTGGCGACGGGCAGCTATGATCAGAACATCATCCTCTGGGATATCGCGACGGGAAAACAGGTCCGGTCTCTCACCGGACATAACGGCGCCATCTTCGATCTGGCATTCAGTCCCGACAGTACGACGCTGATCAGCGCCTCGGCTGATGCTACCGTGAAAGTCTGGCAGGTCTCCACAGGCAAGCGTCTGGACACACTCAGTCAGCCCCTCAAGGAACAGTACTCTGTGACGTTCAGCCCGGATGGCAATTTTATTCTTGCCGCGGGAGCCGATAACCGGATTCGCAAATGGCGTTTTATCTCACGCACCTCTGCAAAAATCAACCCGCTGATCTATGCCCGCTTCGCTCATGAAAATCCGGTGACACAGATTGCTTTTTCCCCTGATGGCAAACTGCTGGCTTCGATTTCCGATGACCAGTCGTTGAAAATCTGGGATGCCAGCCAGTTGATTTTATTGTACGTACAGGAAAATCTGCCGGCACTCCCGACCTCGGTGGTCTTCTCTACTGATTCCAGAGAGACCCTGGTCGGTTATAATAACGGACTGCTTGAGAAAATTGAATTACCCAGGCAGCTTTCTCCTTCTGATGAAACACAGACCCCGACCGCTGCAAACAATCAGGCAACTGCACCAGCAACCCAGGTGGCGAAAACCGTAACTCTCAAAGAGCAGGAACCCAATAATCAACCGGTCGACGCTACAAAGCTGGATTCATCTGCGGTCGTGGTGAGCGGAGTGATCTCTTCAGACAAACCCGACCAGCCGGACCTGGACCTGTATCGTTTTGAATCCAAAGCTGGCCAGGAATGGCTCATCGAAACAAACGCTGCCCGCCAAAAATCCAAACTCGATTCCAAAATCGAAGTGCTTGATGCGGAAGGCAAACAGATCCCGCGCATTCTGCTGCGAGCCGTCCGCGATTCTTATTTTACTTTCCGCGGTAAAGATTCGAACATCGTCAATGATTTCCGTATTCAGAACTGGCAGGAAATGGAGTTGAATGAATACCTGTATTGCAACGGTGAAGTCGTCAAACTCTGGCTCTACCCGCGTGGTCCCGATTCCGGTTTCAATGTCTACCCCGGCAGTGGCGGGAAACGCTACACCTATTTTGGAACCAGTCCCATCACTCACGCCCTGCATGAGCCCTGCTACATTGTGGAACCTCATCCGGTTGGCACAGAACTGCCTCCGAATGGCCTCCCCGTCTTCACCATTTATTATGAAAACAATGATGACGGCAGGCGGGAACTGGGTGACGATTCCCGGTTGATTTTCAAAGCTCCCCAAGATGGCGTCTATTATGTGCGTGTCTCTGATGTCCGCGGCTTTCAGGGGAAAGACTTTCATTATGAACTGACCGTTCGTCCGCGACAGCCGGACTTCAAGGTAACGTTAAAAGGAGCCAATCCCAAGGTCAACGCCGGCAGTGGAAAAGAAATCGAAGTCGTCGCTGACCGCATTGATGGCTTTAATGGACCGATTCGAGTTGATATTGCTGATGTGCCTGCAGGCTTTCATGTCACCAGCCCGATTATCATCCAGGCCGGTCACGACCGGGCTTATGGCGTATTATCAGCAGACCCGGTGCCGGAAACTTCTGGAGCACTTGTTGCACCGCTGCCCAACGACGGTCGCTATCAAACCGTTTCCGTCACCGCGACCGCAAAGATCGGTGACAAAGAAGTTACACATCCGGTAAATCCACTGGGACAGATCAAACTGCTCAACAAACCAAAACTGATTATCCGCATGGTGAAGATGGAAACCGACAAACTGGACGTAGCCGGTGATAATATTGCCGAGATACCTGACAAACCCATTGAATTGACCATCCATCCCGGCGAGACAATTTCAGCCCGGGTTCTGCTGTTGCGAAATGGTTACCAGGGAGTCGTCAGTTTCGGTCGTGAGTATGCAGGCCGCAATCTGCCCCACGGCGTCTATGTAGATAATATAGGCCTGAATGGTCTGCTGCTTTTGGATAATATGAACGAACGGACCTTTTATCTGACCGCAGCCAAGTGGGTCCCGGAAACAACCCGTTTGTTCCATCTTCGAGCCGCCCAGGAAGGCAACCAGACTTCGATTCCAGTGCTCCTGCATGTAAAACACAAAGATAAACTGGCTGCCAGTTCGAACTAAGACACTCGCAGGGAGTGTCAAGTGAAACCATGCCTGGCAGGCTTTATCTGGCTAACTGCTGCGAGGGGTTTCTACTCAAATCCGGGTGAGGAGCGTGGGGATAGGCGACGGGTTGATAACGAATCGCCAGTTCGGGAGTTTTCAGCTTTTTGCAGCCCTGAAAACGTGAGGTCAGAGCCCGATCGAGAATACCAGTGGTTAACAACGTCCGTTCGACAGGGTAGCTGGGGCGCCCCGTGTGAATCATGCATTCGATACCTTTTAACAGATATGCAAAGTGAGGATGTGCAGGTTCGGTTCGTTCTTCGAACTGAGTGGAGACAGGTTTCGCTTGTCCCTTGAGCTTGAGCGCCACCGAAGTACGGTTTACTGACTGCAGCATGAACAATGCTCCCACAAACCCATCGTTGTACTGGAAGAGAAACAGTCCGGCGTCCGGGTCATCACGAACATCCCCCTCCCTTACTTTGGGAACTGCTGCCAGTGCGGCATCAAAGACATCTCGGGAAACGAGACCTTCATCAAGGACGTTCCACATGGCGTCCCCTTCTAAATATTGCACCCACTTCACACCACTTTCTGCCCCCTGTCGTCGCTCGACCAGGCATTGAAAACACTCGAGTGCATGAAAGCCATACCTGTCGAGTTCAGAATAACCGATTCCCACTGCGGCCTCGATTTCAGATCCCAGCGGTAAATTAAGTTCGGGTTTCCGATATGTCAGGGGAAGAGACGAACCGGCCATAAAAGGAACCTTCATTTCCCGGGCACGATCATACATCCATTTTGCATCAGCCCAGACGGGCCCTGGATGTTTGTCATTAAAGACAGGGACAACGCGGTCATATTTCTGAAAGGTATCAGTTATCTCTTTGAAAAAACGACGACGAGGATAGAGTTGCTGCCCTTTGGCATTAATAGGGTATTCGCCATGTTCGCCGATACTGATCACGCCATCAACGGGTATCCGGTCGGTTCCTACAGTGACCGCTTTTTCAATGGAATCAAAGATCGGCACGTTATATTTCGCGGCCATTTTTCGAGACAGATCCAGATCGGTAAACTGATCTACATACAGCGAGGATAACTTTAAAGCCGGCCCTGCTCCGCCATCCTGCTTCCAGCCCTCCAGGATTTTCCCAATCAACACATCAGCATGTGTTTTAGGTTCATAGATTGATACGACCGCGGCAATCGATTTTGTTTCAACTGACTTTACAGGAGCCGCGTTCACACGCTGTGAAACAACCCCATACGCAGCAGCGACACTGGCGATCCAGTCTCTGCGAGACATCATCCTGAGATTCTTCATCGTATCAGTTAATCCCTTTAGAGATTCAGGTGATGGATTCCAAGAGCAGTTTTGCTCTCAATCCAGATATAAAACAGAGCCGTTATACAAAGAACTTTGTTTCAAATTAGTCTTTCTTCTGAAAGAGTGGATGCCCTGGATCTCCACCAGATCGCAGGAAAGCCAATAAATCAAGTGCTTCCTCCTTCGTGAGTGTATCGATGAGTCCCGTCGGCATCATCGACGACTTGGAAGGCAGCATTTCTTCAATTGTATCCCGGTCAATCGAAGTCAGTTTACTGGGATTAGCCATATCCGTGAGTACCATCAGATTTTTGCCACTGAGATTGATCACGCGACCATTCACAACGCGCCCATCATCCAGAATAAACATGGTCGAGGCATATTGATCTGAAATCACCTTTGAAGGTTCAATGATTGATTCCAGCAGGTTTTGTGCATTGAAGCGGCCGCCTGCACCGGTCAGATCGGGACCAATAGTTCCTCCTTCTCCGGCAAAGCGATGACATTTAAAACAGGCGACAGCGGCGAACATCTTACGTCCCTGTTCGAAGTTTCGCTGAGTATGATCACTGTTTTCGGCTTTCAGTAATTCTTCCACCGTCCATTTCTTAACAAAAGGTCGTGGCGGCCCTTCTGCGATGGGTTCTGCTTTTTCGAGATTGACTTCAAGAACCGGTTTCAGCATTTTCTTTTCTGCTTCTGACAGATTCTTGATCGCTTCCGCTCTAATATTGACCAGGAATTTATTGAACGACATGCCCCCTTTATGGGCCGTCGACTTGAGATACCATTCGAAGTACTTCTTTCGCAGCTTGTCATTCCAGCCTGTCGTGAGATTCATGAGGACTTTCGCATAATGAATCTGCTCTTCCTGGGTGAGTGCTTTGTCCTGCAGTTCCAGAGTACGTTCAATTACTTTGGGAGCATTCAGGTAAACCAGTACCCGGCTTAATTCGCGATTCATAAACGAATTGGCAGCAGGATAGGCTTTGTTGATCTGTGCGAGTACGTCCAATCGTTCTTTTTCGGTCGGTCCTCCCATCCGGACAAAGACCAGTTGATACAAACGCAGCAGATCCATTTTTTGCGTGTCTGTGAGTTTGTTCCAGTCCAGTTTTTTTAACACATTTACTAACGGCGTTTTGAATGCAGGACTGCCATTACGTGCCAGCGCGATACCGCCAGTGATTAACGTCGTGGGATCTTTTTCCAGCAGCACGCAGTTCTGCCATTGTTCGACAGGCTGGTGTTCGAGGGCAATCCGGGCTGCAAAACGGATGTGACGATCTTCGTGCCCGAGATAAGGCCACACGGAATAAACGATCGTTTCATTCTTCTGCCCATGTAGTTCTTCCAGGTCGCGGCGGAGTTCCCGCAGACCGGCGAGCGCATCCGGATTCGGTTCTGCAGGAGCCGTCGATTCGTCGCCTGTATAAGTAATACGATATAAACCGGACTGTGTGCGGCGACCACCGATCGTAAAGTACAATGCTCCATCCACAGGACTGACAACCAGATCGGTCACAGGCAGAGGCGTAGCAGAAGCAAATTTTTCGTACGTCGCGACATAAGAGGCCCCCTGAGGCTTGAGATGGACCGCATAAATAATCCCGTAACTCCAGTCTGAAATAAATAACGCATCCTGGTATTTGGCAGGAAACTTCGCACCGGTGCCAAAGATAATCCCGGTCGGTGAACCTTGACCGATATTCACCACAGCTGGCAGACTGTCAGGATAATAGTCGGGCCATTTTCCCGTCCCCGAACGCCAGCCGAATTCACTCCCGCTGGTGACATGGTTCACTCGCGTCGGACGATACCAGGGAGACCCCACGTCCCATTCCATGTCGGCATCATAGGTAAACAGCTCCCCTTCCGGATTAAAGGCGATGTCATATTCGTTTCGGAAACCCGTACTGACAATTTCAAATTCTTTGCCTTCAGGATCAGTCCGACAGATCCAGCCACCTGGTGCCAGTTTACCGGCGGCGTGACCGCGGGCATCCCACAGGCGGTGCAGCAGCAGGTCTTCACTCCAGTTGCGGGGAACCAGAGACTTCTCAGGTTCGGGTAGACTGGTATGATTTCCTGCAGCGATATAGAGCGATTTTTTATCAGGCGAAAGAATAATGGCATGCGGCCCATGCTCGCCGCCCCCCTTAATTTCACGCAGGAATTTGACTTCGTCAAACTGACCGTCTCCAGTGGTATCTTTGAGACGGTACAGGCCCGAAGGTCGTTCCTTACCACCATTCACGACGGCATACAGACTGTCGAAGGCATACAGCAGCCCATGTGCCATGCCCATATCGACCTTCAGTTTTTCCACCTGGGTATCATTTGTTTTTGAACCAATTTTTGCCGGGGTGATGCGATACAGGTCGCCGTACTGATCGGAAGTAATGAGCCGTCCTTTGGGATCAATGGCCATACTCACCCACGACCCCTGTACTTCGGTTGGAACCGAATACAGTAACTCTACTTTGAAATCTTTGAGCAGTTTGATCTGGTCTGCGGGGGTAGCTGTTGCAGATCGCGGTGCCTCCGTATTACCCAGTGAGATTGATTCAATTTCAATCAAACCTGTTTGACTGGCCGGATCAATTCTGAGGCCCGTCATTTCAGAATCGGCGTAAAAGACGAACGACAGTTCCTGCCAGTCGGGATTTTTCTTCTTCAAATCAAATCGTTCCGAACGGGAATCCGCATAGCTGTTATTTTTTTCCGTTTTCCAATAAATCTCGCCCTTCAGAGGAAAGTCAGCGCGCAGTTTTAATTTAACCTGCTTCCAGCCGGCTGCCGATTTCAGTTCGCGACCGAAGTGCGGATCTTTTCCAGTACTGTCCACCTGTAAAAGATGATCTTTGACCGATAGTTTGCAATCGGTATATGCGGTCCAGCCATGTTCCTGATTCTGGAACGTCCATGTCAGAGTGGATGGCGACTCTGCCGGATCGGCGGCCAGCAGTGTTTGAGAAACAAGGATTGCGCTCAAGGCGACACACAAAGATGGAAAAGCCTGAATCATGTAGCTGCCCCTGATTCGTGATCAATTGGAAATAGAATTGCAGTTGGACGGAATTGTGGTATTGTCAACTGGATCGAATAAAGCCTGTCGGCATCTCTGTAGAACAGATCGACAACACGGGAAGGTTTCAGATATCGGTTGTTAAAATGTAATGACTCCTTCATCATAACAGCTGGATTATGCATTGAAAACTCGTCTGGATTCATTTTTATTTATTGATTTCCCGCAGATGAACTCGATATTTCTACGAATTCATTGCATCATATAATGGAGTCATTCATCATATTCTTCTCAATTCTTTGAGCTGATCGTACGCACAATAAAAACAAGGAGCCTCACTTGAAAACCTGTCGCGAATTGATTCGGAACTGCAGCCTTTTGGCAATAATCTTTAGTATTTCACTCATACCTGCTGGGTGCAACAAACAGGGAGCCAGCCAGAAAAATGATGTCGCCTACGTGACCAATGGAATTGCCTCTTTCTGGGTCATTGCAGAAAAAGGGGCAGAACAAGCAGGAGAGGACCTGGGAGTCAACGTCGAAGTCCGCATGCCTCCCCAGGGAGTGACCGACCAGAAAAGGATGGTTCAGGAACTTTTAGCACAAGGCATCGACGGCATTGCCATCAGTCCAATTGACCCCGCCAATCAGAATGATCTGTTAAAAGAAATCGCAGACAATTCGATACTGATTACTCAGGATTCCGATGCGCCTGACAGTCCCCGCGAATGTTATATCGGCATGGATAACTACGAAGCAGGTCGCATGTGTGGAGAGTTGGTCAAGGAAGCGTTGCCGGAGGGTGGAGAAATCATGCTGTTTGTGGGGCGGCTGGGTCAGGCAAATGCTCGCTTGCGTCGGCAAGGAGTCATTGACGAAGTCATGGACCGCTCAAATGACAACACACGATACGATGAACCCGGAAAAGTGATCAAAAACGAGAAATACACGATTCTCGACACACGGACCGATGATTTTGATTTCCCCCAGGGCAAAGCAAATGCACAGGATGCAATCGCCAAATACCCGAACCTGAAATGTATGGTGGGTCTGTTCGCTTATAATCCTCCGCTCTGCCTGGAAGCGGTACGTGATGCAGGCAAACTCGATGAAATTAAGATCGTGTCTTTTGATGAAGAAGCTGCCAGTCTGCAGGGCATCATTGATGGCACCGTGGTGGGTACTGTCGTACAGAACCCTTATCAGTACGGATACGAATCGGTACGGGTGCTCAATGCCCTGGCGAATGGTGACAAATCTGTAATCCCCGAAAATAAAATCATTCACATTCCAGCACGAAAAATCACAAAAGAGAATATAAAGGAATTCTGGGACGAACTGAAGAAACTGACGGGTGATACCGAACAGGCAGCTGCCTCTGAAACAAAAACCGGGAAGACGGAGCTTCCTTCTGGGAATGAAAGTGACTCTCCCGATAAACCGAAAGTATCCAAGTCGAATGAGTAGCACTAAACAGGCTCACTCAACACCGCTACTGGAAGTCAAACACATTTCAAAACAGTTTCCCGGTGTTAAAGCATTGCATCGGGTCAGCCTGACGCTGAATCAGGGAGAGCTGTTGGCTGTCATCGGCGAGAACGGTGCGGGCAAGAGTACCCTGATGAAAATCCTCGCAGGAGTTCAGGAACCCGATACCGGTAAGTTGTCATTAGAGGGAAAACCGATTTCCCTGTCTAAAGTGGATGACGCGCTGGATCTGGGTATCGCGCTGATTCACCAGGAACTGAATCTGTGTGAAAACCTCGATATCGCCGCCAATATCTTTCTGGGCCGCGAACCCGGTAGTTGGGGCATAATCGATCACAGGCAAACCTGGATCGAAGCAGAAAAGCTTCTTAAACGTGTCGGCTTGAATCTCTCCGCGCGTACGCTGGTGGGAGACCTCACGGTCGGGCAACAGCAGATGGTCGAAATTGCCAAAGCCTTATCGATCAATGCCCGCATTCTGATTATGGATGAGCCGACCTCTTCTCTCTCCCTCCATGAATCAGAATCCCTGTTCTCAGTCATCCATGATCTGAAAGCGCAGGGTGTAAGTATTATTTATATCTCACATCGGCTGGGAGAGGTCAACGACCTGGCAGATCGTGTCGTAGTGCTCCGCGATGGAGAAAACGCGGGAGAGTTGGATCGCGCTTCCATTTCCCACGATCGCATGGTGCAGATGATGGTGGGCCGCAGTGTGTCGCAGTTTTTTCCGCACACTCCGCATGAACCCGGCGAAGTGATTCTCGAAGTCAAACAACTGCGCACGCCAGCAAACCCATCGCATCCGATCAGCTTTACTCTCAGGCGAAGTGAAATCGTAGGCATCTCAGGACTGGTGGGAGCCGGAAGAACGGAACTGCTCCAGGTCCTGTTTGGCATCGATTCGCCAGTAAACGGATCAATCTGCGTCTACGGTAAAGTGGTTCAAATCCAATCTCCACAAGACGCGATCAAGGCCGGTCTGGCACTCGTTCCAGAAGATCGCAAAGCACAGGGACTGGTTCTGCAGATGGCGGTCCGCGAGAACATGAGCCTGGCCAGTCTGTCCCGTGACCAGGGACGACTGGGGCATATTGACTTTGCCCGGGAACAGTCAATTTCCAGCGAAATGATCGAAGCCATGAAGATCAAAACCCCCAGTGATCGACAGATCGTCCAGTTTTTATCAGGCGGTAATCAACAAAAAGTAGTTCTGGGAAAATGGATGGCCATGAACCCGAGCGTCCTGTTGCTGGATGAACCGACACGGGGCGTTGACATAGGCGCCAAGGAAGAAATCTATCTTCTCATGAACAAACTGGCTGCCAGTGGAATGGCTGTGTTGTTTGTCAGTAGTGACCTGGAAGAGATTCGCGGAATTTCGGACCGGGTTCTGGTGATGCATGAAGGCCAGCTGACAGGAGAACTGAAACGCGAGCAGCTCAGTGAAGAAGCGATCATGCAACTGGCGACAGGCCAAACCAGTGAAACAGTGACAAATTGAATTGAATCAATATACCAAGATACCACCGCGCTAAAGAAATCGAATCATGAAGAAAATTCTGGGCATATTAATCTTATTGATTTTCGTGTGCATCGTGACGGCTGCCTCGAATGAGCATTTTTTCTCCGCCTACAACATGCAGAATGTCATTCGGCTTACTTCCCTGTTTGGAATTATCAGTATCGGTGTAGCGTTTGTCATTATTTCCGGTGGAATCGACCTGTCGATCGGCTCTGTGATCTGCCTGGTTGGCAGCCTGCTCCCTTATCTGATCATGGAAATGAGTGTACCTGTCCCACTGGCTTTATTATTTTCGGCGGTACTCTCTATTGTAATCGGATTGTCCCATGGCTTACTGATTACGAAATTGAAACTGCAACCTTTTATTGTCACCTTATGTGGCCTTCTGATCTACCGTGGGATCGCCCGGGGAATTACGGAAGACCAGACCCAGGGCTTCGGGGCAACGCATGACAGCCTGCGCTACCTGGCGACGGGTAAAATCAACATTCCGTTTCTGGAAGGATTCAGACTGCCCGTTCCGTTTCTGATCATGATCGGCGTAGCTTTGATCGCCGCCTTTCTTCTGAATAAAACCATCTTTGGGCGGTATCTTAAAGCCATTGGAAATAACGAAGCAGCAGCCCGCTATTCAGGAATCAATACCGACCTGACGGTCATCATGGCTTATGTGATCTGCTCGTTTCTGGCCGGTTTAGGCGGAGTTTTGTTTGCATTAGACATCAATTCCGTTCAGCCCGAAGGGATTGGAAATTTTTATGAATTATATGCAATCGCGGCTGCCGTACTGGGAGGCTGCAGTATCCGAGGGGGAGAAGGCAGTATTCTGGGTGTAGTAATCGGGGCGGCGCTGATGCGGGTTCTTCGAAATTCAATTACCATGCTGGGGATTCCTTCCCAACTCGAATTTGCTATCATTGGCGCAGTGATTTTAGTCGGCGTGATTACCGATGAGCTGGTAAAACGATATGCACAATTTCGCAGGTCCAGCGAGCAGTCCGGTTTGTAAATTGGATAAATCAATCAGATCATTTATGGATTCCTGACCATGATAACTTATGAATATTTCTGTGAAGTAAACGGTAAAACGGTAGAAGTCAGCCATCGGATGTCAGAATCGCTTCAGACCTGGGGGGACGTTTGTCAAAAAGCAAACCTCCCTTTAAACGGGACTTGTGAGTCGGCTCCTGTGGAACGCCTGATTTCAGGCGGACTGTTATTCAAAGGGGAAAGTTCTAATAAGAAATCCCAACTCCCCATGGCTGATCCCGGCTGTGGTCGCTCCAACTGCTGCCGCCACTGATTTACCAACCGGTGAACGCGCTCCTTGATTGAATCCTCTGCTACATTGAAAGTCTTCTGTGTCTCTGTCTCGGATTAAAAATGGAACGATTTACGATCCAGCGAATGGAGTCAACGGCGAAGTCCGTGACCTGTGGATTCAGGACGGCAAGATCATTGACCGTCCCCCCAACGCAGATTCGTTCACAGGAAAAACTCTGGATGCTACCGGATACGTCGTGATGCCGGGCGGGATCGATATGCACTGTCATATTGCCGGTCCCAAAGTCAACGCGGGTCGTAAAATGACTCCGGATCTGAAACGCACGGCTCCCCCCATTTATCGCGGTGAACACACCCGTTCGGGAACAGGCGGCGTGGTTCCCAGTACCTTCGCCACCGGCTATCTGTTCGCCAGTATTGGTTACACGACTGCGATGGACGCCGCCATTCCAGGGCTGCATGCCCGCCATGCTCACGAAGAACTGCAGGACACGCCAATCCTGGACAAAGGCTTCTACCTGCTGTTCGGCAACAATCACTTCGTGATGAAGCATCTGCGGAACCAGGATCAGAATGCCCTTGATGCATATTGCGCCTGGCTATTGGAATCGGCTAAAGGTTATACCATCAAGATTGTCAATCCAGGTGGTGTCGAAGACTGGAAGCAGATCAGCCGCAAGACAATCAAGGAACTGGATTCCCCCGTGCAGAATTTCGGTGTCACGCCTCGTCAGATCGTACGCGGACTGGCAGGAACTGCAGACCGACTGCAGCTGCCACACTCGGTGCACATCCACTGCAATAACCTGGGAATTCCCGGAAACTGGGAAACGACGCTCAATACAATGGAGTCTCTGGAAGGCCATCGCGGGCATCTGGCACACGTCCAGTTTCATTCCTATGACGGCGATCCCAACGATCCTGCCAGCTTTTCTTCCGCGACACAAAAACTGGTGGATTATGTCAATACGCATGAAAACATCACGGTTGACGTGGGACACATCAATCCCGGCACTACGCTCTCCATGACCGGTGATACGCCTTTCAGCCAGTTCCTGCATAACATTAATCGGAATAAATGGTACACGGCAGACTGTGAACTGGAGAGTAGCTGTGGTGTGATTCCCATCGAATACCGCCCGCAGAAAAGTCTCATCAATGCGGTGCAATGGGCGATTGCACTGGAATGGTACCTGCTGATGGAAGATCCCTGGCGGGTCATCATGACCAGCGATCATCCGAATGGCGGGGCCTTTTATCATTATCCGGAGATCATCTACCTGTTGATGGATCGCAGCTTCCGCCTGGAATTTCTCTCCCGCATGCCCGAAGCAATTCGTGAACGCAGCGTGCTGGCTGATCTGGAACGGGAATATTCACTCTACGAAATTGCCATCATTACCCGGGCTGCTCCAGCGCGGGTGCTGGGTATGAAAGATAAAGGTCACCTGGGTGTCGGTGCCCATGCAGACATCACCATCTATGCACCACAGCAGAATCGACAGGAAATGTTCGAACGCCCTCGCTGGGTTTATAAAGATGGTCAGCAGGTTGTCGCTGATGGAGAAATCCAGGCGCATGCGTTTGGAAAAACCTATTACACATCGCCCGACTTTGATCAGGAATTTCTGCCACACATCGAAAGCTGGTTTAACGACAACTATTCGATTCGCTTCCGGAACTACCAGATCGACAGTCAGGAAGTTCCCCAGGCAGAAGAAATCACCTGCCAATTGGACTTACGCTAAACCACAGATAGTGCAGACTTCTATCAGTCATGAGAGTGACGTAGTGGGGTGAATATTTAAAAGCATGGTCAGTTAAGTAAGTTAAAAACTCAATTAACTGACCTGCTAAAAAATATTCTAAATGAGTGTGCTGACTTATAAGCTTTAAATTGGAGGTAATGTTCGATTTACTTCTGGTTGTGACAAAACGACTTCTTCATCCTGGATGGGAAGAAACTGTCCTTCGTCCGGGTTATAATTATAAACCTCACCAGTTTCAAATTTGTAAACCCAGCCATGTAACTTTAACTCTCCACGACTCACCGCCGCCGCAACCGACGGATGTGTTTTCAAATTTTCGATTTGAACGAGCACATTTTCCTGCACAGTCAGAACGAGACGCTTTTGAGGATCTGTCAGGTGTGAGTAATTCTCATCGACAATTCTACGTGTTGATTCAGCGTGTTGTAAATAAGATTTAACAGCGGGCATCTTTTCGAGCAACGCCGGATCAAGCAGCCCCCCCATTGCACCGCAATGAGAATGGCCGCAAACAATGATATCTTTGACCTTCAACGCACTCACGGCATATTCAATTGTTGCGGCTTCTCCGCCAAACACAGCGCCGTAAGGAGGAACAATGTTTCCCGCAGTCCGCTGGATAAATAGCTCACCCGGTTTAGTCTGAGTTAAATGGTTCGGATTGATTCTTGAATCCGAACAGGTGATGAACAGCGCAAGCGGATTTTGGCCATCAACCAGAGTTTCGAACAACTTCTGTTCCTGGCTAAAGTAGTTCCGTTGAAACTCGTGAATTCCGTCAACGAGCTTTTGCATATTGATTCTCCTGCTTACTTCATAGGATCATTGCACTTAATGTACAGTAAACATCTGGTTAGGATAATTCTACACTTCCATTGAGTGATTTAACATTTTACCACGCTTCATTCTAGTCAGTTCAGCTCTCAAAATAAGTTAAATTTGCAGCTCTCTTGAAATATTTAAAGCCTGGCTGTGGAGAGGAAAATACCCGGAAGCGCGCCGAGACAATCGTTCGTTACAACAATCGGTGGCGATCCTGCATGCGAACTTGCCGTTGCTCCTTAAAATCATTATGCTATCGTTTAGATCGTTGATAATTCTTATTCACCAGCATTAACCGCAACGAACCAACGTGTACATTTAGCCAGCTACCTAATACTGCTGAAACAATCAATGCTGCTGAGACAATCAATGTTGCTGGAACAGTTGATGAAATTCTTTGTTTTATTCGTTCTCTTCTGGGGGGTCTTTTTTGGCACTGCGCTGTCCCTGGCTTCAGAAGAAGATGGACAAGAAATCTCCGTCAACCAGTCTTTTGGCAAATTTGAAAAGAATAAACCTAAAGAAGAGCTAAAAAAACGGGAGCCAACACTCTCTCTATTCGCCACTGTTACGGTCGATTTCCTGCTAGATAAATCGAGTGTCTGCTCACTACAAGAGGCATGCCTCTTCCTCCCGCTGGTCAATGATAGTCCGAATTGCTCTCGCGCGCCTCCACGTTCTCTCTGCTGACCCCAAGGCCGCTTTCTATCACGATTATGCTATGTCTGGATGCATCAATCTTATCGCTTGCATCTGCTACTGTTGAAGCTTCTCAGGTCATTTCATGCAGTGAAATGATACCAGGAATTTGCTTCTTCCCTGCTCCATGTTGTACGCAAATCAACTGGATTCCATACGCGGATATATTCGGACATCTGGATCTATTATTCTGTGAAGAACAATGAACAAATTTGCAAATATTCACACCGACGATCAAAATTCAAAATCGAATCACTCTGAACAGTTCGCCGAACTTCGTCATGCAATCGAACATGCTGCTCATCTCTTGCCAGCTCAAGGTCCCATCACCGTTTTCGTGCATCATAATACTCTGCATGCATTCGAGGATCTGTCCTTTGAAGAAGGGGTCGTCGAAGCAGGACGAACATTTGGATGCCATCCGTTTTTATCGGAAGATCATTACCGAAAAAAGTTTGAGAACGATCAGATTCGTGTCAGTGATATCGAAGCAGTATTATTGTCTGATCTTGGCGAAAACGCTGAAATCCTGATTGGAAATTTCGGAACACGATACGCTCTCCGATTAGCAATGCTGCAGTTCCCCCTGCATTCTGGACCAGTTTCTGAATTACGCTGGTTTATTGCAGAAACTGATGCTTTGCGGCATTTTCGTCAAGAAGTCGAACCGGCAATTCGCGAAAAAACAACCACAATGACGCGTCACTGGATCATGCGTGACTATCTGAATGGAGACAACAGAGGTGAGCAGTCGGTAAAACACATCCTGGAAACTCTCTTCTCTCAGTTTGGGAAAGAATCGATAGAAAAATGGAATGATCACAAGTGGGAATCATTTGTGTTACATTTCCTGTGGCGCGTCTGCTACAACAGAGTACAAAGCACAAAATTAAAGTCAAATTTTTCGCAGAAGCGCCCCAGACATCGTGATCTATTACTGACATCGACTGGTAAGGATACCGATCTTATTGTTCACGATGTGCTGATCCGTTTTTGTGCAGCCTTTCTTGACCAGGGTTTCGGCACCTGGCCTTTACCCGGACGCGAGTTGGGATTCTATCATTCATTTCTGCAACTGTATTCAGAATCCGCGATCGGCCCCGCTAGTGAACTTTCCGGTTTGAGACGTGAACTTCAAAGATTGCAGTCTTCAGGTATTGGCCCGTTGGAATCGATTTCAGAGTCGCTTACTTTACTGGGAGTCGCCGATGACGAGTGTGACGAATTTATTTCCCAGACGCTCCTTGCCCTGCGTGGCTGGGCTGGCATGGTGTGGCAAATGGAAACCAATGCCGAATGGATGCCCCACACAGCCCCGCCAGATAGCCTGATTGAATTTCTGGCGGTGCGTCTGATTCTTGATCGACTGGCAGCCAAATTTGTGATGCAGAATACGTTTGGCTTTGAGGGACAATTAGATTCCATTCGAAATGAGCTGCTTCAGCAAACGGACAAACATCCGCAGAACAAAACCAGTCAGCGGGCATTTACGATCTTCCAGCTCGCCCAGGTACGCGGCTGGAGTCCTGAGGATCTTCTCCATCTTTCCAGTGAACAATGGGAGACCCTCGTCCAGGAGTTTGAATTATTTTCCAGCCTCGAACGCCGACGGATTTATCATCTGGCATTCGAGCGAAAATATCGCAATGAAACTCTCGATGCAGTCGCGATTCATTCCGCCCGGCAACGCACACAACGGGATCAGTCTAAGTCCGAAACTTCACAACATCCAGCATATCAGGTTGCCTGCTGCCTTGACGATCGCGAAGAATCCTTCCGGCGGCATCTGGAAGAAATTGCTCCTGAATGTCAAACCTTCGGTATCGCAGGTTTCTTCGGCGTCGCCATGTATTACCGTGGTGCGGCCGACGCACACTTCAGCCCGCTCTGTCCCGTGAATATCAAACCCGCCCACTATGTCCAGGAAGAGACGCTTTATTCCCTTACGCAAGCCAGCCGACGACGAGCTGAAACGCGACGACGGCTTGGACGGGCAACACATCAAGCGCACATCGGAACCCGGACCTTCATCGGAGGCTTATTGACAGGGCTGCTCGGTTCACTGGCAGCCTTTCCGCTTGTTGCCAGAATTCTTTTCCCACGTACAACAGCACAAATCCGTCGTATGTTTAATCGTATTGTTCAACCTCCGATCACGCAATTGCGACTGGAACGCATGGACGACCAGCCCGGGCCCAGTAATGGTCAACTGGGTTATTCTGTTGACGAAATGGCTAATATTGTTGAAGGTGGCCTGAGAGCGTTGGGGCTCGCGAAACCAGAGTTGTTTTCACCGTTGGTGATTATTTGCGGGCACGGCTCCGCCAGCCTCAACAACCCGCATAAAGCCGCTTATGATTGTGGAGCCTGCGGTGGAGGTCGTGGTGGCCCGAATGCGCGAGCTTTTGCTCAAATGGCGAATGACCATCGCGTTCGACGCATTCTTTCGGAACGTAACCTGTTTATCCCAGATAAAACCGTCTTTGCAGGATGTTATCATAATACCTGCGATGACAGCATCACCTGGTACGATCTGGATCGGCTCCCTATTTCACAACGTGAATTGTTTGAAAAAGCGGAGAAGGATCTCAACGAAGCCCGCGCTCGCAGTGCTCATGAACGCTGCCGACGATTTGAATCAGCGGAACTGTTACTCTCTGTGAACGATGCCTTGCGGCATGTCGAAGGTCGCGCAGAAGATCTCTCACAGTCGCGACCAGAGTGTGGTCATGCCACGAATTCTCTGTGCTTTGTCGGCCGCAGAGAGTGGAGTCGCGGGATGTTTCTCGATCGGCGAGCATTTTTGACATCCTATGACCCGACACAGGATGACGCAGACAGCTCGATTCTAGAACGATTGCTGCAGGCTGTCATCCCGGTCTGTGCCGGAATTAACCTTGAATACTACTTCTCCTACGTAGATTCGGCAGGCTACGGTTGCGGGACAAAACTGGCTCACAACATCACATCACTATTGGGTGTGATGGATGGCGCCGCCAGTGATCTGCGTCCCGGGCTGCCTTGGCAAATGGTTGAAATCCATGAACCAGTTCGCTTGCTTTTTGTAATTGAAACAACACCAGAGACCATGAGGCGAATTATCGCAAACAACATTTCGATTGCCAGACTTGTGAATGGTAACTGGATACAACTTGCCGTGCTGAATGCTGAAACTTCCCAGATTCATATTTTCCGTAACGGTGATTTTGAAATGTACGAACCGGAAACGAATGAACTCCCTGTTACCGGTTCATCAATTGACTGGTACCGAGGGTGGCGCGATCATCTCGGATTCGCATCCATTCGAGATCATGATCTTTCTTCATAATCTGAGATAGTTGCTTCTTCTTATTCTGAATAAAATGACTGAATTACAATGAACACTGATACTGTATTTCATTTTCTTGGTGTGTGCGTGGTGGTGAGCCCTGCTTTGCTCCTGGCTTTGTTCGGTGTGACCTCATTGATAAATCGGCCGATCGGGGAACGCCTGATGGCACAGGCAACGCAAACCATGGTTATGGTCGGACTGTTTGCATCAGTTGCAATTCTCGGGCTAATGCTTTCGCTCGATATCCGGTATGTCCCCATAGAACTTGGCAACTGGGTTGTAATCCCCGAACAGCACTTTCACTTTCATCTGAAATTTATTTTCGATCGATTGTCGATTCCATTTTGTATCCTGTCATTTGTTCTGTGTGGAACAATTGGTGCATTCGCCAGCCGCTACCTGCATCGAGAACCCGGTTATAACCGTTTTTTCGTCTCTTATGCCATCTTCCTGCTCGGCATGATTGTTTCTTCACTGGCGGGAACCATAGAAACACTCTTTTTCGGTTGGGAACTTGTTGGTTTATCCTCGGCATTACTGGTTGCCTTTTTTCACGAAAGGCTCAATCCTGTTCGCAATGGAATGCGTGTCTGGTCAATTTACCGAATTGCCGATGCTGCGTTTTTAATTGCAGCCTTGATGTTACATCATTTAACCGGAGCAGGAGACTTTGACGGCTTGATGGGAACGGGATCGTGGCCGGATGGACAAGCCACCATTTCCGAACAACACGCTTTGTTTGTCGGGCTACTATTACTCATTGCCGCAGCCGGGAAATCAGCCCTGGTCCCATTTTCCGGTTGGCTTCCTCGCGCTATGGAAGGACCAACACCTTCCAGCGCCATCTTTTATGGATCGCTTTCTGTCCATCTTGGCGCCTACCTGCTGTTACGTGTCAGTCCCATCCTCGAGCTTTCGCTGACATTACGACTGGCGGTGATTTTTCTCGGTCTGATCTCGGCCCTCTACGGCTCACTTGTTGCCCGCGTCCAGACTGATATCAAAAGTGCGCTTGCATTTGCTTCTCTCACCCAGGTTGGCATTATCGTTGTCGAGATTGGATGCGGATTACGATATATCGCACTGATTCATATCATCGGCCATGCCTGTCTGCGAACCTTGCAACTTCTGCGAGCGCCTTCGTTATTACAAGATTATCACACATTGGAAAATGCCATTGGCTCTCATCTTTCCCAAAAGAAACCCTTGTGGGTTCGATTTATACCGAAACGCTACCGGATCATGCTTTACCGATTTGAACTCGAACGCGGCTACCTGGATATACTTATCAATCTCTTAATTGTGCGTCCTTTCATGGCCCTGTTCCGCCTGTGTGATCGTCTGGAACGTCGGTGGACCAACTTTCTCTCGGGGGGAGAATCCAGAGAGTCAGATCTGATTAAGCCGCATGCGGAATCTCTGGAGGAATACTTATGATACCCGAACTCCATCTTCCCTGGATGGAACTATCGATCCTGATCACACTGCTTGGCGCACTTTGGGTCAGAATGATACATGATCGAGACAAGGCCTACAGGAGTTGCCTCCTGATCTGCGGTCTGGTTTTTCTCACATCTGTCTGTGAATGGATTGACTTCGAAAGCCTGCATGCTTTTGAAGCACGAGACCATTTGAATATCTTTAAACTGCTCTTTAATAAAAACTTCTTTATCGTGGACGAACTCAGTGCGCCTTTGCTTCCCCTGGCAGCTCTGCTGTATCTGCTTACCGTTCTTTCAACGTTAAAAACCAAGGGGCACCGTTTTTCATTCAGCAGTACACTGCTGTCAGAATCTATTCTGTTAGCTACGTTGAGCAGCCGGGAATTATGGGGGATTATCCTGCTACTCTCTGTAGCTACGATACTACCTTACCTGGAAATCAAAGCCCATAAACGATCGACCCGCGTGTATGTTCTGCATATGGGTCTCTTTATCGCTTTATTAGTTGTCGGAGGAGTCCTTTCCAGCTTCAGTGAGGCCGGTGATTCGATCTCGCTGATTGCAGGGGCTTTTCTGACGACTGCCGCTCTGCTACGCAGTGGCATCATTCCATTACACTGCTGGATGACGGATCTCTTTGAGAAAACAACCTTCGGTACTGCATTACTGTTTGTCGCTCCGATGACTGGAGCCTATGCGGTAGTGAGACTGGTTTTTCCGATTGCCCCAGATTGGGCATTACAGGGCATCGCCCTGGTTTCATTGACAACCGCCGTTTATGCCGCCTGTATGACTCTGGTGCAACGGGAAGCGCGACGATTCTTCTGTTATCTGTTTTTAAGTCACTCGTCACTTGTGCTGGTCGGGTTAGAAATGGCGACCCCCCTGGGGTTAACGGGAGGACTCTGTGTCTGGATTTCCGTCGGAATCTCGCTGGCAGGATTTGCTTTGACATTCCGTTCCATCGAAGCCAGAATCGGGCGAATTTCTCTCGTAGAATACCACGGACTTTATGACCACACTCCCACATTGGCAGCTTTGTTTCTGGTAACCGGCCTGGCATCAATTGGCTTTCCCGGAACGGTGGGATTCATCGGAACCGAACTACTTATTGAGGGAGCTATTGAAGTTTACCCCCTCGTTGGAACGGCTGTTGTGATTGCTGCCGCGTTAAACAGTATTGCTATTTTGCAGGCCTATTTTCGCGTCTTTACCGGAGGACGGCACACCTCTTCCATTTCGCTCCGTGCACGACCTTCAGAACATGTGGCGATTTTAATTCTGGTAGCCCTGATCCTGGGTGGAGGACTGTATCCACAACCGGGAGTCACTTCCAGAAATCATGCCGCCATAGAACTGATTCATCTGCGAGAAACCATTTTCCGTAAATCAGAGATTGATTCAAAGATCAGCGAAATCGATTTACCGGAATCAGAACAACCCTGAACTGGTTTACGCCAAGATTTAAGATGATGAAATTCTAATCCAAACTCCCCTTAAGCTGAACCAGTGTTTTACAGGTACGGCAGTACGTGTTACCTTACTGTATTTGCTCGCTTGCGATTCTGACTAACGGGTTATAAAGTGTTGTGCTGGAAGACTCTTTTTATTGATAGCAGAAAGACTTACAGTGCCACATTCAAATATTGCCCGCATTGGAATTGTAACCGTTTCCGACCGCGCCAGTCGTGGCGAATATGAAGACCGCGGCGGCCCTGCGATCCAGGACTATCTTACGGAAGTTCTGACAAGTGACTGGCTGCCTCTCGCACGCGTCATTCCCGATGAACTGCAGACGATTACAAAGACTCTGAAAGAACTCTGCGATCAGGAACAGTGCTGCCTGGTAGTCACCACGGGTGGGACCGGCCCGGCAAAGCGGGATATCACTCCCGAAGCAACACTGGCTGTTTCTGAAAAAGAGATGCCAGGCTTTGGAGAGTTGATGCGAAAAGTCTCCCTGGAAAAAGTACCGACCGCGATCCTGTCCCGACAGACGGCCGTCATCCGGGGAGGAACTCTGATCATCAACTTACCAGGTCAACCCAAGGCGATTCAGGAATGTCTGGACGCTGTATTCCCCGCTGTGCCCTACTGTATTGATCTGTTAGAAGGTCCCTTTCTGGAAACAGATGAAGCACGCCTGAAAGCGTTTCGCCCTAAAAAGAAATAGGCGCAATAAAAAAGCAGGAGCAATCGAACGAATCGCTGCTCCTGCTTTTTCAATTTCAGATATGACTATCAGTGTCAGTTCTGAACTAAATTTTCACTGTTCTCTTCAATCGTTTCCAGTCGAACGGGCTTGATATCAAACTTGGGATTCTGACCCAGGAATCGAGCCGGGTTGTTGTGGAAGACTTCGATGGCATCCTGAACGGAATACCCGCGAGCTCGATACTGCACGACACACTCCTGGAGTGTGAAAGGATCGCTGGGTCCCCAGTCGGCTGAGGAATTCACCAGGATCCGCTCGTGCCCATACATTTCCAGCATGTCAACGGCTCGTTTGGGAGTACACTTGGTAATGGGATACAATGTAAATCCTACCCAGTAGCCAGCTTCCAGAGGCTCACGGATCGTATGCTCTTCGACATGGTCAATCCAGACCCGTTCCGGATTCACATTCATGTGGGACAGCACTTCCAGTGTCCGCTTAGTGCCACGCACTTTATCCTGCAGGTGAGGTGTATGAATCAGAATCAACTGATCATATTTGATGGCCTGTTCGACCTGTGCTTCGAAAATCTCTTCTTCGTTCTTAGTGGTTTTGTGAAAACCGATTTCGCCTACACCCAGTACAGTCGGTTTCTTATAAAACTCGGGCATGTGCTTGAGCACTTCGCGGCTGAGTTCCGGGTTCTCTGCTTCTTTGGGGTTCACGGCAACCCAGCAGTAATGCTTGATGCCATACTCGGCGGCACGCGTTGGTTCGAATTCACTGATCTGGTGAAAATAATCAATAAACGTTTCCGGATACAGACGGTCAAAGCCGGCCCAGAATGCAGGTTCCGCAACGGCAACTACGCCGGACATGGCCATGCGTTCGTAGTCCTGGGCTGTACGGGCGATCGCGTGATAATGAGGTTGAATGATTTGCATAATCGTCTCACTGATAAAATCTGATTAAAGCGGGGAGGGAGGAATTCGGTTCGACTTGGGGTCCATCAATCCTGTTTTAACAGGTGGCCCATTTCAGGCGAGCACGCCATCCAGCGTGCGGACCATTTCGGCCAACGTGCCCTTCCAGGCCTGATAAAATACTAATCGAGATCTGAGAAGAGCAACAGCATCCGCTCTGATCGATTGGGCAGATGACTCTCCTCTTGCAAAAGAGCGATTGCCTCACTCAGGAGTTCCAGTCGGGAATCCTGCAAGCGTCCCGCCCCTTCTTCATGATCGTGAGCCCGGTCAATGCGATCCAGAGTCGCAGCAAGTTCTACCAGGGCACAACGGGCTTCGAGATATTCTCGATCCAAAACCTGTAAAGCTGTTTGCATCATTTAAACCTTTCGGATTTTTACGTCTGGTGAAGCTCCTTGATGATACACGAGCGTTTTCAACGAATCTTCAGCTTCAACCTGTATACAAATACAACAGGAGAAGCGGACTCGAAAACGCGTCAAAGAACCCGCTCCCGGATTCAATGAATCACTCCTTATTATATACCTTACATCGGTACTTCCTACTCTCTCAACTGAGTTCAACTCAGTTTCCCCGAAAGTGGAAACATAATTTCAGTATAAATGCATCAGTCGTAGTAATTAAGGCAAGTAAAAAACCGGATGATACAGGGCTCTTCCCGGTTTCTTCTGAAAACAATCATTTCCCGGAAAATGGATCATGAAAGCATCCCGGTTTTCACCCGTAAAGTCACATGTAAGTCCGTACTGCCATGCGGGTTCAAAACCAAAATGGAGGTAATATTCCGGATGCCCCAGTACGATCACAAACGGCTGATTCCGATTCTCAAGCTCCTGCAGTCCTGCCTGCACTAATTGAGACCCGACTCTCTGCTTTTGAAATTCAGGCAAAACGGCCAGTGGGGCCAGCCCCCAACCTTTGATATGGGAACCGTCCGTATAGTCGATCACAGCCGGCGTAAACAGAATGTGACCAATCAGTTGCTGATCCTCTCGGATCGCAACCAGGGAAAGTTGTTCCGGACAGCCCGCTCTCAAGCGGTCCACCAGGTCTGCTTCCGCAGGTTGACCAAAGGCTGCTTCATTGATTGTTCTGATTTCAGTTTGGTCCGATGAATTTTCAAAGCGAATCTGCATCATCATTGGTTTTCTGGAGTGGATTTTTTTGCTGCTGTTTCAGAAACATTTGCAGATGGGTTAACTGCTGCTGCATGTTACTGACATAATCCCCCTGTGCAGGTGCGACTGTCAGAGGATCCAGTGTGAATACGGTAATCCCCTGCTCTGCTAATTCACGGACCAGTTCCTCTGTTGGCTCCGATTCACACAGCATCAGAGATATTTTCTGTTGCTTTTGTAAAGTCTTGAGCTGCTTCCAGTCCTCCTGGTTCGGTTTTTCATTTGATTTCCAGTGCAGATGATGCATTGTCCAGTCACATCGTTTGGCGAGATACTGATAAACGGGCCGACGGGAATACCAGTTCAGTCCCGGATAATCTTCCCGCAGCTGATCCAACTGGTGGTTTAACGGTTTTAATGAATCATTCAGTTTTTCCAAATTGACTCTGATCGTTTTTTCCGATCCGGGATCCAGTTTGATCAAGCGTTCTGCAATCGCTTCCGCCTGCCTTGCCATCAACCGGGGATCGAGCCAGAAAAAAGCGACCGTCCCCGCATGCGAGTGCGCCCCACCTGCTCCATGGCTGTGAACTTCAAAATCGGGAACGGTAATCAAAGCATCTTTAATCACCAGGGAAGTTCGTAAGACCTTTGAGCGAGGCAGAGAGAGTTTTTTAACCCAGTCCGCAAAGTCGGCACCATTGGTAACAATCAGGTCCGCCTGCTGAATGGTCTGGGTCGTCGTATTGCCGGGCAGCCAGGTTTCCGGATTCTCATTCGGGGGCACCGGATTCATAATTTGAAACTCCGGCCCGACCAGTGACTCGACAATAAACTGCAGCGGATAATTGACCACGACGACAAGCCGGGGACTCTCCTCTGCTGCCTGCTGCTGGACCTCATCCGTTTTTGACTGACACGCAGAAATCATCAGCAATAAGTACAAACTGAATACTTTGAATACAGGCTGCATCATCGACACCATTAAATAAACCACATTCGCATTAATTGATGAATATACACTCGCAGCACAGCGGTCAGGATCGAAACGATCATCAGGCTGGCTGCCAGGATGAAACACAGTTCTGTCAGTTGCAGTTTCCAGATCGTCAATCGACTGCAGCCCAGTTGAAACATCGTCCGTCGTTCGCGCTGGCGTAATCTCAAAGACAGAATAAACACCAGTGCCAACAGTAAGCCTACCGAAATCGACACCAGTAGTGTATTCGCATCGAACAGCTGTTTGACGCGAAATACCAGTTGCAGTAATTCATTTACGATCTCGACGGGGCGAATCAACTGAATGGCAGACTCTTTTGTATCATACATCCCCAGCAGCAGCACTTCCGATTTCGGATCAGTCGGAATCAGGATCATCGAAGTTACAGGAAACGACTCGATCTCACCATGAAAGTGAAATGACGCCAGATTGTCTTCGGTTACTTCATTGAACTGGGGTACTGCGGCGTTTGCGATTATGCTTTGCCCCTGCTTATTTAATACCAGATCTTGATCTGTTTCTGCATTGATACTCTGATGACCATGTCCGATACCGGAGATAATCCATTCCGTCTTCAGATCGACAAAAACAGCATCGTCATCGGGAGAGTATGCCTGGTCCAACACTCCCACGACCTGCATCTTGAGAGGGTAGTTTCCTGATAGATCGAATACATTCAAGGGATCGGACATTAATCGATCACCCGACTTCAGCTGCAGTCGCTTCGCAACATTGGATCCAATGACACAGTCACCCAGACGTTGAAGACTGGTACCGTCTGCGATCCTGAGTTTGCGGAATTCAAAATAATCCATGGTGGTTCCCACAATCGGCGCGCCTTGAGCAGTGAAACGTACCGCTAGAGGAATGGGTAGCGCGTAGCCAGTTTCCTGTATGGTTTCGACTTCCTGCATAGTAGTTAATTCCAGCTCCGCCTGACTGAAATACATACTCTGTAATGCCAGGTCAAAGCGACTCCCCTTCATTCCGGCTACCAGTGGAGTGGCGTTGGCACGGGCCATCAGATCCCGCTCGAACTGTGTTACTCCAAACTGCAGCAGCACAGGCAATAAAATGGCCAGCGAGACGCATAGAACCAGCGTAATCGTCTTCAATTTATTATAGAGCAGATAGCGGATTGTCAGTCGGAGAATTCCACTCATGACGCTGATATCACCTCGTGGAACTGCTCGATGTCTATCGTACGGTCAAACTGGTCTAACAGACGATCATCGTGCGTCACCATAATCAGGGTCGCATTGGTCTGCGCAGCATGTTCCAGCAGTAAATCACGAATCAAACGTTTGTTCGCGGGATCAAGATTCCCGGTTGGCTCATCGGCTAACAGGATTTCTGGTTGAGGCAACAGGGCCCGACAGATGGCGACTCGCTGACGTTCCCCTTGAGAGATCTGATCGATCCGACCATTTAAATATTGATCGATCTGCATGGAAACCGCTAATTCCTGTACACGGTCCTGCACGTTCTGATCCAGCTTCAACGCCTGATTGATATAATACGGAAGCAGAATATTTTCGCGTACATTCAGATAGTCGATTAACTCAAATTCCTGAAAAACAAAGCCGATTTTCGAAATTCGATAAACGCGTCTCTGACTGTCATTGAGCGTATTCAAGTCGATGTCACAGGAAATCAGGGTACCCTGATCGGGAACCAGGATACCTGAAATCAGATTCAATAGCGTGGTTTTCCCGCAGCCACTGGGGCCAACGACGGCGACCTTTTCTGTCTCCTTGATTTCCAGTTGAGGAATACTCAGCCGAAATGAAGATTGCGGGTACCGAAACTGGATCGATTGCAGACAGATCATGGCGAACTCGTATCAGCTGACTGTTTTTCGGGAGTCGGCTCCTCGGTATTTGCAGGTGTTTCCTCTTTGACTTCTCGCAGCATGGTCTTAAATGGCAATCGCTGCTCATCCAGCAGGTCCATGCCGGTCAGTTTCCAGATCCCCTCCACCGGTTCCAGATAAAAGAGGGCTTCATACTGGTTGGTACGCGTATGGATATGTCCCCAGTGTTCGACCGTGCCTGCAACGGTCCAGGTTGATTTCACTGCGAAACTGCGTTCATCCTGAGAACCTTTGACTTTCTCCCCTCGTACAGGCAGAAGTTCGATGGATTCCCAGTTGACGTCAGTCACACGTGAGATCGCCCCCCCCTGTTCCTGCATTTTCAGGCTCTGGTTAATCTGTCGGTAAAGTGTCTCCAGAAACGAACCTTCGGCACTTTTTGCCAGGGCGTCAAATACATCACTGTCACTATGATAATCAAACGAGCGGTAAATGTTCTTATGCAGGGTTTTAAAGACCGCTTTTGCTTTATCAGTGGAGACCTCAGGCACGCGTTGCAGCGGACTGGCAAAACTGACCTGAGCCAGAGGCAGGCAGAGCAGACTGATAAAAAACAGCACAGCCACAGCAGTCAGTGTCCGCTTGTGTGAGTCTCCTCGACGAATCAGACTCAAGCTCATCATGAGACACAACAGAAATCCGAAACCACTTACCACGGGGATTGTCCATAGAGAACGCGCAGGCAGAGTAACGGCCACCGGATTCACATCCAGACTGACTTTCCGTCCCGGGTTTTCCCACTCGAATTCACTGTTCCGTTCCAACTTGGAAAAGACCGGCCTGTAAGATTCGTCAAAGGCAAAGCAGACGGCTTCCACACTCCAGACACTGCGGTTAAACATATCCCAGGTGACTTTCACCGTATCGGGAGTTCCTTTGGTGCTATACGTCAGAATGATCCCCACGCGGGCATTCGCCAGACTGACGCGCTTTTTCTCGGCTCGTTTGGCAAAATCAGTGAAATCGAGTCCATAAAAATCGAGCCGGGAAACAACTGGTTTCACCGTAATCCCATCAATCTCAATCGGGTTTGCTTTTGCAAAGAATTTCTCTATCTTCGCGCGAGAGGCTTCCTGCTCTGCAACCGATAGAAAGTCTGGATCTTTTTTATCCAGAGTAAAAAATGATTCCAGCGTTGCCAGGGGGATGAGAATTTCGTGGCGTACTTCGAAGTCTTCAATGTACAGAAACGAATAGATGGTTCCATAGCTGGTAATCCCCAGTGTCTCCTCGCGACGTTCTTTGAGCCATTTCTGCCAGTCTGACTCCGACGCATCAGGATCTAGCGGCGGATGATCCCAGTTGAAGCGAATCGTCTGTGGATCGCGGGGCTTCATCGCGACGGCATAGGGAGTTTCAGAGCCTTCCTGCTTCAGATTGAATCGAACCATCGCCGGAAAACCAGCGTTGGAATCAACCAGTTCCTGGCTGAAAGTCAGAAACTCGGGTGGTTTCTCCAAGGGAAATTCCAGTTCAAAGACCAGGGTAAATTGCATCAGGTCGCTCATGGCGACCCCTTCAGACTTCACCGAAGAATCATCTACGGAAACCACCTTGCCTTGCAGTTTCTCTCCATTGATATCGCGCACCAGCAGGCGGTCCAGCAGGAACTGTTTGTGCTGTTCAATCGCTTTTTTAATTTTCGCCTGCGAAACGATATTTTCTTCGTCGGGTTCCAGTTTCTGGAAAAAATACAGGTCTTCCACATAGATCTGCATCGAAATCAAAACTTTATCTCGAGTCACATACACATTTTCCTGGCTGTCGGAAATCGGATGCGCATGACTCGTCTCGGGAAGCAGTCCACAAATCAACAGAGCCAGACAGAACAGCAAGCAGGATAGAAACCGATTTTTCGAGCCAGGCAGCCTCTCAGGATCGCAGACTGTGTTGGCATCTCGCATGGTCATAATTGAAATTCGCAGCAGAATGATTGTGAATCAATAAGGAGAGTGTTGGTCAGGCAGGTTTTGTTACATTTCTGTACTATTTGATCCTACCGAGACACAGTATAGAATTGCAATCGTGGCCTGCTTATAAGACACTACGAATAAAGAATTCACGATGCTTGAGAAAAAGGGGACTCCGATGGAAGAAAACCAGAAATCAGATCAGCCCGAAGCCAATGAACCACAAGAAGTTACCGCCGAACTCCCCCCTCCAGTGAAAGAACGGCTACTGAAACGAACCGCCCTCTGGTTCCTGGCTGTGATTCTGGCAGCCTCCGCGATGATTTATCAGCGTGCCACCGGCCCCACCTATCCCATGAAGGTACCGGTAGCAGGAAATATCATCGCCAAACTCATTCGGACGCATGAATCAACGGACGATGCGACTGTTGAACTCCCCATCCCCCAGGCAGAAGCCAAAACGGCAACCGCCACCCTTTACTATAAACGCTACCGGACTGACGACGACTTCACTCCTGTCACCATGGAAACAGTGACCTCGGAATCTGGAACACAGTTTGAAGGGGCACTTCCCAAACAGCCTGCAGCAGGTAAGCTGCAATATTACATCGAAGCAGAAATCTCCGGTCAGGCACGCCGTTTCCCCGAGCAGGCGGATCAATTTGTTTTGATTCGCTTTAAGGATCCCGTACCAGACGGCGTTCTGATTCCTCATGTCACATTAATGATTATATCCATTCTCCTGGGAATGCGTTCCGGCCTGTCTGCACTCTTCGCTCCCTATAATATGAAACAGCTTGCCTGGGCGACTCTGTGCGGGATGACTGTCGGAGGTATGATTCTGGGACCAATGGTACAGAAATATGCCTTCGGAGAATATTGGACCGGCTTTCCTCTGGGGGGTGACTGGACCGACAATAAAATGCTGTTCATGTTCCTGGCCTGGGTCTTTGCCTGCTCCGTCGTCGGGCTCAACCCACGCAAGAAAAACACAACGACAGGACGCATTGCGGTTTTCACAGCCACGATCGTGATGACGGTCTGCTATCTGATTCCTCACAGTATGGGAGGCAGTGAACTCGATTACAGCCAGGTCGACAAAGGCGTTGATCCAAGTAAAGCCATCGAGACAGGTCGAAAATGAATGCCGCTCAGGTCCATCTGATGACGGTACACGTCCCCATCGTCGGTTGCTGGGGACTTTCAATCCTGTTCCTGCTGGCCTGGATCTTCCGCGACGAGCGTCTGTTTAAGATCTGTTGCTGGCTGTTATTGACGATCCTGCTGATCGCAACAGTGGCTTACTTTTCCGGGCCCCTCGCTTACGAACTGCTGGAACAGCAGGTTAAACTGAATACCGAGACGGTGGAATTCCATGCGGTGCTCGCACGCTCCTGCCTGTTAGCGATGGTCGTGCTGGCGATGGTCGTGGGAAATGCCCTGGTTCAGGGATTTCAGGGAGAGAAGATTCCCCGCTGGCAGCGTGCCATCATTCTGACAGGTACGATTGCCATCGCTGTTTTCTGGAGTGCCGCCGCCCACTGGGGCGGCCTGATTCGACATCCGGAGATCGGTTTTTCCAAACCGGAACCTGCTGCGATCTCTGATCCAACGCCCCCGATGAATCAGCCCTGAGCAGTTTACTTAACAATTTCGGTTCCGATCCCTTTATCAGAATAAATTTCCAGCAGGATTGAATGCGGAAGCCGAGCATCGACAATATGCACCTTGCCAACCCCACTGGCTAGTGCTTCCAGAGCGGCATCCACTTTGGGAACCATGCCCGCATCGATGGTCCCATCCGCAATCAGAGCACGACAGCGTTGTGTCTCCAGATGCGAAACCAGCGTTTCCGGGTCGTGACGGTCCAGAAAGATCCCGGGCACATCGCTCAGGAACACCAGTTTTTCGGCTTTGAGAATCCGGGCCAGAGCAGCAGCGGCTGTATCGGCATTGACGTTGAGCTTCTGTCCCGATGCATCCAGGGCGACCGAAGGAATCACCGGAATCGCATCAGACTGACAGATTTCCGCCAGCAGATCCTGATCCACGTCTGTCACAAAGCCGACATGCCCGAGATCGACGGCAGAGCCGTCTTCTGCCTGCAGAGTCAGTTGCTCTCCGCGCAGGCAGTTTCGAGTGCCAAAATGCAGGGCTTCTGCCTTTGCGCCCTGGGACTGGATTTCCTGTACCAGCGAGGCACTGATCTGATTGGCGAGTACATCGGTGGCAATTTCCAGAGTCTGCTCATCAGTAAAGCGGCGTCCATTCACGAAACGAGGCTCGATCCCCGCTGAGTTCATAGCCTGGCTGATCGCTTTTCCGCCCCCATGTACCAGAATCGGGTGCATACCTACCGTACGCATGAAGATCACATCCGTCAGGAAACTTTTGACAGCTGCCTCTTCCTCCAGTGCACTTCCCCCGAGTTTGATCACGACATAACGGCCACGAAATCGGCGAATCCAGCTTAATGCTTCGATCAATACAGCTGCTTTACGAACGGCACCTTCCACAATGAACCTTTCATCCTTCCGGACACATCAACGTTTTCAGATTTGTTACCTTGTGACAAGCAGGCTATTGTAAGTGTCTTGAAGTCACTGTCAAACCAGTCGTCGCCGGGACGTGAATCCCCCCGGGCTGCTCAACAGATCAGACTGTTCGAGATCATCTTTTTTCACTGAAATTACGATTTTTGTCTCAACTTCAACTGCAATTATCTTAAATCCAGGTTTCTACCGTTTTTGTGATGACCAATCTGGCATAATCGAACTTGAATCAAACCTCTCTGAGGCTTCACAATCGGACTGATCAATACCGCCCCGCCAAGTAGAGAGAATGGCACGACAGTCCGGTTCGGCAATTTTGCACCGACACACACCCGATACAAGCCATCTCTTCAGAAGCCTTGAAAAGGTGTGTGGTCATTCCAGGGAATTCCCCGATACATAACTCTACAGAACGAGAGTGCTTTCGCTCAACAGACTGCAATGCCTGACAACAACTCAGAGACCCCAAAGACCGAGACGGAGAAACAACGTTGGCCCACTCACACTTGCCGATTCAACACCTGATGAAACAAATGGAAAACTTTGCTTCAGAAACATCTAACCTTAACTGTCGCCCCTCATGGATCAATGATTTTGTCGATGAGATCGCCGACATTTTTAACCCGTTTGACGAAGTCGGCCGCGTCGGCTTCGACTGTCAGTTCACAGAAGAATGCTGGGAAGTGGGCCTGTTTCTCGGCAGCACAGAAATCGTCGGAGGACAGCGGGACGGACAGTTCATCGCCGCCAGCTTCCAGTTTGATTTATTGCAACTCCTGGATCGTTTCGAGTCGGTCAACCGGTTCCACTTTAATTTCCTGGAACAGTCCGATTCATCCACAAACAATGATCCCTCATCCGCCTACATTACGATTGAAGGACACCTGACAGATCTTGAGATCGTGCGTTTGAATGTTTATGCCACTCCCCCCGAAGAGGCAGGACCCGGATTCCGTAAAACACATGACGGTAAAATCGACACCGTCTGAGATCCAATCCCAAGGCACACTCCAGTTGCATAGTCAGATCAAAAACGAAACATCATTGTGACGCGACCAGCCACGATTCATGACTTATGAATCGTGGCTTTGTTATTCCACCGGTTCGAATGCTTCTTCTTCCGCCACTTTTCCGTCGCGCAAGCGGAGAATGAAATCCGTATCCCGGATATAGCGTTCATCATGAGTGACAATCACGACAGTCGTTTTGTATTCTGCACTCATCTCACGCAGACAATCGAAGATCTCCTTACCGGTTCTGGTATCAAGTTCTCCGGTTGGCTCATCGGCCAGAATCAAAAGGGGGCGTTTCAGCAGCGCGCGGGCAATTGCAACACGTTGCTGTTCTCCGCCTGAGAGCTGACTGGGACGATGCGTAATCCGATTACCAAGCCCGACCTGCTGCAGCAATGCTTCGGCACGCTGTCTCTGATCTGCCGTGACCCCCTGAGGCAGATAGGGTGCCAGGACATTTTCCAGCGCATTCAGATTTTTCAGCAGATTGAAATTTTGAAACACAAACCCGACTTTTTCCCGGCGGTAAAGATCGCGTTCATTCTGACTCAGCGTTGAAAGAGATCGGTTCTGTACGAAGATTTCACCTGCAGATGGCGTATCCAGTGCCCCCATCAGGTACAGCAGAGTACTCTTGCCACTACCCGAAGGGCCCAGAATAAACGAAAACTTCTGACCGGGAAACTGACAACTCACTCCCTGAAGTGCCTGCACTTCGGTTTCACCACTCTGGTGGATCTTCCGTACATTTCGAACTTCAATCATTCTCTATCTGCTTTCTGAATCCAGAATAAATTCGGTACCAGGAGTGAATCTCTCTCAGCCGCGACGAATGGCATCAATCGGGGTCATGCGCGTCGTCCAGATCGCCGGATACAGACCTCCCAGGACGCCGAGCAGAGTACTGAAGAACACACCAAACAGCAGTAACCCCGGGCTGGCATACAGGTGCACCTGGCTGGCAAACTTCCAGTTGACGACAGCGATGGCAATCAAACCGAGGATGCCGCCCAGAACGCCGCCCAGAACCCCCAACAGAGAACTTTCCGCCGTGATCAGCAGCATCACATCCCGATTCGACCAGCCATTCGCTTTCAGAATACCAAAATCCACAACCCGCTCCATCACGCTCATCAGCATCGTGTTAATGATACTCAGCATCGCAATCAATACGCCGATCCCCGTCATCAGCCCCAGGAATATGTCCAGATCCGCAGTAAACGTATCCAGTCGCTCGCCCCAGTCGGAAGCAGAGCGGACTTCCAACCCGCTTTCAGCATTCTCAGATTCTGTTTTAGCTGTTTTAAGATCTGCAACTGCTGGTTTCGAAATGTTGTTCTCCCCTTTTTTGTCAGTGGGATATTCATCAGTGGAATTCCCTTTTAAGGTCTCGTCAATCGCCGTCATGAAATCTTTGAGGAGATTGGTATCTGAAGAACTGGCCAGCGCCAGGGAAGCCGGCTGCCAGGAAGCCAGTTCGCGACCACGAAACCGATCCTTAATGTCCTGGACCAGCTTATTATTGGGGACATCTCCCGACTGTTCGATGTAAAAACAACTCACACTATCCGTATCGAATCGAGTGATTTCGCGTACCACGTCAATATCCAGAATAATAGCAACATCCAACAGGATCGAACCCGACTCATAGAGCCCGACGATATCCATTGTCTGGCCATTCACTTCGATCTGGTCACCGATCTGCTTATGATGCTGTTCGGCGATCTGTCGACTGATGACCGTATTTAGTGTTCCGCGATCCTCCAAATCCAGAAATCGACCTTCGTAAATTGCTTCACGATAGATTCCATGCTTCAACTCTAAACGGGTGGGCAGATCCGTTCCAAACAGAAATCGAGGCGGACTGATCACAGGTTTCCCTTCAATCAGATTCACCCGGGACCAGATTTCCGGATTGACGATTGCCACTCCCGGTACTTCTTTGATCTCGGCGCCCCAGGTACGCGGAATCCGCGAGAACAAAGGGATGGGCGCGCCTGGCTGCATGGCTACGATCCCCGATATTTTCCCAAAGGTTTGAGAAACGGTCTCTTCCAGCCCTCCCGCAATGGAAAACAACCCCACCATTCCGGCAATCGCAATCGTCAAACCCATTAAACACAAAAAAGAGCGTAGTGAGCGGCTCAGAAGATTTTTAATCGCAAATTTTAACATTTAAAACCGTTTTCCAGTGAGTTGATTCGATTCAGCCTGTGCAGGGTAGTGGCATTCTACGCAGATCAGATCCATCATTGAATCATTTACATTCGTATTCTTAGAATAAAAGCACTGATTATAAGCAGTTATAGACTGAGCTAACTTGAAAACCAGTGAATTTCAAACGTAGAATGCTCCCAGTTGAGCTTCTCTCAGGAAAGCATTTAACGAGCGAAAGCGCCATGGCGTATGGCGGGCTCGCTTGATCCATCTTAGCCGCCTGGTACATCGAACGAATTTCAAATCCATGAGCAAACGAGACTATTACGATATTCTGGGGGTTTCCCGCAGCGCGACTGCTGATGAAATTAAAAAAGCGTACCGCAAACTGTCGCGTAAATACCATCCGGATATGGCGCCGGATGACAAATCAGCAGATCAGAAATTTAAAGAAGTTCAGGAAGCATACGACGTTTTACGCGACGACAAAAAACGGAAACAATACGACCAGTTTGGGCACTCTTTTCAGCAGGCAGGTCCGGGTGGTGGTGGATATTACCAGTCATCCGGCGGTGCGGGACCGGTTGACTTCGAAGACCTCTTTGGAGGTGGTGGCATTGATATTGGAGATTTATTCGGTGGCGCGTTTCGGGGAGGTGGGTCCAGGCGAGCCCAACCCCGTCCGCAAAAAGGGGAGTCGAAACGTCTTTCCATCGATATCCCTTTCCACCTGGCTGCCGTTGGGGGAGAGCATGAAATCAGCCTGCAGAAAGGGAGCGGTTCTGAGCGTCTGACGATCAAGATACCTGCTGGCGTCGACAGTGGTTCTGTCATCCGATTGAGTGGTCAGGGAAATCCCGGTGTTCATGGCGGGCCGGCCGGCGATTTACTGCTGACCATCAAAGTGGGCGCACATCCGTATTTCAAACGTGACGGGAGCAACCTGTTACTGGAAGTCCCGATTACACTCACCGAGGCCGCACTGGGGGCCAAAGTAGATGTCCCCACTTTGACAGAAGGCGAAGTCACCGTCACGATTCCTCCCGGTACATCCAGCGGCAGCAAATTGCGCCTACGCGGAAAAGGAATCATGGACCAGAAAACCAGGCAGACCGGCGATCAGATCTGCGCCATCAAAATCGTCGCTCCCAAAACACTTAGCGATCAGGCAAAAGCCTTGTATGAGCAACTCAAGGATTTACAACAGGAATCACCCCGATCGAAAGCATGGTAAATTCGATGCAACTGAATCTCGCTTCCATTTCCAGCCGATGGATCAGCCGTCTGTTCCTGTTTTGCGTGTTCTCACTCACGCTATCCCTGGCACTCCAGCCCATAGCAGCTCAGGATCAGGAAGCAGGTTCGATTACCGTTAATTCTCCTGATCAGGCTGGCGTGGAACTTCCAGCCGATCCGGCAGGGAAAAAGACTGAGACGGAATCTAAAGAACCTGAAAAAGATGAACGTCCGCGGGAACTGGGGGTCATGATCCTGATTGTGTGGCTGTTGGCCGGTGCCGGCATCGGAATTCTGATCTTCACCTCTCTGTTCGGTCATTCCGTACGCACCATGATTCGCCGTCCTTATCCGAATCAGATGCCCCCCCCAAAAAAGGAACAGACTGAAACACCAGTGGAAGCCAGTGCGGAAGCAGAAACTGACGACGAAAAACCAGAATCATGACCGGTTCCCAGGACAATGCCCGGCGAGAGCCCTCTACAGTCAAACCATTCGGTTTTCCGAGCGAACACCGCATTCGCAGCCAGCAGGATTTCGATGCGATCTATGCTGCAAAACAGCGGGCCGGCGATCAGAATCTCCTGCTGTTTGCAATTCGAAACGAACTTCCTTGTACCAGGCTTGGTGTGAGTGTCTCAAAAAAGAATGGGAATGCGATCCAGCGGGCACGGAAGAAAAGACTGCTACGCGAGGCATTTCGACTGATCCGATCTCAGTTACCTGCCGGGCTCGATCTGATTGCCATCCCCCGCGCTGATCTGGACGGGGATTTAAAAGGATATCAGAAGTCTCTGAAATATCTCTCGCAGAAGCTGAAACGTCGTCTGGAGCAACAGTCTGGCTGATGAAACAAATCGCCTTGCAATTCGGACGTATGCTGTATCAACTTCCCGCCCGGACATTAATCGGTCTCGTTCGCATCTACCAGATGACACTCAGTCATCTGATAGGCAGACAGTGCCGGTTTCACCCGACCTGCAGCGAATATTTCATTCAGGCGGTGAAAAAATATGGTGCCATCCGAGGGTCCTGTAAAGGCGTCCTGCGGATCTGTCGCTGCCACCCCTTTCACCCCGGAGGCTACGATCCCCCTTAATCGATTCCTTTAATAAACGCGGCGGGGTGTAATCTGGATTGGTGTATCCTCCGTTACACTTCGCAGGGCAGGCAACGTTTCGATTTGAATCTGTTCATGACTGATTTTTCGCAGGGGAACAGACTCGTCCTGTGAAATCATTGAAGGTACTGTCAGTTCCCGGGGATGGTTGAGCTCGGGCTGTTCATAAGGAAAGTCGGGAGCAGAAACCGGGGTCGCCGTCTTAAATTCGAATTTACGAACCTGCTGCGGTTGTTGAACCTGTTTTGCGTACGGCCACATTTCCAGCTGATCTTCTGAAGTTGAAAACTCTTCAACAGCCAGCGGCTCACGAATCGCTGATACTCTCCAGGAATTATTGAAGTTGGTTGCTTCCCCGGGCGGAGGCAGTTGCGGTAACGGCTTTGATTTCAGATCCGGCTGGGGCTGTAGTTTCTGCGGAGGGGCAGGCAGTGTCGGAGCTGGTTTGACCGGTTCCGGTTGCAGCATCTCTTCTGACATCTCGAACTCTTGCAAAACAGGCGTGGAATTGATGCAGGAAAGATCACCACAGAAAGGATCTTCTTCGATCACTTCGACATGACTGCCGGAAACCTTGCGAACCCAGTCCGGCGTCTTCACATGTGATTTCATTCTGGAATAGAAGCCTTTGACTTTTCCATTCATCTGTTTCACTTTGTTCGACATGGAAGAGGAAACCGTTGAATAATGAGGAACCAGTCCCAGGTACTTCTGAGCCGGCTCTTCCGGCTCATCTTCGAACATCGACTTAAAATATTCAGAATCATCAATGGATTCTTCCTCCGAGACCCTTCGGATGAGAGACCGCTTCTGATTTGATGTCTGTTCTCCCCCTGGTGGGATCAGGCTCGGCGGAGCGGCTGGGGGAAAATTGTCTTCAAGCGGAGCAGGAGCCGGTGCCAGATGATATTGGCCCGGGCTCTTGTATCGGGGAGCCGTTGTCTCAATCTGCTCCTGATACTCAGCACTGGGACGAGCGGCCTGCTGATAAACCTTCTGTTGGACATACTGGCAGCCAGCTAACCCTGGAATGGAAAACATGCACAGTGATAATGAGATCGTTTTCGAATAGGGCTGTAACATCTTGAATTCCTCTTTCCAGGTCTATCAGACAGTGCCGATTAAAAAAACCACTTCCCCAATTTGACAAGCTCATAAAATGTGGTATGGCACACGGAATAAAAATCGGTTAAATCTGCCGTTTTCGCATATATGAAAGTGGCCAATCAGTTAGAATAGGCGCAACAGCCATCCGTTTATTCTCGCTTAAACGATTTCTCACAAATGCAAGTGTCGTGATTGATAAAGCTATTGTTTGTGATCTAACGGTCGTATTATCTGTAAGCGGTTGCACGGTACGGAACATCACTAAAATAACGATATTAGCGGCTGTGCCAGATTCCCGGATCTGTTAAGCTTGAAGGAATATACCTGCTTTTCATTGCTGATCTTTCCGATTGATCTATAACCGGGACAGACAGGATCAATTTGAGGAATAGTTAAAGAGGAGTGCAAAACCGGTCTCTGATGTAACTGCAATAGAGGGATATAATGAAACAAGGAGTGACCCCATGATTGATTTGAAGAAAATTCTCGTACCAACCGACTTCAGTGAATTCGGACAACAGGCCCTGCTTTACGGATGTGAGTTTGCCAAGCGATTTGATGCCGAGTTGCACTTGCTGAATGTCGTTCAGGATGCCGTAGCCATGTTCCCGGAACCGAATATGATGGGAACATCAATGAATGATCTGGTAGCAGACATGCAGGGACTGGCTCAAAAACAGCTGGAAGAAATGCCTGGTCTGCCTGGCATGGAAAACCTGAAAGTCGTACGTGAAGTTACCGTCGGTCCCGCATTCCTGGAGATTATCCGCTATGCCAAAAAAGCAGATATCGACCTGATTGTGATTGGAACCCATGGTCGAACCGGACTTAAACACATGTTACTGGGAAGTGTGGCTGAAAAAGTGGTCCGCAAAGCCCCTTGCCCGGTACTGACGGTTTCTCACCCGGAGCACGAATTTGTAATGCCCACTTAAATAATCTGCTGCAACCCACTATAATTTATTGAGTTAACACTACCGGAAATTCGTAGATATACTGAGGTGTCTCAATTCACGATGAATTCCGGACTCAACCCCAACTGAAATACAGAGGAAACAATGCCGAAACTGACTGTTGAAAATGTAGGAGAATTCGAAGTGGAATCCGGTAAGCGCCTGGTATTGGCACTGACCGAAGATGCCCAGGTCGATCAATTACATGCCTGTGGCGGTGCAAGTCGCTGTACGACGTGCCGAGTTGAGTTTATCGAAGGTGAACCTGAAAAAATGACGGTCGCTGAAAAGAACACACTCGCCGCACGTGAAGTCACCGGTTGCCGTCTCAGCTGTCAGATACTCTGTGATCATGATATGACCGTCCGGGCAATCAGTCGTCTGGAAGGGAGCGGGCGTGCCGACGCAGGCCATATGCCTAAACCCGAAATTGAACCTCAACCCGTAGAATGGGTTGATAAATAACCCGAAACCCAAATCCGGGTAGCTCTGATCATTCTGATCCACATTTTGTTCAGAGCTTCTCATTTTTCCGGCACTGTTTGACAAAATTCGCCGGGTCCTCTGAATAGAGGGAGTAATTGATGCGATTCATTCTTTCAGTATGCCTGGTGACTACAGGGCTGATTCTGTCCAGTTCCAATATCGTCTCGGCAAAAAATCGTGACCCGAAAATCCAGCAGGCGATCACGAACGCCCTGGAATATCTCGCCAGGGAACAACGTCGACAGGGATATTGGGAAGCCAATGGTGGACAGTACCGGGTAGCAATGACAGCGCTCGCCGGTAATGCATTGCTGGCGGAAGGTTCCACAACTACGCGCGGTAAGTATGCAAAGAACGTACAGAACGCTGTGGATTACCTGCTGGAAATGAGTCAGCCCAATGGTTTGATCGGTTATAAGAATGACTATCATTACACCTATGGTCACGGCTATTCCATGGTCTTCCTCTCCCAGGTTTATGGCGAAGAAGAAGACTCGCTCCGGCGTGAGGAGCTCAAAAAAGTACTGATGAAAGCCGTTGATTTTTGCGCCGGTGCCCAGACAACACGTGGTGGCTGGGGATATGTTTCTGCCAAAGACGGCAATGATTTCGATGAAGGCTCAACCTGTATCACTCAGGTCCAGGGGTTACGCGCCTGTCGCAATGCCGGCATCCCCGTTGATAAAAAAATCATTGACCGCGCCAAGAAATACATCTCAGACTGTACGACTCCAGAAGGAGGCGTCCAATACAGCATTCGCGGCGGCGGTGCCCGACCGGCAATCACAGCCGCTGCCTGTGCTGCCCTGTTCAATGCCGGAGAATATGACTCCGATCACCTGAAAAACATGCTCGATTTCTGTAAAAAGAATATCTGGCCTGGCGGGAATTCAAACCGTTACTTTGGCCACTGGCATTACGCTCATTTTTATTACGCCCAGGTCATGTACCGCGGTGAAACCAAAGACTGGGATAAGTACATCGAAGATATCGGCAAGCAGATTCTACGCAAGCAGTCCGCATCCGGTGCCTGGATGGAAGGCCATGTCGGCCCCGTCTATACGACTGCCATTAATGCCACGATTCTGCAGTTGGATAAAGGTTATCTGCCAATCTATCAGAAATAGCTGTCTTCCTGATACCGACTCAGTCATTAGCCAAATGCGTTAAATGACAGATCACCGACTCTGCTAGTCTCTGCGGATGATAGCCCCCCTCCAGCAGGCTGACGATGCGGCCTCCGCAGTACTCACGCGCCACCTCCTTTACCAGCTGGGTTAATCTACCAAAATCTTCCGTCTCCAGTCCCAGCGAACCAATCGGATCATCCTTGTGCGCGTCAAATCCCGCACTGATCAGAATCAGTTCAGGCTGGCATCTGGCAGCCGCGTCAACCAGCATTCGCTCAAACTGGGAGAAATAATCCTGCCGGGAGATCCCGAATGCCAGGGGAAGGTTCCAGATCGTGCCCAGTCCCGCTCCTGATCCCGTTTCATGCCCCAGACCTGTCCCCGGATAAAACGGGTGCCGGTGTGCAGAAAAAAAGTAGACTGATTCTTCTTCATAAAATATATCCTGAGTGCCATTTCCGTGATGCACATCCCAGTCAACAATCAGCACACGGTTTAATCCATGAAAGTCGATGGCGTGTCGGGCGGCAATGGCCACATTATTCAACAGACAAAACCCCATTGCCCGATCAGAAAGGGCATGATGTCCCGGCGGCCTGCTGGCACTAAATACCTGTTTGACCTGCCCCATGATCACCCGATCCACGGCTTCAACCGCACAGCCTGCAGCATAACGGGCTACTTCATACGAGTCGGCAGACATCACCGTATCGGATTCAATGCGCCCCCCACCAGCCGCTGAGAAGGCTTGAAGCTGATTTAAGTAAGTTTCAGGATGAACCCGTAATAGTTCCTCTCCCGCTCCCACCGTAGGGTCTTTCAATATCATTAGATTGGGAATCGCCGCGGTGGAAACCTGGTTCATTACCGTTTCCAGCCTCAGAGAACTTTCCGGGTGTGCCCCGGTCTCATGCCTTAAGAATTTGTTACTCTGAAAATAAACCGTCATACAACATCCATTCCAGAAAGAGCGAATCACCCTCTGAATTCCTTAGACCGTGTCCAGTTTTACTGCAGCGTCTCCAGGCTCATTTAAATCGAATATAATGGATCGAAAGACGCCATGGTTAAATGTGATGTGCTCTAAAATCCCGATAACCGTTATAAAGAGTCTCAGACGGAAGAGGGAATCTGAACATTCTCACCGCAATCACTCACATCTTCTTCACACCTGTATTCTCTGCAGATACCATGAATTTGATACATTATTCCTGACCCACAGTAAATTCGGAGACGCTTTCACATTGCAGAAGAAATCCGACTTAAGGATTGAGAAAAATCTTGACAGTTCGTAAGGTAAAGCGATACCGTAAGATAATAAAACAGTGCCATGGAAGACAGTGGAATTTTTTCCTGCAGCGACAACTGAGTTATTTTGAACGTGCAAGTAGAATTGGAACGCTGATTCCCTGAATCTGCCACTCGAAAATGGCAGATTTGATTGGTATCTGCTCAATATTTATCGTATGATTTATAGTGATCCATATCCTCATTCCGCTTCGTTCGGAACCAGAATAGCAGTCGGCAGTTAATCACAGGAAATCTATTCGGCTGCCATAGAGTTATTTGCCTTATTTGTGTAATATTTTCCTTGAATGTAACGCTCCCAATTGAAGTCGAGAAAACCCTGTGCTTCTGATTGTACTGGGGTTCGAGCAGAACGTTGAATGAAGGAACTTTCCGTGCGACAATCCATATGCTCGTATCAGGCCGTTTCAGGAATTGAAATGCTGACCGCCAGAGTGTGTAGACATTCTCTGCTGGCAGTCGGTCTGTTACTGTGTTCCAGTTCGTTACTTCTCGGCCAGCAACCGGCAGACCCCAATGCATTGAATGTATACAAAGAGTTAATGTCTCCCGACGAAGCAGTCAATTTTCGAAAAAATAAACTAAGGGATTTCGATAAATTGTTGCGGGGTGGAAAAATCAGTTCTGCTGAAGACAAAAAACTGATTGCCGAAGGAGCGAAATACCACGTCTACCTGATGACCTTCAAGCAGGATCCTAATAAACCGGAAAACGAGACTGACTTGAATAAACTGCGGGCCAATATCCTGCGTGATATTAATTTTTCCGGCAAGATCTCCGGTAACTATCAGGCACGCGAACTTTATCTCGAAGAACTCACAAAACGAGCCCAGGATCTGCTCAACAATCATCGCCTGGTTCGGTTCAGTGCCGCCGTGTTACTTTCGCAACTTGATCTGCGAGATGAAGATCGGCAAAAGAAAAAGGAGCGTGTAGCTTACACATTGGCTTATGTGCCCCTGGTCAAAGTTCTGAATGATAAATCTCAGACAACAGAGGTTAAGATTGTCGCTGCAAACGGACTGGCTCGAATCGGACAGACCGGAAATCCGACCAACCAGTTACGGGTTAAAATTGCAGAAGAAATCATTGATGAGTTGATGCAGTCAGTCAACGAATTTTCCTGGTATCAGCGCAGCCTGATAAATGCGCTCGGTTCCATGGGTATTACCGATAACCTCGCGCGACAGCCAATCGTCACCGATGCATTACTAAAAGTCATGAGTAACGCAAAACGGACCTGGGAAGTCAGGTCTACTGCTGCTGAGAATCTCGGTAAGCTTCCACTCAAAGCAAATGCAGACATCAAACTCATTACCTATTCCATCGTGGATCTGACACGAAAGATGATCCAGGCTTACAATGGCAATCCTAACGCATTCTTCTGGAAACGCTGTTTCTGGAATGTCTATCTAGCCTTCAAGCCCGAGAACGCAGCTGATAACACTGGTTTGTTCAAACAGCAGGTCAATCAGACAGTTGTGAATGACGCCTACAAACAGGTCATCAAACCGATCTCTGCCATTCTGCAACCAGGTGTGAACCCCAAAATCAACGCTGAGACCATCAAGGGAATGGATGACTGGTTGAAGAAGAATCTCCCCAAAAACTTCCGGGTCGCTCCCGTACAAGCCAAACCTCAGAACCAGCAGGTCGCTGAAGGAAAATAGTCCTTCTCTTTTCTGCTTAGTCACTCGGACTGACAGTTTCCTCTTCTGAATGCTCAGCTAAAGATATTCCTCTGATTCTGATCAACCACCCCGCTGAACGTCCCTGCTTTTTCTATCACTTTTCAGTAGAATAGCAGCATGCAAATTACAGACATTCGCGCGATACAACCCGCTGGAAATAATTCTCCACCCGACTGGCGTACCAGCCTGGGCCAGATTCTCGTTGCCATTGATACCGATGCCGGTATCACAGGCTATGGAGTCGGCGGTGGAGGCCTGGCAGGACAACACGTGGTCAAGACTGTCCTGCGCGATCTTCTGCTCGGCCGAAACCCGGAAGAAATTTCACAGCTCTGGGGCGAAATGTATCAGGCCACTCTGGCTTTTGGTCGCAAAGGCATCGCCATCATGGCCCTCAGTGGAGTGGATCTGGCTTTGTGGGACCTGCAGGGAAAGCGGGAGCAACAACCGGTGGTCGAGCTTCTGGGAGGCACTCCTGAAATAAAAATACCAACCTATCACACGGTCTGGTCAACAGAGGATCTTACTGCGACCGGGGAGCACGCCGGTTATAAACTGCATCTCGGAAAAGTCGCTGCTCCTGAACAGCGCGATTTGATGGTCGCCTCCATCGAACAGGCACGGAACCGCATCGGCAATTCCCCTTTACTAATGGTTGATGCCTGGATGAAATGGGACATTGAATCAACAATCTCCATTTCGCAAGCGATCAAACCGTTTCAAATCGAATGGATTGAAGAACCATTATCCCCGGATGATCTGGCAGGCTATGCAGTACTTAAAGAAAAAACGGAAGTCCCTATCGCTGGTGGCGAGCATGAGTTTACTTCAGAAGCGTTTCGCCCGCTCATTGAGCAGAAACTGCATACCGTGCTCCAGCCCGATGTCAACTGGTGCGGTGGTTTGACGGAACTGATCAGAATCTACACAATGGCTAAGGAAGCCGGCTTACGTGTCTGTCCACATCGTGGTTGTGAAATCTGGGCGTTGCACGCCATCACAGCACTGGATTCCCAGCCACTCGCAGAGACCGGTCGCCCCTGGATGACCTGGGTTAAAGGACAACCTGACATCAGGCAGGGTATGATCGAAGTTTCGGATCGTCCCGGCTTTGGTCTGCTATTTGATGAACATCATCTGCAACTTGTAAACTGAATCACCTGTCTTGAATTTTAAATGCGTGAAGCCCTGCCTATTATGAGAAATCAAAACCTGCTGATCATCAATTCCCTGAGTTGTTTTATAAGCATCCTCATGTTTACCGGCTGTAGCCACGAAGCATCCCCGGACAAGACAGCCCAGGATACAACCCCAGATCCACCAGTCCCGACAGCACCTGCCGGGCCTGTCGTTCTGACAGAACAGGATATCCACGAACGCCTGAAGAAAAATAATCCCGACTATCAGAACAATGCCGAGTTCGGGAAACAAAAGGGAGAAATCATTTCAGCCAAACTGGTCGGAGTGGAAGATATTTCTGCTCTGAAAGGTATGAAACTCCAGTTTCTCGATCTGATGAACTGTCCCGTTTCTGATTTACGTCCGCTGAAAGGCATGGATCTGCAGTACCTGGATCTTACACATTGTCCGGTCACTGATTTGAGCCCGCTGAAGGGCATGAAAATACAGGAACTCTATCTGGAAGGGTCGTTCGTCAGTGATCTCAGCCCCTTACAGGGCATGCCCATTCGCATTCTCAGGATGGAACATACCCCCGTTTCAGATATTTCACCACTGGAAGGCATGCCCCTCAATCAACTCAATCTGTTTGACACAAAGGTCAAGAATCTGGGTCTGATCAATACACTGCCCCTCAAGACGCTCTGGATTCCCAATACGGAAATTACCGACATTTCCCCCCTCAAAGGCATGCTGCTGGAAAGCCTGGATATTCAGGACACGAAGGTCGCTGATCTCTCCCCATTGCGGGGCATGCAGTTTCTGCGACTGAACCTCGCGAATTCCGCTGTGACCGATTTGACGCCTCTGAAAGGAATGCCTCTACAGCGTCTGATTTTTACCCCTGCCAACATCACAAAAGGCATGGATGTAATCAGGGATAATCCGTCGATTCAAGGTCTGGGCGCCAGTTTTGATACCGTCAAAGCCGCGGATGAATTCTGGAAAGAATACGATGCGGCCCAGACGAAACCGGAGAAGGAGAAACCGGAGAAGCAAAAGACTGAGTAATCACCAGTGATTCAGTCAATCGACAAGATACTGCTGATTCTGAGAGAACAGATCCGATTTCCAGATCTTCAGTCGGTTTAGCCAGAATTGCAGCATCACTGCCAGTGTCAGTATTCCATAACGGGCGCTGCGTCTGAAATTGATACTTGATGCTTCTTCAAAATAACGAACCGGTACCGGGATGTCGCTCAGCTTAAAACCAAATCGCACTGCCTGCGCCAGGAACTGAGTGTCGAAAATAAAATCATCCGAATTCTTGTCGAAGGGAATCGTCTCCAGAACTTTGCGGCTGTAAGCACGAAAGCCACTGTGAAAATCTCCCAGGTTCTGACCCAGGGCAATATTTTCGACAATCGTCAGAAAGCGATTCGCGACATATTTATAAAAAGGCATCCCCCCCGACAGGGTCTCCGCCCGGGTTCGAATGCGTGAACCTAGAATCACATCACAAATCCCCAGCCGAATCAGTTCGGTTGCCACAGGGATGACCCGACTGTCGTACTGATAATCAGGATGGATCATCACGACATAATCTGCTCCCGCATCCAGGGCATAACGATAACAGGTCTTCTGGTTTCCACCATAGCCTTTATTTCGTTCATGCTGAATCACCGTTAAGCCCAAGCGTTTTGCGACTTCGACTGTATTGTCACTGCTGCAGTCATCAACCAGTACGATTTCATCTACTGAGCCCTCAGGGATATCCGCCACCGTCCGTTCCAGGGTACTGGCAGCGTTATAGGCGGGCATCACAGCAATGACTCGCCCACGGACCGACAAGGAGTTGTTTGAGATGGAATCGGGGTCAGACATAAGATATCAAATTCAGAACGTTGTTGATGAGCTGTTCATTTTCCAGATACAGAACAGGGATACCGCAGGTAGCAGTGCAAGACCTCGCTCGAAATAAACGGCGTGAACTGGTCGCACTCGGGATTGCATTGTTTATGAGTAGATCTGCATAAACAAGTCAAAACAGCCTCGTTTTAAGGATTCACTTAAACCGGGGTCGAAGTCAGGCTGCAAACTCGATTGCGCCCTTCCGCTTTTGCCTGATACAGGGCACTGTCCGCAGCAGCTAACATCGCCTGAACACTATCCATTATGTGGGGGGAATAGGTCGAGATCCCCAGGCTCGCTGTAACTGGGATGTGCACTTCGTTAAATTTGATCACGCTGGATTCAATAGAATGACGTATCACTTCAGCGATTCGCTCCGTACCCGTCAGTCCCACTTCTGGTAACAGAATTGCCAATTCTTCACCGCCATAGCGGGCAGCAATGACATTATCCGATGAGCGAATCTCTTGAATGCGTTCTCGCAAAATCTGCGCGACCCGTCTCAGGACTTCATCTCCAGCCTGATGACCATAGGTATCGTTGACCGATTTGAAGTGATCCAGGTCGATTAAAATCAGTGAACAGGCCATCTCGGCTGATTGGGCCCGCTGAAACTGATCTTCAAACAGTTCATCAAACGAACGTCGATTGACCAGTCCCGTTAAACCATCCTGTTTCGCCTGACGTTCAATGGTCGCATGGCTGAGCACTTTCAACAGAGTATTGGATAAAAACTGTGAAGCCCAGGAGATCAGCCTTAATGATCGTTCATCATAGGGTTGACTGTCCTGACTGGTCAGACAGAGCACACCAATACGTTTCCGGTTTGTGATCAGAGGTGAAATCAGAGCGGCCCCCACCAGAGAGCGAATCCCATGGTTTTCCAGTTGATCACCCGAAAGAGAAGTATTTTCCCCTGAGTTGAGCCCCAGTTGCACCAGGTTCATCTCATGTTCACGCCAGCGGGCTTTGACACCGGACTGAAGCGTGATTCCACATTCGACTATCGCCTTGCAGCCACTCACATCGCCGGGCGTTGAAAGAAATAGACCTGCTCGGCTTGAATTGGTCAGTTGTCGTAATCGATCCAGAAACTCTTCCAGCATAATCACGGGAGTCTTGAACTGCTGGTCTGCTAAAGAACGCAACTCGAGTTGTTCACGTGTCACGCGTAACTCAAATCGATGCGATTCAAAATCCTGATTCTTGACAATATTGCGAGACACACAGATCAGCAGTCGCTTCGCCAGTTTGATCTGCTGTACTTCATCAACCCCTTCAGGATACAGATCCGTTGTAATAAAGATTCCTGAGATATCTTTTTTATCATAGACGGCCAGCAGGCACAGCTTTTGGATCCGGGCTTTGTCCTGATCGTGAAAACATTGATACACACTCGATTCCCGGAGTTTTTCACCACGCAGTACAAGCACATTCTGATTCCGCAGTTGCTTCAGTAAACTCCGGTCAATGTCATATACGGCTTTCGTGTTGCGCGAAACACCCCGTGATTCACGAAGCTTGAATTCGCCATCAATGTGATTCAAATACAACCCAAACCCATCTCGTAGTGAAGGAACATATCGTTTCAGGAGCAGTTCGATTGCCTGATCGAAATCGGACTGCGATACGAACTCTCTCAAGATATGATTCTCGATCAGCGTCATCGCCCGATCAGACTGAATATCCTGTAACTCGACTTCAAATTCAGATAGATTACGCTGAAACTGTTCGTTCTCTTTGCGGACGGCTGACATCTTGAGTGTGTACACAATATATTGCAGCAGACAGACACCAGCGATGGCCGCAACACTGGCATTTGTGACGCCCTGCGACACATTGTGAGTGAATACTTCGATGATTGATGCTATAAGGTAAGACAACTGAGCCCTGCGCTTTCTAACCTGCAAATGCGATTCTATCTGATGAATCCCGCGGAATCTCTACGAGGTTCACTCAAAACCTAGCCCAGAAAATGCCGTTTGATGAACACATTTTCCAGACAGCTACAATGATTTGAACTCATCACTTTGCCTGATCCCTGAATTCGTTATAATCCAGATAAACCGATATTTTTCGCTTTCGATTTGGACTCCGTTATTCTCTAATAAGGTGATGTCAGTCGCTTATCGAATCTAACACTTGTCTCTGAAACAGGATGAGACTCAAATAAGTGCTCCTCCAGGCATCGCTGACACAGGTATTTACCGTTCCTAATACTTTTGACAAAGCGTCAGGTCTTCTATGAATATTTTGAATCATTTCCGAAACTCCTTTCTTCAGATCAGATTGCCGAAAACCTCTCTGCTTCTGGTAATCACACTCAGCCTGATGACTGCTCCCTCAGCCTCTGCAGAGGATCAGCCAGAAAAAAATGGGACAAAAAAAGCAGAAGCAGGTGCCAGCACAAAAGCAGAGAAACAACCCAAAACGAAATGGATCTCTCTGTTCAACGGTAAAAACCTGGATGGCTGGAAGGTCCCTCAATTCGGAGGGGAAGGTGAAGTCCATGTCGAAAAGGGAAACCTGATTCTGGAAATGGGCGTCGATCTGACCGGCGCCACTCTCGTCGACACGAAAGATTTCCCCCTGACGAACTATGAAGTCGAACTGGAAGCTATGCGCGTGGATGGAACCGACTTCTTCTGTGGACTGACTTTTCCTGTTAAAAAAGATCCCTGCTCCTTTATCCTGGGAGGCTGGGGGGGGAGCCTGTGTGGTATTTCCAGCATCGACGGAGATGACGCATCACAAAACAGCACGACCACGTTTCAGACATTTAAAAAGAATCAATGGTATAAAATTCGTCTACAGGTCACCGACCATAAGATTCAGGTCTGGCTGGATGGAAAACAGATAGTCGATCAGAATCTGAAAGATCGCAAAATCTCAATCCGCCACGAAGTTGAACTCTCCCGTCCCTTCGGCATCACCTCTTTCTGCACGACGGCTGCTTTGAAAAATATTCGCATAAGGAAACTGGATCCCGCAGAAGTCGCCAAAACTGCACCACAGAAATAAAACCACACGTTGATTTTGATCAACACTCCGATGGATTACGTCATCATACGACAGGAACACCGTGAGATTTGTCCCTCTCATAAGCCGTTTTATCAACAGCCTTTAGATAGACTCACCCGTTTCATCGAGAAAGTGGTATTCCTTTTGCGTTTACCCTGCCAGAGAAAGCCTGGGAATTCTTCGTGATTCCAGGCACCGGGTCATTTCACTCTCAAGGTAGAACGGCATTCCATTGAATTCGCAAATTACCGCAGAAATCGCAGCAGTCATTGCATCTCAAAGTCTTTCGCTCATTGAAGGGGCTGGCCCTTTTTCGTCCGATATACTCTGTGACTTCTGGTATCACGGGCAGGAACATCTGAAGCTCAGGCGACGTGTCCTTGAGCCATTGGCTCAATCAGATTCTCCTGGTGAACTCTCGGAATCCGAACTGGAAGCCATTTTTAAAGATTTCTTCGCGGAAGAAATGCTGATCCGTGTTGTCACGACAGTTCTCGCTGTGACCGATCAAAAGCGGAAACAGCGTCAGGCCGAACCCATCGCCCGCAGCCTCTATCTGGCATTTCTGGATCTGAAACGGATCGTACTGGCAGTGATGGTGGCAGAAAATCATCTGAGCCTCGATGCCCTTAAACGAATTAATACCACGAGACGCTCAATCGAACGCTGGACCGACCTGATGCTGGGGCAGTTTGTACTGCGGTACAACATGCAGGAATTTGCCCACGATCCGGAACGCTCGCGCGATTTTGGTGAAGACCAGTCTACAAACCTCAATGCCCCTTCCCCCGTTCAGACCTGGGACCTGATCACTGCCGGTTTACGAATTTCATTCCCGGCCGGACTGACCAGTCAATGCAGCGACCACTGGGAAAAAATGCTGGCAGCCATCATGGCCTGCTATCCTGAAGAGTGTTTCCATCAGTCTGCCACGATGAAATCAATCCAGCACATTCGCATTGCACGCAGTGGACTCGCCGCCGAAACACATCCTGGCAATATTCCAGAATTATTTCGTACACTGTTACCTCACACTTCCTCAAGCAATCAAAATCATCCTCACTTTAAACCTGCAGATCTGAAGCAGCAGGAACCGAAATCCTCTCCCCCAAAACAGGGAATCAGCTTCTCACATTTCCATAAGAGAAGTTCAAAAGGCCCTCATTTCTAAATCGTTCCAGCCGATTGAGAAACTTTTGAATTTCCCGGTTGACTTAATTTGCTCTGCAGGAGTATGATTTACGCGTTGGTTTTCTTCGATGGAAATTCGATAGAAATCATATTTTAACCCTTTTGGAGTTTCTCCGTGACACATCGGTTTGGTACTTTTAGCTTTAATTCAGTGCGGCTGTCTTTTTTTACAGCCTGGCACTTTTTGAGCTATTGGTTTACCGGAACAGGTTACCTGACCGATCGAATACATACCGTTCTTAACTGATGAACAAACCCTGAAATCGATTGGCCCTGTAACCTCACTGGTTACAGGGCTTTTTTTATTCCCTGAGACTGAATTAGAAATGAGTCAACGCCATGATTGTTGTGATGAAACCCAATGCCACTGAAGAAATGGTCCAGGCCATGGTCAGACGCGTCGAAGAAATGGGGCTGAAGGCCCACGTCATCATCGGTGAAGAACGAACCGTCATCGCCGCTGCAGGCATCAAACGCGACGGGCATCAGGAAGTACTGGAATCCTGTGCTGAAGTCGAAAAAGTCGTCCCCATCATCGCCGCTTATAAGGTCGCCAGCAAAGAAACCAAGCCAGAACCTACGGTCGTCACTACACGCGACCTTACAATTGGTGGTTCGCATGTCGGCGTGATCGCCGGCCCCTGCTCGGTCGAAAGTGAAGAACAGATCCTGCAGGTCGCTCACCAGGTCAAAGCCGCTGGTGCCACCGGACTTCGTGGCGGCGCCTTCAAACCCCGTACCAGCCCCTACTCTTTCCAGGGAATGAAAGAGGACGGCCTCAAACTCCTCGCGCTGGCTCGTGAAGAAACCGGTCTCGCCGTCGTCACTGAAGTCATGACACCAAACCATGTCGATCTGTTATGCAAATATGCCGACGTCCTGCAGATCGGTGCCCGCAATATGCAAAACTACCATCTCCTGCAGGCGGTCGGCGAAACCCGCCTGCCCGTCCTGCTGAAACGTGGCCCTTCCGCCACCATCGAAGAGTTCCTGCTCGCCGCCGAATACATCCTCGACCAGGGAAATCAGCAGGTCATTCTCTGTGAACGTGGCGTCCGTACATTCGAAACCCATACCCGCTTCACACTTCCACTGGCCACCGTTCCTTACCTGCATGAACGCACCCACCTGCCTGTCGTCATCGATCCCAGTCATGGAACGGGCATCGCCAGCCTGGTCCCTCCCATGTGTGCCGCTGCGATTGCTGCCGGCTGTGACGGCCTGATCCTGGAAGTTCACCCGGACCCCTCCCGCGCCATGAGCGATGGAGCCCAGTCTCTGACACCGGACGCCTTCTCACAGACGATGGATCTCTGCCGCAAGGTTGCAGCAGCCGTCGGGAAAGAATTAGGATAAGCGGACCATCTCCACTCATTCACAGCAACCTGTTCCCGGGAGTCCGTTCATGAAGCTCTGTCTTTTTTCAGTCAGTTATGCCGGTTTCTGGGGACAGCATGCCTTGAGCTTGAATGAATTCATCTCGCAGTCAGCAAAACTGGGCTACGATTCCGTGATGCTCATGGGAAAACGTCCTCACCTGGCACCTCTTGACTGTTCTCCGGAACTGATTGAATCCATCAACGGTGCCCTCAAACATCATCAGATTAAATGTGCAATCATCGGCGGCTATACCGATTTCGCTGGCTCCGCTGCAGCCGAAGTTCCCCTGGTCGAACTGCAGATTCAATACGTTCAGCAACTCGCGGAAATCGCCAGCCAGCTGGGTGCTTCAACCGTTCGCATCTTTACCGCCTATGATTCTCCCCGACAGACACCCCAGGCACTCTGGAATCAAACGGTATCCGCGTTACAGGAATGCTGTGACCGGGCAGCGGAATACGATGTCACCCTCGCCGTTCAGAACCATCATGATGTCGGCGTGCATTCCGATGCCCTGCTCGAACTTCTGTTTGATATCGACCGTCCCAACTGCAAACTCGGCTTCGATGCCTGGTCCCCTGCGCTGCGCGGCGAAAATCTGTTTGATGCCGCTCGCAAAATGGCGCCCCACACCGCCATCACAACCAACGCCGACTACATCAAACTCCCTCGCTTTACTTACCAGCCCGACCTCATCAACTACCAGCGACAGGAACCAGACCTGGTCCGTGCTGTCAAATTCGGCACAGGTTTCATCGATTACTCATCCTTCTTCCACGGTTTGAAAGAAGGTGGCTTCAACGGTATCGCCACCTACGAAATGTGTTCCCCTGTCCGTGGCGGAGGCAGCCTCGATAATCTGAATGAGTACGCCAGCGAATATCTGAGCTGGATGAAAACACATCTGCTCTGAATGATTCTGTAATCACTTCTCTCCGGGAAGAAACTTACTCAACTTTTCCACAACCTTCGGCTTTGACTTTGCCAGATTCTCAATAGGGTCTGGATTCTCTGTAATATCATACAGCTCAATTTTGGTCGGCTTCCCTCTTTTCATGCTCGCCGTCATTCGATACTGCTGTGTGCGCACACTCACTGCGTCATTCCAGTAACTCAGCGCCGCTTCACGAATCTCGGTTTCCTCACCCGTCAGAATCGGTTTCAGACTCATACCATCCAGCGGATATTCTGTCTTCCGAAATGCAGGCTGACATAAATCAATCAGCGTAGGATAGATATCCACAGTCTCCACCAGAGCAGCCGACTTCAACCCCGCCTCCGCCACACCAGGCGCGCGGATCATCAACGTACTCTTCAAAGCCCGCTCCAGTGGCGCATGCTTCGCCCACAATGCGGAATCCCCCAGAAACCAGCCATGATCACCCCAAACGATAACAATCGTATTCTCGCGCATCCCCAGTTCATCCAAGGCTGTTAAGACTTTGCCCACCTGCCGATCAGTATAACGCACACACGCCAGGTAACCTCGTCGCACATTCTCCCGCGCCTCGCGTGACAGGGGTCGGGTTTTCTCAAACTCCATGTCGTAATTGTAAAACTCGCCGCTCTTATGCCAGTACGCGGATTCTGGTTTCTCCGGATGAGGGACCGGCGGGATTTCTACATTCTCAAATGCGTCCCAGTCCTGTTTCGGCGCGACAAATGGCAAATGCGGTTTGAAGAATCCCAGTCCCAGGAAAAAAGGCTTGCCCCCCTCTTTGTATTCACGCAGTTTTTCAATCGCCTGCCTGGCCAGCAGACCATCGGGCAGTTCTTCATCCTGCTCGACTTTGAACTCCATCAGGTCCCGGATTCCGCTGCCATCCTCCCGACTGCGTCCATTCGCATACGCAAAAAAGATCCCCCAGCCCCGCTTCCAGGAACCAAAAGGAGTCGCCAGTTCATCCCATGCGTGAGGCAATTCGTCACGACCATCACCTGTTCCGTTATACTCAAAGACCCGGCCGTCCGCCGTATGGGAAATCTTGCCGATACACGTCGTCTGGTACCCACTCCGCCGAAACAGTTCCGGCATCGTCTGCGCCCCGGCTGTCTGATTCACAGACAAGGCGGAGTCCCCCTGGTAAAATGCCTGGTTTTTGCGCGTCACTCCAGAATTGCGGGGGCTGCGCCCCGTCAGCAATGCATAGCGTGATGCGCCACAAGTCGGCACCTGCACAAAATGGTTCGTAAACAGTACTCCTTCCGACGCCAATTGATCCAGCGACGGACTCTGCACATAAGGCAGACCGTAACACCCCAGCTCTGTTCGCAAGTCATCAATCGCAATCAGTAACACATTGGGTTGCGAATTATCCGAAGTTTCAGCAGCGGAAACAGCGCCCACCCCAACCAGGGAACCCCAAAAAAACAATAGATTGTAAATAATATTTCGAAACCACATTATTCTATAACGTCTCCAAACAGGATGTACGAGGTAACCGCAATTTGACACAATAGTATGATAACAGACTGAAGGAGATTTTTCTTTAGAACTTCAAATCACTTTTTCCGGGAACGTACTCTCATGAGCAGTAATTCCGAATCCGTTCAAAGCGATGACAACTTCATTTCAGCCAGACAGACCATGATTGAACAGCACCTCCGCCAGCGGGAAATCACTGACCCCCGCGTACTGGAGGCCATTGCCCGTGTTCCCCGTGAACAGTTTGTTCCTCCCGAATCGCAGCGATTTGCCTATAATGATTGCGCACTCCCCATTGACTGTCATCAGACTATCTCTCAACCTTATACCGTCGCCTTCATGTGTGCCGCTGCACAATTGACTGGAAACGAAGTGGTTCTCGAAATCGGCACGGGCTCCGGTTACGGTGCTGCCGTCCTCTCTCTACTCGCCCGTGAAGTCCATACGATTGAACGCATTCCCGCACTCGCCAGTCAGGCTGCCGAACGACTGCAGCGCCTCGGTTATGACAATGTTCACGTCTACACCGAGGATGGCACGCTCGGCTTGACCCAGGCAGCCCCCTTCGATGCCATCATCGTCACTGCATCTTCAGAGGAGTTGCCTGAACCCTATCAGGTACAGCTTTCCGAGGGAGGAAGAATCATTATCCCCCTCGGCTCTGAGTCAACCGGCCAGCGCATGTACCGCTTCACGCTCAACAATGGAAAACTCTCTGAAGAAGTCCTGGGGGCATTCGTCTTCGTCCCGCTGATCGGTAAATACGGACACCCTTCAGATCATCCTGAGTAACCAACTGCTCATTACCGGATCTTCACTGGTGGCTTCTGTCCCTTCGGAATCAGTGTGATATATTTTCGGTCTTTCATTCGCTGGTCAAAATCCGCTTTGGCTTCGGTGACTAAAGCAGGATTCTCCATCAACTCCACAGTCGTTGCCGCCAGCGCCTGGGCTGCATACAGAATTCCCTTCTCACCTATCGAAGAGCCAATACAGGCGACGTTCTGCCAGCTGTGTCCCGGGTTCCCCGCAGCAAAACAGGTCGTCCGCAACCCCCCCGTGGGAATATGCCAGCTGATATCACCCACGTCTGTCGAACCTTTAGACGACGTTTTCGATTCCAGCAATGAATGCACGCGGCTGTCTATCGCTACCGGAAACTGCTGACCGAACTCCTCAATCAGTGGTTGCTGTATCCGGCGGGCAAACGCTTTCTCTTCTTCAGAAAATTCAGGCGGCCCGATCGTCATCAACTTCCCGTGAATCACTTCCGATAAAGGCGTATTGGGAATCAACTCGTGATTATCCGTGTCGACCTGTACCGCAAGTTTCGTCCGCGTCATCAGCGCCGCCCCTTTGGCAATATCAACCACCCATTTATAATTCCGCTCCAGATCCTCATGCGTATTTGACCGCACGTAATACCAGACGGTCGCTTTCGCAGGCACCACGTTGGGCTGACCACCGCCGTCGATGATCACGTAATGCATCCGCGCATCTTCTTTTACATGCTCGCGCATATAATTCACGCCGGTATTCATCAGCTCGACCGCATCCAGAGCACTCACGCCACTCTCCGGACTCACCGAAGCATGCGCAGGCAAACCCGTGAAGGTGAACTTCACCGACACCAGCGCTTTCGAACTCCCCAGATGTACGTTGGTATTATTGGAGGGATGCCAGTGCAGACAGATATCCAGATCCTCAAACTGCCCGTCCAGCAGCATGTAAACTTTCCCAAGACCGGTCTCTTCCGCCGGCGTTCCATACAGACGCACGGTCCCTTTCAATTGATGCTTGTCGATCGCGACTTTCGCCGCTAATGCAGCCCCCAGCGCGGCTGTCCCCAGTCCACTATGACCACAGGCATGTCCCGCGCCCCCTTCTGTCTGAGCTTCGCGAAAGGGAACCGTCTTTTGCGACAGGCCGGGCAGCGCATCATATTCCGCCAGAATCCCAATCACAGGTTTTCCGCTTCCATAACTCGCCACAAACGCGGTGGGCATATCAGCCACGCCACTCTTCACCGTGAACCCCTCCTCCTTCAGTTTCTCAATCAGCAACTGGGAGGACTGATTTTCCTGCAGACCAACTTCCGCGTAATTCCAGATCGACTGGTTGACCGCTTTCAGATCATCTGCCCGCCTGGTGACATCCTCGACCGCCGTCTGTTGGGGTGCACTCAGCTTCTCGGGAGCTTTTTCCTTCGCTGGGACCAGGCGAACCAACAGAAACAGAGTCAGCACACACCCGACAGATTTCACAAAGTTCGCTCGCATCATGTTTTTTCTCTCCGAAATCGGAATGCATTATTGAGAATGGATCAATTCAGACTACCAAAGCCTGCGCAGGTTGTCATCTCTTTTCCCTGTTCAGTTTCATTTAAACAGTTCATCGGGAACCACTGAAAGAAATTGACTTGACTCCGTCGCGCAGCCACAGAAACTTTCCAGCTATGCGTCGCGCGCATAGCACGTTTTTCATCGCAATGCACAGCCTGAACCAGAAGAAATCTGATAACTGAATTCTCGGCTTTATCCACTTGAAAATCACCTGTATCTGTCGCATGACTGCAGATCCTTTCATCGCTTATCGGTCCCGCTTTCTGCACGTTTTCTGCAGTCTGATACCACTTTTGCCCCCTGACTCCACCAGTCCCGCGTCAATCCGGCGCAGAACTGATAACTGCCGTTGACCTGCACGAGCCAACCTGCATGATCTTTTCCATTACACAATCTGTTTTTCCTTTTCAGACAGGAGACAAAAACATGACGACAACTCCCCCCAGAACCAGAACCCGTATTTCCAGCGAACGGCGTCATCAACTGCTCGAGGCGGTCAAAATGTTACTCGGCCTGCACAGACACCCGTCTGATATCAAACGGGCCATCAGCAAAGAGTATCAGATCTCTCCCCGTTCGGTCGAACGCTATATTACCCGTGCCCGCCGGGAAATGGTCGAGAGCCTGACCATCCCCTTTGAGCAGCTGCTTGCCCAGTCATACCAGTATTATCTGTATAAACTCCAGTATGGGAATCTTTCCGAACGCGAACAGATCCGCTGCCGCGAACGCATGGATAAACTTCTCGGACTGGGTGGCACCTCCCAGAGCCGTGTGAGACGCTGGACACACAACCTGACTCCGGAAAAAATCCAGAATATGTCAGACGAAGAACTCAACGCCACACGTGAAATGGTACTCAAAGATTATTACCGGAGTAGAGGGGAATCATACCCCAGACGCACCAGGGACAATACATGAAAAATGAGCACGATAACAATTGGTTCAGATGAGTCTCACAGATTCTTCTTGCATCCAGGACCAGGAGTCGGCAAGATTAGGCTAGGCAACCATGTCTCGTGTCTACTCTGTTCAGAAAGAAAGTTCTTTCCATGCGCACAATGCCTCTCATCTGTTTTATTACAGTGACACTCACATTAGGAGCACAGAAGAGTCCAGCACATGCCAGTAACAATTACTTTCTGCCCGGGGATGCATTTTTTCATTCGCACCTGGATCGAGAACTCGCATTAAAACTGAAACAGAATCCTGAAACCCCATTTAATTACCGATTTGTCGGCCAGCTCGCTTTTTGTGGCTACGCCGGTTATTCCAGCCTGGTTCTGGATCAGCAGAATCAGAACCTGGCAAACAATATCCATAAAGTCTATTTTGATATTCGAAACAATCTTCCCATTGAACTGAAAATGAAACGTGACATCCCCGCATCCAAGCTGGAAACAACCCAATGGAATGTCGCCGATTTTGAAGAAACCAACGGAATGAGTCTGTTTTTTTACAATGCAGACTATGACTGGCAACGAAGACACATTGCCCTCAAGTATAATGAAGACTGGCAGGGCGATCTTAAAAAGTTTGGTTTTGGAGGTGGGCGGTACTGTGAGTTTGTCAAAAGCCCTGACGCCATCATCGCTTCCTGGTCGCTGGGAAAATACATTCCCCCTTTAAACCTGAAGCTGCCTGAAGTTGAGATTGAGAAATTCCAGACGGTCAAGACTCCCCTGACGCCTCAAGCGCCTTTGAAAGCGTTGATTCTCTTAGGCAGTAACTACAACGATTATTTCAACATGAAAAATGGGTGGGATGTAATCGAAGTCACCAACGAAGGCATATCCCGCTATGAGATCCATCGCAAAGAATGGAAGAATTACGAAGAACTATACGGAAAAGAATAGAAACTGCTTCAACCAGCGGGAATGCATCAGAACATTTTCCACAGCGGTCCTGCAGTCTACAGCACGATCCCGTCATAGCGTAACACGTACTCTTTCTTGAAGACACTGGGCTTGAGTTTCATGCCCTGTTCGCGATCCTGTTCGGCTTTCTCAGGTTCTTCATGATGATTGTACGCCTGCCAGCGATGAAAATAAGCTTCCCAGTCTTCCGGGTCCAGTTCAATAGCCTGCGTATAATCGGCAATTGCCAGATCAACCTGCTCGGCGTTCCAACGCAATAACCCTCGATGCAAATAGATGGAAGCCAGACGTTCCCTGCTGTAATCGGGACGTCGATCCGCCACCTTAATCGCCGCCGTCAGATCATCCTCGGCAGGCAGATATTTTCCCACGCCCATATACAGCAGTGCGCGGGCAAATCGGGCATCAATGTCGGTCGCATCCGCTTCAATCGCCACGTTGAAGCGGGCCAGATGGTTCTCATAATCCGTAATATTATCCGCCGGATCGAAATGAGAGAGCGGCCGATACAGTTCAGGAGTCGTCATCGGAACCGGAATACATGCCGAAAGACAGAGCAGCAACAGCACGCCTCCCGAAAGCAGGCGCAATGACAAATTCAGCATCAAACACATCCTTGTAGAACCCGACCACGATATACTTTTTACATAAGTACATAAACGGCATGACGTTATGCACTTAAACCCAGCCAACCGCTATCAGGCGAAGACATCCCCTCTGCGCGTAATGTAGACCACAACCCCTTTCTCTGCAATACATTTCATTTTCATCAATTTTCTCCCCCTTCAGTCAGAATCAGATTAACGTCGGATTAATGATCGATGAATAAAACCCGACTCGTCCAGAATGAGATTGAACGTCTGGAACCGGGTAGATATTTTAATCGAACTCATACCGTGCATATTCGAGAAAACGAGTTTCAGTTTCAGATATCTGATTCTCTCATTTTCTGGTTCTTCACTCATACTGATTCAAGTAACAAGGAACACAGGATGCGAAACTCTTCTTTCTGCCGTTATCTTCCCCGGATGTATCGTCGTCATGCTTTTACATTAATCGAACTTTTGGTCGTCATTGCCATTATCGCGATCCTGGTCGCTTTGTTGCTTCCGGCAGTCCAGCAGGCACGGGAAGCCGCCCGACGGTCATCCTGCAAAAATAATCTAAAGCAACTCGCACTCGCATTACAGAACTACCATTCGACCTATGATGTTTTCCCCCCTGGTAGTGCAAACGGTGCCGGCGATAACCCGAACGGAGCCCATGGATCAGGGGCGGTCGCCATCGGGGGTTCCTGGATTCTCATGATCCTCGCCAACCTGGAGCAGTCTGCCATGTTCGACGATTTCATGACCATCGCCAATGAACGCAACGAAGTACAGGACTGGCTGGGAAATGGAACTTATACCTCACAGGGCATGGAGGTTGGCAGTAAACCGTACAACGCCATGTTGTGTCCGTCACACCCAGTCAATCGAGAGCAGTTTGGCAACGGAACCGGTCTGGAACACCTGGCCCGGGGAAATTATGCAGCCAACTACGGGAAAGCCGGATATGGGCGTGTGCATACCAATGATGCTAAAATTGGTGGCATCTTCGGGAATAATTCCAGTATCTCCATTCGAGATATTAAAGACGGTACTACCAACACGCTGGCTTTAAGCGAACTGAAGTTTCGACTGCAAAGTTCCTCCGGCCCTTCCAGTCAGGATACTCGAGGTACCTGGCCATACGGAGTGATGGGTGCGAATATTTTCAGCACTCAGACCGGCCCTAACAGCACCACTCCGGACGGAATCTGGGGCTGTCGCAGTTACCCCGATGAAGGAATGCCCTGTATCCAGATCGGGTCACCTTATACCGAAATGTATTCCGCTGCACGCAGCTATCATGCCGGTGGAGTTCAGGGAGCCATGGCCGATGGTTCGGTAAGATTTTTCTCAGATAATATCGACATGACACTCTGGCACGCGTTGAGCACACGCGGCGGGCGGGAAGTCATCGAAAACTTTTAAAGGTATCTTTCCATCGTCTTCTTAAGGCAGTATTGAAAACAGGACCATTCAATACTGCCTGTTTACCTTTTCAGTTTCTACTGAGTCATTCTTATCGTGAACTCAGTTGGAATCCGATTCAGCATGAAGCAATATCATGATATTCCAGAATCCTCACTTCATCCAATTTTGTCTGCTGCTCAGTCTTGCTTCCACCCTGACTGGCTGCGGTAACGACGGTAATGTACCCGTTTTTCCCACAAGTGGCGTAGTGCTCTATGATGGAAAGCCGATGGCCGGAGGCGGGGCCATTTCATTTGTCCCACTCACTCCCCAAAAAGGCAAGGCCGCCGGCGGCACCATTAATGAAGACGGTTCATTCGTGATGTCTACGTATGGCGAAGGAGATGGTTCCGCCGCCGGTGAATTCCGGGTCACAATTTACCAGTCCACTTCACAGGAACCGGATACCGAATCCATGCCCGTTGACGGACAAGCGGAAGGGGCAAAAGTCACAGAGCCGATTCAAATTGTGGAAAAAGATGACATCATCCCGCCCATCTATTCCGATGCAACCAAATCACCGGTCAAAGTAAATATCGATCCAAACGGGAACAACGAGTCATTGAAAATTGAACTTGAGCGCATGTAACGATCAGCTCAGAATCCCCTTGACCACGTGGGCCTCTTCGACTCCCGTCAGTTTGGCATCCAGGCCGCGATAAGGGTAGGTCAGTCGCCGATGATCTATGCCCATGCAGTGCAGAATCGTCGCGTTCATATCGCGGATGTGAACCGGGTTCTCGACAATGTTGTAACAGAAGTCATCCGTTTTGCCGTATTCAAACCCCTGTTTAATTCCGCCGCCAGCCATCCAGATTGAGAAGCAGCGCCCGTGATGGTCGCGGCCCGAACTCGGACTCCCAATCTTGCCCTGGCTGTAAACGGTGCGACCGAATTCACCTCCCCAGATCACCAGCGTCTCATCCAACAGACCTCGCTGCTTCAGATCTTTGACCAGAGCCGCTGAAGGTTGATCCACGTCCAGGCACTGGTTCGGCAACTGGCTCTTCAGTGAAACATGCTGATCCCAGCCGCGATGAAACAACTGCACGAATCGCACGCCTCGTTCGGTCATCCGCCGGGCCAGCAGACAATTCGCAGCGAAGCTTCCCGGCTTACGCACTTCGGGACCATACATTTCAAATGTTTTTTCGGTCTCGCTCGACAAATCCATCAGTCCGGGCACCGAAGTCTGCATCCGGTAAGCCATCTCATACGAATTGATCCGCGCCTGAATTTCCGGATCGCCAATTTCTTCCGCCTGTCCCCGGTTCAGCGTGGCCAGATCGTCTAACAGTTTCCGTCGCTGTTTGCGATCAATGCCCGCCGGATTTGACAGGTACAATACCGGACTCGATCCAGGACGCAGTTTGACTCCCTGGTGACTGGGAGGCAGAAAACCCGATCCCCACAGCCGATCGAACAGAGGCTGCCCGGGGTTCTTGCCGGTGCCCTGAGACAGCATTACCATATAAGCGGGCAGATTTTCGTTTTCACTACCCAGTCCATAACTGAGCCACGACCCCAGACTCGCATGGCCGATCTGCTGGGAACCCGTATTGATAAACGTAATCGCCGGGTCGTGATTGATCGCTTCGGTATGCACCGATTTGACAATCGTAATGTCATCGGCAATCGTCTGCGTATAAGGCAGCCGCTCGCTGATCCAGGTCTGATGCTCACCACATTGTTTCATCTCCCAGAAAGGAGCGACGACAGGAAACGATTTCTGCCGCGCCGTCATCCCGGTCACCCGCTGCGTTCCCTTCACAGAATCAGGCAGATCCGATCCATGCAGCTTGCGCAGTACCGGTTTATAATCAAACAGATCGACGTGCGAAGGGCCGCCCGACTGAAACAGATAGATAATCCGCTTCGCTTTGGGCGCAATCTTCTTCACCCCCACGGGGATCGTTGTCTCTGCCTGCGCGCTCCCGTTAAACAACTCCGGCTGCAACAGGCTCGCCAGCGCCGCACCACCGATGCCGCGAGCCGAGCGGCCCAGCAACGTCCGACGCGTCACATTTCGTTCATATTCAAATACAGGATCCATGCTTATCCCCGTGTGATAAATTCGTAGGTATTGAAAATCATGCTCGCCACGGTCGTCCAGGCAGCCGCTTCCGCCACAGGCAGACCTTGATCGCGCTGCGATTCTCCCTGATTCAACAGCGCCACAGCCGCACCTTCATTCGCCTGATAGTTCTTCAACTCACGCTGGTAGGCGGCCCGAACCGTTTTCAGTTCCCATTCTTCAGGAGCACGCCCCAATGCCTCCTCATAGGCAAAGCGGATACGCGAGTCGATCTCGTCTCCCCCCTCTTTTATGATCCGTTCTGCATAATTGCGTGAGGCTTCTACAAACTGCACATCGTTCAGCAACACCAGCGACTGCAGCGGCGTATTCGTACGGGCGCGACTCACGAGACAGACTTCGCGATTCGGCGCATCAAAGGTCTGCATGTTCGGCGGAGGCACCGTTCGTTTCCAGTAGGTATACATGCTCCGGCGGTACAGTTTCTCGCCATGATCCTGCACGAAGACCTGCGCCGTCGCCGGGGAACTTCCATAATGACTCACTTCCCGCCACAAACCTTCCGGCTGATACGGGTTCACACTCGCGCCTCCCACTCGCTCGACCAGCAGACCGGAAACATCCAGCGTCGCATCTCGAATCACTTCCGCCTGTAACCGGAACCGGGCACCGCGGGCCAGTAACCGGTTCTGCGGATCATCTTTCCAGAGTTCGGGTGTACCCTCGGAAGACTGCTGGTAGGTCGCCGAGAGCAGAATCTTCCGCAGAATGTGTTTCACATCCCAACCCTGCTCATAAAATTCGACCGCCAGCCAGTCCAGCAACTGGGGATGCGTGGGAGGGTCTCCCTGTGAACCGAAGTCCGCCGTCGTAGATACGATACCCTGCCCGAACAGCATTTCCCAGAACCGATTCACCGCCACGCGAGTCGTCAGTGGATTCTCCCGGGCGGTCAGCCATTCCGCTAACGCCAATCGGTTTCCAGGATTCTGCTCAGGCACTCCCGGTAAAAAGCCCGGCACTCCCGTACTGACTTTGACGGTGGGCTGATCGTATTGTCCACGATCTAAAATATACGTTTCGCGGGGTTTCGTAGCCTTATTCATGACCATCGTCTCAAACTCATCGGTCAACATCTGACGGCGTTCTTTGAGATTCTCCAGTTGATACCACAGGTTTTTGAACTCGGGGGCAATCTGACTGTAATACAGCTGCAGAGCAGTCGTTTGTCTTTCAGCGCGGTCATGCCGAGGAACGGACAAGATTTTCTGAATCTCGACCGGAATATTCGTGCCATCATCCACACCGGATATCCCAAAGATTTTGTAATCTCCGGCCATTAACCGCTGACCGTACCGAAATTTTCCATCTCCCCAAACCAGCATGACTGTGAGATAGGAGGCGTCTTTTGTTGCATAAGGTCGATCGAACGTGACCGTCAGATTCTGCTGACTCTGATTTTGTGGCGCGGGCGACCAGCCCGTATGATCGCGCGGGTCCAGGCAGCCTTCCACAGGATAATCAGGATGCGAAGCACTCGCCGTTAACCTGGCCACCTTTAACATCGCATACAGGTCAACCTGATCAGAGGGAACCGACGTTCCGGAAACAGCAAAACTGGTTAACAGAAATCCCCCCTCTAATGACCCTGGCTTACCATGGCCGATACTACTGCGGGGCATTTTTTCATTGGGATAAAATACGATTCGTAAGCCGGTTAGTTTTTCCACTCCGGGCTTGATCTTCAATGAAATGGAGGGAGAGCGTCCGCTGGGAGATAACGCGAGTACGTGCCCCTCTTCACTGATTTCAAATTCGGTACGGGTATTCGGGTCCGAAATCTTGACCACTTCCAGTTCGTGCAGTTTTAAATCTTTTCCGCGCTGTGACAATTCCAGACGGGCCTGCTTTTCCCACTCAGCCAGCCGGACTGCATCGGGGTGATTCAACCTGGACTGGATCTGTGTAATTTCCTGATCGAGCGCCTTCAGTTCTGCAGCCGCAAAGGAAATTTCTGTTTTCACTTTTATTTTGGGGCCCGAGTTGATGCCGAAGTTACCGTCCAGCCCTTTATCTTCGAGCGTATTGAAGTACGCGTAAAACTGATAAAAGTCTTTCATCGTAATCGGATCGTATTTATGATCGTGACACTGGGCACAGCCCATGGTCAGCCCCATGAAGACTTCGGAAGTCGTCTTCACCCGATCGACGGTGTAGTTGACCAGATTCTCTTCGGGGATCGTCCCCCCTTCGTGGGTAATCATATGATTACGGTTAAAACCGGTCGCCACTTTCTGCCAGTCCGTCGCGCCGGGCAGCAGATCGCCGGCAATCTGTTCCGTGATGAATTCATCGTACGGTTTGTTTTTATAAAAGGCGTCGATCACCCAGTCGCGCCACAGCCACATGTGACGGCCGCCATCTATCGAATACCCGTTCGTATCCGCATAGCGGGCCAGGTCCAGCCATTTGAGTGTCATCCGCTCTGCATATTGTGGTGATTCCAGCAGACGATCAACCAGTTTATCATAAGCACGGGGATCCTCTGATTTCACAAACGCATCCACTTCCTCTTTCGAGGGAGGCAATCCCAGCAGATCCAGATACAGTCGGCGCACCAGCGTCCGCTTGTCTGCGGGCTTCGCTGGTTTCAAGCCCGCTTGTTCCAGACGCGCCAGCACGAAATAGTCGATCTCATTCTGCGGCCAGTCTTTCTGTTTCACTTCCGGCAAGGCAGCCCGTTCCGGTTTAATGTAGGCCCAGTGTTCCTGCCACGTCGCGCCCTGCGCAACCCACTGTTTCAACAGTTCGATTTCCGCCGGTTTCAGTTTCTTACCAGACTCTGCCGGTGGCATCTGCATGTCGGGATCATTGTACAGGATGCGTTCAATCAGCGCACTCGCTTTGAGATTGCCGGGCACAATCACCGACTCAAAAGCGCCCGCTTTCGTATCCAGACGCAGGTCACCTTCCCGATGTTTCTCATCCGGTCCGTGACAGAAAAAACAGTTATTGGAAAGAATCGGCCGGATATCGCGACTGAAGTCGACTGTCGCCTCAGTTTTCGCAGCCGGAGCCGACTGCTTTTCGTCCGCAAACAGTGTCAGACAGGAAATGCCAACCAGCAGCAGTGGCAGCCAGTGCCGCAGAGAAAGGGTACGCATACTTATCATGCCCTGTGTTTTTAAGCTGAATTCGATCCTGGTGCGTCTCTTAAGAACCGGAACATGCCATCATGGTCCGGGAGAACAGGTGGGTCCCAGCAAGCGGATCGTAATATTGATCTTAAAGCCTGTGAATAACGCCTGTCAAGCTACGATGTCGGCGGAGAGGAGCATTTCAATCGACTCACTGGAAATGCCACTCCGAGTTGAACGATCCACTTAATCAGACACAGAAAACACAAAAACCCGCCAGCGTTTCAAACAAAAGAACACTGGCGGGTTTCCCGTAGTTTTCAAAGTGAAAAAGCAGCCCTGTTTACAGAGGACGTACGACGGACAGACTCCGCCAGTAATCAAACAGCGTTTCGACAGATAGTACGCCGCCCCCCATGCCGCTCTTATTGATACCGCCATAAGGAATACCGTGGGCAAACACATTATGAGCGTTAATCCAGCTGTTGCCCGCACACATGGCTTCGGCAACACGGGCGGCGCGTGACAGATCGGACGTCCAGACACTGTTGGCCAGACCATAATCCGTGCTGTTGGTCATTTCAATCGCCTGCTCTTCATTTTCAAACGGCGCCAGGAACGCCACCGGTCCGAAGATTTCTTCACGGGCGGCCACGTTGTCCAGTGTCCCCGCCAGCAGAGCCGGTTTGACATAGTAGCCTTCGTAACCGGGAACTTGAGCAGCGCCCCCTTCCAGTACGCATTCCGCACCTTCCGCCTGTCCTTTTTCCAGATAGGAAAGCACGCGCTGATGCTGTTTGGCGTTGACCACCGGCCCCATCTGCGAGGCATCATCCAGCTGATATCCGACCTGTACTTTCTGCAGACGGCCCACGCATTCATTCACAAATTCATCGTAAATGTTTTTGTGAACCAGCCAGCGGGTCGCATCACAGCAGACCTGACCGGTGTGAAAGGTAATCGCATTCACCAGTTTTTCAGCGGTATCGGGAATATCGACATCATTAAAGACGACCGCGGCTCCCTTACCACCCAGTTCCAGTTTGACGGGCACCAGGTTACGACCGCAGGCTTCCGCCACCATACGACCGACTTCAGGGGAACCGGTGAATGACATGCGTTTCAGCTTGGGGTTCCCCGACAAAGCAGCACCCGCAACAGCACCATCGCCGGGTACAACGTTGATCACGCCATCGGGAATCCCGACTTCCTTGGCCAGCCGCGCCAGATAGATGGCGGACATCGGGGTATCTTCGGCTGGCTTGATCACCACCGTATTACCGGCAGCCAGAGCGGGCGCAATTCCCCAGCCAATCAGCAAAAAGGGAAAGTTCCATGGGAAGATGAATCCGCATGCACCGTACGGCTGACGCACGGTCCATGCTTCGTGATTCTTAACCGCCAGTACCGACCGTCGCTGGACGTGTTGCGCCAGATCGGCAAAGTAACGAATCGTATCGACAAAGTTCTGCACATCCCCTTGCGCCTGACCTTCGATTTTGCCGGCGTCCAGTGACTCCAGTTGCGCAATCACATGCTTCTGTTGTTCGACAGCATCTGCCAGACGATGCAGCAGTGCACTGCGTTCATTCTGTGGAAGTTTGGCCCAGCCGGTTTTGCGGAACGCGGCGTCCGCCACATCAACGGCCATATCCACGTCAGCGGCCTGAAAATTGAAGACTTCCGCCAGCTGTTTTCCCGAACCGGGATCGGACGTCACGAAGGTCTCGCCTCCCGTGGATTCGATCTCTTTTCCGCCGACGACTCCTCTGAGTGGTCCTCCTTCCAGAAAGGCCTGGACTTCGGGATACAGATCATTCGCTGTAGTTGTTGACATCGCGCGCTCCTGTTCAATGAATTTCAGTAAAGACTGCTTCGTGCCCCGATCTTCTTAGCATTGCGATGCATGATCCAGGGGCTGATTTCTTGCGTTAATAATTGCCGACCGCTTCCTGCTGCCACAGTTTATCATAACTGGAACCAATCCAGATTTTAACTGAAAACGCTTTTTAGTTTGAAGGATGAGAGGGAACTGGTTTTCACCGTTCCGCTATTGTCAAATTTACCCCTTGTTTTCCGAACGTTGCCAGTCTACGCAATCTAACTTCCTTCTCCACTGGAATGTGGGTCATACTGAATCGCTGCCTGTTAATGTCAGAACACTAAAATGCCCGATCGGAAGGGGGACGTCTGGCAGGCGGATTTTCATTACGCGGTCTCTGACTTCCACCTGTGACACGCGGAGCAGAGACGTCAATGCGTCGTCCCGTTCCAGACGACGTTGTATTCTTGAGAAGAACCACATCAGGAATCCGCAGTCGATCTCGCTCATACTTATAATCGAGAAAGCCTTGACCACCAAACAAGCTATCAGAATTACCATCGATAAAATTGACTCGCACCTTACCGTCTGAGTAGATTTCTTTGACAATACAATCCTGCCAGTCATACTGAGAATTAATTCCCTGAAGCTGCATCCCTATCGTGAGTACTGTTCCCGCGGTGACAGGTGAATAACCCTCTTTATAGAGACCTTCTTTCGCTTTATTCAATTTCCACTCCCGAGCATAACGACCGCCAAAAGTCTGTGAGTTTACAACAAGAACATCGATAAAGTTTCCTAAACCAGACTCATTCTTGAGCCGATTGATTTCCTGCGTCAGACGAACGGAGTGCTGTATGCGTTTCTGCTTGAATTCTCTGGCAAACCTACTGTGTTCTTCTTTCACTTCAGGCGGCAGTTGCATCACGGCTTTAATATCATCCTCGTCTTCAACAATCACCCAATCATCGAATTCTGCAGAAATGATTGCCAGCTCTTTTGCGATCTCATTCAGTCGGGGAATAGCGGCCTTTGCCTGTTCACTATTTTGAAAAGTGTTAATCAGATCGATCTGCTCATTCTGATAATACTCCAGATCTTTTAAAAGTTTATCGTTAGACCGGGACATCCCCAATGTGCCTCCAATATCCTGCCAGTCCATGAAGAACAGACCGTAGATCACAGCCAGCCCGGCAGCACCGAATAAAACAACGCGGAGCATCGATTCGTTACGCTTCCTGGCATTTTTCCGGGAGCCGGTACGTCGTTTTTCCTTCGGCTTAGAAGCTTCAGCCATGTGTTCTGAGGAAGGTCGCTTCTTGCGACGACGACGGGGATAAGGAGTACTCACAGAGGGAACACTTTCATCCAGACTCGATTCAACTTGAATAAACAATGGTCAAGTGATACGGGTCCATTCTATATACACGCGTAGCTACAGGTCAACAATTGAATACACTGTTTGACAAATTGAAACTCGAGAGCGCATCACGTTAAACCATAGCGACTCTCGCTCGATTAGACCCGGTTCAAACGGACCTGGAGACGCTACAGCAAAACTGGCCACAGTCTCGACGGATTTCACTTCCCGTTAAGAATCTCCACCTGTGCGGGCGAACTGGGAGCGTCGAGCAATTCCAGTCGCAGCACATCTCGTTCGGGGGTAAGATCAATCGCGAAGGTCAGGCGGTGCACGCCTTTCGTCAGTTCGATTTCGGTCTCCGGCTTGAGGACGATCGGTTTTTCTCCGAGCCACATTTTCAAACCATCCACAGAATCAAATTTCAGAATCGCCTTGCCGGGGGAAAGCGCTTCCAGTTCGCAGCGGACAAACGCCGCGCCTGTCGCCCTGTTCGAGACATGCAGCTTACCAATCTCGTCAAACTTGCGGACAGGCAGACTGCCATCCACGCGGCTGTAAGCCGGTTCCCAGACGAAGGCCGGGTTCTCAGTCGCTGCAGTCGCATGTCGTGTCCGGCGAATCGCATTCATGGCGCCCGGCGTCCCTTTCATCACCCGCCAGCGACGCACCACGCGGTCCTTACTCACCGTGTAGGCGTCGGTTTTCCCCAGCTCCGTCAGAAATCGTACCAGGTCAGTCAATTCGGGCTGTGTCAGTTTTTCCAGCAGGCCCACCGGCATCAGTGAGGCAGCCGGTGCTTCTTCGTCGATCTGGTCCAGGGGGATATTGATGATGTTATTATTCACATCCCGCAGCACAAGCTGACTGTCGGAACGTCGCACGAGTACGCCCGAAAATACTTTTCCCTGCAGCGTCACCACTGTGACCGCGTTATAATTTTCTTTAACCGCTTTATTCGGATTGAGCAGCGAGTCGACAATGTAATCCGGCTGGGAACTGCCCCCCAGGCTGATCAGGTCAGGACCGACTTTGCCGCCTGCGCCACCAATCGCGTGACATTTCAGGCACGACAGATCTTCCCGACGGAAGATGGCTTCCCCACGCCGCGCATCTCCTTTTGTTTTCACAGCATGGATCATGTCAGCCATTTCTTCAGGTGAAAGATTGACCGGCTGAGGCGCTCCGCTGCTGGATAATCCCCCGGCCACGGCAATCGCTTTGGCCAGTTCCGGGTTCGAACGGCCCGTCGATTGAATCGAGCGTCCCAGGTGAATCGCGGCATCTTTGGCGATTGTTTTTCCCTTCAATGCATTCACCAGCACGCCTGTCCCTCCCTTGCGCTGCAGGAAGATATTTGACAACGCGGCTAATTGATCCGGTGATGTCACCGTCTGCATCAGATCAACCGTCTGTGTGGCAGCCAGTTTGACATTCATCTCCGCCAGCGCAGCAACTGCGGCTATCGACAGGGCTTCTGACTCTGCGCTCTTACTCTGTTTCAGTAACAACTGCTGGTTTTCTTTGCCTCCCAGCCGAGCCAGAGCATAGAGACTTGTCTTTCGCAATTCGAGACCGGTCTGATCCGACTGCGCCAGTTCACGAATGGGTTGCTGCAAGGAAGCGATTTTCCAGAGTCCCGCACATTCAATGGCCGCCTGCTGTACTGCCGGGTTTTTGGAACGGAACAGCTGCTGCAGCGCTTCCAGTTCGCCCGTAGGACGTATCTTTCTTGCCTGGACAGCCTGGGCCAAAGTACGCAATATTGCCGCCTGGTGACCGGGCTTCGTATCCGGCTTGAGAGCCAGTTCATATAGCTGCTGCAGATCGCCGGCATTAGCAAATTTACCCAGCAGATTCAGACTCGTCTGAAGTTCGCTGTCCGGAATCTGGCCTGTCTGAATCAGTTTTGTAATTACCGGAGCGACTTCAGGAGAATTGACGGCCGTTAATGCAAACAGCAACTTCTTCGGATGTTTTTGCAGTGTCGACGTTCCTTCCAGCACCTGCGGCAGCCAGATCGATTTGGTTTCGCGGGTCGTCAGCCACAACGCGTAATCCAGAAATTCATCAGCCGGGTGATCGAGTGCCTGGTAGGCGTCTGTCAACACAGTCGGTTCGTCGTACAACGAAAGGGCACGGACTGCTTCCAGACGCACGCGGGGATGTTCATCGTTCGCCAGCGGCGCGATCATTGCATAAGTCCCGGGTAGTTTGTCTTTCCAGTGCCGGGCAACGCGAATGGCGGCAGCACGGGCGCGACCATCTTTCGCAGACAGACATTGTTTCAACAACTCAGGCTGCACACTGCTCAGGCTTTGTGCGACCCACAGTCCTTCCAGTTGATTGTGTTCAAACTGCGGATCCTGAGGATCGAGTGCTTTCAACCAGACTTTCAGGTCGGCTTCCACTTTTTCCCGGCCCCGCTCCCGCAGTACGTTCTTGGCGTTCTGTCGCGTCCACTCTTCGGGCAATTTTAAAGCTTCCAGCAGTTCCTGGTTTGACGCATCCACCAGCTGCGGTCGTGGTAATGTCGGTTTGCCTTTGTAGGTGACTCTCCAGATGCGACCATGCGTATGATCGCGGCGGGGATCGCGAAAATCCACTTCGCCGTGCTGAATGATCGGATTATACCAGTCGGCAATATAAATTGCCCCATCGGGGCCCATCTTCACATCAATCGGTCGAAAGGCAACATGATCGGTTTTGATCAGTTCGACCTGCTCGCGCGAAACATAGCCGGCTTCATTTTCGGTTACGACAAAACGGCACACACGATGACCACGAAAATCGTTGGTAATCATGTTCCCCTGCCAGTCATCGGGCAGATGACGGCCGCTGAGGATCTCCAGTCCACAATGTTTGGGAGAGCCCAGATTCAGTCCTTTCAGAACCCGATCCATGCCGACCGCGGTCACAAAAGCTGCGCCGGGAAATGTGTAATTGATTCCATGACCATAGGCACCGTCCGTGCAGAATGACTGCCCCCAGCGATCAAAGTGATGGCCCCAGCTGTTGACCATGCCCCGCATGACCACTTCCAGATCCATGGTCTCAGGTTGATACTTCCAGATGCCTCCGCCATTCAAACGGCGTACGCCATACGGTGTTTCGATATGGCTGTGAATATAAATCGACTGATTGAAAAACAGTTGTCCTGCCGGTCCGCGGCGGAGTGTGTGTAGAATATGATGCGTATCTTCGGTTCCAAATCCGGCCAGCTCTGTTTTGCGAACATCGGCTTTGCCGTCGCCATCAGTATCTTTCAAAAACAGCAGTTCGGTACTATTTCCGACATAAGCACCTCCATCACCGGGTATGACCGCCGTGGGAATCAACAGGCCATCAGCAAAGACTGTGGTTTTATCAGCGGTTCCGTCTCCGTCCTGATCTTCCACCACCAGAATCTTATCGTTGGCTTTTTCACCCGGCTTGATGTGTGGATAAATTTCAGACGAGGCAATCCAGAGTCGCCCCTGCGCATCAAAGTTCATCTGAATCGGTTTGGCGATCTGCGGATCAGCGGCGTACAGATTGACCTCGAATCCCTCAGCCACTTTGAACGACTTGCGTTCCAACTCCGGATCCGGCGGCGGAATATCCGTCAGGTCTCGCTGGGCTCGCACGGTCGTAGCAGAAAACAGGCACAACAGACAAATGGAACTGAGGACAATACGTTGAAACGGCGAAGCGGCTTGATTGATCACAGGAACGATCCTTGCAGAGATCTATAACAGGTCGGGATATTTTAGCGGGTCGGACTCTTTCAGAGACAGCTAATGCGAAGAAACCAGGCTGTGGATGGCGGCTTCTTTGGCTTCGATTAACGGAATGAACTGCGGGAGCTCTTTGGCGTTTTGCCCCTGTTCGTGTTTTCGGAAACCCAACAGATAGGTAATATTCTGTGGACGCCAGTTATAAAAATATTCACGGTTCTTATCGAAAGTCAGCCGGGTCACTTCATCAGCCACAGCAGGTGACAGTTCAATCGGTTTCAATCCGAGATCAACGGCAATGATGCCGGCAGCGCGTTCGTAGCCCCCTTTGGTCAGATGAATCCCGTTGGTCGTCCACTCTAAACCGGGATCTCCTTTTGGTTCCGGAATCAACTGCGAATAAAAATCGACAAAATAATGATCTCCCTGTTCCGCAGTCTGCTGCAGAATATCGGCATACAGCTTCAGGTCCTGGTTATGGCTCTTTGGGTCTGGCAGCGGTGCGCCTTCGTTTTCATATCGGTGTGGCGAAATGAAAATCAATTTCGCGCCCGTTGGTTTCAGATCGCTGATCAGTTTCTGTAACTGGTTCTGAAACGCAGATAAGCCCGCTTTACCGGCGAAGGCTTCGTTCCCCCCGTATCCCAGCAGAATGTAGTTGGGTTTGAGATCATTGATCTGCTTGATCATGCGCTGGTAACCAACGGCCGGCGGATCAAAAATACCCCGGGACTCCGCCCAGACCGTATCTCCACTCCAGCCCAGATTGCGAAACGAGAGTTTCGCCTGGGGGAAACTGCGTAGAAACACGCTTTCCCAGCTCCCGAACTTTTGAGCTCGTTCGATCATCGTGTTGCCCAGAAAAATGATCCGGTCTCCCGATTTCAATTCCAGGGCAGGAGGTGCCGCGGATGCGAATGGGGCTGAGAAAAATATAAAGAGAAGCAGACAGACGGTGAGACGCTGATTCACGGAGAAACCTCAATAGCTGTAGTTGAGAAGCGGATAGTTCTACTACGCTAAAATAACAGGCTGTGTGAGTTACAGCAAATCAGGAAATATAAAAAACAGGACAGGAACCGACGATTCACAACAAATGCTCATCGTATCTGTTTAATTAGTCTTGTAAAGATATCGCGTCACTTTCTGCAATTGAAAGCGCTGATGACCGCCCGATTCTCATGATTCCTGACCCTCTTCCTCCCACTCGCGTGTTGTAAATACGGTGGTATTCGGATCGGAGTTCAGCTGGATATCCTCAAAGTAGTCTGTTTCGACTTCCTCAATCCAGAGCCGCAGTTCATTTTCATAATCGCTGGGCAGATCACTTTTGACGAGCAGGCGATGAAACTCTGCCGCACCATCTTCCCCCAGGTCTGCTGCTTCGGCTGACGGAAAACGTTCTGCCGGGTCGGGATGAACCAGGCGATGAATCAGTTTCATCAACGGTTCACTGAGCGCGAACTCTTCTGCGGGAAACCACTGGGGAAGCTGTTGCAGAATATTCTGTTTGGCTTTAATGAGCTGTGCATATTTCAGATTTGCAAACGGTTGAAATCCGGTGATGACTTCAATCAGAATATATCCCAGGCTGGCCAGGTCGGACTGGGGGGTTGCCCGTCCTCCGGACAGGACTTCCGGAGCCGCATATGTTGGTGTACAGGGTTGCGTGGAAGGCAGATTATTCAAATCTATGGCGGATCCAATATCAATAATCTTGGCATTCCCGCTCCGCTTGAGCATGATATTTGCAGGCTTCATATCACAGTGGATGATATTGTTACGATGCAACGCCGCCAGCGCTGCCAGGCATTCGCGCAGGATCGCCACAGCGATTCCCGGCTTCAGTCGCGGCTGCTGAACCCCTTTGGTAAAAACATTGTTGTTGATGTTTCTCCAGCGACGGGACGTAACCTGTTCACGAATCTGCTTGAAGGTTGCCGGCGTCAACAGACTTCGCAAGTCGTACCCGTCGATCCACTCCATCTCCATGATGTAGACCTGGTTTCTTGTGACAAAATTCTGTACAGCAACCAGGTGATTCTCCTGAACGCGGGCAACCTGCGCCGCGACCTGCGACAGTCGAGCCATCTCGGACTGATAGGCTGCTGAATCAGCATAGCGTTTGGGAGAAAATAATTTGAGAGCGACGGGAATCTGGAATCCATCCGCACCTTCCCGCGCACTCAGGTAGACCACACCCTGACCACCAACCCCCAGGCACCGGGAAAACACACGTTGATTGTGCCACTCCAGAGAATTACCGTCGAGCAGGATCTGATATTGCTGGTCTAGTTCATCCAGCGAAACAGGATGTAAAGATTCATTAGTAGTCAAAGGAATTCCGCATCAATAAAGGGATCAAATCCCTCCCGATAACATTCAGGCGGAAATCGTTTCGGCGACCGGTAAGACCGCTTTGATTTGAAATTCAAAGTGTCGAGGGGTCTGAAGCAGAATGATTTCAGATTGAATAGTAATTCGAGAGTATTCTGGATCGCGTATCATAATCCAGAATCGGCGAATGTGAAATTGGCGGCATTCTTTTATTCTGGATCGATTTAAAATAATTGTTGCTTTTTTGAAGTGAAGTGATAAACAATAGACATTAAAGGCACACTGAAACTGGCCCGGTCACAGGAATCGTATCACATCCTGTGAGCAAAAACAGGGCGGAGTTCCCGAAAGTACTGGTTTGGACAAGATACCGGACCGTCAGGTTCAACACTGTTTTTTACCGGTCACCAGTTTCTAAAGTTCAGGATACTTGTTCAAGGAGCAGGACAATGATTGCGACTGTCAAATCAACATTAAACGCGCAATCGATTTCACAACTGATTGATGAAGTGGGTAACATTCTGGAAGCGGGAGAGGGTTGCTGGAAAGTGGAATACAGTAAGCGAGTCCTTTTTCTGATTGTCGATGAAGAACATGACCGCGTCCGCGTCATGACGCCCATCCTCAAAGAGGAAGACCTGGAAGAAGACGATCTGTGGGATGTGATGGAAGCCAACTTCGACCGTTCCCTGGATGCCCGCTATGCAATCGGCGATGGCGTCCTCTGGTCCGTCTTCCTGCATCCACTCAATGACCTGAGCCGCACACTCTTCCTGGATGGCCTGGATCAGGTCGTCACGCTGGCCAATAATTTTGGCGGTTCGTTCTGCAGCAGCGATATCGTATTTGGTTCAGAATAGATCCAGTCCTATTTGCGACGTTCAATCATCCTGCTCATCAATGATCAGCGTGCAGTCGGGCAGGCTCTCCAGAAATTTTTCACCATAGCGTTTGGTGCGCACGCGCGGATCGAGAATCACGACCTGCCCGTAATCACTGGCGGTCCGAATCAGCCGGCCAAAGCCCTGTTTTAATTTGATGATCGCTTCCGGTATCTGGTAATCCATAAAAGGATTTCCCCCCCGGTTCCGAATCGCTTCGACCCGGGCCTCCAGCAGTGGATGGTCGGGAACACTGAAAGGGAGCTTGGTGATAATGACGTTGGTCAACGCATCGCCGGGCACATCGATCCCCTGCCAGAAACTGTCTGTCCCGAACAGAACCCCCCGCGGATTATTGCGGAACCGCTCCAGCATCAGCGAACGAGGCAGACCATCACCCTGCAGATACAAAGCCAGGTTGTGTTCCGACAGCCAGCCACTGATACGATCGGCACACTGCTGCATCATTTTATAACTTGTAAACAGAGCGAAGGCATGACCGTCGGTCTGTTCGATGTACTGCTTTAATTTCTCTGCAACCGCCGCTTCATACGCCGCCGGGTTTTCCCCTGGATCGGGCATCGCAGCGGGCAGAATCAGGCGTACCTGCTCCTGGTAGTTAAACGGACTGCCCAGTTTCAATTCTTCAGACTGAGTCAATCCAAGACGGGAGCGTGTAAAGCTGAAATCCTGATCGCCGACCGCGAGGGTCGCTGAAGTCAAAATGACCGTCTGCGCCTGGTTGAACAGTTCATCACGCAGCACCGGCCCGACATCCACCGGCGCATTGACCATTTTCACCCGCTGATGGCGCCCACGTGTGGCTTCCACCCAGTAGACCGAATCCGCTTCCGCCTGTTGAGTCAGCCAGCTGTTTAAGGAGTCACCCAATGCAGTACACCGTTCTGCCGCGGCCGACAGTTCGATTTTCTCTTCTTCATTTTTCAGCGTAAACGCGTATTCCGCGATGCGGGCCGCCAGTAATCGCATCTCCTGTGAAACGCAATTTTCAATCGGAGGCAGTTGTCTGATCCGACGATTGGCCAGTCCGGAACTATCCTGCCATTCCAGCAGGTGATCGAATAAATCTTCCACCATGAATCGCAGTCGCGTCACATGCTGCTGACAGTCAACCAGATTGTGATGCAGCAGCAGTCCTTTCTGGGTACGATCGTTATACAGCTTATTAAACAGATAATCGAACTGACTGTTCGTAATCGACAGTCCCAGGTGATCACCGGCGACGGCTTCAATGGTATGCGCTTCGTCCAGAATCACGGTATCGTAATCGGGAAGAATACTGCTCCCCTCCCGGCGAATCGCCAAGTCAGAGAAAAACAGCGCATGATTCACAACCAGCACGTCAGCATTCCAGACGCGTCTGCGTGCCCGGTAATAAAAACAGTCGTTGTAAGTCGCACAGCGTTTCCCCAGGCAGTTGCCGTGCTCGCTCTGAATTTCATCCCAGATTTTAGGGATAGGCCGAAACTCCAGATCCGCACGACTGCCATCGGTTGTTTTATGGGACCACTGCACGATCTGATCCAGCTGGCTTAGTTCCTCTTCTTTCGAAAAAGTACTGCCCGCCCGCTCAACGGCACCTTTCAATCGTCGCAGGCTGATATAATTTGATCGTCCTTTGACCAGAACCGCAGAAAATTCTACAGGAAGTACAGCATTTAAAAACGGGATATCGCGGTGAATCAGCTGTTCCTGCAGGCTGATCGTATTGGTCGAGACAATCAGCCGCTTCCGGTCTTTCCCCGAACGGGTTTCATTCTGCTTGCAGGTCGCCAGGATCGCAGGGACCAGGTAAGCGAAACTTTTTCCCACCCCCGTTCCTGCTTCGACCAGCAGATGCTGTTTCTGATCAATCGCTTTGGCAACGGCTTCTGCCATCTCCAGTTGTTCGGGACGGTGCTCATATTTTTCGAGCCGCTGCGCGATCTTGCCATCGCTGCCGAGAATAGAAAGTACATCTGTAGTCAAAGCGGACCTCATCCGGTGAGATTGAACAGCAGAACCAGTGATCTTTCAGAAATGTTCTGCCAGTATTATTTTTATTTTTTGCGGCGGAAACAGACCACACAGATATCATCTTTCTGCATGGAATCGTTGCGAAAAGATTCCACATCCGAGAGCAGCCCCTTCACGAGCGGCTCGGCGGCGTCGGGTCCCGACTTCAGATATTTGACCAGTCGATCCTTATGATACAACTTGTTATCCTGGTCCATGGCTTCCGTAACGCCATCGGTATACAGCAGCAGGGTATCCCCTTTCTCCAGGGTGATCGTTTCCACATGAAACACCTGCTTTTTCAAAACCCCCAGGGGCATCCCCGACTTATCCTGGGCAATCGGTTCGACACTGCCATCCGACGTTTTCCGCAACAGGGGGGCCATATGCCCTGCATTGACGATGGACACTGTATGTTTTTTAGGGTCCAAGACCGCCAGTACGAAGGTGATAAAACGCAGCCCCACTCCACTCGAAGCGATTTCTGTATTCAATTCCGCCAGCGCTTTGTCGGCTGTATTTCGTGATAATACCTGATACCGGGCTGAAGCATACAACCGCGCCATCAAAATCGCGGCGGGGACACCTTTCCCGGCCACATCTCCCAGAGTCACCGCCAGTTTTCCACTGGGCAATTCAATATAGTCGAAATAATCGCCGCCGACACTCTGGGCTGATTCGTAATAATCAAAAAATTCATACTCTTTATATTTCGGACGATTGTGAGGCAGCAATCCCAGCTGAATCTGATGCGCAAATTCCAGGTCGCGTTCAATATCCCGCTGTTTGACCAGATCTTCATGCAGCTTCGCATTTTCGACCGCCAGGCTCGCCTGCTGTGCAATCGCCACCAGCACGTCCAGATCGTCTTTATCAAACTGCTGGCCGATATCGCGGGTGGCAATCTGGATCACTCCCAGAATATCCCCTCCCTGAGAGACGAGCGGCACGCACATCATGGAGCGAATCCGCAGGGAAGTAATACTTTCACTCATTTTAAAGCGATCATCTTCGACCGCATCCGCACTTAGAATTGCTGAGCCGCTCATAATCGCCTGGCGGACAATCGTCGTACTGATACGAATTGAATCTTCATCTTCAGTACGTCTGGCTTTGGTTGCTTTCACCACCAGTTTTTTTCGCTCCGGGCTCTGCAGCATGATAAAACCCTGATCCGCAGGGGGAAATATCTTGAACAGACCATCCAGAATACGTGGCAGTACTTCATCCAGTTTTAAAGCGCGACTGAGAATCTGGCTGATTTCCAGTACGGCATGCAGCTTGACTTCCGGCTTGACGTTGATTCGTAAATGGCTGCTGGTATTCAGATCCAGCGAGCTGATGATGGAAGACCCATCCAGCACGCCATCAGCAGGTTCCGTGTCATCCAGTGAAAGATGAGAGTCCTGTTTCAGTGACTGATTCGCGACTTCCAGTGTCTGCTGAATCGCGGAATCTATGAAATCAGGAGATTGCTGATAGTCCAGCAGGAACTGCATCTGGATGTCACAGATACTGATCGTATCGTTCTCATGCAGTTCGGTACGCCCTTCAATGACAGTTCCGTTCAACAGTGTGCCATTGCGACTGTGCAGGTCCTCCAGGTAAAAAAAGCCATGGCTCTCCAGAATCTGGGCGTGATAACGACTGACGGCGACATTATCGAGCACAATCTCACAATTCGGGTGGCGTCCCATAATCACACGGTCGCCATTCAGCTCGACGATCTGTTCGGGAACCTTCCCTTTGAGTATTTGTAAAATCGCCACCGTTGTGCCCGACTAGACTGGAGTTTGACTGATAAAGTTGAACAAACCGGTACCGAGACTCTGATCTGAATCTGCCTTCAAATCTCACAGATCCAGAAAAACTCTCGGCCCATTCAGTACAAGAGCTTATTATATAACATTTTCTGAAAAATGACAGCGCTTCCGTCAAGGAGACTCCCGAAGATTCTCAGAACACCTACCGGCATGGCCCCCGATATCAGGGAGTAAAATTCTGCTCTTCTTCGCTCTGTAATGACTCGAACAGTTTTTTATAGTCTTTCTTCTCAATTTCAGGAGAATTCTGGTTCCATACCAATGCGTCATAGACGATCTCTCTCAATTCGCCATCCAGTTGCTCCTGGTGGTTATTCACATAAAGTTCCCAGATATCCTGGGATTTTCGCGGATGACCATTCAGGCTTTCCAAGACAAGCAGACCCGCATAGCCATTGGTAACCTGTTCAGCCTGACCCGAATTGACCAGTTCCTGAAAAATCGCCTTGGCTTCCTCATACCGTCCCGGCCTGATTAACAAAACCCCCAGGCGGATTTTAGCCTTGGGTGTATAGATTTCATTATCCGGAAAATTGCTGATGACGGCCTGCCAGGCATCTTCGCTGACACCCAGACGGGTCGCCAGAAAGAACTGCCTGGATGCATTTTCTTCATTAGGGATAAACGACGGTTCCGAATCCTCATTGCCGGAGACCGTGAAGGGCGCCTCCAGCGGATTACCAGGACGATTCACCCAGCCGACCGCAGCAGCCACGCCTCCCAGACAGAAGGATGCGAGCACAAATGCCAGCAGCTGTTTCTGAAAACTTCGGTTTCCCTGGAAAGGGAGCATTTCACTCCAGCTGCGTTTACGAATCCCCGGACTGTCTTCCGATATCTTTTTGATTTCCTGCATTAACTCAGCCGCGTTCCCGGGCCGTTTGTTCGGATCTTTTTCCATCATCCGGTGCACCAGGTTGCATAGTTCTTCAGGTAAATCGGGGCGACGTTTTTTCAGTGGGTAAGCTGCTTCGTTCAGATGCTTGACAGCTATCGACAAAGCCGTCTCACCGTGAAAGGGAGGCTTACCTGAAATCAGATGATAACAGGTCACTCCCAGCGAATAGATATCGCTCCGCTGATCGAGGTTTCTGCCGTTGACCTGCTCCGGGCTCATATACAGGGGGGTTCCCATCGTGGTCCCCACCTGGGTCAGGTTCACCCGTTCTTCCGTCTGACCAATCTGTGCCAGACCAAAGTCAGCTACCTTGATCAGTTTTCTAGAGGTGATCATGATATTTTCAGGTTTGATATCCCGATGCACGATCCCCTTTTCTGCCGCAGCATTCAAGGCAGCAGTAACCTGTCGCATGATCCGTAAAATCAAGGTACAGTCAGGCGGAGTATTTCGCGCCAGATGTTCTTTCAGATTGACGCCTCGCACATATTCCTGCGCGATATAATGCGTTCCCTCAAAATCACCTGTCATATAAACCTGGACAATATTGGGGTGGGTCAATCCGGCGGCGGCTTTGGCTTCCCGTTCAAACCGTCTGACGTGCGTCTCATCACTCATCAGCTCACTGTGCATGACTTTGATGGCAGCCTCACGTTTAAGCGAAACCTGCTCGGCCAGATACACGGTTGCCATTCCCCCCTGCCCCAGCTTACGTAAGATCTTGAAATCTCCCAGCTGTTTGCCAATCAGACTCCCTGATTCTACAGGGGGATGTATCTTTTGTGTGGTCTCACTGGAACGATAGATGGTTTCCTGTGTGGAATCAGCTTCTACGAAACTGCCCACTGGGGGTAGACGCAACCCCTCCGGCTCACGAGGGGGAGAGACAGAGCGATCGTCAGGGGTTTCTGCTGAAACCTTACTGGTCTTATTCTGCGGCTTTTCAGATGGCATAAGTTGTTATCTGGCAGTATCGTAAGTCGTTTGATCACTGAAAGAAAGCAGCACACTCTCTCCATAATAGAGGTGATACCCTTTCAGGTATAGAGAAAGTTTTCAATTGTCTCAAAAAACCGGCTTCAGCCGGGAGTTAATCAGGCCGTTAACGGATTTTTCACATGGGATGGTCTGCCAGACGATTCAGAATTGCGGCTCCCTGCTCCAGAATCGGATTCTCCTGGGCATACGAAATACGAAAATGCGTATCCCGACCACTGAACACATTACCCGGTATAATCAGCAGATTATTCTGAATTGCCGCAGTACAGAACTCGGTTGCTGTCCCCCAGGGAGTGCGGATAAACATGTAAAACGCCCCTTGCGCACCGGAGATCTGGTACTTTTCCGAGAGCAGCTCTCGCATCAGATTACGTTTTTCCCGATACTCGTCGACCCGATCTGAGATATCACACTCCAGTGCCGCCAGCGCCGCCCATTGCACCGGATGGGGCGCGCAGACAAACGTGTATTGCTGCAGCTTGATCATCTGCTGAACCACGCTCTGAGGCCCATGCACAAAGCCCACTCGATGACCGGTCATGGAATGAGATTTACTGAAGCCATCGATCACGATGACCTTCTCGTTATACGCAGCCGGACTCACAAAGGGCTCGTCATAACAGAAGGAACGATAGATCTCATCGCTGACCAGCGCAATATTTTTCTCCGCCGCCAGTTCCGCCAGCGCCCGGATCTCCTCTTCAGAAGCCACGTGTCCGGTCGGGTTACTCGGGCTGTTAAACAGAATCAGTTTTGTGCGATCAGTAATCGCGGCACGGACTTTTTCGATATCGATGGAAAAGTCCGGATAGGTCTCCACGAAAACCGGCTTCCCCCCCACCAGACGCGTGAGGTGCGTATACATTACAAAGTACGGATCGAAAATGATTACCTCATCACCAGGATTGACCAGGGCATTCAAGACCAGCATCAATGCCCCACTCGTGCCACTGGAGATAAAGACCTGACGGTCGGCATGACCGTAGCTCTCATCGACCTGTGCCTGAATTTTACCGATCAGTGGCGCGATCCCCTGTGTCTGGCTGTAGGCATTTTTACCATCCCGTACTGCCTGACAGAGAGCATCTTTAATGGAATCCGGTGTGTCAAAGTGGGGCTGTCCGATACTCAGGTTGATCGGATTCTCCATCTTTGCTGCCAGGTCAAATACTTTACGTATGCCAGACGCATCAATCAGATGCATCCGATCGGCAATCCATTCTTCACTCATTTGATTCTCGTTCTCTGATATGGAAATGTTGGTTTCATCAACTTTATTAACGGCAGTTCATGTTATCTTCTTTGTTTCATGAATGCAGGAACCGCTCACCCGTTTTTCTGAATATGTTTCGTGATAAAATACAGGCCGGCGTAAATCCGGGCATCCAGCAGACACCCCCGTTGTCGCGCGTGATCCAGCCAGTCTTCGATTTCTGTAAACGGGACCGCGTGCACCGTGATTTTTTCGGATTCATCGCCGCCTCCTGCACCGACTTTCTGCAGATCCAGCGCCAGAAAAAATTCGACCGCTTCGTCCGTCAGTCCCGCAGAGGACACAGTCGACCCCAGCGCCACCATCTGTCCCGCCTGGTAGCCAGTCTCTTCCAGGAGTTCCCGGGCAGCCGCTGTCTCCAGCAGTTCTTCCTCCTGACCAGCGATATCACCCGCGAGACCTGCCGGGAATTCAATCACGGTCGCATCCACAGGCGGACGGAATTGCTCAACGAAAATCACGCGCTGGTCCACGGTCAGCGGAAATAGACAGACCACTCCTGTAGTGTTGACTCGCTGCACAAACTCCCAGCGCCCCCGCTGAATCAGTCTGATAAAACGGCGTTCAATAATTGTCTGATCGGAATCCTGACCTTCCTCGCTCATAGTGATCTCTCATTTTTTCAATTTGACAGAATAGAATACCCTGGACTGGCTGCGGAAGTTTCTGGTAAGGAACAGGCTCATTCGCCCCCTTAACGATTGATCTGCAGATTCAGTTTATTGAGAATGGAAATTAGACGAACCTGGTTTCACATTCAACATCAGAACAGAAACACTGGTTTGCTGTCTGAAATTCCGATACGAATTATGCCGCAGAGGTTCGCTCAAAAAGCCGGAGATCCAGGATTGATATTATTGCCTCCCCTGATTGTATGTGCCCTCAGTGGTTTTTGCCATACCCGCCCTGCAGAAGCACAAGTCAAATATTCAGCCGGCAGGCTAACTGCGTACTTTAAATGGGAACTTCTTTCCTCAGATATCAGGAAACATCTATGAAACCGCTCGCTCTATTACTCCTGGCACTTACCATGCTATCCAATCAGGTTCACGCAGAGGATTCCATTGTTGACACCTCTTCTGCTCTGGAAACAATCGCCAGTGATTTCGGTCTGGCGGATGGCCCCGCATGGGATGGGGGAGGCAGCCTGTATTTTCCGGATGTCAAAGGAGGCAAACTGTATCGCTACTCTCCGCGCACGGGTAAAGTTTCGGTCTTTCTGGATGACGCCGGCCGGATCAGTGCCAGCTATTTCAATCATGGCAAACTGTTTCTGTCCGATAACGGAAACAGTCAGATCTGTGTATTGAGTGGTAAAACGAAAACTCCCATCGCCGGTCAACCCGCGGATGCCAAACCTCCCCGCAAACCTAATGATCTGGTCGTCGACCAGCAGGGAGGCATCTATTACACTCTCACCGGTTCGGGTGAAGTGATCTGGATTTCTCCCGAAGGTAAACAGTCAGTGGCTGTCAAAGATATCAAAACGCCGAATGGACTGATCCTGTCACCGGACGGTAAAACCCTGTACGTCGCCGCCTATGTTCCCAAAGAAATCTGGGCCTATGATGTCGCCAGTCCCGGCGTCATCCAAAACGGGCGGCTGTTTGCGAAAATGGATTCCGGTCCCGATAAAGGGGCAGACGGAATGACCGTCGACCGCGCTGGAAACGTCTACTGTGCAGGACCTGCTGACATCTGGATCTGGAATCCGGCGGGGAAACTGCTGGCAAAAATCCCTACGCCCACACGCCCCATCAACTGTGCCTTCGGCGACTCGGACATGCGTTCGCTTTATATTACAGGCTTTGGCGGTCTGTATCGTCAGCGCATGAATGCCTACGGCTGTATGCCGGAACCCGCTGTCTCCGCAACAGACAGCAAATCAAAGCGTCCAGCCACCACAGTTCCGGAAACCATCACTCCCCATTTGAATGTGGTCTACGGACAGACGGGAACCCGCAAGCTGCTGGCAGACATTTTCGTCCCTAAAGCGGGGAAAGGACCTTTCCCAGCAATCGTCGTCGTGCATGGCGGTGGCTGGATGAAAGGTGACAAAACCAAATTCCGCGCCCTGGCGGTTGCCCTTTCAGAACGTGGCTATGTCACGATGGCGGTCGGCTATCGCCTGGGACATGAAGCAAAATTCCCTGCCGGAATACAGGACTGTAATGCGGCTGTCCGGTTTCTGAGAGCAGAAGCGAAACAATATCACGTGAATCCGGAACAGATCGGTGCTGTGGGCGGATCTGCCGGCGGTCACCTGGTCGGCCTGATGGCGGCTGCTGCTGATGAAAAACAGCTGCAGGACGATGCCGGATACACAGATCAGACTTCAAGGCTGCAGGCAGCAATCGTAATGGCAGGTCCAATGGAAATGGCTTCCGGCACAGTTGCTGAACGTTCTCGAAAAAGCGGCGATAAATCCTATTCCAATCAGTGGCTGGGAAAATCGATTGATGAAGCGCCCGAACTGTATAAGCTCAGTGATGTCTATCTCCATTTCAACAAGCAGACGCCGCCTCTCCTGTTTATGACAGGTGAGTTCGATAACCCAGATCGCAATGTCCCTTCCCGCGAAAAACTGAAACTGCTCGGCGTTACGACCGGAATTAAAGTATATCCCAAGGGGAAACATGGATGCTGGAACCAGTTGCCGTGGTTCAATGACATGGTTGAAGATATGGACCAGTTCTTTCAGCAGAATCTGAAATAAGCAGTAACCGCGATGAGAAGTAGAGGACGAACTTTATTTGTCCTCTTCTTCATCTTCATCAAACTCATATTCATCGTCAGCAAAGTCGAATTCTCCATCTGACAATTCCCCGCTGGCTTCGGCACCATCGAATTCATCAAAATCATCGCCGACTTCGAGATCACCCGCTGATTCGAACATGTCATCGTCTGCTTCGTCGAAATCATCTTCTTCGAATTCTCCGGACAGTTCGGCGGCAGAATCAGAGACCAGCTCCTCGTCGTCTTCATCGAACGACTCTGCTTCCTCAAGGCCTTTACCTTTTTTCTTCGCCCCCCCTTTGGGACCAAAGATCAATGCCCCGAGGGGCATCAGGACCAGAACACCGCTCATCAGCAGAGTGGTACCAGCTACCGCAAGCAGCATGGTCGGCATTGATTCGGCATGGTTTAAAAATGCCATCACCAGCAGATAGGCTAAGAAGCCTCCCGGAATAGCAGCCACCAGTGAAATCAGAGGAAGTTGTAGTTTTGACACAATTGCTGTTCCTGAAACGAGAACAAAAGCAGAAAATCTGATGCGGACACGTATACCGACACTCTGTCGGCGCTGGAAGAACGTCTCTACTATCCTAAAGAGGCAGGAGACGAATTATCAAGCCTCGAATTTAAAATGTTACTTTTAAATATAGAGTCCGGTTTGACGACTCGACCTGTTTACTGGTATTGATAGTGCAGTTTATTTGTATTTAATCGTCTCTGTTGGATTAATCGTTACAATATTCACTTCCCACAGGTGACGTCTCATCTGCCGTCTTGAGGAATTCATGTCAGAGTCACAGTGGAATCAATTAAATCAGAACATTATTACGTGCACCAGGTGTGAACGCTTACTGACCCACTGCCAGAAAATTGCTGCGGAAAAACGAAAGTCATTCCGGGACTGGGATTACTGGGGACGCCCCGTCCCCAATTTTGGCGATTCAGCGGCACAACTGCTGATTGTGGGACTGGCTCCGGCAGCCCATGGCGCGAACCGTACCGGGCGCATGTTTACCGGAGATCGCAGTGGCGACTGGCTGTATCGCGCCCTGTTTAAAGCAGGTTTTGCCAGCCAGCCTGCAGCAGAACACATTTCAGACGGACTCACATTAATTAACTGTGCCATCACTGCCACCTGCCATTGTGCGCCGCCGGCGAACAAACCCACCCGCGAAGAGATTGAAAACTGTCATCCCTGGCTGGAGCAGACCGTTGACCTGCTGCCTGTTCAGGTCTTCCTGGCACTCGGGCAAATCGGCTGGAAAGCAGTGCTGGACTTCAAGAAACGCCAAGGAAAATTAACCGGAAAGCGGCCTGTGTTTTCTCATGGAGCAGAATATCAGTTTCCGGACGGTCACTGGCTCGTGGGCAGTTATCACCCCAGCCAGCAGAACACTTTCACGGGTCGCCTTACCGAACCCATGTTCGACTCGGTCTTTGAACTGGTGAAATCAAAGTTGAAAAACTGAAAGCAATTCTTTCAGTCTTTGCCGTTGATCCCCACCACCCGATGAAAGTGCATTTCGACTTCCCGATCAATGACGCGTCTGACACCTTCCACCAGACATTCCGGCTCATGTTCGGTTTCACCGATCCGTTTGATCTCTTTCAGGGGAGTTCCCGGTGATACGGTAAACGCATTCTGATGAATGATCTGATTTCCGGCATCCAGTTCGGGAATAATAAAATGAATCGTCGCGCCAAACGTCAGCATATGGTGACTGAATGCGTCTTCATAGGGTTGAAAGCCGGGAAAAGAGGGGAGCAGACCATGATGCAGATTAATAATCCGGCCGCCGGCAAAACTCCAGCAGATTCGCGGCGGTAACACCCGCATGTACCGGGCCAGTAATACATAATCGACGTCATATGAGTCGAACAGTTCCACCATCCGCACATTATCCGGATTCCCACGGTCATCACCAATGTTATGAAATTCCAGCTGATGTGCTTCCGCCAGTGACTGACAACGGTCCCGGTTTCCGATAATCACTGCCGGCTCCGCCTGGATCACACCTTCTTTGATGTTATTCAAGACCGCTGCCGCCGGTTCACTGCGATAGGTCGTGCAGATGGCAATTCTGGGGGGGCGCTCGTATTCATCACGGGCCCACACACGGAGCGTCAGCCCCTTTTGAGTTCCAATCTGCATGATTCGCTCACGTAACACCGAGATTGGTTCGACATCCGTCGGCCAGCCGATACGCAGCAGCATCGCAAACAGACGTTCTGAATCATGATCATACATCTGGATTTCATGTATATTTGCCCCGACCCCCGTCACATAGTGCACGATAGGGTCAGCTAAGCCGCGATTGTCTGGTCCGACGGCTGTGATCGTTACCTGCATGTTGTCTTTACGCCTTCACAAATGGGAGAACTGCTAACCCGGTCAGTAATTGTATCACATCACCACATCAGCCCCTGCAGCTTCTATCCGAGGTAAAGGGATTCGTCCAGCACGTGAATCAATCCTGTTCAATGTAAGCATTTGTTGGATTTCGTAAACAGAAAATGTAAAGCAGTGTTTCGGATTCCTTACAAAAGCAGGAGTTCCTGCTGAACAACTGCGACGATCCAGTCATATAAAGGTTAATGTTAAACTGCAATCATTAAAGGTGTTAGTAAAAGCTTGCGTATTTTGCCAACTGTAAGGCTTATGAAGAAAGTTCCTTCGGCATGGTCTGTGCGATCAGCATAACTGGCAATATGGGAATTCAGCAGGGGGATATGTGTTCTCCACACTCCTGAACCCAGGCACATCGTGAGTGAACCGGTTCTCACCTTTTGTTCTGGTCTGCTGCTTTCCTACGGTCATTGATGTATCGGGGAGATCCTCTCAAGATCTTACTGATCCGTTGATGACCACTGCCGGGACCTGGAAGCTTGTCTGCATCCGGGTTGTCTCTCGCGGTTCATGGTTTCTCGATCAGGGCCGAAAACAAAAACGTTACTCTCAAGTAAAACACAAGGAACTCTAAAATGTTGAATCAACTTTGGAACGACGAAGCTGGTTTCGTTATTTCTGCGGAACTCGTACTCGTCCTGACCATCGCTGTTCTGGCCATGATCGTTGGCCTGAGCGAAGTCGCTGTCGCTGTAAACACTGAACTGAACGATATTTCAAACGCAATCGGTGCCCTCAACCAGAGCTATGCTTACACTGGTTTTCTTGGAAATGGTGGAAAGACCAAAAGCTTCTACGCCGGTTCACGCTTTGCTGACTCGGTAGATGACTGCGACCTGAACTCTACTTGTGATCTGGTTACAGGTACCAGCGTTGTCACTGCTTCTGAAGCTACTACGTTCTAAAACGACTACACCTTGGTCTTAAGGTGTGAATTGAGAGAAACTGATATAATCAGTTAAATCGACTCATTCGGAACTCTGACAGGGATTCGTCCCTGGCAGAGTTCCGATGTTTCAAAAAAAACGCATTTGATTCACAGTCTCTTTAACAGACTGTTTAAAAACTTTGATAAGTAGTGTTGCCCGAATGCAACCTGTCAAACTTTCTGCGCCCTGCTGGCCCTTTCCCGACAGAATCTGTAAATCACAACCTTGATTACAGTTATAGCGATTCTCAAATCGTGTTTCTTCAGGTCCACACGCTCTGTGGACTTCTCACAACGCCTCCCCGCCAGCCAAATGGCACACCGACTGCGTTATGAGATCTGCAACAAGACTGAATGATAACAATAACTGAAATTTAGACCTCACAAGAAACAGATACTGATTGATTCGCAACGTTGTGACCCGTGTTGAGGCTTCTTCTAATTCTCGCGACTTGTCCCCGAAAGAAGAAGAGAAGTCAACGGCATTGCATGAAGGTGAGAGAGCATTCAATGCGAATGATGTTTCGGCATCATTTTCTGGGCTTCCATCGCTCCGCGGGTCATAACGTGCATTTTATAGAAATTTGATGAATACAACACTGCAGTTTGTGCTGTGAAATCGCGGGCCGGTGATTTCACAAAAGTGCCGGAATGGAGCGTAGTCTCTCAATCTGGCAAACTGATAAATTTCGCCTTTGCGTGATTTATCGATATGTCGTGGGCTGTTTTCTTTCTCGGAAAGCAGACCACAAACTCGTCTCTCAAATTATTTTTTTTAAGACCAAGGAACTCACTAAGATGTTAAATCAACTTTGGAACGATGAAGCAGGTTTCGTAATTTCAGCTGAATTAGTACTCGTTTTGACCATCGCCGTACTGGCAATGATTGTTGGCCTGAGCGAAGTTGCTGTTGCTGTTAACACTGAGCTGAACGACATTTCAAACGCAATCGGATCTCTGAACCAGAGCTATGCCTACACAGGTTTCGCTGGAACTGGTGGAAAAAACAAGAGCCACTACGCCGGTTCTATGTTCAACGATGCTGCTGATGACTGCGACCTGAACACAACTTGTGATCTGGTAACAGGTACAACTTCTGTAACTGCTTCTGAATCAGTTACTCCATAATTTGAATCTGATTCAAGTTAACCAAACTCTGCCTGGGATCGCTCCCAGGCAGAGTTTTTACTTCTAAGAAAATGAAACTCCGTCATGTGGAGTTCAAGCATTTTTCAATTCTGTTCAAACATCTCTCAAAGTAGACATTAAAAAAATCAAGGGGATAAAATCATGTTGCGGGCTTTATGGAAAGAGGAAAACGGCTTTATTATTTCTGCAGAACTGGTCCTGGTATTGACCATCGCAGTACTGGCCATGATCGTCGGATTGAGCGAAGTCGCTGTGGCTGTAAATACCGAATTGAACGATGTCTCAAACGCCATCGGTTCACTGAATCAAAGTTATGCTTATACCGGTTTTGCCGCCACTGCCACCTGTGATGGCAAACACAAAAGCTATGTAGCAGGTTCCATGTTCAATGATAATGCAGATGACTGCGATCTGAACACGACCTGTGACCTGGTAACTGGTACGACGGCAGTAACTGCTTCTGAAAGCGTCACACCGTAATCGATTGCTTAAAAACACAAGCTCTCTCAGAGAACCGGCGGATCGTCCGCCGGTTCTTTTTTCGATTACACGACCTTACAGCTTGTTTACGCTCTATGTTCAGACTGTTTAACACTTCAATCCGCCGCACAATTCTGCCTCCTCCGGATTCCTGGAATCCCAGATACGACCTAAGTCTTTTACAGCGTAAAACATAACCTGTAATACGCATCTGAAAAAATCAGCTGATGAAACCGTTCTGGCATACCGTCTGCATTATTCGGCTTGCGTGAACTGATCATTGAGCAAGCACTCACTGATTTCTCTTCACAAGCAGAAATACTCTCTCACAATCTACAACTCTCTCACATAGCCGCTGGTTGAACACGCATTCAACTGTCGGCGCACTCTACGATTAAGTAAGGGGACTCTCTCATGTTGCGTATCGTTCAGCGTTTGTACAATGATGAAGCTGGTTTCGTGATCTCTGCGGAACTGGTGCTGGTTCTGACGATTGCTGTTCTGGCGATGATCGTCGGTTTAAGTGAAGTCGCGGTCGCCGTGAATACGGAGTTAAACGACGTTTCCAATGCCATCGGCGCACTCAATCAATCCTATTGCTTTACCGGATTCCAGGCTGGTTCTCATGGCAAAATGAAAAGTTATGTGGCCGGCAGTCATTTCCAGGATGCTTATGATGACTGTGATAAGAATACCAGTTGTGATCTCGTTACCGGGACCTCAAGCATCGGAACTGAAGGCTGGTAAGAAGATCCAGTCTCACAATTCAACGTAAAAAAAAGGCAGGTTTCAAGTGAAACCTGCCTCTGTTCATTTACATCACACGCGAATCCAGCGTCCTGTTAAGCAGATACTCTCGGCTTGACAGGAGTGAGTTCCGGATTGGCTTCCGGTTCAGGCTGCGGTTCGGGAACCACTGGTTTTGCTGTTTCCCGGTTTTGAGGAACCAGATCACAGTTTCCAGTAGCACAGGCAGTCGTAGGACAGACTGTGGTAGGAACCATGGTGCAGACTTCGTAAGGAACCTTACGGGCTACACATTTAGTGACATACCGTGTGCAGGTGACAGGAACCTGTTTGGGTACGCAACGGGCAACACGGTGAGTGACAGTGAAAGGCACTTTCCGCGTGACGCATTCAGCGACTTTACGGCTGCATTTCTCTGACACCATTCTGCAGGTCTGAACAGGAACTTTACGAACCTTTTCTTCACAAACCCAGTTACAGGTCTGATAAGGAACTTTCTGAGCGACTGTTTCTGTAACCCAGCGGCAAGTCCGGTAGGGGATTTTAGAAACAACCACTTCAGGTACCATTTTACAGACTTTCACAGGTACTTTGTTCACAATGACTTCGGGTACGTAACGGGTTACCTGTACCGGGCAGTTCTGTCGAACCACTTGTGGCACATACTTGGTGCAAGGTACCTGGCAGGCAACACGTTTCAGTCGCCAGACCTTGCGGCAGTGAGTTCGCCCTGGTACCTGAACCATGGTCATCCGCGGAACCCCGCAGGCATCAGTCGTCCAGCAGGGACGGCATTTTCCAGGCTTGGTAATCTGCTTTGTTTCCCAGACTCCCTGTAAACGACGCACGGTCCGGTATGTCGTTACCGGCTTCATGACCGTATAACAACGTTCCTGATTGACCGTTTCCGTTACAGGTCGCATGACGGTCCGGCGACACTCCTGTTCGATGGTTTCGACAACAGGTCGCATGACAGTCCGTCGACACTCGCGTTCATGATTTTCCCAGACGGGACGCTGTACCTGGTAGCTGCAATCACGGTACTTGGTTTCGACAACCGGTCGTCGCACAGTGTAACGCTCTTCCCGCTCTGATGTTTCAAATACCGGTTTTTGAACCGTATATTCAACATCTCGGTAAACCGTTTCATTCACCATGCGATAACAGGTTTCCTGCTTGTCTTCGTAAACTGTCTCGTATTCGGTGCGATAAGCCGTGTACTGCTGAGGTTCTGCAATCTGATCATATACAGTACGGTAGCATGTTTTCCGCTCAACACGACAAGCGGTATAACAGGCTGTTGGCTGGCAGGCAGTGGTCGGACAGCAGTTATAACTGGCTGCTCCAAAATACCTGCAGGCTTGCGCCGAATCATTGACAGCCAGCATTGCCACGGCGGCAAACGCTAAGGCCAGAATCTTTTTCATTTTTCCCCCTCCAAAAAAGTGCGTCACATGATGAAAGTGTGCGTTTTCCGATTTTTCATTTCATACATGACTGCCTGCATTATTGACATGACCTGAAAAAAGATGCAAATCAAAAGCTGACGTCACGCATGGAAAAATCAAAATCATCGCGGGTTGTTCTATTTAGCACTCAAGCATAGATCACATAGTTTCGGCAACTTGAGGAAAAAAGGGGGATATCTCTTTTTAGTGAAGAGCTTGTTGTCTGTGCCACTTTATAATCGTTATCACCTGCAAAGTTTCACAAATGCAACATCCGTTCGAACTAAACTGTTATCAGAACTCAACATGAATCATAGAAACGACATCCGGTCTGTCGCATGCAACAGGAAATGAAAACATCTACATCAATGGATACATCAGTCGTTTTCAATCTGTGTGTGATATTTCTTTTTCAATGCATCAAAATCGGCAGGGGTATCCAGGTCCACCAGAATTTCCGGTACATTACATTCCTGTAGATGAGGCACCAGATCCCGGCTCTGCCACAGCGCATTGATGCCCTGCTCCACAGGCAGCTTGAAAATCTCTCCCGCCAGAGACCAGCGAAAAAAAGTGGGATGCCCCTTTCGATTCTGATAAGTGGGAATCATCACAGCAGCCGGGCAGTGTTCCCAAGCCTGACATAATTCGTCAATAACAGAAGGCTCCAGCACGGGATGATCCGCGGGAATCAGTAACCACCCCTCGTCATCGGCAGGCCGATAATGTGCTTCAATATGCCGCAGCGCATACTGAACGCTGGATTTCATATCAGGCGGATCTGTTTCCGGCTGAAGCAGATCGACCTGCAAATCAGCCAGATGATTCTTAAATCGCTCATCATCCCGGCGCGCGACGATCACGGTTTTTGTGATCCTTTCTCCGCTCAATCCTCGCACCAGTCGCTGAATGACCGTTTCAGTTCCCAGTCTCAGTAGCAGCTTATGCGTTCCCATCCGTCGACTTCGGCCAGCCGCAGGAACAATAGCAAACAGACGGCGCGTTGTCATTGAATCACTCATTTCGATAAGATAGTGTCAGGCCGGTATAGTTGATCAGAAAACCGGTGAAGTACTGCCATAAGATAAGCTGTCGTTCAGGACTGATCTGAACGATTCAGAGTTAAGGACGCATCGTGCAAATTTTATTGACTAATGATGACGGTATTCATGCCCCAGGCATTCGCAGCCTTCAGAAAGCATTAACTCAACTCGGGGATGTCGAAGTCGTTGCCCCCCTGTCCGAACAAAGTGGCGTGGGATTGAGCATCACCTATTTACATCCTCTGATGATACATCAGGAATTCGAAAGTGGAAAGCACTGGGGCTGGGCCGTTGCCGGCAGCCCGGCTGACTGCGTCAAATTGGGGATCCTGGAATTCTGTCCGCAGCGCCCCGATCTGATCATCAGTGGGATCAATTCCGGTTCAAACGTGGGTATCAATGTTCTCTATTCAGGAACAGTCGCCGGAGCCATTGAAGGTGCCTTTGCCGGAATTCCTTCCATCGCCATCTCGGCTGCCAGCAGTTTTGCCAATGACACGAAACCGGACTATGACCGCTGCGCCGCTCAGAGTATTCCGATCATCAGAAAACTCTTACAGGATCCATACCCGGCGGATCGTCTCTGGAATCTCAATTTTCCAGAAATACGACCCGATTGGCCTCGGGGAGTCAAATGGACTTCCCTGGGTGTAAAACGACATTTCGACGTCATGGAAAAACGCATGGATCCGCGTGGGCGTCCCTATTTCTGGAGTGGCCTCGATCCCATTCAAAACCATCAGTTGGAACCAGGCACTGATATCCATGAACTGTCGGAAGGCTTTGTCACTGTCACACCACTTAAATTTGACTTAACAGATCACGATCACCTGCAATCATCATCACCAAAATTGTCTGGCAGCGAGATCGACCTGGAACTCGATTGATCTTTGATAACGGTAATTAATGAATATGACCTTCCCAAGTTTGACATTCTCCGGCTATGCGGGATAATCGAAGAGAAAACAAGTTTCATGCGACAGAAACCTGGTTCACAAACCTGTCCCTTGAACGGGTCTGCATTCACAATGCACGTAAAGAGATACCAGTGATCTGACTAAAGAGTTGCTGAGGAGGTGCCCAGTGAATCACAATCAGTCACCAGACCACAACAGGCTCTCCTCCCGGATCTTATCGGAAACATTCCCGGAACTGCAGTCCGGCGAACTCCTGCAAAATATCTTCGACTCAGATCATCAACTGCTGCGAAAAATCCTTTCCATCCCTCCGCTGATTATCTGGGCCGTTGATCGTCATGGAATCGTCACACTCTCTGAAGGGGGTGGCCTCAACCGCCTGGGATTTCTCCCGGGAGAATGGGTGGGGAAATCCATTTTCAAAGAGTACGCTGATGACCCTGAACTGATCGAGATTTTCAGACGAACACTCAACGGTGAAGAGTTACAACGCAGGCGGACAGCAGGCGCGCTTGTCTTTGACGTGGAATATAGTCCGTTTTTTGATGGACAAGGTCACGTCGACGGATTTCTTTCAGTTGCCATTGATATCACCGAAAAAGTCGCTTCACAGGAAGAACTCCGCCGTTCCGAAGAACGCTTCAGCAAGATATTCCAGTTCAATCCGATCGCGATGTGTATAACGGAAATCGACACGGGTGTCTTCATCGAGGTCAATGAGAAATTTCTAACCGCGCTGCAATGCAACCGGGAATACATTCTGGGGAAAAGCGCCTTTGACATCGGTTTCTGGCCCAGCAAAGAATCCCGCAGGGAGATGATTGAAAAAGTCCAGAAAGAAGGGACCGCGCGCGAGCTCTCTTTTGACTTCATCATACCGAATGGCACCCGTTTATGCACGATGCTCTCCGCGGTCCAGATCTATTTTCGGGGTGAAACATTTCTTCTCTCCTGTGTCAAAGATGTCACCAGGGAACAGTCTGCCCTGGAAGAGCTAGAAAAATTAAACGAAAACCTCGAAGCCAGAGTCGCTTCCCGTACCGCCGAACTGGAGCATGCACATGCCATCCTGAACGAAGAATACACCAAACGAAACCGACTGTATAACGCGCTGCAACAGACGGAAGCCAAGTGGCGCTCTCTGGTGACCAATGCCCCCGACACCATTCTGACCCTGGATCAGGCAGGCTGCATTCTCTTTATCAATCATCAAATCGAATCAGTCAACATGGATGACATCATCGGCACACCCATTTTCAGTTACATGAATCAGTCTCACATCCATAAAGCCCGCGAGAAACTTCAGAAAGTCTTCGACTCGGGAATGACACAACTGATGGAAACAGAAGGGCTCAACACGGAAGGTAAAAAAACGCTCTACTCCTGTCGCATTAGTGCCATGGTGAGCGAAGAAAAAATCATCGCTGCCATGGTTATTGCAACCGATATCACCCAGCAGAAACAGGCAGAACAGGAACTGGTGAGGCGGCGTGCGGAACTGGCCCACCTGTCAAGACTCTCAACAATGGGGGAACTGGCTGCCGAACTCTCGCACGAATTGAACCAGCCTCTGGCAGCCATCAATAATTATACAAATGGCTGTATCCGCCGCATTCAGTCCGGAACCACAACTCTGGATAATCTGATTGAACCTCTCGAAGAGATGTCGCGTCAGGCACAACGCGCCAGCGAAACAATCAAGCGTCTCAGAAGACATGTTCAGAAGAGCGAAGTAGAACAGAAAATACTGGATATCAACGCAGTCATTCAAAATTCGATCGCACTCCTCGAACACGAGATTCAACGTAATGCTGTCACGCTGCAAATGGAATTAAGCCCGGGACCGCTCCGGATCATTGGAGATGCTATCCAGATTGAACAGGTACTGGTCAACCTGCTGTTAAATGCCTTCGAAGCCATGTCTGAACAGCCTCCCGAAGAACGTAAAGTTTTGATCCAATCCGATCAGGATCAGTCAGGGAATCTGATGATATCTGTGACAGACAGCGGAATAGGTTTGAAAAAGGGTCAGGAAAAATCTATCTTCGAAACGTTCTATACAACAAAACAAAAAGGACTGGGCGTCGGTTTGGCAATCAGCCAGACCATTGTTGAAGCGCACGGCGGGAAACTGACCCCGCGCCGAAATAAACAGGGGGCCAGTTTTATTCTCACTTTTCCAGTAGCTCATGGAGATCGAATCAGTGTTATCTGAAAACATGACTATTCAGCAGGAAGCAACTGTCTTCGTTGTTGATGACGACCCCGCCATCAGAAAATCGCTCCGCTGGCTGATTGAATCGGTCGGTCTGAAGGTGCAGACGCACGAACTTGCCAGTGAATTTCTGGAGAGTTACTCACCCGAGATTCCCGGCTGTCTGGTCCTGGATATCAGAATCCCCGGCATGAGTGGTCTTGAATTACAGGAAAAACTGAGGGAGCGAGGCTACGATATTCCTGTCATTATCGTCTCTGGTTACGGGGATGTTCCCATGGCCGTCAGGGCTATGAAAGCGGGAGCAATCGACTTTCTCGAAAAGCCTGTCAGCGATCAGGTGCTGCTGGATTACATTCAGAAAGGCATCGAAACCGACATCAAAAACAAACAGAACCGGATACAAAATCAGGATCTGATGGAGCGGAAAGAATTATTGACCCGCCGTGAACGGGAAGTCATGGAGTACGTGGTTGCCGGCTTCTCCAGCCGCGAAATCGCAGGAACGCTGAATGTCAGTTTTAAAACGGTCGAAGCACACCGCGCTAAAATCATGAAAAAAATGCAGGCTAAAAGTGTTCCGAAACTGATTCAGATGGATCTGCAGATCAAAGATGTTCCCGAGTACAACCGCAACCAGTGAGACTTTGATTTTGCCTCTGATTCCGCAATAATCAATTCCGCTTTAATCACTTTATCATTGCCCTTTGAGATTCCCCGGGAACCATTTTGAATAATCATACAGAACTGGCACTAAACGGCGTTCCCATATGCGATACCTTTGCTGAAGCATTTACCACTGTCGGTACGCGAATTATCGTGACGGCTCTCACAGAATCCTGGGTCAGAATCGCAGCAGCAGAAGTTACCGGCTATGCCACCAGCGTGATTGCCTGTGACGCCGAAGCCGGTGTAGAAAAATTTCTCTCCCCGGCAGAAAGCCCCGATGGACGGCCCGGTGTCAGCCTCATGTTCTTCGCCTTCGGCCAGTCCGCCCTGGAAAAAGCCGTCACCAACCGCGTGGGACAATGCATCCTCACCTGCCCCACCACTGCCTGTTACTCGGGCTATACCCCGGAAGATCCGGAAAAGAACATTGCCTTAGGCAGCCAGCTTCGTTTTTTTGGAGACGGTTTCCAGGTCTCGAAGAAGTGGGGAGATCGCAGACTCTGGCGCGTGCCCGTGATGGATGGAGAGTTTGTCTGCGAAGATCAGACGGGTACATTCAAGGGGGTCGCCGGCGGTAACCTCTTAATCTGTGCCACCGATCAGAAAAGCGGGCTTCTGGCGACAGAAGCAGCCGTCTCTGCGATGCAGCAGGTCGAGCTCACTATTCTTCCCTTCCCCGGCGGCATCGTCCGCAGCGGCAGCAAAGTCGGCTCCCGCTATTCAAAACTCAAGGCCAGTACCAACGATGCCTATTGCCCGACTTTACAGGCACAGACAACTTCGGATCTGCCGGAGGGAACCGGTTGCGTCTACGAAATTGTCATCGATGGTGCAGCATTTGAACCCGTGCAACAGGCAATGAAGTCAGGTCTGCATACCGTCTGTCAGCAACCGGGGATCCTCCAGATTACCGCCGGTAACTATGGCGGTAAACTGGGGAAACATCATTTCCATCTCAAAGACCTGATTGACCGCCCGTAGACGTTACTCTTCTTCCCGAAAACTTTCGGAAATCAGCATCTCCTGCTCAAACTGATGACTGCGTCCTGAACCGGTTGCCGGACTGGCACTTGCCGGACGATAAACGCCTTTCAATGGATGGCGACCAAACAGATTGCCTTTGAAGCGACAATACATGAACCGCCAGGCCCCCATGTTTTCCGGTTCTTCCTGGACCCAGTACACTGGAGTCCCTTCCGGATACGGAGCCAGCGCCTGTTTCAGTTCCTCTTTGGGAACCGGGTAAAGCTGTTCCATCCGGATAATGGCCACATCGTCCCGTTCAGCCTGTTTACGGTGCTCACTCAAATCGTAGTAGATTTTACCGGTACACAGCAGAACCCGTTTGACCTTTTTCGGGTTCAGGTCTGTGGTGTCGCCGATCACTTTGATGAATGACCCTGAACTCATCGACTTGAAGCTGGAAACCGCGTCACGATGCCGAAGCAGACTCTTGGGAGTCATCACAATTAAGGGCTTCCGCCATTTGCGGATCATCTGACGACGCAGCAGATGGAAAAACTGATCCGGCGTCGTAGGCATCGCGATCTGGATATTACTTTCCGCCGCCAGTTGCAGAAAACGCTCGAAGCGGGCACTGGAGTGTTCCGGCCCCTGACCTTCAAATCCGTGAGGCAACAGCATCACCATGCCGCTGTAACGCTGCCATTTATCTTCCGCGCTCACAATAAACTGATCGATAATCACCTGGGCCGCGTTACAGAAATCACCAAACTGCGCTTCCCAGATAATCAGACCATCAGGACAGTCCAGACTGTAACCATAATCAAAGCCGAGAACGCCTGCTTCAGAAAGCGGGCTGTTCACAAACTCGACCGGCCCCTGTCCTTCGACCAGGTGTTTCAGGGGAGTAAATTTTTTACCGTTTTTAACATCATGCAGCACGGCATGACGATGACTGAATGTGCCCCGCTGTGCATCCTGACCGCTGACCCGGATGCGATAGCCTTCTGTCAGCAGGGAGGCAAATGCCAGGGCCTCAGCCGTTCCCCAGTCGATCTTCCGCTCCCCCTCTGCCATCTCCTTACGGATATTCAGCAGTCGCTGGATCTTCTTGTGAGGCGTAAAGTTATCGGGGACCTCTGTCTGCTTCAGCAACAGGTTCACCAGGCTCTTCTCGGGAATTCCGGTATCAATCTGGTCTGCCGGTAACTCGCGACCGCCCCGGTATCCAGCCCAGATGCCTGCCGGCAGTTCCACCGTATGCGGATAATTCTCGACCCGGGCCGCTGACAGTTCGGACTCCAGGTGAGAAACACTTTCATCCTGCAGCCGGTCTCCGTCTTCTTTGGTCACAGACTTCCGTTCCAGCATGCGCTGCAGAAAACTGTCTCGCACTGAAGGACGCTTATTGATGATGTCGTACATCAGGGGCTGCGTGAATGCCGGCTCATCCCCTTCATTGTGTCCCCGGCGACGATAGCAATACATGTCGATCACGACATCGCGGTGGAATTCTTTGCGGAAATCCATCGCCAGCCGGACCACCTGGGCAACCGCTTCCGGATCTTCGCCATTCACATGAAATATGGGAATCTGCAACATCTTTGCCACGTCTGTCGCGTAGGTGGAAGAACGGCTCTGTGCCGGATCCGTTGTGAAACCAATCTGGTTATTCACGACAACATGAATGGTACCACCGGTTCGATAGCCCCGCAGCTCACTCAGGTTCAGGCTCTCCTGGACAACCCCTTCCCCGGCAAAAGCAGCATCACCGTGAATCAGCAGGACCATCCCCTTGGTTCGATCAATATTGGACCAGCGATCCTGCTTGGCACGCATCCGGCCCATCGCGACCGGGTTTACGAATTCCAGGTGGCTCGGGTTGAAACAGAGCGTCAGGTGCACGTTGTGCCCGGATTCGGTCATCCAGTCGGAACTGTATCCCAGGTGATATTTCACATCGCCTCGGCCCACACTCATTTCGGGGACAGAGTCTTCGTATTCGCGGAAAATTTCGCGTGGTTTTTTCCCCATGATGTTGGTCAGAACATTCAGGCGGCCCCGGTGTGCCATTCCGAACACAATTTCATCTACGCCCTGCTCACCCGCTTTTTCAATCGCCAGATCCAGCAGCGGAATCAGGCTCTCGGCCCCTTCCAGCGAGAAACTTTTCAGGCCGACATATTTTTTCTGGATGAACTCTTCAAACACAACGGCATCAGTCAACCGGCGCAGAATCCGCAACGATTCGGGACGCTCGAACTTCAGGAAGTTCGCGGTACTTTCCATCCGGTTCTGCAGCCACTTCCGCACACGCAGACTGTCGATGTGCATAAACTGCGCACCAATCGATCGGCAGTAAGTATTTCTTAACCACTGAATCATCTCGCGCAGGGTGCGCTGCTTCGGACCACCAAATGTCGACGTCGAAAAGACGCGATCGTAATCCCGTTCAGAGAAATCATAGAACTCAGGCATCAACTCGGGAGGCGTGGCCCGTTTCTTTCCCAAGGGATCCAGTGAAGCCAGAATGTGACCACGCACACGGTAATTACGAATCAACTGGTCCAGGCGCTCCTGACGATCGGCGATTTTCATCGTCTGGCGGTCCATACCCTCCCGTTCCTGTCTGCCAGGAGGGTTGAACATGGTATGGCGTTTGAAGGAGGGCCCGAAATTCGGTTTGCGGCTCCGGGTCATCTTCTGCGGGAACTTCGAGAAATAGTCACGCCATTCCTGGGAGACAGAGCTCGGCGACTCCAGATAGCTCGTGTACAGCGACTCCACGAAGGTTAACGATTCCGAGCTTAAATCGTTGACTATTTCTTCTGGAAGTTGATTGTCAGAGTGCCCATTGCCTTCAGAGTAATACGAAGCTGAATCTGGTTTATCAAGCATTTTGCCCTCTCCGGGCTTAATTATGAATCCGGACAGGGCAGGCACAGTGTCAACTCGACACGCAGGGAGAATGCTCTGTCGCGAATACAGGTTTAAAACATGTTTCTTTTACATTACCGTATTAGATCAGAGATTTAAAGCTCTGTACTCTAGCAGACTTGCGCTGTCCGAAAGAAAGTTACCAAAGTCGATTTCACTTTCCTACTCAACCGCTGCCATACTTTTATCCAAATCTTCAGGAAAAACCGGAAAATCGGGATTCAACCCTCTGACAGACCATTACATGCATTATTCGACCATTCCCTTCCCGACAACAGCAAAAAAAAACCGGCTCCGATGTCCAGGACATCGGGCCGGCGGGTAGGCTTGATCTTTCGTGATTGTAACCTGCAATCGTTTCCCATGGCAACGGGAATCAAGACAATCACTGCATTCAGACCAGTGGAATGTCATTTTGAAATATCGGGTTGAATAGATATCGCAGGCTGCGACTACGGAGCACCTGAACAATCCCCCCAACCCTCAATTTCCAGCTCGACAAAGCACTATGTCTGCTGACGAACAACTCGTTTACGGATATCTGTTTCCAGAACACCAAAGGCCTGCTCATGACGCTGTAAAGCCATTGAGAGAGCGCTCAAGAGACGCTTGGCGGTGTAATGATTCAGAATGATCCGCTGACCAACACTGATCTCTGTGTTTGCTGGATCCAGTGGCTGAGGATTCAGACCCAGGTCCAGAATCAATTCTTCTGGAGTACTGGATACGCGACAGAAGTTGGCGTAGCTGGCAGTCACATTGTCGTCATTCACTTTGACCTGTTGCTGCTGTGCTGGAGCCTGTGCTGCTTCTGCTGCAGGTTCTGTTGTCTCTTCAGCTGGTTTGTCATCTTTCTTAGCACTCACGCTTTTTTTCTCCTCAATGTGATACAAAAATCATAAGAAGTAACTGGTTCCAGAAATATGGGACCTGAACTGATTTGAAATGAACCTCACCACTCAACTTCGGCAGTTCACCCCGAAATAACTTGACTGATTTGCCCTGACTGATCTCAAGACACCTGAAACATACCATCGCTGTGTTCAGCATTCAAGAACAGAAAGCAAAGTCTTTAAAAGTCTTGAAACACAGCCTGTAAGCGTTTACGAAAATGAGTGCATGTTGACTAAACGCAACCTGATAACCCATCTCCCCTACAGCTTCCAGACCCTGATGTATCAAGAAAAAAGGCCCTGATGCCAGCACTCGCATACACACCAGGGCCTGAAAGTCACGCAGATTGTTTAAAGTATAGGACCTGCCCAGTCTGAGAAGACATCGTCGAAGTCAGCATCGATTTCTTCACTCAGCCCCGCCAGATCCAGGTCACCGGATTCCAGATCAACCAGATCCGAAAGGTCGATCTTTTCGCCAGCAACAATCGAGAGACCATTGAATCGCAGATCATTGCTCAGCTCTTCGCTCAGACCTTCCAGTACGGTCAGATCGAGATCGCTCTGATCCAGCCCCTGGCTCTGAAGCAGGTTGTTGATGACCTGATTCCATGCATGCTGAACCGGCTCATCGCCTGCCTGCAGACTGCTGGTCACGTCGAACACAACCGGAGACAGGTCGTCCAGAGGCGCGATCACGGTCACCAGCGAATTCTCATTCTCGGTTACCGGGGTCACAGATGGTTCCGCCACCAGTGGCAGATTCGCCATCAGCGGAGCATTCACACCCACCAGGATTTCAAAGCTGCCGGAAGCAGCAGCTTCGTGAGCAGACTGCAGAATCAGGGCATCCAGAATCGAAGGCAGTTTGCGAACACCCGGATCCAGTGTGGCATTCATCACATCCCCGGCATGCACCGTATCATCCAGGTGCAGACCATCGTCGGTCAGCGTTGCTTCAAAGCCACTCCCTACAAAGGTCAGAGTTTCACCTACGCCCGCTTGCACAAAGCTTTCAAACGGAGCATATGTTTTTGTAAAACCGAGAACGTGGCCAATTTCGTGTAACAGTACCGTTAACAGGTCGTAATGGCCGGCGGCATCGGAATTGGCATCAGCCGTGTATGCCACGCCCCCTTCGAGTTCAGAAGAACTGAAGACAGTGGAATCCAGCCCCGAATACCAGCCCAGGCCGGCGGCATCATCATCCAGAGTCACAATCCCGGAGACAGGTCGTCCTTCAGAGTCGACACCGGTAATCTGACCTTCACCCAGTTGAGTTCCCCCCAGGTTGGTAATCACCAGTTGGATATCCGGTGCTTCTTCCAGTCCCAACGCATCCTGCCAGATCGCCAGAGCTTCGTCCATCACCTGATCGACTGAAGAATCTCCGGTGATATCGGTGGTTTTACCATACCAGCGTTGCAGGAAGTTGGATGGATAAACCACATCTTTATCCCCCCCTTTGTGAACGCCGTAATTGGATGCGAAGAAATTCAAATCCTTATAGTTTACCGTACCACTCTTATCAGCATCCAATGCCCAGACATAAGGAGAATTGGTATCGAGTACATTCTCACCATACACGGAAGCCAGGATAATCAGATCGCGATAGTTGATGGTATCATCGTCGTTCACATCATAGGCAATCGCCCACAGGTCCGTATCAGGTGCATCGCCGATGACCAGAGATGTCTCGGTATCATTGAACAGACTGACGCTGACATTGCTCAGTGACAGCCCCAGTGCATGCGGTCCAATGAATTTGTCTTCAAAGTCAATGGAGACATCATCCTGGGCCAGAGATTCAAACTTCACCCGTGCCAGCAGAGCCTTTTTACCATAACCGGTTTTATCACCATTGGCGATACCACTCAGTCCGGTCACAACACCTGTCGCATCATCAATCACCGCTTCGCCGGTGGCGGCAAAGGCACTGCCAAACTCAATCGCTGTTGCGGTGAAGAAACTGGTGTTGTAATTCAAGTCGGCCACCGCCGCAGTAATACTTCTGGCATCGGCTGTCTCGACATAAACTTCTACCCAGAACGAACTCCACTCGTCAATCCAGGTATCACTGGCAGGCAGTGCGAGTGTATGTCCGTTTGACCCCAGCTCTGTCTGATTGCGGACCACAACCAGATCAACGGCCGTCCCGTCTTCCAGCGGAGCATCAACCACAATGGACTGAGTTCCATGCAACGGAGCTCCGCCGTTTTCAACGGTAATCGTCAGGTCATAAGAACCGGTGTCAGATGGATCAGCAGAGCCCGACCCCACACCAGTCGTCGCGTCATAATCATAGTTTGCAAAAGCAGTCAGACCGATGTAATAAGTGCCAGCGGTCGTGGCTGTAAACGAGAAATAAGAATCCAGGGAACCACTGTTGAAGATAAATTCGTTCGGCACATCATCGGAATCATCAACAACACCATCGATGTCCCCTGCAGGATTGCCGAATTGATCTACCAGATCGGTCAAGATGGGGGTACCCGTTGCATCAAACAATCGCAGCATACTGTCCAGGCCGGACTTGAACATGTCAGCATCCACGTCAACGGTGACTGTGTCTCCGACATTCAGTTGAACCTCAAACATGTCCACATCCTGATTAGGATCGCCCAGCGAACCGTTATTGCCGATGATCCCCTGGTAAACCTTGGTCCCGGGAGTCCCGGAAGTTAATTCCGTATCTACGGCCGTCGTGATCGTATCACCGGCTTCATCGGTATCATTCTGGTTCACATCGAATCGGGCAGTCGCTGTACCAACCAGATTCAACACGATGTCGTAGCCATCCTCAGTCGTAAACTCCACACGGCGACTGATTGGAATCAGCAGTTCAAAGACACCTGTGGATACTTCTGTCAGTTTCGCCTGACTCCAAGATGCCAGTCCTCCAGGGACTCCATCTAACGGAGTAAAGAACGACATCGTTTCATCAAACGTCGACTCGGAATTAGAGTCGACCACGGTATCATCAAGTCCAGCGGCTAATGTATTTTTTAATGCAATAAGGGAGTCCAGTTGCCCGTTTTCCAGGACCCAGTCTTCCGAGATATCAAAGTTGCCGGAACCATCAATCGCCTGCTGACTGGAGAGCACCTGGGCCACTGCATCGCGAATCGCCAGACTCAGTTCACCAGAATAGGGTCCGAACACATTGGGGATCAACTGATCACCGACCAGGCCGAAGTCGGCCAGATCCAGAATATTATAATCCTCAGACTGATCACGGTCAGGACGGGCGTCACCGGTGGGATTCACTTCGATGTAGGAATCAACAATCTGAATCGTTCCCGGATCATTGATATCATCGAACACCACATCCAGTCGCCCACTGATGCTGGTGGAATTCAAGCCGGCTGACTGAGGCAGCAGATTGATTTCCTGACCATCGACTGTGATTGTCCCGGAAACAGTCAGATTACTGAGATCGGTCTGAACAAAGAATTCTGAGGGAGCCACCTGATCCACGGAAGTATTGGTAATCGAAATCTGACTGAAATCAATGTTTCCCCCTCGGGTCACACCATCGGCTCCAGAGATCAAATCGGTAGTGTCAATCGTGAAATCGACGCTGTCTGCCGCTCCGTCTGCAAGAAACGTAGCATAGCCTATCCGGCCATAGCCATTGGTAATTAATCCTGGCAGTACTGTTGTGGCATTGATATTTCCGAGTACACCGCCACTAAAATCAGCATTGTCCACACCTGCCAGGAAGCCGAAAGCGGAAGAAGCTATTGTGAAGTCATAACCAATCAGTGACGCATCCGCAACATCCCAGAGCATGTCCAGGACCACAGAAGACACATTCGACGTCTCTGTCGTCTGAGAGGCCAGCACCTGTGCCAGCATGTCACTCATCCAGATTTCCACAACATAATAGTTGTCTTGTACCACCTGTGTGATCGACGAAGGCAGATTACTCACATCATCGACCTCTGGTGATACCAGTATATTCTTTCCAGACAGTTTAGGTTTACCGAGACCCGTAATTTCGACTTGGACGGCCAGATCACCATTGTATAACTTATCCAGAATCGCACTGGTAAACGGTGTGGAATCATCACTGGCCCAGACACCGGTCATGGTTCCTGCTGAGAAGTCGACAGTCGGGTTATCGTCGCTATTGGTTTGATGATAGAGAGTAAACAGCGTAATGTTACTGTTTGTGGTATCGACAATTCGCACAGCAACCAGATCTGACTGGATATCGACGATTGGTCCGTCACCGGCATTCGCATTATTGTAATCAGTAAGCCCACTGATCGAATAAGTCAGATCCTGTAAACCGTTGGTCAACTGGAACCGTGCTCCCCCTTTACCACCGGCAATGATGGCAGCCAGGTCAGCTTCGGACCGGAAGGAGGTAAAGTCTCTGCCACTGGATTCAACATCACGGGCAATCAGACGGATATCCAATGTGGCCTGCGGAACGGGAGTTAATGTAAACGTACTGGTCTCATCGGAAGAAGCTCCGTCATCCGAATGCGCGGTCACAGTAATCACCAGAGGCAGACGCACCTGTTCCGAGCTGTAATCGGTATAAGTAATATTTAAATCACTGCCTGCGACTGCCACATTCGCCCAGAAATCAGCTGGTAATGCATCTCCTGGATTATCTCCAAGAACATGCGCTTCCACGGTATAAGTCAACGAATCGCCGGCATCAGGCTCACTGAAATGGAGATCCAGATCGATTGTTTCCGGCGTCAGTCCGTCCCGGGAAATATCATCCAGTTCGTCGGTCACCACAGGAGCGTCGTTCTGCCCGTTGATCGTGATCGTCACCGACTGAGCCACAGAGCCACCCAGGCCGTCGATCACATTATAAGTGTAAGTGATTACTTCGGTATCACTGCCAGACAGATACTGGTAATAACTCAGGTCCACATCCAGGGAGGTCCCGTTCGCGTTCACAGAGACACCACCGTCATCCCCCAATGTATTTACCAGTGAGGACACATCCAGAACAGCACTGTCATCCACATCACTGGCATTGGTCAGCAGATCCAGGTTGAAGTTTGCATCATCTTCAGACACCGTCGTTGCCACGGCCGCACTGATCGTCGGGTCGTCGTTCTGACCGTTGATCGTGATCGTCACTGTCTGAGCCACAGAGCCACCCAGGCCGTCGATCACATTATAAGTGTAAGTGATTACTTCGGTATCACCGGCGTCCAGATCCTGGTAGAAGCTCAGATCCACATCCAGTGACGTCCCGTTCGCGTTCACGGTCACACCACTGTTATCGCCGGACTGGTAAGCGATATCAGACACATCCAGAGAAGCACTGTCATCCACATCGCTGGCATTCGTCAGCAGATCCAGGTTGAAATTCGCATCATCTTCTGACACTTCAGAAGCCACCGTGGCACTCACGGTCGGGTGGTCGTTCTGACCATTGATCGTGATCGTCACCGTCTGAGCCACAGAGCCACCTAAACCGTCGATCACATTATAAGTGTAAGTGATCACTTCGGTATCACCGGCGTCCAGATCCTGATAGAAGCTCAGGTCCACATCCAGAGATGTCCCGTCAGCATTCAAGCTCACTCCTGCGATATTACCGGTCGTATTCGTCAGGCTATCCACATCCAGAACGGCGCTGGCATCCACATCGCTGGCATTCGTCAGCAGATCCAGGTTAAAGTTCACGACATCTTCTGACACCGTAGATGTTACGGCCGCACTGATCGTCGGGTCGTCGTTCTGACCATTGATCGTAATCGTCACCGTCTGAGCCACAGAGCCACCCAGGCCGTCGATCACATTGTAAGTGTAAGTGATTACTTCGGTATCACCGGCGTCCAGATCCTGGTAGAAGCTCAGGTCCACATCCAGAGACGTCCCGTTCGCGTTCACGGTCACACCACTGTTATCGCCGGACTGGTACGACAGGTTATCCACATCAAGACTGGCACTGTCATCCACATCACTGGCGTTCGTCAGCAGATCCAGGTTGAAGTTCGCATCGTCTTCAGAAACTTCCGTACTCACGACAGCACTCACTGTCGGATCATCGTTCTGACCGTTAATCGTGATCGTCACTGTCTGAGCCACAGAGCCACCCAGGCCGTCGATCACATTATAAGTATATGTGATCACTTCGGTATCACCGGCGTCCAGATCCTGATAGAAGCTCAGGTCCACATCCAGAGAGGTGCCGTTGCCGTTCACGGTCACACCACTGTTATCGCCAGACTGGTGCGACAGGTTATCTACATCAAGACTCGCACTGTCATCCACATCACTGGCATTGGTCAACAGATTCAGATTGAAATTCACGACATCTTCGGACACCGTAGATGTCACAGCCGCACTGATCGTCGGGTCGTCGTTCTGACCATTGATCGTGATCATCACCGTCTGAGCTACTGAGCCACCCAGACCGTCGATCACATTATAAGTGTAAGTGATTACTTCGGTATCACCGGCGTCCAGATACTGGTAGAAGCTCAGGTCCACATCCAGAGACGTCCCGTCAGCATTCACGCTCACACCACTGTTATCACCAGACTGCAGAGACAGACTGCCCACATCCAGAGAAGCACTGTCATCCACATCACTGGCATTGGTCAGCAGATCCAGGTTGAAGTTTGCATCATCTTCGGACACCGTCGTTGCCACGGCCGCACTGATCGTGGGAGCGTCGTTCTGACCGTTGATCGTGATTGTCACCGTCTGAGCCACAGAGCCACCCAGGCCGTCGATCACATTATAAGTGTAAGTGATTACTTCGGTATCACCGGCGTCCAGATCCTGGTAGAAGCTCAGGTCCACATCCAGAGACGTCCCGTTGACATTCACGGTCACACCACTGTTATCGCCGGACTGGTAAGCGATATTAGACACATCCAGAACAGCACCATCATCCACATCACTGGCATTGGTCAACAGATTCAGATTGAAATCCGTATCATCTTCTGAAACAGTCGTTGCCACGGGATCACTGATCGTCGGGTCGTCGTTCTGACCATTGATCGTGATTGTCACCGTCTGAGCCACAGAGCCACCCAGACCGTCGATCACATTATAAGTGTAAGTGATTACTTCGGTATCACCGGCGTCCAGATCCTGGTAGAAGCTCAGGTCCACATCCAGAGACGTCCCGTCAGCATTCAGGCTCACACCACTGTTATCGCCAGACTGGTACGACAGGTTATCCACATCAAGACTGGCACTGTCATCCACATCACTGGCATTCGTCAGCAGATCCAGGTTGAAATCCGTATCATCTTCTGAAACAGTCGTTGCCACGGGATCACTGATCGTCGGGTCGTCGTTCTGACCATTGATCGTGATCATCACCGTCTGAGCTACTGAGCCACCCAGGCCGTCGATCACATTGTAAGTGTAAGTGATTACTTCGGTATCACCGGCGTCCAGATACTGGTAGAAGCTCAGGTCCACATCCAGAGACGTCCCGTCAGCATTCACGCTCACACCACTGTTATCGCCGGACTGATAAGCGATATCAGACACATCAAGACTGGCGCCGTTATCCACGTCACTGGCATTCGTCAGCAGATCCAGGTTGAAGTCCGCATCGTCTTCAGACACTTCCGTACTCACGGCATCACTCACTGTCGGATCATCATTCACACCGGTAATCGTGATCGTTGCAGTCTGAGCTGTCGAGCCCCCTAGACCGTCGCTCACGACATAAGAGTAAATGAGAACTTCAGATTCACCCGCAGCCAGGTAGTTGTAGGCACTTGGATCTATATTAAATGAGTTAAGGGTGAATGTTACACCTCTGTCATCCCCATTACTATCCAGTGTCAGACCAGACACAAGCAGAATCGAGTTCAAATCCACATCACTGGCATTCGTCAGTAGATTCAGGTTGTAACTCGCATCATCTTCTGTCACCGTCGATATGATGGCGGCACTCACCGTCGGGTCGTCATTCTGACCATTGATCGTGATTGTCACCGTCTGAGCCACTGAGCCACCCAGGCCGTCGATCACATTGTAAGTGTAATTGATTACTTCTGATGTACCACCTGCGAGGTATTGATAGTAGCTCAGGTCTACGTCCAGGGACGTGCCGTCGGCATTCAGGCTCACACCACCATCATCACCAGACTGCAGAGACAGACTGCCCACATCCAGAGAAGCACTGTCATCCACATCACTGGCATTCGCCAGCAGATCCAGGTTGAAGTTTGCATCGTCTTCGGACACCGTCGATGCCACGGCCGCACTGATCGTCGGAGCGTCGTTCCGTCCCGTCAATGTAACTTGGACGGTCCCGACGGAAACACCCCCTTTTACATCAACCACGGTATAAGTAAAGGTATCGACGACCACTTGACCTTCTGACAGGTGATCCAGTAATCCGGATGGATCATAATTAACTGTATTATCCGGATTCAGCGAGATTGCTGCACCTTGTGTCGAAAATGCTCCTGAGAGACCGGTGACATCCAGAGTTAAATCATCACCATCAGGATCGGAGTCATTAGACAGAACATCAAGGTTCGTTAATCCGGTGTCTTCATCCGTCGCAAACATATCCACCGTTGTAACAGGCGGCTGATTGGCAGAAATGATGATGGTAACAAGGGCAGTACTCGATCCACCATCTCCATCACTGATCGTATATTTAAAGGAATCCGTGATCGTTGCAGTCCCGACCACATCACCGATATCAACATGAGAAGAAGGATCGTAGGAGAATGTCCCGACACCATTCATTGTCAGTTTTGCACCAGAAGACAGGGTTACCTCTGCTCCGATACTTCCCAAAGAATTATCATCGGCCGGGTTCAATATATCAGTAACTGTCAAAGTTGTGAGTTGATCCGGATCACTGTCTACTCCCCCGCCGTTGTCAGCCAGAACATCTCCATTGTAGATATTCGATTTATTGACATTGACTGTATCGTCTACAGCAATGGGGTCGTCGTTCTGACCATTGATCGTGATCGTCACTGACTGAGCCACAGAGCCACCCAGGCCGTCGATCACATTATAAGTGTAAGTGATTACTTCGGTATCACTACCAGACAGATACTGGTAATAACTCAGGTCCACATCCAGGGAGGTCCCGTTCGCGTTCACAGAGACACCACCGTCATCCCCCAATGTATTTACCAGTGAGGACACATCCAGAACAGCACTGTCATCCACATCACTGGCATTTGTCAGCAGATCCAGGTTGAAGTTTGCATCATCTTCAGACACCGTCGTTGCCACAGCCGCACTGATCGTCGGGTCGTCGTTCTGACCGTTGATCGTAATCGTCACCGTCTGAGCCACAGAGCCACCCAGGCCGTCGATCACATTATAAGTGTAAGTGATTACTTCGGTATCACCGGCGTCCAGATCCTGGTAGAAGCTCAGGTCCACATCCAGAGAGGTGCCGTTCGCGTTCACAGTCACACCACTGTTATCGCCGGACTGGTAAGCGATATCAGACACATCCAGAGAAGCACTGGCATCCACATCACTGGCATTGGTCAGCAGATTCAGATTGAAATCCGCATCATCTTCTGACACTTCAGAAGCCACCGTGGCACTCACGGTCGGGTGGTCGTTCTGACCATTGATCGTGATTGTCACCGTCTGAGCCACAGAGCCACCCAGACCGTCGATCACATTATAAGTGTAAATAATTACTTCGGTGTCACCGGCGTCCAGGTCCTGGTAGAAGCTCAGGTCCACATCCAGAGACGTCCCGTCAGCATTCAAGCTCACACCACTGTTATCGCCGGACTGGTACGACAGGTTATCCACATCAAGACTCGCACTGTCATCCACATCACTGGCATTTGTCAGCAGATCCAGGTTGAAATTCACATCATCTTCGGACACCGTCGTTGCCACAGCCGCACTGATCGTCGGGTCGTCGTTCTGACCATTGATCGTGATCGTCACCGTCTGAGCCACAGAGCCACCCAGGCCATCGATCACATTATAAGTGTAAGTGATCACTTCGGTATCACCGGCGTCCAGGTCCTGGTAGAAGCTCAGGTCCACATCCAGAGACGTCCCGTTGGCGTTCACGGTCACACCACTGTTATCGCCAGACTGGTACGACAGGTTATCTACATCAAGACTCGCACTGTCATCCACATCACTGGCATTGGTCAACAGATTCAGATTGAAGTTTGCATCATCTTCGGACACTTCGGAAGCGACCGTTGCACTCACGGTCGGGTGGTCGTTCTGACCATTGATCGTGATTGTCACCGTCTGAGCCGCAGAGCCACCCAGACCGTCGATCACATTATAAGTGTAAGTAATTACTTCGGTGTCACCGGCGTCCAGATCCTGGTAGAAGCTCAGGTCCACATCCAGAGAGGTGCCGTCAGCATTCAGGCTCACGCCACTATCATCACCAGACTGCAGAGACAGACTGCCCACATCCAGTGAAGCACTGTCATCCACATCACTGGCATTTGTCAGCAGATCCAGGTTGAAATTCGCATCATCTTCTGATACTTCAGAAGTCACCGTGGCACTCACAGACGGGTCGTCGTTCTGACCATTGATCGTGATCGTCACCGTCTGAGCCACAGAGCCACCCAGGCCATCGATCACATTATAAGTGTAAGTGATTACTTCGGTATCACCGGCGTCCAGATCCTGGTAGAAGCTCAGGTCCACATCCAGAGACGTCCCGTTCGCGTTCACGGTCACACCACTGTTATCGCCAGACTGGTGCGACAGGCTATCCACATCAAGACTCGCACTGTCATCTACATCACTGGCATTTGTCAGCAGATCCAGGTTGAAGTTTGCATCATCTTCGGACACAGTCGTTGCCACGGGATCACTGACCGTCGGAGCGTCGTTCTGACCATTGATCGTGATTGTCACCGTCTGAGCCACTGAGCCACCCAGGCCGTCGATCACATTATAAGTGTAAGTGATTACTTCGGTATCACCGGCGTCCAGATCCTGGTAGAAGCTCAGATCCACATCCAGAGACGTCCCGTTGACGTTCACGGTCACACCACTGTTATCGCCAGACTGGTGCGACAGGCTATCCACATCGAGACTCGCACTGTCATCCACATCACTGGCGTTCGTCAACAGATTCAGATTGAAATTCGCATCATCTTCTGATACTTCAGAAGTCACCGTTGCACTCACAGACGGGTCGTCGTTCTGACCATTGATCGTGATTGTCACCGTCTGAGCCACAGAGCCACCCAGGCCGTCGATCACATTATAAGTGTAAGTGATTACTTCGGTATCACCGGCGTCCAGATACTGGTAGAAGCTCAGGTCCACATCCAGAGACGTCCCGTTCGCGTTCACGGTCACACCACTGTTATCGCCAGACTGGTAAGTGATATTAGACACATCAAGACTGGCACTGTCATCCACATCACTGGCGTTCGTCAGCAGATCCAGATTGAAATTCGCATCATCTTCAGACACTACGGAAGCGACGGCTGCACTCACAGTGGGAGCGTCGTTCTGACCATTGATTGTGATCGTCACCGTCTGAGCCACAGAGCCGCCTAAACCGTCGATCACATTGTAAGTGTAAGTGATTACTTCGGTGTCACCGGCGTCCAGATCCTGGTAGAAGCTCAGATCCACATCCAGAGAGGTCCCGTTCACGTTCACACCACTGTCATCGCCGGACTGGTAAGTGATATTAGACACATCAAGACTGGCGCCGTTATCCACGTCACTGGCATTTGTCAGCAGATCCAGGTTGAAGTTCGCATCATCTTCGGACACAGTCGTTGCCACGGGATCACTGACCGTCGGGTCGTCGTTCTGACCGTTGATCGTGATCGTTACCGTCTGAGCCACAGAGCCGCCCAGACCATCGATCACATTATAAGTGTAAGTGATTACTTCGGTATCACTGCCAGACAGATACTGATAGTAGCTCAGGTCTACATCCAGGGAGGTCCCGTTGGCGTTCACAGAGATACCGCCGTCATCCCCCAATGTATTTACCAGGGTGTCCACATCCAGAACGGCACCGTTGTCCACATCGCTGGCACTCGTCAGCAGATCCAGGTTGAAGTTCGCATCATCTTCCGAAACCGTCGTTGTTACGGCCGCTGACACAACCGGTGCATCGTTGGCTCCTTGAATGGTGATCGTCACTGTTGCGGTATCAGTTCCACCGTTACCATCACTCACGGTGTAGGTAAAGGTTTCGGTATCTGTTTCACCAGCCGCCAGATATTCATAGGATCCTTTGGGATCAAATGTGAAACTACCATCAGCGGCGACATTCAGTTCTCCACCGGCTCCGATGGTAACCGGGATCGCCACATTCCCTGCGGAACCATTGACCTCTGTCACGGTCAGTGTGTCGTTCTCCACATCGGTGACAAAATCAAGTACACCCGGTGCAGGAAAGCTTTTCAGAATATCTTCCGAGGCGGTCGCGTCACCATTTACGGCAACGGGAGGATCGTTCACTGCGTTGACCGCCACAGTGAATGTATTAGAAAGCACGGCATTACCGGCTAAATCAATAGCCTGAATGACAATATCAGTGGAACCGTTTGCATTCAGCACAGAATTCAGAATCAGGTCACCAGTTGAGAAATCAACATTCACAATGGCATCAGTGATGGAATCCACATGGAAGCTAAGGGGGGTACCACCATTCTGGTTGAAGTAGGTCGAGAGTGCTCCCAGATTGACGGTCGTGAAATCTTCGCCCAGATTTTGATCAGAAATGCCAGACGCTGTAGCAGGTGCAATCGTATCCAGTTCAAAGTTGACGTTAAAGACGCCGGCAGCACTGACATTATCATGTTCATCCACAGTCATGAAGTGCAGCGTGTGCGTGCCACCTTCCAGAGAACCGCCGCCGTTCAGGTTCGTTTCCAGCCAGCCACGGGTCAGCGTGAAAGATCCACCACTGGCACCACCGGTGAGCTGCCCGAAGATATCCACAAAGCCGCCCCCATCCAGGGAGACTTTAAACTGTGTAATCAGACTTTCATCAGTAACCGTACCAACAATCGTGAGATCGTTTGTTATACCGTCCGAGTTGGAAACCCCTGAATCAAGCTGCAGGCCTGCAACTACAGCTGGTGCGTCCTGATCGCCAATCAGTTCAAGATGAATCGGCGGGATATTACGGTTGGAGTTCATCATCTGCAGGTCGTAGTTATCGATGTCCCCATCCATGTCCCCATCCAGCTCCTGGGAGTAGAAGTTGGTGTTCGGATTGAGGCCCATCTGCTGAATCAGGAACTGTGTCGTGTAATGATTGTAACCAAACATCTGCTGATAGGATGCCGCCAGGGCATGTTGATATTCCGTATCATTTACAGAACCATTGCCATCGGTATCGCCGGGTAAAAATACATCAACGATGAATCCACCAGTGGCGGCAGTCTGGCCGTGGACCAGAAGCGAGTATTCGCCCGGAGCCAGTGTGGCCAGTGTCAGCGAATTTGAGGTGCCGGCATGATCATTTTCCGCCAGATTCAATGGAATCACAGCATTCGTACTGGTATTGATGATCTGAATCGCAGCCGGATTAAAAGCGGAGCCTGCGGTGGCATGCACTTCAAAGCCAAGTGTTGGTGAACTGCCCGGGCCGATATTCAGCAGCAATTCTGTTGTATCATTCGGCTGGTTCACCGAGCTTTCCAGAGAGGCCAGGATATTACTGGCAAGCAATGTTCGATCCTCAAGCCGCTCTACATGGCTTGCATATCCAATCGGACGAGAGATCCGAAATGGAAATCGACGGGTTACTTTGCGAGTAGACTTACGGCCAAACAATCTTTTCAGGCTCTTCATAGAATTTTTACTCGTATCAGTTTCTGGTATTGGTCAGTTAAAAACCGGAATGATCAGTGAGGGATTTTTACTGTCAAAATAGACACTTACTTTGACGATTGCACGCATTAAACCTAACAGTCAACAGCCCGTTCATTAAAAGGATTTTCTTTTTTTGAATACGAGAGTTTGGCTAAAGATCGCGGATAATAATGCGCTTAATGGAATATCTTTGCCTATGATCCTACTAATTGCAATTAATAAAATGGCATTATGCGTTGTTTGCACAAGCTGGTTAGGATTGTAGGACTGTCAGAATGGTCAGGAGAGAAAATCACATTCTGTTCAGTAACAGGTTTGGTTAGGGATGTTGCCTCAAGTCAACATCTGTGTTCAACTTATGAAACATTTCTGATCGGGTTTCTTTACTGATATACAATTTTGAGCATCCTCTTTTGGACTGGTAAAACTTCCAGATTTCGATCGAATCACTCTGCACCAAAGCATTCATGTGCTTTTTTATACACTACACTCATACTCTGTAGTAAATTAGGCAAAGAAGAGGTGAGAATAGGGTTTGAGCCACAAAATCAGTGTGATGAGGGTACTTAACAAATAATTAGGTTCGGACCGTTCATTCGGGAAAGCCGAAAATGAAAGAGGAAGTCTGGCTCCGTTTGACACAGATCTGAATAGATTTCAGATAAAGATCAGACCGATCCAGAGAACTACTTGTCCGATTGACTTGAATCATTCACTACCAGTAGATGGTTTCTGATAATTCAGGGAAAACCAGGCAAAAACATATGACCACCAAGATTGCTTTATCGCCAAACTATCGCACGAGTTGGAATAAGATGCGAATAAAAAAAATCACACAATGGATTGTAGTTGCCCTGGCGATCAGTCTGCCAGCACCCGGATTTGGTCAGCAAAACCAGATCGAAACGGCAGACTCAGTGGCTGAGATCCAGGGGGAAGCAGAAGGCTTGTACCAGCCTGTTGCGCTCTCCATGCCGGAAACACCAGGCTGCGAGGTCACAGACCCTGGAACTACAAATTGTGTAAATGAAATGTGCCTGCCGGAATGCCAGTGCTGTAATTTCCTGGACCAGTTCCTCATGAGCCATTCCCCGGTTTACCCCTCGATGAAATCGAACCGTGTCCAAGTTGGTGGGTGGCTCGACCAGGGATTTACGGGAAACTTCCAGAAACCTTCCAATAATTTCAACCTGCCGGTCACTTTTAACGACCGCTCCAATGAATACCAGATGAATCAGTTGTACCTGTTCATGGAACGTCAGGTAAATTATGGTGGCGATGAACTGGACTGGGGTTTTCGGGCTGACCTGCTCTACGGTACAGACTATTTTTATACCACAGCACTCGGTCTGGAAACCGAATCCGATGGATCACCACACTGGAATAGTGCAAACGGTCCCCGAACCAGTGGCGGCAGCACATATGCCATGTACGGTCTGGCGATGCCTCAGCTCTATGCAGAGCTTTATGTACCATGGCTGGATGGCGTCAGCATCAAAGCCGGTCACTTCTACACCCCCATTGGATATGAAAAAGTAACGGCACCAGATAACTTCTTCTATTCCCACTCCTATTCGATGCAGTATGGAGAACCATTCACTCACACAGGGATTCTGACCACGTTTCAGGTCACAGAACAGTTACAGCTGCTCGCCGGTGTTGCCCGTGGCTGGGATGCCTGGGAAGACCCGAACGATGATGCCGAACTTTTGGCAGGCATCGGCTGGAACAGCAGTGACAAAGACACCAGCATCAACCTGACCCTGACTTCAGGTGACCAGGACAATGGAGTCAGTAACACGGCCAACAGGACCCTCGTCAGCTTCGTATTATCACATAACTTTTCTGACTGCCTGACCTATGTTTTCCAGAGTGATTTTGGCATTCAGGATAATGGTACCATCAATAATCAGTTTCAGGTCGTCCCGGCAAAGTGGTATTCGTTCAATCAATACCTGTACTACGACGTCACAGAGACATTTGCCTGGGGAGCCCGATTTGAATATTTCCGTGACCAGAATTTCTCTCGTGTTCTGCAGATACCGGAATTCGTGGCTGCCGGTGGAAATTATTATGAACTGACCGTGGGAGCCAACTGGCGTCCTCACCCCTGTGTCACGGTTCGACCCGAACTGCGTTTCGACTGGTCTGATACCCGATCAAATCTGCTCAATATTCAAGGACCTTATCGCAACTTCCAGTCGGACTACCAGGTCCTGCTGGGTGGCGATGTCATTATCCGCTTCTAAGAACCCATTACATTTAACTGTAGCGTCTCTCAATCTAATAGACTCGGTCTAAATGGCTCTGGAGACGCTACAGTAAAACGGGATTCAGTCCAGCTTTTTGAACTCAGTGGTCTGCTTCGTAATAAGGCTCGACGTGGACCACCACTTCACGCACGGTGGGCCAATCAAGCTGAATCTGATATCTGACCTGTTGCGCGGTTAAATGGGCCTGATCGACCGTTTCATTGGGATTCACCTCGATGTCAATGTTGACATGTGCATCCGGCCCCGCTGTCTGAATACGAACCTTCTCTACATCCAGCACTCCCCCCACCTTCATCGCCGAAGCTTTCACCTGGTCAAAATATTTCTGGTGAGGTACCTTATCTGTCAGTTCGTGCAGGTTTTCCCGGGCTGCCACCCAACCCAGATAGACCATGATCACAGAGAGAATCATCGCCGTGATGTGATCAATCAGATGGCCATACACGGGAATCTGGCTGGCAACCAGCAGTCCGAAAGCAGCCACAAAACTGGTGATCGCATCGACCCGGTAATGATAGGCTTCCGCGATCATGGCAGAGCTCTTCTCCTGTTGTGCCATTCTGAACACAACCCGACAGGTGACTTCCAGCAGTAGCGCTGCGAACAGCGGAATCGTCCAGCTCACCCAGCCTATGACTTCAGAATGGGCGTGGCTGATCGCCGCAAACAACTGATACCCGAAGGTTGCTGCTCCTACTATCAGAATCAGGATGCCTAATTGAAAACCTGCCAGTGGTTCGTAGCGACCATGTCCAAAGGGGTGATCGTCATCGGGAGGCTGTTCAGCCAGTCGGATCGCGAACAAGATGGCCAGTGATGTCAATACGTCAGCACTACTGGCCAGAGCATCAACCAGCAGAACCGAGTGCCCCAGGAACCAGAGTCCCACCAGTTCCATGACGATCACAAACAGACGAACCGAAATCCCCAGCCAGGCAACCTTGAATAAACGCGTAGTTCTGCGTCGGCGGAGGCGCGAAATATCCTCGGAGACTTCCAGTGGTTCTGGAAAGACATCCAGCAGGGGGCCTTCTGACGACGCCCCTGTATCTTCTGAGGAATTCGCAATATCCATTAGACAGACAACACAAAGAATAATTGAATACAGTCCAGGCCTGAAGCAAACCTGAAAAAGTCAGACAGATGCAGATCTGTCGTTCAGTTAATCTTGATTCGAATTCCTCGATTTGACAAGTGACTTTACAAAGTAAGCGAAAATACACCCGGGTTTTCTAAATTCCGGACGGATCCTCAAGCCAATACTTATGCTTCATCAGGCAGAATCAGGATATCAGGCAAGGTAATCTGGTGCTCTTTGACCATGATTTTAGCAGTGGGCCATTGTTCCATCGGGGTTATCATAATGGTCTGATCTTCTTCAATCAGAATTGTATCCCCAGTCATGGCAGGTCCAACTGAAGGATGCCAGAAAGTAGCCATGCCCGGTTGCAGAGTAAACTCACTGTTTAGCAGAATCGAAGTCTCAGCGGGTAAATAACCTATGATGTCAGCCTGGTCAGAATGCTGCCATTCATCAGGACATTCGTACTTTTCATAGATCCGTTTCACGCGATTCCAGGTATCGAAGAATGCCCAGCCTGGCTTGGAAAAATACATCCCGGTGGCCTGCATCAGCAAGGCCAGGTGATGGGATTTGATGAAGCTGGAGGGAGGCTTGCCCAGAGAAACTGTTCTGGTGGCAGCCGCATGCAATCCATTCTGGGACCCCACGGCTGAGATGACACAATAACGTTCCAGCCGATCCTCGCCATATCCCCAGTGACGGTAGCGGATGCTCTGTCCATCCACCATTACCTGCAGACGTTTGGGCGTAACGCCATGCTTCAACAGTCGATGTGAAAGACAGCCGGCAATCTCCTGCTCAGTCTGTCCTCGCTCGACACGTCGTGCAGTCGCTTCAACCGCGTGGGAAACCAGTTTCCCCAGTTCCCGCATCCGTTCGCCTTCCAGATCACTGAAAGTAATCCGGATCGACTTGAATCGTTCAGACAGATTCAATGTCGACTCGATGCCCGTGTCACTGGCAACTTTGCGGCCTTTGCACAGGTCCCGGATCAGCTGAGATAATGGTTCATACCAGGGACGTGTTTTGATCTGGAATCCCAGCCCGGGAATGGAACGGTCAAAAATCTGATTCGCATCCACATTACTGCAGGCGATCAACCGCGCATCCTGGGTAATAAATACGGCTGCACAGCTTTCATTCGAACCAGCACGGGTTAAATCGGCTCCCGTCGTAAACCAGGCGATATTCTCGGGGGACTGCAGCAGGATGGCATCCAGTTCCAGTTCTTCCAGAATTGTAATGATCTGCTGCTGCTTCTGCTCAACATCTGTGGCACGCCGGGGGTCTGACGTGGGGATTTCTCCTGAAGAGATTGGTGCATGAGCATTCACTGCCACGATAGTCATATAAGACTCCCGGATGAAACAATTCCTGGCGACATCTCAAAGACACGTAAATGGCCCCTCGGAAATACGTATGTTTGAATGTAGAATCAATAAATGAGTTTTGTATCGAAATTTGCTGAAGTCAAGCGTTTATCACAGAACTCGGCCAAGAATGACCGCATTCGTCTTAACAGTTAATCTCATCAAATTCGTCAGACCGAAAAAGAGGTGAAGTTCAGGTAGTGGACAGGAGGTGTGCAGCCAAGAAAGGCGAATAAAGAAGAATAACAGCATCCTGCAACGCACTTCCTTTCCTGCTATTAATCATACCAGATTAAAAGAGAAATCAAGTGGAATTTCCAGCAACGCCTGCAGCTGGGACAAAATGTCCTCGTCCGGATCTTGATTCAGGAGAGACATTTACAGGTGATTAACGGAGCAAACTGCGAAGCCCCAGGGGACGGCCGGATACTTTTTGAATCACGGACTGCACTTTGGACTCTTCCGCCTCCAGTGCAGCCAGGATTGCGGAATAATCGCGATTCAGGTCCTGAACGAGCTTATCGCGTTCCTGACTTGCCAGTTGTTCAATTTCCGCAGCCAGTTTTTCTTTTCCACGGGCGATCTCAGCCTGAAAGGCTGCTGTCAGTCCACGGGCAACCTGTTCTCCCAACGGGGATTCAACTCGCCACTCCGGCCTGTCATACGATCCCGAACCATGCACTGTAGCTGACACCGAATTGATTGCAGACAGGGAATGTTGCAACAGCCTGGCTATCGATTGTGCTTCGGGGCGAGTGCTCTCCAATTCAAACCGGACCGGTGTCTGACTGAACTCGATCCGACACTGAAAGTCCTGCTCACGAAAGGTCAGATGTGTGCGGCACTCTGTCTGATCTGCTACCAGGGCCAGCGAAATCCTGTCTGATTTTTGAATCGTTATTTTTTTCTGTTGAGGTAATTTGAAGTGCACTACAAACTCGTGTGCTGGTTCAACCTCATAATATTTTAATTCTCCCGCGAACTTGACCTCGGCTGCGCCATCGACCTGTGCCTGAATTTGAATCGGCTGGTGATATTGCCTGGGAGTGGATGAGAGCCCCTTCACGACCGCCAGAAAGGGAATTTTTTCCTGGTCCATCCGGGCAAACCCAGACAATCGAAGGTCCTTAAACAGAACATCAGGTTCGTTGACATCACTGCGAAAATCGATCCATTCACCCTGAATTCGTTCCGGCTCCTGCTCATCTTTCATAGCCTGTGCGGTCTGGAACATGAAATTCGTCCAGCCAAGGACCTGCTCAACCTGCTGTGACAATTCGTCTCCCAGCAGCGTATGCAGTATTTTATGAGGATCAGGTGAGACTGATTCCAGTAACTGATCCAGGTTTGCCAGATCCTGTTCTTTGGCCCGTTCAATTCGCTGATAATCCTGCTGGGCAATTTGAGGGAGTGAATTTAATTCACTGCGAATCTGCTTACCCTGGTTAACAAGTTGATCCACACGCTCGGCCGACTGGGCATACGTCTTAATTTTATCCAGCGTCTTACCCTCGGCTGTTTTCACCGAGTTTTCAACGGAGTCAATTTCCTGTTTGACCTGCTTGAGACGCGTATCATACGTCTGAAAACGCTGCTTCCATTCCCCCTGGATGGTTTTGGAAACCCGGACGGTTTGCAGACGACCTGGATCAAGTTGTTCCGCAGCTGTCGTTTTCAAAATATCCAAACCGGATTGCCCCAGCTGATTCGAAAGCCGACGAAATCTGCCGAAGCTGACACGGGAACCAGACTCAGCTGGATCAGAAGAAGGTACTGTCGTTTCATCTGTCAAATCTCTGGGAACATACAATTCCACACCAGAAATCGACGCCGTTTCGACGATCAGTTTGCGATGTAATAGTGGCTTGCCGGAGAATTTTAACTGTGTCTGTTCAAAACAGGCCAGATAACTTTTGTCATCCCGGGGACTGACAATACATCCTGGACCAGTCTGGATCGCAGGTGGAAAGAAACCGGTCTGCAGATCATAAACCTCAACCGCAGTACCGGTCAGCGAACTTCCAACCTGCATCAGAGCTGAACGTACCAGGGGATCAAAGGCAAATGCGAAAAAACTCCAGATGATCGCTGCCAGTGCCAATCGAGGGAGCAGATAATTCCATTTCATGCGGCATCCCCTGCCACAACACCAACTTCAGTCCCCCAGAGAATCTGTACGATCCGATATTTCTGGAGTTTTTCTGAAAGCACCGGTGTGTATTTTTCGAACAGTGGACGAGTCAAACGATAGACGGGATAAAACAGCGTCAGCCCTAGAATCAGACTGCCCATGACAATCGTATTATTGAAGTCAGTCCAGGGTGCCAATGGCATTTCATAAAACCAGCGCCAGATCCCCTGTAGCGGAGCCGCCAGCAGCACACTGCGACCGATCAGATGACTCAGTGGATCCAGCAGTAATGTCAGCCAGGAGAATAACAGAGTCGCCAGCGAAGCGGAGCAGAGGTTGATTTTGAGACTGGCCAGTAGAAACAGCAACAATACTGAGATCAGATTGTCTTTGGGAACCAGGCCGATGATCATCCCCATACTGAAACCCAAAGCGAGTTGACGGGGAGAAGAGGCGCCACTGAAGGCACCTGCCAGAAAACGCAGAGGTCGAAGCCAGTATGACATTTTACAGCGAACTCCGCTAAAACTTGGAAACAAGGGAATAAAAGATTCTGCCTGCCTGAATCAGGTCAGGCAGAATTCCCCCCGTTAGGATTTATATCGGCTGGGTCTGGAGTTCAGCTTAATCGTTATAATCAGAAAATCTTAACATTTGAAAAGTTGACAGGGACAACAGGCAACCTGATTCCCTGACAAATGAATGCCGAAACCTGTGGCGTTCCGACCGGCTAGATCACTGGATAACCGAGTCTTCGTTATTTTTGTAACCAGAACATCACGGAGGTCCAGCCCAGCCAGACGGCAAAGAAACCGACAATCAGGTTGCCCGATATATTCAGGAAGGCATGATGCAACTCAGAATTCCTGATCAAGCTGACGGTTTCGTGTCCAAACGTGGAAAAAGTGGTGAGTGATCCCAGCAACCCGGTAATCAGAAACAGGCTGACATGCTCGTGAACCCGTTCGGAAGGGTGGATCTGTTTGTGGGTCACCAGCGCCATCAGGATGCCGATTAACAGACAACCGGTGGCATTGACCAGTAAGGTTCCAGCAGGAAAGCCGGGATACTTCCGCGACATGAAATCCGTAATGCTGTAACGTGCAATTGCCCCGATAAAGCCACCCAGTCCAACAGCCAGCAGTTGTGACACCCGTGTATCCTTTTTTCAGTCTGATATTCTGCAAGGTAACAAGCGAATTACCTGGAAGAGATTTTCCAGAGATGCTTATCACTGCGGAGAAACAGTGAATTATCAGAAATCGCTGGCGTTGCCAGGATCGTTTCTTTCAGATCAACTTCCCCTGTCACTTCTCCCTGCTTCTCCCCCAGCTGAACCACCTGTAATAAGCCTTTTTCGCTGATCAGATAAAGATGATTCGCAGCGGCGATGGGAGTAGCGCTGAACGGACCTTTCAGACGCAGCCGCCAGATCACTTCCCCGGTTTGAGGACTGGCACAGGTGAGCACACCGGCACGATTCACGGTAAACACCTTTTTCTGATAGACCAGTGGGCTGGCGGTAGCAGGTGACAGTTTCTGTTCAGACCACAATACTTTAGGAGGCTCACTACTGGAACCTGGAGTTAAAGCAGTCAATCCGTTCGAAGGGATAAACAGGGTATTTTCACCGACAGTCGTCGAGGGGATGCGACCGGCTCCGTCTTCGTACTGCCAGGCAGTTTCTCCGGTCTGGGGATAAATCGCATCGACCCCTTCGCTGGATTGCAATAATACCAGAGGTTCGGTGTCTGGTGATGCTTTTAAAATCGCAGGTGAAGTCCAGTTGGCAACACGGGGTCTCTTGATTTTCCAGCGTGCAATTCCTGTTTTTACATCCAGTCCCGTTGTGAAAGAATCATCGTCGTTCTCCACTGGTACAATCAGAGTTTCGCCCACAACGACAGGAGAGGAAGCCATACCCAGACTGTTGCTGGCATTGGGATAATCATGCGACAACCCTCGAAACCAGATCAGGTTTCCCTCCAGATCCAGACAGACCACATCATTACTGGAAAAAGTCGCAAATACTCTCTGGCCATCACTGGCCGGTGTTGGAGTTGCTACGCACATCTTGTTATGGCACTGCGTCCGCCCCGTGGCCCAGAACTGGCGGTCCCAGAGTTGCTTGCCGGTCTTCAGATCAAAGCACAATACGTGCAGTTGATCCTGCTTGAACCCGGTCGTGCTGGTCAAAAAGACCTTGTCTCCCACAATGATCGGCCCCGATGCGCCTCTGCCCTCTAAATCAGCGGTCCAGGCGATGCTTTCCTGATCCACTTTCGCTGGAGGTGCATCGGAAAGCGAAACGTTATTTGTCAGAGGTCCGCGAAACTGAGGCCAGTCGGCTCCGCAACACAAGCAGACAGCAAGAACCGGGATGATCAGTTTGATCGATTCATATTTCATAACATCATCCTTTTCAGGAAAGCAGCTTAAAGAGATTCAGGGTGGGGAAACTTCAGCGCGACAGTTGTGTAGTCGCTTCCGGTTTTTCCGAAAGCACACCTGTTCCCGAAGGACGGGCAATCCGCAGTTGAAACTGATAGCGCTGTGCCCAGCTTTCTGTCTGTTCATTCTGGCAGAGTTTGAGCAGAATAACATTTTTTCCCGGTTTAAATGTGACCGGTACACTGTACTGATCCATCACCATCCCGCGATGATATTCATTGCGGGCAAATAATAATTTGCCGTTCACCCAGATTTTCCAGGCATTAGGCGTGCCCAGTCGAATTTCCAGAGATTGCTCATCCGGACTGTAAAAGTCGGCTGCACAGTACATGACAGCCCCTTTGTAAGGCGAGATCTCTTTGGCGATATCAAAGATGCCATAATCATCATCGGTATTGACTGACTTCCAGTTCACCTTCCCTTCTTTGCCTTCGAAAGCGACTGAAAAGTCCAGCTTCTCTTCAGGTGCGTAAGCCGTATCGTAGCCTTTTCGCTCGGTGTTATCGAAAGGCCCGATGATCTTCCAGTCCGATAGAAATCCGAAATGTTTCTGCAGATCTATTTTCTCACCCAGCGCTCGCAGGGGCTTTACGATGGCTTTCACCTGATCATCATCGGTGGCACCACTCAGTGCCTGCTGATAAATCTGTTTTGCCTGATCTTTCTTGCCTGCTTTTTCCAATGCCTTCGCTTCATCGATCAAACGTTTGACGGCGTCACGTCGCAGAGTGACACTGGCATCATTAATCATGCCGGGAATGATCCGGTCGGTAGCATCCGGGTCGACTTTGATCAGAGTTTCATAAGCCAGACGACGGGCCCGGGGATTCTTTGATTTGTCGAGCACGAATGCTTCCAGTTTATCAGCCGGCAACTGTTTCTGCTCGATCGCATTGGCGGCCACTGCTTCAAAGGCGCCACACAGCCAGTTGACGGCCAGAGGATTGGCCCCTTCAAAACTGGATAGAATCGGGATTAAAGCAGAAGCATCTGCCTTAGAAAGCTGCTGGACCGCTTGAGAAGCCGTCTGATTCCCCTGACCTTCCTTTTGAACCTGTTTGATTTGCTTGATCTGCTGTTCCACATCATTCGCATTGACCGAGGTCAATGTCATGGACAGAAACAACAGGCAGTAAAGAAAACGGCTTCGCTGCATGGGAGTCTCCCGCTGGATATCGTTACATAAAATGATCCCCCGCGAACTGGAGGACCAACCGGAGTGTCTGAATCTATGGAGCTGAATTGTACCAGTTTCTTTCCTGTACCAACAAGTAAGTCAGCATTTTTTCCCGTGATTCCAGTTGGGATTTCAAGAATGATGCTGACCGGAAATAAAATTACTTCCGCCAATCAATCACGTCATAGGCTGATTCCTGCAGCGGGTTTTGCTATAATCTGCATTGTGACTGGAACCGCCTGCTTTTGAGAATCTGGAAAACAACGATGTCAACCGTACTCAGCACCATGCTGAATCGAATCCTTGAGGGTGAGAATCTGGAAAGCGAAGTTGCCTACGAAGCGGTTTCGTCTATCATGCAGGGTGAATGCAGCGAAGTGCAGATAGCAGCACTTCTGACGGCACTCCGCATAAAAGGGGAAACTCCCGAAGAACTGGTTGGCGCGGCTCGGGCCATGCAGGAACGGGCCCTGGCGATACCGACCCACTGCACGGGATTGCTGGATACCTGTGGAACAGGCGGTGATCAGCTTCATACATTCAATATCAGCACAGCGGTTGCAATCGTAGCTGCCTCAGCAGGGATCCCGGTCGCCAAACATGGCAACCGCAGCGTCTCCAGTTCCAGTGGTTCTTCAGATGTCTTACAAGCCCTGGGAGTGAAACTGGAACTCACACCTGAACAAATTGGACAATGCCTGAAAGAAACCGGCATTGGTTTCTGTTTCGCTCCCCTGTTACATTCTGCCATGAAATATGTTGCCCCTGTACGGCGGGAACTGGGAATCCGTACGATCTTCAATTACCTTGGTCCTCTCACGAATCCAGCGAAGGCTGAATACCAGTTATTGGGGGCAAACTCTGTACAGGCAGCTGAAAAAATAGCTCAAGCCCTGCTAAAATTAGGTCGAAAACATGCATTGGTCGTCTGCGGAAACGGAGAACTGGATGAGGTTAGTCTCTGGGGAAAAACAGCTGTTTTTGAAATAACAGGCACTGATTTGCGTTATTATGAATGGACTGCTGCAGATTTCGGATTACCAGAATGTGACGTAAGTCAGTTGATCGTCAACTCCTCGGAACAAAGTGCTCAAATCATTCTTGAGATTCTGAATGGTGAACACGGACCTGCTCGTGATATTGTGGTTGCAAATGCTTCCGCTGCCTTATTGGCAGCGGAACAAGCTACAAATCTGGAGCAAGCTGTTCAAAAAGTCGCTCGATTGATCGATGAGGGAAAAGTATTTGAAAAACTCAAACATCTCATCAAGTTTACCAGTAAGATTACTGAGGGATAAAACAATTGAAATTGGAGAGGAGAAATCAGAATTCAGTACGTCTTCAACAGAGTTGACTTGCCGAATCTGAACATCCTCTTATAATTCCCCAAAACTTACGACAAACCAGTTACAGTCATCAACAGTAAAGTGAAGCCGCCTGCTGACTGAATTGAAGACTGTTTAGAAGAAATAAAGGTCTCATCATGAATGCTGAAGCACAAAGAAAGCTGATTTTCACACCTGAAGAGGCCAACCTTCGACTTCCACTCATCCAGGTGATCGTCAGAGACATCGTTGAGCTGTATCAGAACCTGCATGATCGCCGTGAACGCATCAGCGAAATCAAGCGTCTCCCGGGCGCTTCTGCGCGAGACGAAGATTCCGTCTACAGCGAAGAACTACTGCAGGCTGAACTGGATATCGAAAACGATACCGAACAGCTGGAAGCCTATATCAACGAACTCCGGGAACTGGGTGTTGAGTTGGAAGACCCTGCACTTGGAGTCGTCAACTTTCCTGCACTCCGCAATGGCAAAGAAGTCTATCTCTGCTGGAAGTCCGGTGAAGAGGATGTGACCTTCTGGCATACGCTGGATGAAGGTTTCTCGGACCGCCAGTTGCTATTTGAAGAATCTCTCAATCATGAACTGGAAAACGGAGAAGAACCACCACTGATCTAGAGTGCGTCACACATAACCGTAGTGTCTCTCAATCTGATTTACTCGATGTACCTGGTCTCAATGGCCCTGGAGACGCTACAGTAAATCGGGACACAGTCTAATCGGTGCTTCACCTTCCGTTATCTGACTTCCTACGCCGTTCTTCATTTTCAGCCACTTCGCGTTCCCAGTCCGCATACGCCTGTTGAAGTTGGTTTAAGACTTTTGGATTTCGTTCTGCCAGGTCTGTGGTTTCTGACAGATCCTGCTCCAGATCAAACAGCATAAATGGCTGATTGGGTTTGATGCGCACGAGTTTGTATTTTCCTCTGCGGACTGCGCTGAAATTTCGATATTGAAAAAAGAAAGTACGCGGCTCGGGCGCAGTTTGTGCTGCCAACGCCGGCAGCATATCCTGTCCATCCAGAATCCTTTCTGCAGGAAGCGGACCACCTGCCAGGGTGATCAGAGTCGGCAGAATATCCAGGCTGATCAACGGACTCTGATTGACGGTGCCTGCCTTGAGATGTCCGGGGTAGCGTATGATCGCTGGAACACGGATCCCCCCTTCCCACAAAGTGACACCGCCGTCGCGCAATGGTTTGTTACTGGCGACTTCCAGTCCCCGTTCTTTCAGCATGAAGGCACCATTGTCCGAATACCAAATCACAATGGTTTGATCCCTGAGACCACTCGTATCCAGTTGCTTTAAAACACGTCCAATGGCTGAGTCAAGTGCCGTCACGACCGCTCGATACCGCTCTTGTGGATTTTTAGTTTGCGGGTCATAACCATATTTTTCAAATGCCAAATCCGGTGCCTGCCATTCGTTTCCCTGACCGGGCTGCTTGTTTCGCTGACTGGGAAAATGGGGGGCGTTGAAAGGCAGATAGATGAAAAAAGGCTGATCACTTTCAGCTGAAATATACTGACACGCCGCATCAGCAAATAAATCCGTCGAGTATCCCTCGACAAATACCTCTTTCAGACCACGCCATAAATCATGACGACCGGCGTAATAGTGATGATAATAGTCGATATTTCCCGCAGCAAACCCGAAAAACTCATCAAAGCCCCGCTCGGTCGGCCGACTTCCCGGCGAAAAACCCACGTTCCATTTTCCAAAACAGGCCGTACGATATCCCTGTTGCTTCAGATACTCTGGGATCAATACTTCGCTTTTCCGTAAGCCATCACCATAGTTCTCATCCGCACTCAACTGGTGATTCAAACCAATACGCTGGGGATAGCGGCCTGTCAAAAGCGTCGCCCGCGACACGGTACACGTGGGAGAGGCAGTATAGAAATCGGTCAACCGGACTCCTTCTGACGCCAGTTGATCAAGCATGGGGGTTTTCATCACCGGATTTCCATAACAACCCAGGTCACCATACCCCAGATTGTCTGCAGTGATTAAGAGAATATTAGGTCGCTTGTTTTCTGGTTTTTCAGCGGCTGTTACTGGCGCAGGCACACTGAAACTGACCCAAACAAAAAGCAAGATCCAGAAACGAGACTGGCGGAAACTCATAGGAAAATCCTCACGGTGGGTTCTTCGGGTAGATCATCCGGGTAGGCGATTTCAGGGCAAGCGACTTTGAAATCTATATCTATCGGAACAAATCAGGACTGAAGTGTCAATTCTGAGTCAGGCGAGCTGTCGCATCAGGTACAGATATTCCAGTGCACTGAGCATCGCCTCCTGTTTCTGATTGGCGTTCCCTTTGTGTCCCCCTTCGATATTTTCATAATAGAAGAACTCATAACCCAGCTGATCCATTCGCGCTGCCATCTTTCGTGCATGGCCGGGATGGACACGATCATCTTTGGTCGAAGTGAAAAAATACACTTTCGGGTAAGCCTGTTCGGTTTTTAAATTGTGAAAAGGAGAATATCGGCTGATAAACTCCCATTGCTCGGGGAGATCTGGATTTCCATATTCTGCCATCCAGCTGGCACCAGCCAGCAGTTTGTTGAAACGTTTCATATCCAGCAGAGGTACGCCACACACAATCGCATTAAACAGCTCAGGACGCTGTGTCAAAGCGACCCCCATCAACAGGCCTCCATTACTGCGTCCCATGGCGCCATAGTGTTTGGGGGAACTGAAACCTTTACTTTGTACCGCCTCTGCGACCGCGAAAAAGTCATCGTACGCCCGCTGACGATGCTCCAGTAACGCAGAATCATGCCACCGCGGACCATATTCGCCTCCCCCGCGAATATTAGCAAGTACATACACGCCCCCTTTTTCCAGCCAGAGTTTTCCCATAACCGGGCTGTAATGAGGTAGAATCGAGATTTCAAACCCGCCATACCCGTATTGCAGAACCGGCGCAGTATGATCCAGCTTCATTCCTTTCCGGTAGACTATAAAGTAAGGCACTTCCGTTTTATCACGACTGATGGCAAAGTGTTTCTCAACCGTCAAACCATCGGTATTAAACCGCGCGGGTGTCGACTGGAGTTTCTCATCGACTTCCTCGAAGAAATTGACGTAATACAGGCTGCTCGGTTGCAGAAAACCATCGCGTGCCAGAAGCAGATCATTGCTGCTGCTGTCTGATGAACTGATCGAGATGACGTCATTTTCGCCCCAGGGCAGCAGTCGTCCCTGCCACTGGTTATCCTGCAGACGAACTTCTCGGATCTGACTGGAAACATGTTCGATTCCTGTCACGTAAACGGCATCCTTCGCACATCGAACTTGAGAAACCGTACCACTTTCTCCCGGATCAAAAACCGTCAGCACTTCACCAATCTCACCGGTCTTCTGAAACTCTGCCAGCGAGATGCTGATCAATGAGCCCGCTGCAGAACCACGCCATTCCTCCTTTAACTCAACCAGTAACTGCCCTGCAAACAATCCCGACAGACTGCACTTCTGTGGCAGAGGCAGCTGACTTAAAGTTCCTGCTGAATTCACCAGGTAGAAACTGAAATGATAGAAATCGTGTCCTCGCATCACAAAACAGACGCGCTGGCCGGCATGCTCCAGATCGATCGGATAGATAAAGGTTTCTTTGACATCCGTTTCCAGCAGCGTTTCCGCCTCCGAAAGAGGGGTTCCCCGTTTCCAGCGTTTCAGAATGCGTGCATACCCTGAAGTATTCAGACTCCCTTCGCCCCAGTCTGTCGCAATCAGCAGCTGATCGCGGTTCTCCCAGCAGAGATTGGTTTTTGCCAGAGGTACGTTGAAACCATCCTTCACAAAAGTACGGGAGGGAATATCAAACTCACGGTATACTGCAGTATCCGTCCCCCCGGGTGCCAGCTCGATAATGCAACGTTCGTGAGCAGGTCCCAGACTGTCGACACCTTTATAAATCCAGTTCTCTTTTTCTGTCTCCGCCAGCTGGTCTATATCCAGCAGGATCTCCCATTGTTTTGACTCCTGTCTGAACTGTTTCAGAGTCATCCGCCGCCAGATTCCACGTACATGCTGCTCGTCGCGCCAGAAGTTATAGACGAATTCACCACGCAGCGTTCCATAGGTTATCCGATCGGAGGCGGTCAGAATCTGCAAGGCTTCACTTTGATATTCCTCGAAGCGTGGATCACTGGTCAACGCCTGCAAAGTCAACTTATTCTGCTCCTTCACCCAGTCGAGAGCCCGTTCGCCCTCAATCTCCTCCAGCCAGAGCAGTGACTGTTCATCAGGGACTTCTGCTTTATTACTGTCTGCCGAAGGTTTATCCAGCGAATCCATATAACAACTCCGGGAAAAAAGGGCTGATGATCTTTATATCAGGCATTGTAGAGTAAAACAGACACCCGACTTAAGTGCCGGACGGCTTTTTGTCTGGTTTTCCTGAGAACTGATTATGAAACCAGATATTCTATGATTTTCACGATTCAGGGCGTGCAATTAAAAGGGGGCAGTGATATAATTCCCGACGTTGAGTAGCCCTGAATGTCATGTTCCTGTAAGAAACAACCTGACCACTTTAACGGCTGATCTCCAGAATCTCTTAATAAAGTATCAGCTGTTTGCTGATCTTTATCGTGTTGTTAAAGCTACATTTGCCGAACCTTGTATGGTTTCCGCTCTCAAACAGTAGCAGTAGGGTGATACGAAGCAGAGCTTCAAGGAGAACTCTTTTCAGGCATAGTCCCTGAAAATGAATCCTGAGTCCGGAATGGCCGACTCTCACCTGTTTCTAATTATTTGCACGACCCATTTTTCTCTATTACACGACGAGTACGTACAGCCCTTCCCGGCTGATGGTTCGTCGAAAGGTTGATGTATGTTAACGGATGTCTCTTCGCAGGCAAAATTTACGGATTTAGAACTCTGCCAACCCATCCTGGATGTGCTGGTTGAACTTGGATATGACACACCCACACCAATTCAGGCTCAGACCATTCCCCATCTGCTGGAAGGCAGAGACCTGGTAGGTCAGGCCCAGACCGGAACCGGTAAAACGGCCGCATTTGCCCTGCCTTTACTTTCGAAAATTGACCTGGAACTCAGAGCCCCACAGGTTCTGGTTCTGGCTCCCACCCGGGAACTGGCCATTCAGGTTGGCGAATCGTTCAAAGAATATGGTTCACAACTCAAAGGCTTACAGGTTTTGCCAATTTATGGTGGCGCTGATTTCAAAGGACAGCTGCAACCACTAAAACGAGGCGTCCATGTCGTTGTCGGTACTCCCGGCCGCGTGATGGATCACATGCGTCGTGGCACCCTGAAACTCGACAACCTGCGTTGCCTGGTTCTGGACGAAGCCGACGAAATGCTGCGAATGGGCTTTATTGACGATGTAGAATGGATTCTGGAGCAGACTCCCGATAACCATCAGACTGCATTGTTTTCAGCAACGATGCCCGAAGCGATTCGCCGCATTGCCGGTAATTACCTGAAATCACCGCAGGAAATTACGGTCAAAGATAAAACCCGAACGGCTGATACCATCCGCCAGCGGTACTGGCTGGCCAAAGGCCATCACAAACTGGACGCCCTGACCCGGATTCTGGAAGCAGAAGAAACGGATGGCGTGATCATCTTCGTTCGTACCAAAAGCATCACCACCGAACTTTCGGAAAAACTGGAAGCGCGCGGTTTTCTCGCTGCCCCACTGAATGGTGATATCCCGCAGAAGCAGCGCGAACGCACTGTTGGACGGTTAAAAGCCGGCCACGTCAACATTGTCATTGCAACTGACGTCGCCGCCCGGGGACTGGACGTTGATCGGATCAGCCATGTGATCAACTACGATCTGCCTGGTGATTCCGAAGCTTACGTGCACCGCATCGGGCGAACCGGACGTGCAGGCCGCACAGGCGAAGCGATTATGTTCGTCTCTCCCCGTGAGCAGCGTTCTCTGTCCGGGATTGAACGGGCGATCAAGCTTAAAATTGAACGGATGGAACTTCCTTCCATCAATCAAATCAATAAGCGACGTACAGAACGCTTCAAAGAGTCTGTGACCAAAGCCATGGATAGTCCAGACTTCGAACAGTTCCAGAAACTGCTGAGCGAATTCAAGACGGAATCAGAGCGATCTGAGATCGACATCGCAGCTGCCCTGGCCTGTATGTTCCAGGGAAAACGTCCCCTGTTCCTGAAAGAGACACCACAGCAAAGAGAAACGTCCCATCGGGAAACCCCGCAACGACAGCGGGACAGTTCTGGAAAGCCTCAATTCCAGTCTGAACGCCGTTTCTCCAGGGAAAAAGAATTCAAAAACAAAGAATTCACGAAGGATAAAGAGAAGGTGTTTACTCCCAGGCGGGAAAGAGCCACCAGTGAAACCCCCGAGGAAGGCATGGAGCGTTTCCGCGTTCAAGTGGGCCGCAGCCACGGTGTCAAACCAGGTAATATTGTTGGTGCAATCGCAAATGAAGCTAACCTGGACAGTCAGTACATCGGACGAATCGATATCTTCGATGAATACAGTACTGTTGATCTTCCGGAAGGCATGCCACGCGATATCTTTCGGGCATTGAAAAATGTCTGGGTCTCCGGACAACAGTTACGCATCTCCCGACTTGATCAGACTGAATCAGGTGCCCCGAAACGTAAGCGTTTCAAATCAAAGGGTAAACCCAGACAGCAGAAAGCTTAATCCGACAGCAGCCTGATAGTCAGGAAAACAGCTACAAAAAAACCGCGGTCGCTCTCAGGCAACCGCGGTTTTTTCATTGGAATAACAACTCGTACGAGACGGGTTTATTTACCGGTCCCAAATGCTTTGGATGTCTGACCGGAAGAAGTCTGCTGTTTCAGACGTTTACTTCGAGTAAAGACCTGGGAGACTGTTCCTGAGGAAACGTCATTCACACCGGTCACTTTTGCCCCCTGCTTAATAGGAGATTTCACTCCAGAACCTGGGACAAACAAACGCCGCTGTGGTTTATAACCGATATAACTCAAGAAGTCATTGATACCGATTACACGTACGGCTTTCAGACGGGCTTCTTCACGAATCTCTTTCATCTTGGCCAGCAGTTCCTGCATTTTGTCACGCTGTTCGTCTGTTTTAGCTGCTTCAACATCAGGTGACTCACCAATGACCAGGAACTTCGTATGCACGGTTAAGCCGTCACCAATGCGTTCTCCGTTTTCGGTAACCTGATTATCAATTTTGGCATTGGCATTCTCAATGACACGTCTCAGCAGATCCATATCCGATTTTCCGTCGCCATCCAGGTCGATAATTCCTGAAATAGCAAAGGTTTCCGGACGTCCTACGCCCCAGAGGGGAGTATAAATCGGGTCGCCAGGGCTGATGGGCTGATAAATGTCATCCCCGACAATCCGGGCTTCCGAAAGGTGAGGTCCCAGAATTTTGGTAACTTCGATAGCACCAATAATATCTTCCTCACCCCGGCCTATTCCCTGATGCGCTTTCCGATAAACGCTGAATGTCATCCGCTTAGGAAGACGATCCGCTTCACCCAGATTGATCCAGACTACGCCGGTACTGTTATCAACAGTACGGACCACACCATCGGGCACTTCAAAGCTGAACTTCTGGACCTGATCCAGACGGCTGCGAAGCGTATCAATCAGACTGGCATAGGTGTTGTTCTTGTTTTCCAGATCTTTAATGGTCTTGGCGTTCGTTTCACGCAATTGATCCAGTTCGATCAGAATTTCTTCATTTTCTTTCTGTAAAGCAGCAATCTGCTGATCCTTCGCATCGACTTCTTCTTCTTTGACTTTCTGAGTGTCAGCCAGATCTTTTTCAGAACTCACTCGGGCCTTTTGATGTTCATCGATTTTCTTGTCCATGATGCCCTTGAGCTGCTGATAAGCGGCTTCCAGCTCATTTTTCGCTTTCTGTTCTGCAGCCAGCTCAGTTTTGGTCTGATCCAGCTGGGCAGAGAGCTTGATCAGTGAATCCTTAACAGTCGCCTCTGCCAGGACACCAGCGTGAGTTTTAATATCCAGCTCTGTGGCACCAATCACCGTATTGGGAGTTTTATTATCAAGCCCCACATCTTCCTGCTGATTACCGATCAGCTTTTTCAGAGCCTGAATTTCTTCATCCAGCTTACGAGCGAGTACGCTATCACGCTGGGAATCTTTCTGAGCCTGATCCAGTTTGGTATTCGCTTCTGACAGGTCGGAATACCCCAGATAAGCAGCCACGCCTACAATCAAGGTGGTCATGACAAAAAAGATCAGTGAAAAGTGAACAGCAGTTGGTTTACTGGCAGCCATGTTTTTAAACCTTAAGGATTTTCAAGTGACCGTCGGGTGCAGCTCAGCACCATGACAGCTCGTATTTTGAAGTGTATACTGTTTTCAGCTATGATTATGATCGGCTCTGAGGAATCTCAGGGAACCATGTTGAGTCGATTCTGAAAACTCGAAAGACCGGCATCCTGCTTTACTTTATTCTAAATGCAGGAAAACCAGTGTCAAGCAGCATTCTGATTCTATCTGGACTGTCCCTGGTTTTACCGTCGCGTCTCCTGAACGATTTGGATCGAGTCTATCAGATTGAGAGACTCCAGGGTTAAATGTGATGCACTCCAGAATGCTGACAATTGGTTCCCCCTTCTGCCCTGACTTGAACTCGCAGAAAAACTACACAAAATAACAGTAACCCGAAGTTCTCGGGCCATCTGGTTAAAAGATTCCATTGAGTTTCGACTTCAACAGGTCTGTTGATAGCGATCAGAGACACACTCTCCAATAATGAACCAGGCAGACTGACCGGTTGGTGATCTACGCATCCGCATCTGTTCTTCATTAAAAATACAACATCTGCATGTTTCCAGTTTCGGCAATCTCTTTTTAAATTTTCAGGTAAAGCTAAATCTTTATGAAAGAAACACTTTACATCATTGATACGTTTTCTCTGGTATTTCAGGTTTTTCATGCTGTGCCGGCTATGACCGGTCCCACGGGACAACCCACCAATGCCATATTTGGCATCACCCGCGATATCCTGAACATCATTAAAACGCACTCTCCCGACTATTTAATCTTTGCCATGGACTCCAGTGGCCCGGGCACTCGAAATGATCTCTATTCGGAATATAAGGCGAATCGCTCCGCGATGCCCGAAGATCTGGTCCCACAAATCCCTCATATCATGGATGTTGTCAAAGGATTTCAGGTCCCTGTGATCGAATGTCCCGGCTGGGAAGCAGATGACGTGTTTGCCACGATTGCCCGTCTGGCAAATGAAAAAGGGATCGAAACGACGATCGTCACAAATGATAAAGATGCCAGACAACTCATCAATGATTCAATTCGTCTGTACAATATTCGCAAAAATCAGTTCATGGATGCAGAAGCGGTCCAGGCCGATTGGGGCGTCCGACCTGACCAGGTGATTGATTTTCAATCTCTCGTCGGCGACAGCGTGGATAATATTCCCGGAGTACCGCTGGTCGGACCTAAAAAAGCACAAACGCTGATCGAGCAGTTTGGAACCCTGGAAGGCGTGCTGGCCAACGCAGACAAAGCTAAAGGACCGAAACTACAGCAAAACCTGAAAGAATTTGCCGATCAGGCCCGCATGTCACGCGAACTGGTGACGCTGAACCAGTCGCTGGATCTCAACATCAACTGGGAAGCCTCCCGATTGACTCATCCTGACCGCGAACGTTTACATCAGCTGTTTGTCGACTTTGGATTTCGCCGCTTCGCTGAAGATATGAAAGAAGTCCTCTCCACAGAAGCCCCCCCGGAACCTGTCGAACGAATTCGCGAAACCATCGACACGAAACCGGCATTTGAAACATTTCTGGCCCTGCTCAAAGAACAGGATGAATTCTGCGTCGACCTGGAAACGACCGGATTGAAACCGGCAGAGGCAGAAATTGTGGGCTGGGCCATCAGTTGGGAAAAACACCGCGGATTCTACATTCCCGTTGAAGGCCCTTCAGGTCAGTTGGCCCTGGATCCTCAATATGTGCTGGAACATCTCAAACCGATCCTGGAAGACCCTGAAATCCTGATTACCAATCAGAATATCAAATATGACATGGTTGTATTGATGCGGGTCGGCGTGTTCCTGCAGGGAGTCAGCATCGATCCCATGGTTGCCAGCTACCTGATCAGTGCCGGGGAACGAGGACACAGTCTCGACAAACTGTCAGAACGATATCTTAATCACACCATGATTCCCATCTCCGAACTGATCGGCTCCGGCAAACAGCAGAAGAAGATGTTTGAAGTCGACGTCGACAAAGTCGCGGAATACGCGGTAGAAGACGCTGAAATCGCCTGGCAACTCTCGAGAATCCTCCAGGATGAACTCAAACACGCAGGATTATGGGAGCTCTACTGGGAACTCGAACGGCCTCTCATCTCTATACTTGCCGAAATGGAATTTACCGGTATCAAAGTCGATACTGCCGAGCTTAAACAGCAGAGCCAACTGCTTGAAAAACGGTTAACGACCCTGATCAGTGAAATCCACGAAATAGCCGGGCATGAATTCAACATCGCCTCTCCACTGCAACTCCGAACGGTATTATTCGAGGAACTGAATTTACCTGTATTCAAAAAAACGAAAACAGGTCCCAGCACGGACCAGAGTGTGCTGGAGAAGCTCGCGCCATTGCACGCCCTGCCTGCCAGAATCACCGAACATCGACATCTCTCCAAACTGAAGAGCACCTATCTCGATGCACTTCCCGGCCTTGTTAATCCAGAGACCGGGCGGATTCATGCCAGCTTTAACCAGGTCGTTGCTGCCACTGGTCGACTCAGCTCGAGTGACCCCAATCTGCAGAACATTCCGGTAAGAACACAAGAAGGACGGCAGATTCGCAAAGCATTTATCCCCCAGGACGAAAACTGGCGACTGCTCTGTGCCGATTACTCTCAGATCGAACTCCGGATCCTGGCACACCTGAGTCAGGATGTCGCACTGAGCCAGGCTTTCCGCGAAGGTGCTGACATTCACACTGCTGTTGCTTCGGATATCTTTCGTGTTCCCCACGATCAGGTCGACAGTGACATGCGTCGCACTGCGAAAGCGGTCAACTTCGGTGTCATCTACGGCCAGAGCCCGTTTGGTTTATCAGAAGCGATCGGTATCCCTCAATCGGAAGCCGCTGGATTCATTGAAGATTATTTTGTCCGGTATCAGGGCGTCAGGGAATTTCTGGATCAGATCCTCGAAGATTGTGCAAAACAGAAATTCGTCGAAACGATCTGTGGCAGAAAACGTGAAATCCAGGGAGTGCGGGGAGGCGTGCAGAAACAGCTTAACATGCCTGAAAGAACCGCCATCAATACCGTCATTCAGGGGTCTGCAGCCGACCTGATTAAACAGGCCATGCTGAATGTCAGCGATCGAATCAAACAGGAACAGCACCCGGGGCGGATGCTCATGCAGATCCATGACGAACTGGTATTCGAAGTTCCGCTCACCGCACTGGACACTCTGGGTCTGATCGTTCGGGAAGAGATGGAATCGGCCATGGACCTCGAAGTCCCCCTGATTGTAGATATGTCAAGCGGACTTAACTGGCTGGAACAGAACCCCCTGGAAATTCCACATCAGTAAAATGATGGAATGGAATTCAACGGGGACACGACTCCCTCGATCAGCAGAAACTGTCGGGGGATTGGAGACCTGTCCGATCAAAATATAAAATTTAAGCGTAAAATAGCGATCTTTCCTTTTTTTTGTTGACAACCTGTACGCTATCGGTAACGATATTAATGCACGCCTATGTGTCTCATCTACCTGTTGCTAAGGGATTCAGCAATCAAAAACCTCCTGTGTGGTAAGTTTCTGTTGCGAAGGAATGTGTAAACAAACCATTTTCCACCATTGCAAGTTGTCACAATCATCTTGTGTCTCGTCATACATTCATTCCCACAATAGCCCTGATTGGAGGGATCGGATCAGGCAAAAGTGCGGTTGCCAATAAAGTCAAATCGTTTCGGCCTGTGATGATTATCGATGCAGACCGAATCGGACATGAGGTACTTGATTTTCCGGAGATTCAGGAAAAAATTCGAGAGCAGTTTGGATCTGCCGTGTTCAATGATCAGGGAAATGTTGATCGATCTGAACTGGCAAGACTTGTTTTTGGAGAATCAAAACTACAACAAACATCATTAAAACAACTGGAATCCATCGTGCATCCGGTGATTCATCGCAGGTTGGAACAGGAAATTGAATCTGCCCGGTCTCTCCACCAGGTCGATGCGATCCTGGTAGACGCCGCTGTGATTGTCGAGGCAGGATGGAAAGAGTTATGCGATCAAATCGTTTATATTGACTGCCCCTTCGAGCAACGGCAGAAACGGGTGACTCAAAACAGGGGATGGTCAGAAACAGAGTTAACAAAACGGGAGAAACATCAACTGCCTCTCTCAGAAAAACGTAAACTGGCAGATGGTGTGATCCAGAATGGTCAGGACCTGGAATCAGCTGGCCTTGAACTATCAAAGTTCATTGATTCAATTCGGAAACAAATAACTAAAAATTAATAGACTATTCGACGAACTTCAGGGTGTCTCATCTGCATCTTAAGTTATTCAAACTAATTTAATGAGAAGCTCTTCTTTGATGAATTCATAGATAACCCCCAGATGCCTTTTCAGTCAGAGAACCTTTCCAGAGGTTAATTAATCTTCGCGTTCGACACATCTGCATTGACTCCAGAACTCCACACGACTTCATCTCACTTAATTTTGTAATTCGGAAAGCATTCACTATGGCCAAATCCATAAAACTTCAGACATCTGAAAATGACGGAACAGTGGCTTCAAAAAATATCAGCGAGTTAGACCAGGACTCCAAACGGGAAAAACCCGTAACCAGGCATCAGCGCGAATCTGCCATTACCAGGGCAGCAGACGAACGATATGAGAAAATCAAACAAAGCGAGATTCATATTGCGGATCTGCAGAAGCTGACGATGAAAGATCTGATGCAACTGGCTAAGGAAGAAAATCTCACAGAATATACGGGTCTCAAAAAACAGGATCTGATCTTTAAGATTCTGAAAGAGCGTACCAAAGTCAACGGCCTGATGTTTGGTGAAGGGACTCTGGAAATTCTGCCCGATGGTTTCGGCTTCCTGCGTAGCCCCGATTACCACTATCTGCCCTGTCCCGATGATATTTATGTTTCTCCCAGCCAGATTCGTCGTTTCGGTCTGCGAACGGGAGCCATCGTTGCTGGACAGATTCGTCCCCCTAAAGAAAATGAACGGTATTTTGCTCTGCTGCGTGTGGAAGCCGTCAATGGTTGTGACCCCGAAATCCTGACCACCAAGGTCTTCTTCGACGACCTGACTCCACTGCATCCGAAGGAACGTCTCCGACTCTCTTCGCCCGCCGGTAACCTGAGTACGAGAATCGTCGACCTGATTGCCCCTGTCGGTATGGGTCAGCGTGGTTTGATTGTATCGCCTCCTCGTGCCGGTAAAACCATCATGCTGCAGGAAATGGCAAAATGCGTACTGGGAAGCCATCCCGATGCGTATGTCTTCATCCTGCTGATTGACGAGCGTCCTGAAGAAGTCACTGACATGGAACGCCAGGTTGGTGGAGACCGCTGTGAAGTCGTCAGCAGTACCTTTGATGAACCCCCGAGCCGTCACATCCAGGTTTCGGAGATGGTAATCGAAAAGGCCAAACGCATGGTAGAATACGGTGAGGACGTTGTCATCTTCCTCGATTCAATTACCCGTCTCGCTCGTGCCTGGAACACAGAAGTCCCGCACTCCGGAAAAATTCTCTCTGGTGGGGTAGACGCGAATGCATTACAGCACCCCAAGCGGTTTTTCGGTGCCGCCCGTAATGTTGAAGAAGGCGGCAGCCTGACCATTGTCGCCACCGCCCTGGTGGACACAGGCAGCCGCATGGATGAAGTCATCTTTGAAGAGTTCAAAGGAACCGGTAACACGGAATTGCATCTGGACCGCAGAATGGTTGAAAAACGTATCTGGCCGGCAATCGATGTGAATAAATCAGGAACACGTCGCGAAGAACTGCTGATGGACGAAGAAGAACTTCGCAGGGTCTGGATTCTCAGACGTGTGCTGAACGACATGAATCCGGTAGATGCGATGGAACTGCTTACCAACCGCATGCGACGTTCGAAAACGAATGAAGAATTTTTATTGAGCATGAATCTGGGTTGATCTGCTGACCGCAAATCAATTTCTGCTGATGCTCTGACTCATGTGATCTGGATCAGAATAGATACCGGGGGAGGCTCTACTTTCCCATGCTACCTGCTGATCTACCTGTTAGATTAAACATTGCCATTTTTGAAGATTGATAAGTTACCACCTCAATGAAGCACACACTGATCGAAGGCGATTTACTGGTTCGTGATGCGAGTTTCGCAATTGTCGTTTCCCGCTGGAATGAGCTGATTACACGCAGACTGCTGGAAGGCGCCCTGGAGACGTTTCGTCGCCATGGTGGTGCCGAGGAAAACATCACGGTACTCTGGGTACCTGGTTCGTTTGAGCTGCCGCTTGTTGCAGACCGACTGGCCAAAAGTGGTAAATATCAGGCTGTCTGCTGCCTGGGAGCTGTCATTCAGGGAAGTACCATGCACCATGATTATATTAATCATCAGGTCGCTGCCGGCATCATGCGGAGCAGCCAGGAAAGTGGCGTGCCCGTGCTGTTTGGTGTACTGACATGTGAGACGATGGAACAGGCGATGGACCGTGCTGGTGGAAAAGTCGGCAATAAAGGCGGAGAAGCCGCCCTGGCTGCTATCGAAATGGTCAATCTTTTGCAATCGATCGATCAAAATCAGGCGTAAGAAGATAACTGCTGACACCACACAGTCGTCTCCGACGACATCATATTTATTACATCCTCTTTCTATACTAGCGATATCCCCATGTCTCTGCGAAAACAGGCGCGTTTTTTAGTTGTTCAAATGCTTTATCAGATCGATCTGAATCCGGATATTTCCATCAATGAAATCCGCGAGATGATCGAGGAGCATGGCCGTAATAAAACAGCCCGCACTTTTGCCTGGGAACTGTTTACCGGAGTAATGGAATTCAAACAACAGCTTGATGAGCATATTGTGAGAGTTGCCGAAAACTGGACACTCAAACGAATGGCTGTCACCGATCGAAATATTCTCAGACTGGGTACCTATGAATTGCTGCATACGGATACCCCACCTGCTGTGGTAATCGACGAAGCAGTGGAACTGGCACGCGAATTTGGCAGTGCGCACTCTTCACAGTTCGTAAACGGCATCCTGGATAAAGTGGTTCAGCGTAAAGACGAACCGCTGCCTCCTCCCCCTCCACCACAGGCCGAAGAGGTTCCACCGGAAGAAACTCAACCAACGGATCCAGAACCCAAACCGAAGCCCCGTATGAATAATCCCTGGGCTACTTGACCTCAAAACGGTGCGGCGTACGGTCGTTCCAGCTGAAGTTCATATCGATTGCCGCCTGCGACAGACGCGTCAGAAGTTCGCGATCAACGTGCGGGCAAGGCAGATGGGGAGCCGCCGTTTGAGTATTCGTACTGTCAAAGACAGGATCATCCCGCCAGTAGGAATTATAAACGCGGATATGATCATAGAAAAGTCGCTCTGCTTCGGTAGGATCTTCCAGTTCCACTCCTGCCCCGGCGAATTCTGACCCGTAGAAATTACAGGTCGCTTCCAGAACATCATGTACAAGCCGGGACTGGACCGGATGTAACGGTGTCAGGTGATAGGTCTTCTCATGATGCTTTGGATGAGTAATGATGTAAGACATTACTGCAGAGACCCAGTCCACCGGAATCAGGTTCTTCGACTCATCTCCATCCAGTGTAAAACGCGATTTCGCGTAGTAACGTCCTGTTTCATCAGGAGACTGCATCTGGGTTAATGTGTGTCCCAGTTGCAAGGCAGCGTAAAAACCATGAAACGTATTCGTGAATCCGGTCTTCGAGTCACCAATAATAATCGCGGGGCGAAAGACCGTCAGAGATTCAATATGCTCTGCACTGCGCACCATCTGCTCCGCTTCCAGCTTGCTTCGCTCATAATCATTCCCGGATTCCTGTCCCACATCAACGTCCGATTCCATAATTCTACCGGACCGTAAACCACAGACATACGCCGTGGAAACATGATCAAACTTTTTGATATTCGCAGTTTTACAGAAATCAAGAACCTTCTTGACACCGCCTACATTGGAACGCCATGGCTCACTTTCATGACTGGTACTGTAAAAGGAGAGACTGGCCGCGGAATGGATGATGCGATCTACATTCTCTGTCGCCCATGCCAGCTGTTCCTCATTCAATCCGAGGTTTTCCTCATTGATATTCCCTTCCAGTACCACGGGACGAGGTAATTCCCGCCCCAGATGTTCATCCCAGAACGCCATGATCATATCAATTCGCTGATCGACGGTCATTCGCCTTGTAGGACGAACCAGTACTGCCAGCGGAACCCCTGCTGAAGACAGATCTCGAATTAAATATCTTCCCAGTAATCCTGTAGCACCTGTAATCAGATGATATCCCATGTTGTGTTCCGCTGTGATCTGAAAGTTAGAGTGAGTCGTGATATAATAACCGGTATCTGCAATGCTTCAGTATTCACGATTCGTTGATCGGTTCAGGAAAAACGAGGATGAATGGACCTGCCGGCCTATAGAAGCGGACCCGTTACGGGTCGGGGAGCCTCAATGATAATGAACTGGCTTCATATATCAATCTAGGGGTTAAGAAAAGCCATCAGAATACCAGTCAATTGCGATTGCGGCGCTAGAAGAGATTATGCAACTGCTTTTCCGGACTGATCTTTCGCTCCATGCTGGTGCTGCTTGAGGAAATGGGGAGTGTGTTGCTGGTCATGAGACGACTGACTACTGTCCGTGTGATCAGACTCATTCTGGTCATCAGATTTTTTCGGTCGCAAAGCCAGCAGACAGGGGAGTAACACCAGATCCCCCACCAGGGCTGCCACGAGAAGTGATGTCATCATATATCCGAAGCGGGCCGTCGGGACAAAATTACTCAACGTGAGGGCCAACATGCCCGCCCCCGTTATGACGGCCGCAGTAAAGATCGGTTCGCCGGTCATCAGCAGAGAATCCCGCGACGCCTGAGCGGAATTCCTCGTCAGACGAAATTGACTCTGGTAACGGACGAGAAAATGGAACGTTCCATCTACGGCAATCCCCAGGGCAATACTGGCCGTCATCATGATGCCAATATCAATGGGAATCTGATACCAGCCCAGAATCCCGAATACAATACAAATGGGTGTCAGATTCGGTACCATCGCGACCAGACCGGCTTTGATGGACCGAAGAGAAACAATCATCACTATCGTAATGATCACAAATGCCATTGAGAAACTCTCCCAGAACCCTGTAAATATCTGGTTCTGCGCCCGTCTTAACAGGGGCGCCACTCCTGTCAGGATCACATTGGGATCATCAATCATGACGGCGAGTTCATCATAAACCTGATCCTGTGGCAGATCGGCGTCGCTGCTGATTCGTGCTGAAATCCGCCAGAGTCGTTCGCCATCAGAAGTAAAATCGTTATCTCCATGAGCAGACTGGGCATGAGACAACAGACGGGCAGTCTCAAAGGGACTTTCAGGAAACTGTTTCGGAAAAAAACTGGCCAGTGACATTGTATGTCGTACTGCAGGATGCTGCTGAATAATTGTTTCCAGCTTGCGAATGTGCTCTACTTTTTTGATGAAAGGAATCTCTTCATCACCAAAATCCACTATCGCTTCAATCGAGTCGAGTTCCGTCAGATTATTTTGAACTGCACGCACATCCTGTATGACTCGCCCTTCTGCGGGAAGAAAATCCAGCGGATCAATTTTCGTGCGTAGGCTGAACAGGCCGACCCCTGTAGTCATCACCAGGATGATCGTGGCAATGGAGACGCGTCCGGCATGGTCAATCAGCCAGTTGGCACACTGTTGAAAGTTCCAGCGTTTTCCGCCGGAATGAACCATTTTGGGATCAATGGGCCAGAGGGTTAAGACAGCAGGTGTCAGTCCCAGACCGGTAATCAGCGACACGAATGTCCCGACTGAAGCAGCATACCCAAACTGGATCACGGGCCCGATCTCACTGACGGTCAGCGAAAACAGACCAATTGTTGTCGTCAGAGTTGCCAGGACACAAGGCTTCCAGGCGATTTTCAAAGCAACCGCCAGGGGATCTGGTTCGTCAATACAGCTGGCAACATAGTGATGCACGTGGATTGAGATCGCCAGTGTAAAAACCATGACCATGACCGACAGGGCACCGAGGATGAAATTCATTTCGCCCCCCCCCAGATAAATCAGGGCAGTCGTGAGATTGATGGCCCAGATCGTCAGCCCCAGGGTAGCCAGTGTTTTTTTCCACTCCCGAAAAGAATAATACAACAGGCAGAGACTGATCAGTAACGTGATAATAAAGAACTTTTTATTGCTTTTCTGGCTGCCCAGCCGATCCAGTTCCGCAATCACAACCGGGGCACCCGCCAGTTGAACTTCGTTTCCAGTTAACTGATTGTATTCCAGCTTTTCACGAATCCCCTGTACCGTCCCGGCCCGATTTCTGATACCAGTGTCAGAAAGCAGAACCAGTATGCCTGCCACATTCTTCTCGGAATTCATCAACAGCCCGTTCAGACGATTGTCGATTTCCGCCGGTTCCACTTTAAATTCGTGTAATATTGATTTGAGACGCTGGGGAGTCCAGCATTGTCTGACCGTCGGTAAAGACTCGATACGGCTGGCTGTTGCTTCCACCAGCAGAGGCCGATCCAGCCCCTCCTGCACTGCGACGAGCACAACCTCTTCTGCCCCGAACTCAGCTTTAAATCGATCATAGACGATTCGCACATCGGAATCTTTAGGCAACCAGGTTTCGATATCGTTATTTGAAGGCAGTAACTCTGCCAGAAATGTCAAAATCGGCAGCGTACAAAATACGCCCCAGATTAGTTGCCTGCTGTATTTATTATAGAAGGAAGAGATCATCATAAGATTTGGTAGATCAATCTGCTTTCTCTTGCTGAAGCCAGTTCAAGTACTCGAATCAGAGTAATCAATAGTCAGCGCACGTTCTTACATCACTGTTAGCAACACTAAAAACAAACACACTTTTGAGAACTATTTATTACTGCGACCATCCCAGTTTGATATCGAACCGCTAATGAATACAGCGTCATTCAGAATTTCTAATCATCAGACGTTATAGCAGAATCAGCTGGTGTCTTTGGAATGACTGTTACAACTCGCACCTTCACAGGGTGGATAATCATTACAATACGTAAGTGTTTCTGGCTCTGAATAGATTCGCCTGACGTTATAACTGTCAGGGTTTATCTAGCACAATCGCCGGATCTGGACGAACCCCCACACCTTTCACCGTCGACCACTCTGAATCGGATTGCACCTGTAATCTGAAACTAAGAAAGTCCTCAATTATTTTTGTATTCTATATTTCAATATCAGATTCGAACCAGAGCACGAATCAATACTTGATAACTGACTTCATAGCAGGAGTAGATTTAATGGAAGATACCCCCTGGAGCCGTCCCACAATGGACGACCTGAAACATGTACTGGAAAGTTTTGGCAAGAGTGATACCGTCAATATCCGCGATGTTGATCGACTGGAGCTCTCAGTACCCGCTGAAGTCAAAACCGCGCGCGGCAATACCATTTCGGCTATGACGCGGGAAATCAGCCGTCAGGGTCTGGGGCTGTTGCACAAAGGCATGTTGAATCCGGGTGAAGTCAATGTAAAGCTGGCCAGTGAAACGCGTGAATTTGAATATCGCGTTCAGATTATGTGGTGTACTCCCTGCGAGAACGGAATGTTCATCAGCGGTGGCGAGTTCGTCACAAAGCCAGAAAATTAACCTGACACAGGTTCCCGTCACCCTCAATCTCGGCGATTCGAGCACAGGCAGCCTCAGAGCCTGCTGCTGCTATTTATTCGCAGGGAACCTGAAGCAACGCTCACCGCTCAACTGGAACTGGCTCCCCGTTTGAGCAGGACCACAATAATAGACAGCAGCAGTAAAATGATCGCCCCTCCGGCAATCATTAACAGAGTGGGGATACCCCACCATTCCGCTGCGCGATCCGTCGTCTTTCGTTCTTCCAGATCCCACTCGATTTCATCTAACGTCAGGCTGGACTGCGACTGGGCGCGCTCACTGTCGGAACGTTGCTCCTGTAAATCCTCAAATGTCTTTTCCGATCGGGCTCCCTGAATTTTCGAACTGAAATTGACAGGTGCAGCAGATGTATCCCGCCCCGGTTTGACTTGTGAAGTTAAATCTCCTGGCACTCCAGGCAGCTTGGGCAGCATCAGTTGTGGCCCTGGCCCCGCTGACTTCTTCTGTTCCGTAACCGGTTGCTCAGCCCCTGCTTCGGGACTACTCAACCTGATTTTAGCAGGTGGTTCATCGGGCAATTCTTCCAGTTCCAGCTTCAAAGTAGGAGCTGAGGAAACTGAATCCGTTGATTTCTTCTCAATGTTTTCTACGCGTGGGTTTTCTACGCGTGGCACCCGGTTGTCTTCTTCTGGTTGAAAATCAAAAGAAGGTGGTTCCAGCGAAATGCCTCCAGAGTGAGGGGTTTTCTGTTTGACTGCAGATTGACGAGGTTGGATCTGGACCTTCTGAGGCTGGGTCCCCAGATTTCGGGGAACAATCAAGGGCAATTCATCGCTGCCTCCCGTCTTGGCTTTTGGTTGAATTTTCCCTGTATCTGGCTGCTCCACTGCACGACGTTTCAAGGGATGCACACGCGAAGGAGTAAACTGGAAATTGGGAACCTGCTGACCTCGATTCGGTTTTGCATCCGGTTCTGCATGCTGCACTCGTTGTACTTCAGTCGGGGTTTCCAAGCTGATTTGCTTTTTAATCTTCTCCAGTAGCATTTGGGGAGATTCTTCTTCCAGACCAAAGGCAACATGTCCCCGGTAGCTCGATTCTAATGCCTGCGCTGCAAGAAATTCTGCATACTCATAGTTTTTCTGAGTCAGTTCACGTCGGGCTCGGTCCATAATCGAATTAATCTGAAATCTACGCATTTCCTGATTTACATCTTCAAAAGCAGGCGCGGTCTGATCCAGATCCTGATGCAGATCTTTTGCTAATTCTGTCAGTTCTGCTCTGACATTCTGCTGATTTGCCTCAGCCAGAAGTCGGTCGACTTCTTTCGCACTCGAGAGCGAATCCGTGAGATCTGGTTTTTCCTCGACCTTCGCTGCGACGGATGCCCCCGAGGCCAGATCATTCACTGCTGTAGTTTCCACAGGAGACTTATTTGAAATATGTTGTATTCCCGTAGTGATTCCCTGGGAGATCGAACTGGACGCCTGCCTGACGCGTTCCGTATTCTGATCAAATTTTTTAGCGATTTGAGCAGGATAACGCTTCGCCGATGCAATCAAAGACTTTGATCGCCAGCTTTCAGAAACTTCGATGGCAGGTTTTTTGACTGGTTCCTGCAAGCGCTGCGATGATGATTTCGGTTCACCCTGCGACGTCTGTACTGTAGAAGTTGCCTGCGATGCCAGTTCTATTGGGGAGGAATCTTCGAACTCATCGACTGGGTATGTACCACTGATTTTAACCTTAGCTGGTACTTCTTCTTTCGATTTATCTGCCTTTTGAGCAAAATAATTAAAGCTGCTGCTGGTTTTTGATGCGACCAGCGGTCCGGCTGGTTTCTCTTTATTCTGTGAAATCATCTCTGCTGATTGACTCAGGCAACCTGCGCTGAGGCAGCTCAGGAGAACCAGAGATAAATATACCGTTGGCAGACTTCGTTTTAGTAGGCCGATCTTCACAACGACAAATCCTGTCATCTGCTCGCAGAGATCTGGACGGGGGCCGATCTTCTGCCTGGGTCGCGGGTAGTAACCTCAATGGGGAGTTGAGGTTCTGGGAAGCTGATTCATCGAGCGCGCAACAGCGCTCGACTAATTGCCTGTTACCCTATATCGACTGGGCGATTTTAATCGCATGAGAGGGTATTTTGGATTTTACCAGTCTTTTCAGAAATCGTTCAGCCTTTGCACAGCGAACGCAGTGTCTGCATGTTGATCTGATCCAGAGGCACCCCATCTTCTTCATCCTTAGGGGTTTCCAGATACATCGGACGGTCCTGAAATACGGGGTCATTCAACAGATGACGGAACGGTTCCAGCCCCAGGCAGCCACGACCTATATTCTCGTGGCGGTCCTTGCGACTGCCGAATTCGCACTTACTGTCATTCAAATGGAAGGCACAGATGCGATCAAAGCCAATGACCTGGTCCAGTTCAGACATGGTCGCCTTATATTCCGACTTCTTGATCAGCGGATATCCGGCAGCAAAGATATGGCAGGTATCCACACAAATCCCCAGTCGCCCGCCATCTTGAACCTGATTCAGCAAGTAGGCCAGTTGTTCAAAGCGAAACCCCAGATTGGATCCCTGGCCGGCTGTCGTTTCCAGCCAGATTTGCGTTTGAAATCCTTCTGTCTCCTGATGAATTCGATCAATGGCAGCCACGATCCGATCGAGCCCCTCTTCCTCACTCGACGTCACAAAACTGCCCGGATGCATCACTGCACCTTCCAGCCCGAGCGCCTCGGCACGCTGTAGTTCCACGACAACGGCATCAATTGACTTATTCCAGAGTTCTTCTTTGGGACTCGCCAGATTGATCAGGTAACTCATATGAGAACACGGTCGCCCTACCCCGGTCGACTCCAGATGTTCGCGAAACAGATTGATATCCTTATCTGTCAGTGGCTTGGCCCGCCATTGATTATTATTCTTGGTAAAGATCTGCACACAGTCCATTTCAAATTCAGCTGCCGTATCGACGGCTTTATAGTATCCACCAGCGATCGACTGATGTGCTCCCAGTAAAGGCATGTTTCATTTCCAGTAAAGATTGATTCATTTCAGATTGTGTTCACAGAACTTCGCTCAATAAAATCAGTATAAACACTCCTGCCGGACCGCTCCAGTCTCAGACCGGAACACTCTCCTTTACCATCAATCGTTTCCACTCGAATCAACTGAAATTGATGGGAAAAGTTCTAACTCCTTATTACAATTGATAACGCGAAGTAAGCCCTCAGTTTTTTGTTCGATCAATGTGGGAACGAAGATGAAATTACTCTCTGTGCTCGCCCTGTTCTGTAGCCTCACCTTCTTTTTGAACTCTTTATCAGCAGCCGAACAACCAAATATCATTGTGTTACTGGCCGACGACCTCGGCTATGGCGAACTCGGCTGCCAGGGAAACCCACAAATCCCGACACCCCATATCGACTCACTTGCCAGTCATGGCATTCGTTTTACACAGGCTTATGTGACCGCGCCGAATTGCAGTCCTTCGCGCGCAGGGTTGTTAACAGGGAGAATCCCAACCCGGTTTGGTTATGAGTTCAATCCCATCGGTGCCCGCAATGAAGATTCAGGGACCGGACTCCCCCCTGATGAACAGACCATCGCAGAACGACTCCACGATCAGGGCTATACCACCTGCCTGATCGGAAAATGGCACCTGGGAGGCACAGCCGACTATCACCCCTTTCGACACGGCTTTGACGAATTTTTCGGCTTCATGCATGAAGGTCATTACTTTGTCCCCCCTCCTTACCATGGAGTCACTACCATGCTGCGCCGCAAAACGCTCCCCGGAAGACAAAAAGGACGCTGGATCAGTGAGAACCTGATCTATTCGACCCATATGGGATACGACGAACCTGACTACGACGCCAATAACCCCATAATTCGAGGCGGACAACCTGTGAATGAAACAGAATATCTGACCGATGCGTTCACACGGGAAGCGGTCAGTTTTATCAATCGCCATCAGGATAAACCTTTTTTTCTGTACCTCGCTTACAATGCCGTCCACAGCCCGCTGCAGGGAAAAAAGAAAGACATACAGCATTTCACACAGATCGAAGACATCCATCGACAGATCTTCGCAGCCATGCTCTCTTCCATGGATCAAAGTATCGGGAAGATTCTCAAACAGGTTCAGCAGTCAGGCCTGGATGAAAAAACACTCATCGTCTTCCTCAGCGACAACGGTGGTCCCACCCGCGAACTGACTTCCAGTAATCTCCCTCTGCGTGGTGAAAAAGGGAGCATGTATGAAGGGGGCTTACGCGTCCCGTTTCTGATGCGCTGGACAGGCACACTCGCGCCAAAACAGACTATTGATGTCCCTGTCAGCAGTCTGGATATTTTCCCAACCTCCGTGGCACTTGCCGGTGCCTCCCTCCCTCAGAATTTGGATGGCCGCAACTTACTTCCCCTCCTGCTGCAACAGAAAACGGAGTTACCAGTCGCTGATTTTTTCTGGCGACAGGGACGCAAAGCCGCACTCCGCAGCGGTGACTGGAAAATCGTCCAGATGCGGGGAACACGCGAGAAACCAGTCTGGGAGCTTTACAACCTCGCCAATGATAAGAGCGAAACGATTGATCTCGCTACAGAACAGTCTGAGAAGCGAATGGAATTACAAACGCGCTGGAACGAACTGAATGCCCAGATGAAGCCAGCTCTTTTCTAAGCGTCTTCTCAAAATCAATAAATGGTCTCCGACTTCCTCTTTTGAGCCTCTTTCGTTTCCCCCGCTGCAGTAAAAGTTAATGCCAGACCAGGGACTATAAAAAGCAGGAGATAAAATCGGAGCGTGGCTTTGATGCAATGCATTTTTTTTGATCCTTGTGTCAAAATACCTGCTTGATCAGCGAAAATGACACTTCAGTTCTACTGATCCACAGTCTGAAGTTCAGGACGACTCCCCTTCGACGTTATGATTTGATTCAAACGCTGCTTCAGACGCTCGGTCACTTCAGGATACTCTGCTGCGACATCTGTCTGTTCTGCGGGATCATCTTCCAGATGGAACAGTTGAAACTGGGGCACGATCGTGTTTTCCAGCTGTTGTTCAACCACTACATTTCTCGCGGTCTTTTTGTCATAACGATGCAGTTTCCAGTCTCCAGCTCGTAACGCATAGGTTCCGTTGTTTCCGTTATTCTGCTGCACGAGTTCTGTTCGCCCCGGGGAGTCTGCTTTACCCAACAGGGCCTCTAGAATATTAAAACTATCCCGACAACTCTCGGAGGAAATTTTTTGGTCCGCCAATGCAGCCAGACTCGCAGGTAAATCAATCGTGGAGACCATCTGATCGCTCACGCCCGGTTTAATGTGGCCCTTCCAGCGGGTAATGAACGGCGTGCGTGTCCCCCCTTCATAGACGCTGTACTTGCCACCGGAATAAGGTCCTGCTGCGCGATGAGTGCCGATCTTTTCGATCGCTCCATCTTTATATCCATCATCGAGAACCGGTCCATTGTCGGAACAGAACACAACCAGCGTGTTTTCGGACAGCTGCAATCGATCCAGCGTTTTCATTAATTCACCCACGCACCAGTCAAGCTGTATGATGGAATCGCCGCGAAAACCAAGTCGCGTCTTTCCCTGAAAACGTTCATGAGGCATCCGTGGAACATGAATGTCGTGCGATGCAAAAAACAGAAAGAATGGGTGGTCCTGGTTCTGTTCGATAAACTCGACTGATTTCTCAACCCATTTGTCAGCCAGATCTTCGTCGCGAAAACGGGACGCATGACCTCCGGTATAATAACCTATACGACTGATGCCGTTATGAATGGTCGAATTATGCCCGTGCGACCAGTCCATCTTCAGAGACTCTCGATGCGTCAGCCCGGTCGGATGATCGGCGTTCGGTTTTTTGCTCCCCACCCATAAGGGATCAGCAGGATCAAGGTTGAGTACTCGATGATCTTTGACATAGACCTGAGGCACCCGATCATTGGTCGTCGGCAACAAAAAGCAGGTATCAAAACCGATTTCCAGTGGCCCCGGTTTCAATTGACCATTCCAGTCAGGACCATTGGCATTCCCCAGTCCCAGGTGCCATTTACCGATCACGGCAGTTGTATAACCAGCACGTTTGAGAATGGATGCGACCGTTTCCGTTCCCGGCTTAATAATGGCAGGCGCATTGGGAGGCGCGATCCCTGTCCGTTCCCCACGAAAAGCATAGGTTCCTGTGAGAAAGGAGTAGCGTGTGGGAGTACAGGTCGAAGCAGAACAGTAACCACTGGTAAACCGCAGCCCCTCAGTCGCCAGACGATCAATGTGAGGCGTTGAAAGTGCGGTGGCACCATAACAGGAAACATCACCAAACCCCAGGTCATCCGCCATGATTACAATGATATTCGGTTTCGCAGCAGAGAGTTCTGTAGCGACCAGGGTTAACAGCACAGTCAGAATCAAAGCGAGTCGCAGCATTTCTATTCCCTCTGATATGTCGTTTCGGAAGATGCTCGTAGTGTGATTAAAATCGAAACTACAATATACCAGTAGAAATCGAAGTCTGCGAGGCTGTCTGGATCACAACTTGCGTCCGACATACATCAGCTTGCCATAGCCAATTATCTGTTGCTCTTGCTGAAATATGTTGTTCAACAGGCTGAGTATTTCGACAGGCTGACTTAACCATCGTTCATAGGTGGTTCTTTCCTGCTCAGTCATGATGGCAAACGCATCCAGTTTAGCCCAGAGTTTTCTGAAGAGACGGATTTCACTGACTGTGTGCACGAATTTCAAAAAGGGAGTCTGCCAGGGCTCTACAATGACAACGCGGCCGCCTGGACGAAGAACACGATGCATCTCCTGCAAGGTTTTTTTCAGATCATCTGGAAGTACGGATAGATGATGCAGCCCTCCCTGCACGATCAACACATCGCGACTGCCGTCTTCAAATTTCAAATCCCTGCAATCAGCAACATATAGTTGAGCCGTTCCCTGATACTGCTGCAATAAACAGGGAGACAAGTCGACTCCTGCCAGTGAATGAAATCCCAACTTCTCCAGAGCATTCAATCCTGTTCCCTGACCGCAAAACAGTTCAACGACTTTCAGGTTTTTCTCCCACTGGGCTACCCCCATGTAGTGCAGTCTCTTCAGAAATTTGTTGAGTTCCTGTTGGGGAGTCTCAAAACGTCGGTAAGCGGCTTCCCAGATTTCATCGCAACATTCACTGCCGGGATGCCAGTACTCAATCTGCGAGGTGTTTAGGTTCTGTTGCGTCTGCATAGTTCTCTTATCTGCCTGAAAATCAGATTCAAAGCGATTGGGGGTGGACTGTTCCGGTACCAGTCCCGAAATGTAAACTTGAAAGTTTAAATTGCACTGCAATTTACTTCATGGTAACAGCCTGCTAAATCACTTCATTACCCGGGAATCTGGTTCTACAACATACAGGTCATTTTCCAGACTCGATTCACCGATATTAATTCTTTCAACTTGATTCAATTTATAGCTCTTCTTTTCGAGAGAAGTTTGCTCATAACTCCAGATTTCCACTACTTTCATCAATACCACAAAGATCGATATCTGTAGAACAGAAAATAACGTGAAGGCACCGGCAATGACTCGGGACCAGTGCAATGTTATTTTTCCAGTCGAAATAAATTCAACTATCCCCGGCCACAAAAAACCGAGACCAAGGAAGGTAAGAAATCCTGCAATGACAACCAGAGGTTTTCCTGTAAACAGGCTGGATATGTTTGAAGACCAGAAACCAACGAAATCTTCCCGCCTTGAGCTCATACAAGCCATTCGAGTAGATAGCGCTGAAGCCAACAGCAACGCCATTCCAATTGACCCGAGAAACTGACAGACCACAAATCGGTAGATCATCCACTCTTCCAGCCGATGATTCTGAAAGTAAAATTCAGTCGGATAAGCTGCCAGAATCAGAATCATCAGCATGCAGATAGTGAATCCTGACAAAAATATTTTTTCAGGTCGGTAACAGAGGACTCCTTCCCCAATAGCTTTAAGAAACTGAATCCCATCTCTCAGCGCACTCAGCTTACTTTCGCCAATACGTTCTTCATACTTCATGGGGATTTCGATAATTCGCAAATGATTCATCAATGCCCGGGCACTCATGGCTGGTGTAAAGTGCAGACCATCAGGTAATGGATACAGGTGTTTGAGTGCATTCCGACGAACAACTCGCATTCCGCTGGCAGTATCTGTTACTTTTCGACCACAGAGCAGGCCCATTAAAAACGCAAACCCACGATTCCCGGCTCTGCGGATCACTGGCATTTGTGAGTCAGCTCCCAGACGGGAACCCAGCGTTACATCCGCGTTTTCAACAATTGCCGTCTCGCAGAGAGCGGCAAAGAAACGGGGATCACAGGTCCCGTCAGCATCCAGAAAACCGACATAATCGCCACGACCGCGCCTCCATCCTTCCTTGATCGCGGCCCCATAACCCCGGTTTTTTTCAAACACAATGACGGTAATATCTTCAAAACTCTGTGCAATCTCAGCAGTCTGATCTGTGGAACCATCACTCACGACAATAATCTCAATACCATCGAGTTCAGCCTGATGCGAAATCTCTTCACGGGCATCCAGACATCGCCTGATAGTTCCACCAATGGCATCTTCTTCATTCAATGCAGGAATGACAATCGTAAGCCATTTTGACTCCATAACTTGCAGCCCATTTACTCTTGTAAGGATCTGATGCAAGTCACTATTTCAAGCGACTGTTCAGAAAATTTATATGCTGATAAAAAAACTTGATTCCGACCTGGCAACCTATACATAATAAAACAGACTAGGGGGGGTGGTCAATAAAATTCACTCCCGATCACAACCCTCTACCAGCTCTACAGTACCTTTCAAATTCCCCCTTGAGAGTCTGAGCGGCATTTACTCTCCAACCATTTGATTACTTTTTTCAACTGAATCTGGTCTGTAACTGATGACATTTGCTCTGCTACTGAAAAACGGGCTGCTTCTTGCTGGACTGATTCTCCTGGTGCTCTGTTTGCCGTGTCGATGGATTCGGTTTAAGGTATTGAATCGTTTTCGCATTGTCATTCAGTTTTTCAGCCGACCTCGAATCTCAATCTTCACCGTTTTTTTCCTCTCTTTTTTAGTTTCTGCTGCCAGCTCTTACTACCAGAAACCAGTCCCTCGAATTCATGATGAATTCAGCTACCTGCTGGCTGCAGATACCTTTTCACATGGCAGGCTGACCAATCCGCCGCATCCGTTTTGGAAACATTTTCAATCCTTTCATATCATTCAACAGCCGACCTATGCATCCAAGTACCCACCCGGTCAAGGTCTGTTTCTGGCGCTGGGTCAGGTTTTGACGGGAAACCCTTTATTTGGAGTCTGGTTGAGTATCAGCCTCGCCTGCGCTGCAGTCTGCTGGATGCTGCAGGCCTGGGTCCCCCCCAGGTGGGCTCTTGCTGGTGGGCTGATGGCAACATTTCATCCCCTGATCCTGATCTGGGGGCAAAACTACTTCGGGGGCGGAGTCGCCATTCTGGGAGCGGCACTCTTATTTGGCTCAGTGCGGCGCTTGATTAATACTCCCGATCTACGAATGACATTCGTTCTGGGAACAGGGATATTCATTCTGGCTATCAGTCGACCATTTGAAGGATTTGTTACGGCATGCTTGTCACTGATCACTTTATTTTTCTGGATAGTCACACAACAAGATTATTCCAAACGGGTTATTTTTCAGTCAATCATTTTGCCATTTGGCCTGATCGCAGTCTGTATCGGAGGCGCACTTGCTTATTATAACTGGATTGTCACAGGAAGTGTTTCTCAGTTCGCTTATCAGGTCCATGAAGAAACTTACTCACAAACTCCTCTGTTTGTCTGGAGCACTCCCCGTGAGGTAAAAAATGAATTATCCCACTTCAAAAAATATCACACAGGCTGGTCATTCAACGAATTTCAGAAACAACAGGATCCTAAGGGGTATTTTGAATCTGTTTCTGGTAAAAGCCAGACCTTTATTTTTCAGATGATTTTCTTCCCATTATCGGCCCTGCTACTGACTCTCCCCTGGGCAATCAAATCCACCTGGACACAAATCGCACTCTCGATATTACTGGTTGTTCTACTGATCCATTTGCTCTGTACAACTTTTTTTCAGCTACACTACCTTGCACCGATAATACCTCTTGTATTTTACGTTTTGATTCAATGTGCACGCCACTGGCGCGCAGCGCACTGGAAAAACCATAGCCAGGGACGTGTGTTTCTGTTTGGGCTGGGAATAATTTATATCGCCACACTGATTTCCCAGATATCTGAATATGTATCAGACCCACGAATGCTTATGAAGCATCGGTTGGCAACCAGTCGCGTCAATCTGATTGAACAGCTAAAAAAAATGCCTCAGAAAGACCTGATCTTTGTTAAGTACTCACCCGACCATAACCCCCATTTTGACTGGGTTTATAATCGAGCCGACATCGATCATTCGGAAGTAGTCTGGGCGCTCTCCCTGACTAGCGCAGAAAACCAGAAACTGATCGACTACTTTCCTGACCGTAAAGTCTGGCAGCTTTCAGTAGCTCCTGAAGACCTGAAGTTGACGCCCTACACAAACACGACTCTGGAAAAACAATCTGTTGAATCACAGTAGCAGAATGATCTCAGAAAAAATCAATTCTCGCCGGTTGAAATCACAGTCGCACTTCTACTGAAGGCAATCGCACGCGGTCCGGAAGTACCAATCATCACGGTTTCCACCTGTGGCTGGTTCACACTTTCATCACCAGCCCACGACACCAGGAAATTCGCGCCGGATCCCCCGGTACTGTCCTTTTCTTCCACCAGAAATTCGAGCGTCTGAAAGGGAGTCAAACTGACTGGCTGATCAAGATAAGTTTTCACCAGTTTGCCATCGGTATCATGATAATTGATGGCTGTGATAAATACGGGCTGTTCACGGTCTATGTTTCGGATACTCAATGTCGTTTCCAGCAGCAAAGGAGCGCCGCCGTGATAATAGATGTGGGAATAGCAGGGAACATACAGAGACTGTCTGCGTGTCAGTTTTTCCAGATCTGCTTTGTCAGCCTGATACTTCTTCAGGTCTGGTGGCTGATAACTGCGTGGGGGCACATATTCCAGCTGGTTCTGAACCTGTGAAAATCGATTATCCAGATAAACGGCACTGCCGATAAAAATCAGAGTCAGCGCTCCGAGCAACAGAAACAAAACATACCACTTCTCCCACAACCACAGAAACCAGTCGGGGTACTCCTGTTTGCCTTGCATGGTGCACTCGCTTTCTATTTCACACAGCTGTCACAGCCCGGTCATTCATGTCTCACAGTCGAAGCGCAGTCGAGACCTCTGTATTAAACTAAAGCAACACCAAAAGTACCAGTAGCCTTCTCATGTAGAAGGCAGGTACTTTTTCAATTCTTCCAGCCGACTGTTACAGTTCTCGACCAGCGGCTTCAGTTCAGAATCAGACTGACCTGCTGCTTCGATCATCGAATGATAATACTGTATGATTTCATCAGGACTGGCTCCGAAATGCCCCCAGAACTCCTGCCTGTCTTCGGTCTGCAGATCAAACAGCATCGCTTCGAGATTGTGGAGTTTATCCGCCAGTTCGATCGCTCTTGTCCCCAGCGCTGCCTGCTGCATTACTTCAATGTGCGTTCGTTTACGGTCCGGCCAGGTCCGTTTCTCCCCCTCTTCCGTCTCTTTTTCTTCTGTCATTTCCTGAACATACCGCACAACATCATCTGAAAAATGCGTCTCCAGATCTTCGATTGATAATTCCGTGTCTTCTACAACGTCATGCAGTACAGCCGCCGCCAGAATCGATTCATCATCGAAACCAGCCTTCATCAGGATCAGGCAGACACTCATGGGATGCGCGATATAGGGAATGCCGGAAGACTTCCGTTTTTGAGACTTGTGAGCCACCGCAGCCAGACGTATCGCATGCTCGACTACAGGTGAATGAAGGATATCCATATCTGTTTCTTTGATTCAACGTTCGTTCGAAGTTTCCTGAGTATGCCTGAACTGATTGAAACGCGTGTATTCCCAGTGGCGATACAGGGCAGATTTTTTTAACAGATTCGGCTGACTGTCGACCGCTTCCACCTTGCCTTCGTGAATCAGTACAACCTGATTGACGCGGCGCAGGGTTGTAATTCGTGAAGGAATCACCAGAACGGTACGATTCTGAAAAATTCGTGAATACGCATCTTCGAGAAGCGTTTTAGTATCCTCATCCAGTATGTCTTCAGGCTCTTCGATAATGAGTAAAGCAGGCTTCCGCAATAATGCCCGGGCCAGCCCCAGACGAAAACATTCGCCCACAGTCAATTCTTCACCATGCTGTCCCAGCGCGGTCTCATACCCCTGCGATAGATTCTGGATGAACTGATGCGCGTGCGCTTCCTTGGAAGCAGCAATCACTTCCTGCAGAGAGTATCGCTCATCACCGCACTGGATATTCTCTTTGACGGTTCCTGTCAGGCAGGGATCGTTTCCACTCACATAGATCGCTTCCGCGCGCAAAGACTCCAGAGTCACCCAGGCAGTATCTTCACCATCCATCAGAACACGACCCGACTGAGGTTCAATAAATCGCGGTATCAGATAACTCACAGCACGTGGAGCCAGTTTTTCCAGAGATACCAGGGCCGTACTGGTACCAGCGGGAATTTTCAAATCAAACCCTTTGAGTAATGGAGGACTGTTGCTGTTCAACTGAAAACTGACATTCTCAAACTGCAGTGCCTGAGACAGAGGTTCCAGAAACTTCGCTCCGACAGCCTGCCCTACAGAGGGTATCTGGTTGAGGTAACGATAGATTGAACTCGCTGAAATGTTAGCTTCATCGCGTATCTCTATCAGTTGATACAATCCATTTACCGGCAGATAGAAAAAGGCAAAGATCCCTGTCATCAAAACAGCTGCCGAAAGTGGCAGGCTGTCTGGACTCACCAGCACTTTATACCCGACAAGAAACAGAACCATGCAGGAACAGAACACTGCCAGCCCGCGCGCGACACGATGTCCCCACCCCTCAACGCGCTTGAGCGTCGCGATATTCTCCGTATATTTCTGCAAATGTTTTTGAAACTGGTCATGCTCTGCTGTTTCCATTCCGAAACCCCGTACCAGTCGGGTACTACGCAGGTTTTCTGCCAGTAAAGACAACTCTGTCTCAATTGCAACCAGTGTTTTTGCCTGCTCCTGTTCGTAGTTTTTGCGATGCTGCAGCAAAAAGTACCAGGCCGCCACCAGCGGAATCATACACTGCAGGGTCAGTCTCCAGTCTATCGACATGGCAAACAGCAGGAGAATCAGCAGAGTGATTGGATGACGTGACTGACCATAAACCCACTGAAACACCCCCTGCTGGACCGTTCCCACATCTCGAATAAACAGCTGAAAAGCCTGTTCAGTCTCTTTGCCGGACAGGTCCCCTGGCCCCAGGCGCAACGCCTGCCGATGAATCATATTTCGCAAGCTCATTGAAACATGATGCGAGATTGTCAAGCTCTTCTGCCGGGATCTCCAGCGGATCAATACTCGAATACTGGCAACCACCAGCGCAAAACAGATTAAAGTGAACAGCGCTGTCTGGTTCTCCTGCAGTAGTGGAACCCGCTGATACATCCGTGGTAATAAACCAATCTGATATTTGGAATACGTCCACCAGACGGATGGCAAAATACCAGAGTCCGTAAGACTCACCATCTCCAACCGAGGCATTTCTGCAATCGGGGATGGTTTTGGTTCAGGCTCACCACCGGGCACAGAGGACTTTCCATCAGCTCGAACCTGCTCGGGCTCAGGAACCGATTTTGCCTGTTCATGTTCTACAGGCAATCTTACAGGAGCTGTCCTCAGTTCCTGCAGCAGCTTGACATTCTGCTCTCCATGAAGTGTGATTCGCCCGCGATGGTCAAGCAGATCGATGATCAGAAACAAATCGACCAGTAACAGAATAAGCAGCAGGCCATTTACCAGCGACCAGAACAGAACAGTTCTGGCAGATCCACGAAAGAATTCCCGTGCGGGGAAAGCACGATGAAAGGCGTTGGGCTGACGGTTTGACACAAGACCCACCGAATCTGTTTTAATTCATGAGTGTAAGAAGGCCGCTCCCTGCTGCTCAGGCAAGGTCACGGTCTTCAAAAAGAATAAAGGCAACCAGAATCGCAATTCCGGAATAAAGCAGACAGCTTAATGCCGAATGACCAATATAGACTGGCGGAACGACAGTTCCCGTTGCAACCGCTGGTGACATGTTAAAGTTATCCAGGTTAGGCAGAATTGTAGCGATCAGCTGCCCGGTAAATTTCACAAACTCCAGTCCCTCCGACTTGGCCTGCACCAGATTGGGAGTAAGGTGACCAATAATATAGATACCAAAGCAGATAATCATATTCACCATCATCGGTAGCCGGGTTGAAATAGCGACACTGATGGCAGCCAGAATTGCAACTTCCATATAGATCAAAAGAATGCCAGGTAAAATCAACCAGACAGCGGCCATTTTTTCGGCATGAGTCGGTGCGTCTCTTGAAGCTTCACGAGCGTCATAACCGACTTTGAAGTAGACCAGCAGTAGAAAAGTAATCACCATCGGCAACATCAGCCAGACGACTGCTTTTAGAATCCCCAGGTACTTCCCAATAATAAACTGGCGACGATTAATCGGTTTCGACAGCAGTGTCATTGCTGTTTTGCCTTCTATTTCATCTGCGATACTGGTACTGGCAGACCAGACCGCCAGTAAGAGACTGCAAATCAAAATCGTTGCCAGACCACAGTCCATCAACATCTTGACATCATCTCCCATGGAGAAAAATGGCAGAAACGTGTTCAGCAACAGCAACAGCAGCCCCATCGCCATCAGCAACAGAAACACGGGCTGGCGAATTGCCTCTTTGGTAGTGGCTCTGGCAATTACACCTGCCTGGGTGAATGCAGCCACCCCAAATAACAGCACAAAGTAGAGCAATACACCTGCTCCGGTTAACCACCATTGAACCATCAAGTCAACAGGCTCTGCTGAAAAAACCAGGAGGCTTTCCATCGTTCATTCACCAATCAGTTAAGAATGTATTGAGGCTTCGAGAAAAGAAACTGCCCGAAGCTATTTCAGGCGCAGTTTCCCACTGTCAGTTACGATATAAATAATCTGGACGTTGGATTTATTTTTGAACTTATGAAATTACCAGCACATTCACCGGGAATCTCTGCCAACAGCCCACAGGGCACTGATTACTTTACCGAGAAGAGGTGGGGAAAGTAAAGAATACAGGGTCATTCGTGCTCTGATTTCCCCAATCTGGAAGGCATGTTCGCTATAATTTGCCAAATTGGCTTTATACCAACCTGAAACTGCTCAATTGCATAGCTTTAGCGTTCGATCTGGAACTGCTGATAATGCGCCTCCGAGTCAATTTCTTCGACTGAAACATCCGTGACGTTAGTTGCGAATGTGAGCATCATATCATCAAAAAACTGCTCCAGAACTGTTTTATCCTGTGTTTGCACGACCAGTTCTACTGTGCCATCAGGCAGGTTTTTCACATACCCCGTAATCGGATACTGGTGGGCAAGACGCGTAGTCCGGTAGCGAAATCCGACCCCTTGCACCTGACCATGATAGACCGCGCGCAAAGTAACAGGAACAGACAAATCGGATTGCCCTGATTCAGCAAACATACCGACTGCTTTAACAAACGAAGTGAAAGTGATCCATAAACTATGCAGTTCAGATCTGCAACGAATGTGCGATCCAGTGAGACGGAACGCCTCAGGAAATGATAACGGACAGACAGCAAACCTAAGGCGAAGTCGTTTCTTCTGAGAACTGCTCTGTTTCTGGCAGATCCGAAAAATCGATACACAGTTCTTCACGCACGATACTCATACTGCGTGGGGCATCAATGCCTAATCTGACTGAATTCGGACCGATTCGAACAATCGTCAGGGTTACATCATCGCCAATCCGAATTCGCTCACCGGGCTTTCGTGATAATACAAGCATTTCTTTTCGAATCCTTCGTTGTCTGGCCCCTCATACTTCCCTGTTACCTTATTAAATAAGGTCGAAGCAACTTGCAGGATGAGGGTAGTTAAAGAGTACTCATCTAGACGGTTTGCTGAAAAACAGCCTTCTGCACCAGCAAACTGCCATCACTACGATGTCGACATCAGTATGATAACACTTTTTAATTTCTGATGTCTACCCCAGACTGAAAAATTACCACAAAGGTGCTTCAACCCCGAAAAACTGCCACCAGACTCGCCATTCACCCCATTTCCCTGCCCATTTTTTACGCAGGATAAAACATGCACAAAAAGCAGGCACAGCCTTCGCAACCTTTCTGTCCGCTCCCGAAAACTACACCTCTGCTATCCGGTATAATGGAAACAGGACCCCGGCATCTTCCTGAGTCCCCAGTCAGGCCATATGTAACAATCCGGCAGAAACACTTTTTCTATAATTCGGAAGCCCTGCTTCGGAAGTTAGATCAAGAACCTGAAAACCGATTGTGAAAAGCTTGACGATTGCTGCCACGGTCGTCAGTCTTTAGCAACAGTATTAACTAACTCAGATTTTCGACCACCTGACCAGGGGGACATCATGGTTCGTATTGGAATTATCGGCATCGGTTTTATGGGAATGGCTCATTTTGAAGGAGCCAGAAAACTCAAAGGAGCGAAGGTCACTGCAATATCAACCCGGGATTCCAAAAAACTGGCAGGCGACTGGAGCAGCATTGAAGGGAACTTTGGCCCTCGAGGTTCTCAGGTCGACTTATCCAAAATAAAGCAGTACAGCGATTACCATGATCTGCTGGCAGATCCCGATATTGATCTTGTTGATATCTGCCTGCCTACCCAAATGCATGAACAGGTGGCCCTGGATTCCATCCGGGCTGGAAAACACACCCTTGTTGAAAAACCGATCGCCATCGACCTGAAAGCGGCCAACAAAATGGTGAAAGCCGCCGAGAAAGCCGGCGTCCAATTCATGGTTGCCCAGGTTCTGCCCTTTTTCCCTGAATTTCAGTTTGCCGTCGAATGTGTCCGGAGCAATAAATATGGGAAACTACTGGCGGCCCACTTCCGCCGCGTGATGGCTCCCCCCAAATGGTCCGAAAACATCGAAGATTTCCAGAAACTGGGTGGCTGGGGAATTGATCTGCACATCCATGATAACCACCTGATCAGTCTAATGTGTGGTGTACCCACAAAAGTCACTTCACGGGGAATTGAGAATAAAGGTTTTATTAACCACGTTCACACTGTTTACGATTACGATGACCCGAACCTGGCGGTCAGTTGTGTCAGTGGGGGAATTGCGACAAGAGGCCTGGAGTTCGCGCATGGATACGAACTCTACTTTGAAGACGCAACCGTACTGTTTGGTGCAGGCACAATGGGAGTCGGCAAAAACAAGGAATGGGTTGTCAGTCAACCTCTCACACTGATTAGTAAAAATGGTCAATTAAAACACCCGAAACTCAAAGGGGGAGATGCGTGGTGTGCGGCATTCACCCTGGAATTACAGGCAGCCGTCGATGCTCTTCAAAGTGGCGAAGAACCGGAAGCATTATCAGGCGCACTGGCCAGAGATGCCCTGAAAATCTGCTACGCCGAGGCGAAAAGTATTCAAACAGGCCGATCCATTCCCGTTAAATAAGTGTCATCACTGCCTGTCAGATCAATATAACCGAGAACTCACCGCCGAATCTCGAACGCTTTACGATTTCCGGCGGTGTATTTATTGGTATACGGAAAGAATTGGGTTAACCTGACAGTCTTTCAATTTCTGAAGTTCCATTTGACCATTTAAATTACAAACTTACATCCCTTTGAACAACAATCGGAGAATCAACACGATTCCGATCCCGTTTCAGAGTCATCATTAAGTTTTGAATTCTCCAGTACGATTATGCTCGAAAATCTGCCTCTGCAATCTGTGAAATATAAAGGCTTCACCATTGAGGGCTACTCACGGGCCGCCGTTCAAAGCTACTGGAGAATCCCTGAACTTAAACTTGGCTTTGACCTCGGTGGCAGTCCCTGGTCTTTCATGGGGACAGCCGTATTTTTCATTACCCATGCGCACCTTGATCACATGGCGGCACTTCCTGCTTTTGTCGCCCGTCGGCGTATGATGAAGATGAGCCCACCCACGATCTACCTGCCTGAAGAAGTGGTCGATCCTGTCTGGAAAATGTTGAAAAGCTGGCAAAAACTGGATCGGGGCCGGATGGAATGTGAGCTGATTGGCTTAAAAGATGGAGAAGAAATACAGCTTTCACGGGAACACGCTGTCACTGCATTTCAGACCAAACACACGGTTCCTTCACTTGGGTTTCAGGTCTGGGACTGCCGGAAGAAGTTGAAACCGGAATTTCAGGGGAAACCGGAAACCGATATTCGAGACGCGCGCATCTCGGGGATTGAGGTCAGCGAAGAGATTCGAGTACCGCTGGTCTGTTACACAGGAGATACCGCCCCTGCCGGACTGGATCACTTCGAAACCGCATATGAGTCCAAAGTACTGATTACAGAAATGACTTTTTACCGACCCGAACACCGTCGGGAAAAAATTCATAAGTTCGGACACATGCATCTGGATGATATTGTCGAACGCGCAGAACGATTTCAGAATGAATTGATTATTCTGGCGCACTTCAGCACGCGCTATCACGACAACCAGGTTCAGAATGCGGTTAAAAAAAGGTTATCTGAAGATTTGCAGTCTCGAATCCACCTCTGGATGTGAAATAACCAGATATTCCTGCCAGTAATTCCGATTCACTTCGACTCTCCTCGAATCAGGATTGGCACAGGATATGCTTGCTACTGAACTATCAATTATTGAGAATAATCAGAACCTGACCTGCTCAATAATTCATCAAAACGCTCACCAATTTCCATCGTGTTACCCTAAATCCCAGCACTCTACCTGCGCAAAAATAGTCATACACCACTAATTGATTTTTAGTTCCGAAGAAGAGAATGCCCGATGAAACTCCAGCCAAATAAAGCTAAACGTGGCTTCACACTGATTGAACTTCTGGTTGTCATCGCAATTATTGCGATTCTGATTGCCCTGCTCTTGCCAGCCGTACAACAGGCACGTGAAGCCGCCCGCAGAAGCAGTTGTAAAAATAATCTGAAACAAATTGGCCTGGCCATGCACAACTATCTTGATACCCACAGTGTACTCCCTTACGGCTGGGCCTGGGATACCGGCTATGGTCCCTACACCAGAAGCCGCGAAACCTGGATGCAGCAGATACTTCCCTACATTGACCAAGCACCACTTTATAATGCTTATATCCAGGAAGACTTTGCTTACACGCATGGCTCCTCGCATCGATTTTCGATCATCCCGGCTCTCGTATGCCCTTCAAATCCGAGCGCGAATTTTTCTATCGCATTCAGAGGCAATTATGGAATGTGTGCGGGCAAAACAAATGACAGTTGGGGTAGTGAAACCGGTGATGGCATGTTCTATCGTTATTCAAGTACGAAATTCCGCGATGTAACAGATGGAACTTCGAATACAATTATGGGAGGGGAAGGTGTAGCACGCCCGAATGGTCCCAGTGCGAGCACCCCCTGGGGTGAAGTGGGAAACTACTGGGGTGGTGGCTCAACACATCATGGCAGTGCTTTCAACACGGCAGAACCTCCCAACTCTCCGGTACCCGACTGCAACTACTCATGTGCCAATTATGATATGGCCCAGTTTCCCTGTGCAGGTACGAATGCGGGACCAGTTTCATGTACGGGAACCAGGCGAACCTATTCCCGCAGTTTTCACGTCGGTGGAGTGCATATACTACTCGCAGATGGTGCGGTACGCTTTATCTCAGATAATATCGATCTGGGAACCTGGCAGGCACTTTCAACTCGTGCCGGACAGGAAGTCCTCGGCGAGTTTTAATAACCAACTTCATCTGAATCAATTTTTGACCTGATACGGATAACTCACGTCGATCGACAAGTTCAATTTCTAATAGACAGTTTGCAAACTATGATGCTTCGTTTCACATCTCATTCACTTGCCGTCATCCTGTTCGCTTCAGCATTCACAGGATGCAACAGTAGTCCTGAAGGTCCCCCACTGGAGACAGTAACGGGGACCGTCAAACTTGATGGTTCCCCTCTGCCAGATGCCAGTATTCTTTTCAAGGATCCTTCTGGCGAAAATAAATCGTACTTTGCCAGCGTGAAGGAGGGGGACTTCAGTACAGAAATGCAACCCGGTAACTGGAAAGTCCAGATTACCGCACGACGTCAGTCCAAAGATAAGATGGTTGATAACGCAGAGGGAACAGGTAAAGAACCTGCGATGGAACAATATTTACCAGCGGCTTATAACGAGAAGAGCACCCTCGATATCAATGTCAGCTCCGGTGAGGAAAATCACTTTTCTTTTGATTTGAACAGTAAATAGCGCGACTTCAAAATCAAACAGGACTTATTACAGCAATCAATAAAAATAGCCTGAAGGGGAACGAATCCCCCTCCAGGCCGAGCGCTTTGTCTGCTCAATCACAACGATTGTCTACGCGTTGGTTTCGTAGCCTTTACGTTGCTCTCTGCTTTGCCACTGATTGGCTTCGTCGTCACCAATGATCTGCTCTGTCTTAGGATCCCATTCCAGAGATCGATTCAGACGAATGGCAATGTTTGCCAGGTGGCAGGTGGTGATGGCACGATGATGCGTCATTACATCGGAAATGGGTTGTTCCCGTGCCTCGACGCATTCGAAGAAGTTACGCATATGATCGCCGGGCTGACGACCTTTGTAGAGTTTCTTGATGGTGTCACTGGAGAGCGGATTGTCTTTGAGGTCTTCAACAGGTTTTCCTGTCAGGTCGCCCCGACTGACAAACATGCGTCCTTTCGTTCCCGTAAACAGAATGCCGTTACGTCCCTCACTCTTGATCGTCATCTTGACATCGTTCGGGAAATTACACTGAACTTCAAACTTGGAAGCAACATTGTAAGCATCGTCTTTGGTCGGCATGCCATTTTTCAATGGAATCGGATGCTCAGCGGAAATTGGTATCACCTGGGTGGGTCCGGAATGATCCATGCCAATCCCCCACTGAGCGATATCAACGTGATGGGCACCCCAGTCCGTCATTTTGCCCCCTGAGTATTCATACCACCAGCGGAATTCATAATGACCACGAGTCTTGGGTCTGCCTTTCTCCCCTTCTCCCGCCTTCCAGCGATAATCGGTCAGCGGGGCTTGACCAAGCCATTTTTCCCAGTTCAAGGTCTTGGGTACATCAGCAACAGGAATCGAACCGCTGGGCCCCACACCGCCGATCACACACTCGACTTCAGTAATATCCCCCAGACGACCTTCTTTGATGACCCCCAGAGCATTCAGGAACCGTTGCCCCATTTCACTGCGCTGCTGTGTTCCCACCTGAAAGACGCGTCCTGTCTCTTTCAGTGCTTTGATAATCTGCTTCCCTTCATCGATGGTCAGCGTCAAAGGTTTTTCGCAATAAACATCTTTACCAGCTTTCATCGCTTCAATCGCGATCTTGGTATGCCAGTGGTCGGTCGTCACAATCGTGACAATATCAATATCGGGATTATCAAGAATCTTACGGTAATCTTCGAATACAGCAACTTCTTTATTATTTCCTTTTTTGCCCTGAATATCTTTTACCTTATCGTGAGCCTTATTGGCATGGGCTGCATCAACATCACAAACCGCAATGACATCTCCGTACTTCATTGCATTCGGGCCCACTGCATTCCAGCGGCTGCCTGTTCCGATACAACCTACCACAGGACGATCATTGGAGGCTTTAAATTTGTAGGCACTGGCGGGATCAATATGGAACCAGAATGGAACGCTGCTACCGGCAACGGCAGCGGCGGAAGTTTTCAAAAAGTCACGACGATTCTGATTTTGATTATTCACTGAAGACTCCTTATTGACTAAGTATTGAAACACCAATTCGCGTCAGCGAATCGCGTTCAGGCAGGAACAGGATCGATAATCGATAATTATAAGGCACAGGGAAACAGCATTGCAAAGATCAAGCTGCGTTTATATCTGATTTGACTTTATTCTTTTTTGTACGCCTCACAGGAAATCAATGTTAAAATGAATTCTGGCAAAACAAGATTGCCTGTAATAGAAGAGAACTGTGAAACCAATAGAAAGATCGTATAGCAGGATCGGACAGGAAGCGATCCGTTTATAAGTGATATTAAGAAATAGAACAGCAGCGATTTCCAGTATGCGAACAATCCTACACGTTGACATGGACGCGTTTTACGCATCAATCGAGGAACGGGACCACCCTGAACTGCAAGGTCAGCCCATCATCGTAGGAGGTCGAGCCGAGCATAGAGGCGTCGTTTCGGCTGCCAATTATCCGGCTCGAAAATTCGGTGTGCATAGCGCGATGCCAATGAAAACGGCCAGGCAACTGTGCCCCCAGGCGCATTTTTTTCCTGTTCGAATGAGTGACTATGCCGAGGTTTCTCAATCGCTACAGAAGATTTTTCGTAAATATACTCCGCTGGTGGAACCACTTTCTTTAGATGAAGCGTTTCTGGATGTGAGTGGCAGTCAACTCCTCTTCGGAAATGGGAGAGAGATCGCGGCCTCAATCAAACAGGAAGTCAGGCATAGCTTGCAGTTGATTGCTTCGGTCGGTGTCGCGCCCAATAAATTTCTCGCCAAAATTGCCAGCGATGCTGATAAACCTGACGGGTTGGTCGTTGTCGAACCAGATAAAATCCAGGAGTTTCTCGATCCACTGCCTGTTTCCCGAGTCTGGGGAATTGGAAAAATGGCAACACAGCGTTTTAATCGACTGGGCATCCAGACCATTTCGCAAGTAAGAGTATTAGAACCCAAAATCCTGACGGAACTGTTCGGCGAACAGGGCCTTCATTTGTGGAATCTTTCTCAGGGACTGGATGAACGGGCTGTGATCCCGGAAAGACAGGCCAAATCGATTTCGCGCGAAACCACTTTTTCCAGTGACGTCAATGACCTCGAAATACTGAGAATCATTCTGATGGACCTGGTGGAAGATGTGTCGCGTCGATTGCGCAAAAATAAACTGCGTGGTAAAACCATCCAGCTGAAAATCCGTTATGATGACTTTTCCACATTTACGAGATCCATCACAGTGTCCCAACCAACGGACCTCACCAGAGAAATTGAACAGTCAGCTTTACTAATGCTGGACCAGAAATTACCGGAGCGGCCACTGTCCATCAGGCTCATTGGTGTCGGCGTGACAGGATTTCAAAGCGGTTCGCAGCACCAGAAATCGTTATTCGATGAAGAAGATCAACAGAAATTTTCTCGCCTGGATCAGGTCAAGGATCAGATAGCCAGTCGCTTTGGAAGCAATTCCATTATCCGAGGCAATCGAATTGCCAGCGATGACGCTCAAGAGGAGACATCGTCTTAACCACACAAATAGATCAGTCTTTCAAAGCCGGTGCCCAGCGTTGTTTCTGGGTGATATCAAACCGAACCTGTGAATCATTCGCCGCTTTCTGCCCAGCCCGACTGCTGCCCTGCTCGATTAAATGCTTAAAATCAACTGTCATCCGGTTGACAATTTCAGGATGCTGCTCTGCCAGATCCTGTTCTTCACCAATATCGGATTCCAGATTGTAGAACTCTGTAATCGTCGGTTTGCAGCGCGACAGTTCCAGATTTCGCCGACTCATTTTAAAGACCAGTTTCCAGGGACCATTACGATAAGCAAATTCACCATGATTGGACTGGTTGACTCATGTCTGACGGGCATCATAACCACTTTTTCCCAAGTCACGCAGGCAGAAAAGGACACATTTCGAAGTCATTATTTCTCCAGTCCTGGAATGAATAAAAGAAGCTTCTTAATCCTGAAAACATTCAGGCCGGAAAGAAACTGCGAACCCAGATTTTCAAATGACAAATGAATTCGCATTCAACTGGCAGCCATTTCGGCAGCAGGCGTTTCAGTGGCAGGTATTGACGGCCTTCGATTACTGAGACGCACTAACGCGAAGCCGATGACCACAGCCAGAAAAGAACCAACAAGCCAGCTGACAGGCAAATGCTTCTGATTCTCAATATTGATTTCCCAGTCAACAAAGTAATTCTGATAACTGGCAATGGTAATCAGCAGGCCATTGTGAATCATATGCAACAGGATACCAGGGATGACACTGCGGGACCTTACATTCACGTAGGCCAGACATAGCCCCATAAAAAAGCTGGGGAAAAAGCGCTCGATAAACAGGGAATCCCTGACGATGACATGGAATAACGCAAACAGCAGTGATGATGCCAGTATCGCCCACCAGTTTGAGAAGCGATGCAGAAGCGAACTCAACAGATAGCCACGGAAAAACAGTTCTTCGCAGACAGCCGGCATGACAGCCAGCGAGATCAGCTTGACCCATAAGGGTACAGCTGCCAGTTCAATTTTCATTGATTCAAACAGGCGAGAAAGTGTTTCAATTCTTGTATCTGTTAATGCAAATATTTCTATTTCATAAGCGAAAGGCCATAAAGTGAACCCCAGGAGTACTGCCCCCAGACAGGAAACCACGCGAGGTTTAAACCAGCGAAAACCGGTCTTTAGATTCACCCCGCCCAACCAGGCGAACAGCAGTGGAATCAACAGAAACAGACAGAAGGTTAAGACTCCTGAAACCAGTAGTCGCTGAGATATTGTCAACTCTCTAAGGCGTCCCACAAAGGCAGCTGACAGGATAAAGACAGGAAACATCACCGCCAGGCAAAGCATCGCGTTGTTCAATGCCGGGTATTGATGAGTCTTGCGTGATCGCCTGAAGAAGTCAGACCACGACGTTTCACTCTGATACAGAATGGTATCCGTTCCAAAGATCCGGGCAGCGAGGCTGAGTGCGACAATGCCGTAAAATAAAGTTGAAAATACCGATATAAAAAATAACAGTGGCTCTGCTTCATGCAAGAGAAAGTCACGGCTCAATAACACAATATTCGCGAGAGGAATCACTGCCCACAGAGGTGTCATTTTCAGATCCGGTACCATTCCCAGAATTCCGGGAGCCATCGAAATCAGCATTAAGGGAATGAGATATGCCTGTGCCTCTTTGAAGCTGCGGGCAAAACTCGTGATACATAACAGGACAGCGGAGAAAAAAGCGGCAAAGATCACCAGTAACAATAAAATTTCCATCAATACGAACGGAGTCAACCCTTCACCAAAGAGAACTGTCTCCAGGCCGTTGGCATAAGCAGTTGCCAGCATGGCAGTCATATTAACCAGTGCCGTCATCACCGCGACAACCAGCACTGAAATAAATTTGGCACATAAAATCCACATCCTGGGCAGGGGTGCTGAAATCAGGGTTTCCAGCGTGCCCCGTTCCCGTTCGCCGGCAGTCAAATCGATGGCAGGATAGACGGCCCCCGTCATGGTCATCAGAATCAAAATCAGGGGAACGATAGTAACCAGCGAATAGGCCTGTACCATTTCTGACTTGACTGAGGAAAAGGAGGTTACAAAAGGAACGGTGGCACTCTCCCCCATATTTGTCAGCATCTGGTCCCGGTAGTTCCAGCGAACTGCCTGCAGCCGTTCTTCCACGTATTCTGCAGCACGCTTGCTGTGAGCAGATTGTGCACCATAAATGATCTGAAACCGCCCACTGTGTTCTTTCTGTTGCGCCTTCTCATTTTTGACTTCGATGGGAAAATAACGCACACCAACATCGACGACACCTTCGCGAACCAGTTTAAGTATGTTGTGATTCTCGCCCGTTGAATCGGCAATCATGAATTTCACAACGGGTTGGACATCCTGAAATGCCGCCAGTGCATTGTCAGTCTGGTTTTCCTGGACAGGTTTCAGTTTCTTAATGGAATGATTCCGCTCTGATAGGATTTTGTCCCCCTCTTCAAACAGCGCTCGGAACATCTGCCCTTCTGATTCATTAGGCAGAACAATTCGATACTCGATTTCATTGAGTTGTGAGGCCTGACTTAGAAAAAACTTCTGCAGCATCAGCCCCAATAAAGGATAGACCAGCAAGGGCATCAGAATCAGTGTAATGACGGTCCGTCGATCCCGAAGAATTTCGCGTAGTTCTTTTCGCAACAGTCCTGAGAACCGGAAAGACCTGGTGGGTGTATAAATGCGATCGTCAGAATCCTGATCGTAGGGGGATGCCATCAAATCAGTTCCCTTTGGGCGGCGGGTAAATTCTTTGCATTCTCAACGGGCGCATCGAGTAATTGCAGAAAGATTTGCGTCAGGGTCTGACAGGAAGTGCATTGCTGCAGTTCTGCCAGGGTGCCTTCGTAATTCTTTTTTCCATTATGCAACAGACCAAATCTGTCACAGAGCTGTTCGGCTTCATCCAGGCGATGAGTACTGACAATCACAGCTTTTCCTTCATCACGGAGCAGGTCGATATAATCAAAAATCACTTTGCTCCCGACAACATCCAGACCGCGCGTTGGTTCGTCCATCAGCATGACCGGTGGATCATGAATCAGTGAGCGAGCCAGGTTCACGCGCTGCTTCTGCCCGGTGCTCAATGTGGCAGAGCGCCGCTCCATGAAGGAGGAGAGCCCGAACCGTCGCGAGAGTTTTTCCACCTGATCTGCTGCCTGCAGCGCGGGGACACCATACACGTCTGCAAAAAACGTAAGAATCTCGCGAGGGGTCAGCCATTGATACAGGCCGGCACTGGTTGAGACCAGCCCCACGCGACGCTTGATTTCATCGGGATGGGTGGAAACCAGAAACCCTTCCACTTCTGCATCGCCACTGGTCGGTTTCAATAGCCCCAGGATCATCCGGAGCGTTGTCGTTTTGCCTGCCCCGTTCGGGCCCAGCAATCCATATACTTCACCGGGTTTGACTTGAAAAGAAACGTGGTCGACGGCAAGAATATCCTGATTTCCGGATTCGAAAATCCGTGTAAGATCTCTGACAAAAATCATTCAGGCCCTCATTTCCGCACACTGTAGACACAACGGACGTATAAAATCCCTACTGAATTTTCCAGCAGGATTTATCAGATACCGTCACAACACGACTTCAGCTTTGAATGGATTGACTTGCTATAAAAAGCGTTGATACCACAGGACCGTGATTTGAAATGCTGGCGCATACCCAACGCATCTTTGAACTGACTCATTCTAACAAACTCAAAGTCAATCTGTCACGAACTAAAAATAAATTCACCTGGAATCGTAGAATGACTGCTCCGGCATCGATTGTACCCCACTCTCATTTTTTCAAGAGTGTGATAAGACGGTCGAATCGCCTTGCACCATGTCGCCCGCCCGACCACAATAAACAGACACGATTCTCAACTCCCCCCGAAGTACTGCGACGATTCCGGAAACCAAAGGCCATAAGATGTCTCTACCAATCCCCAGACACTGTTTGCTCTGTATCATGATACTCTGTCTACATCCACATCTTGCAGTTGCAGAAGATGACTGGCGTGTCTGGCGGGGACCGAATGCCAATAACGTCGCTGCAGAAGGGGAAACCCCTCCTGTTAAATGGAGCGAATCGAAAAATATACGCTGGAAGGCGCCTCTTCCCGGTCGGGGGCATAGCTCGCCGATTGTGGTGAATGACCGTGTTCTGATTTCTACCGTGGACGAAGCAAAACAAATTCAATCTGTGGTCTGCTTTGATCGTACTACAGGGCGGCAGCTTTGGAATACTGATGTCAGTCAAGGAGATTTTGCCCCAAAGATTCACCAGAAAAACACACACGCTTCGCCCACCCTGGCTTCAAATGGGAAAACCGTGTTCGCGGTCTTTCCACAATTCGACCGGATTCAACTGACGGCACTCGACCTGGATGGGAAACAAAAATGGCAGATCAAAGCCGGCGGCTATCTGCCACTGGCATATCAGTTCGGCTATGCCCCTTCTCCCCTCTTGTACCGGGGGACCGTGATCATCACATCTGAATACGAGAAGAATGGTTTCATCGCTGCCTTTGATCAACAAACGGGCCGCGAAGTCTGGCGCATCAAGCGGCCGGAAAAGATGAATTTCTCGACCCCGATCGTGGCACAGATCGCAGGACGCGACCAGATGCTGCTCAGTGGTAATGCAAAAGTCGCAAGCTTTGACCCCCAGACCGGACGCGACCTCTGGTCCGCCCCGGCGATGTGGATCGTCAGTTGCGGGACGATGGTCTGGGACGGTGATCTTGTCTTTACCAGTGGAGGTTTTCCCTTAAAAGGGACGATGGCTGTCAAAGCCGACGGTTCAGGTAAAATTGCCTGGACGAATCGAGTGAAATGTTATGAACAATCAATGCTGGCCTACAAGGGTTATCTTTATGCCGTCGATGATAACGGCATCGCCTACTGCTGGAACGCACAAACAGGGAAGGAGCAGTGGAAAAGCCGCCTGGGTGGAAAAGTCTCTTCCTCACCGGTCCTGGCCAACGATCAGATCTACCTGACTAATGAGCTGGGCAAAACGTTCGTTTTTCGGGCGAGCCCCGAAAAATTTGAACTGCTGGCAGAAAACCAGCTTGGCGACGAAGGTTTCGCAACGCCAGCGATCTGTGGTAACCAGATCTTCCACCGAACTGCCAGCAGTAAATCAGGTAATCGACAGGAGTTTTTGTACTGTATCGGGAAATGAAAGCTTTAACTGTTCAACAACAGGCTTTCGACTGATTGTCTGTTTAGGGAGACTCAGTCTCTTTGTTCGGTACGGGTTTGACGTCCTCAGCTTCAGCAGGCACTGGCTGCGGTTTCCCTTCTACGGAATTTTTCTTTAAAGGAATCACTCTATTTCGGCCGAACCGAAATTGCGATGACTTTAACTCTCTTGGCAAATGAAAGACATGCCGGTTCGCGGTATAACCGTTCGTCCATTGGTAACGAATCTGATCTTCTTTGGGACGCACACTGATCTTGGGACAACTCCAGACTTCTTTCCCGTCCAGTTTCACCAGATTCGCCGCAGCTGACAGACGGGCACAACCATAGTTCCAGGTCTTGCCATCGGTTTCAAAGATGAGAAACACTTCAGGATTGAATCCGCGTTCGAAGAAAAACACTGCGGCATCTGAATTTTTATCCTCCGTAGTCTGATAGCGGTCGAATGGTATCGGATGCAGATTCAGATGGATCAGTTCTCTGCCCAGCATTTCTTCTGCCGAAAATCGGATGGCCATCTGCTCCATCTGGTCTAATCGGCCTTCCGGGGTGTCGGCGGGTTGGGGACCATCGGGAAAGGGTTGAAATTTTGCATCCACTTCCCAGGGTTGCCAGCTGACATTTTGCCCATCGATACGAAAGGGACCTTCTGACATGGATACAAATTCAAATGTCGCACGCCCTGCCGTATCCTGAGGATGATCCATCTCTACGGCGACATAGGCACGTGGCCTCCCCTTATCACCCAGACGCCAGATGGCACCTTTAGTCACTTTATATCTTGGATCCTGATACTGCATGACGGGCTCCTGAACAAATTGGAGCGGTTCTGTTCGCTTCTCTTTTGTACGGATCGACCAGGCATTAAGCAGATGACGCATAATTTCAATATTGGAATCATCCGCTTTCTGCTCCTGTTTTTCATCGGCCACTGAAAATAACTGGAAACCCAATAGAAGTGTTATCCCGGACAGAAATGCGACTTTCCTTACGCCAAATATCATGGTCTTCCTTCCCTGTAACAAAACAATAGTTATCACAAATACACTATATGAACACATTCACAAAACATATTCAACAACTTTATTTATAAAACCCAAATACTGCCCCTGTTGATCTATGTGCTGTGATTGATTCAGTGATCGACTCTAGCCGAACGGTTGCATCAAGCAGCTTCATCCATAATGATTTGTCAGTTCCTGACATCAACATTTTCCCTGTCAAAACAGCAGCACACACAGTACTATTGGCCATGATCCAAACTGATTATCTCATTATCGGACAGGGTCTGGCAGGGACAGCATTAGCCTGGACTTTGATCAGAAGAGGCTATCGCGTTCAGATACTGGATCGATGCGAACTGATCACCTCTTCTAAAATCGCTGCTGGACTCATCACCCCCATCACCGGGATGCGACTGGTCGTTTCCTGGCGTCTCGAAGAATTCTTCTCATTCGCTACGGACTTTTACCGAAGTATCGAACGTGATACAAAGCGACAATTTTATGAGATAAAACCCATGCTGCGGCTGTTCGCTTCACCCGCTGAAATTCAGCAGTATGCACAACGCTCACGCACACATTTCCCGGAACTGGTCACCATTCCCGAGCCGTTAGCAGATGAGAGTCAATTTGAACTGACTCAAGGAGGCTTTGAAATGATGGGCGGGCAACTGGATGTACCATCCTACCTGGAAGCATCACGTCACTATTTCGAAGCCCGTACCCTGTTTCAACAGGCAGAACTAGATCCGGTCAAAGACCTGGAATTACACTCGGATACAGTCAGACTGCCCCGCTGGAATATGATGGCTGACAAAATCATTTTCTGTGAAGGCATCCACAGCCAACAGAATCCCTGGTTTCAAACGGTGCCATTCGAAGGCGCCAAAGGGGAAATACTCACCCTGAAGATTCCAGGGCTGAATGAGCGACGCGTGGTCCATCGAGGTATCTGGTTAGCCCACTGGAAAGAGGATCTCTACCGTGCCGGTTCGACTTATGATCGCGAACACCTTAATTGCGAACCGACCCCGGCAGGACGAAAAGAAATCTGCTCGCGCCTGGCAGAATTTCTGAAACTCCCTGTAGAAGTGGTCGAACATCGCGCTGCCGTCCGGCCTGTCATCCGGGGCCGCTTGCCCATTCTGGGACTGCATCCAGAGCAGCCTCAAATTGGATTTTTTAACGGTTTTGCCTCAAAAGGAAGTTTGCAGACTCCCTGGATGGCAGATCATTTTGCAGATATTCTGGAGGACAGGACGACTCTGGATAAATCACTCGATCTCGCTCACAAAATATAAAGTAAAGCTTCCCTATGATGCGCCTCACCGATCAGGCTCATGCTCTGATATCCCAAGTGTTCCAGCCAGGCGAGACTGCGGTCGATGCCACCGCTGGTAACGGACATGATACTCGTTTTCTCTGCGAGTTGGCTGGCAAGTCTGGAAAAGTCTTTGCCATCGATATCCAACAGCAGGCGCTGGACCAGACAGCGGTCATGCTGCAGGAATTAGAATATCATAATTTCGAACTGATCTGTGGAGACCATCGTCTGATTTCAGAATTGATTCCTACCCAATATCAAGGTCGAATCGGTGCAGTCATGTTCAACCTGGGTTACCTGCCTGGAGGAGATCACAATCTGATTACGCAACAGTCATCAACCCTGACCGCGCTCAACGCAGCAAAAGAATTCCTGCGTCCCGGAGGGATCATGACCATCCTCGCTTATCCGGGACACCCTGGGGGTGACGAAGAAACCGTCGCCATCGACCAGTGGTTGAGTCAGTTATCAGCAATAGAATACCAGACGGAAACCATTCACGCCCACTCGGCTTCAGCAGCAGCCCCTTGCCTGTTTGTCCTCAGAAAGCAGGAACCCTGAAAGCGATTCACTCTTCTTCAGATGAATCCTCTTCTGACTCGGACGATTCACGAATTTCATCAATGATTTGTCGGGCGCGATCCACGTTCGAACTCATGACGTCAACTTTGATCTCAAAGATCCCCGTCAGGCCGGCCTGCAACTCATTTTCGAGTAAACAGCGAATCCCTTCACCTTCCAGTGTCATTTTAATAAATTCCGCTTCCATTGCATTCGTGGTCGAATACACTGTTTCCAGGCTTTCACTCATCATTAGCATCCTCAGACAAACCATCAATGCAGTGGTAACCCCTGCATCGAGCGCTCAACAGTCAGTCACAAGTGAATCTTGTACCGACTCAAACTAACCAGAATCTGTGCTGACATCAATATCAATTCTGACTTTCGCAGGAGAAGCTCCTGACAACACACTGTGAATCGTCTATTCTACAGCGCTTCGCATTTAAACATAGCAGCTCACAAGCTAATCCACTCGTTTCAAATGAAACTGGAGACGCTGCGGTAAAACGGGACACAGCCTGAGACTGAATATCTCAAGTGGAAAACAGCCCCGGTGAATCTTTTGAGCATTATCTTTCTATATGTTGGAAATAATACTATGAGCTTCAACAATCGACCATTACAGAAAACTCTTCCTGGCTTGCTGCTGGCACTTTCCTTTTTCTGCTCAGCTCAAACAGGGCAGGCTGACGAACCACCAGATCGCAAGCCCGTCATCCTGTCAGACCGGGCTCGACAGTTGCATCAGAAATGTCTGGTCATTGACGGGCATAACGATCTTCCCTGGGCCATGCGGGAAAAAGCGGCCTCATCATTCAAGCAGGCTGACATCGCTGAGCCTCAACCTCAGTTTCATACAGATATACCACGTCTCAAACAAGGAAATGTGGGTGCGCAATTCTGGTCTGCCTATGTCCCCTCGGAAACACAAAAAGAACGGAGATCAGCACATTACACCCTGGAGCAGATCGATCTGATCCATCGCATGATTAAGCGATACCCTGATACGTTCGAGATGGCTGCTACCGCAGATGATATCGACCGGATTCACAAATCGGGCAAAATTGCCTCCATGATAGGAGTAGAGGGCGGCCATTCCATTGAAAATTCGTTGTCACTGCTGCGGATTTTCTATGGACTGGGTGTACGCTATATGACATTGACGCATTCCGACTCGCTCGACTGGGCTGATTCAGCCACCGACACCGCCATCAGTGACGGACTGTCCCCCTTTGGAGAAGAAGTGGTCCTGACCATGAATCAGCTGGGCATGCTGGTTGATATTTCACATGTATCTCCGGCAACGATGGAAGATGTTCTGCGGGTGAGTAAAGCCCCCATCATCGCGTCACATTCCTCAGCACGCGCCATAGCCGATCATGCGCGGAATGTTCCCGATGAGATCCTGGTCAAAGTGAAACAGAATGGCGGCGTGATCATGGTGAACTACTTCTCCGGTTTTGTCGTCCCCGAATCGGCAAAACAGATGACCGAAATGTTTCATATCAGACGGGAACTGAAACAGAAATATCCAAATGAAACGGATTACAATCGGGAATACAATCGCTGGAAAAGCAGCCATAAAATGAAGCCGGGAACGATCCACGATGTCGTTGATCATATTGACCACATCGTAAAAGTTGCAGGCGTGGATCACGTCGGCATCGGCTCTGACTTTGATGGCGTTTCCACCCTGCCCGCTCAGCTTGAAGATGTCTCCACGTATCCCCTGATCACACAGGCCCTTCTGGATCGAGGTTACACAGATCAGCAGATCAAACAGATTATGGGGCTGAATCTGATGCGTGTGCTGCGCCAGGCGGAACAGGTTGCGAAACAACTTCAACAGACCACTGACTGACACATCCCCATCCCTCTGGACGCTTCTGCAGTGAATGAGTACGCGATAGGTACAAAAAAACGTCCTGTTCCCAGGACGTTTTTTCTTTACATTTGAATCGCCAGATACAGAATTACGGCACGGGCTGAGTTGGCTGCAGTGGTTTTGGTGCTTCCAGTATCGTGGGTGAATTAACTGTCGGAGCCACTTGAGGAGGCGCCGGTAGTTTTTTCTGTGCCGTAACTTTCTGCTGCGCTTTCAGGCTTTTTACATAATCAGTCAGTAACTGATATGTATTCTGGAATTCCTGGCGATGGGTGATCACCTGATAGTTGGAATCAAGCTGTATCTGCTGATAATTTTGCACAATCGGTTCCAGTTCTTCCACAGAAGGATTCGGTCCTGTTGTCGAGAAGTTTTCCGGGAGTGCCAGATAATCTTTCCACGCCTCGTCCAGTGTCTGTTCCAGTTCCTGAAACGAACTTAGCAGTTCGTATTTCAAATCGTCAACCTGAAGATCCTGTTGAGCGAGTTTCGCAGTCTGCTCATCAATACGCAGCATGTCCCAGACTTCAGAAGCTCCTCCGGTGAAGTAGATGATCACGGTCGACTTATCTTTGGTCAGACTGTCCAGACCGGTCTCCATGGTGATGGTATCTTCTTCTCCGATCTTCCAGGCGACACGTTGTTTTGATTCATCAATGGCCCCCTGAAGCGGCAAAGTAATGTTCCCGTCTTTATTGAAATAGGTACCGGCGACCGCACCGTTTTTCCCCACAGCAAGCTGCACGGTAACATTGACCTCCGTTGTCCCCTGAGGAACGATGGCAAAGATCCCCACAGGCATCCACTCGGTCGCATCCTCCGGTGGTGGTACACTGTCTGCAATCTGATCAGCTTGAGACTCATAAGCGGACACAGGCGCCATCTGCACGCCATTATTATAAATGTAACCGTCATTGAGCGAGTAATCATATACAACCGGATTCAGGCTGTTATAACCGATCCACGCTGACAGACCACCGAACGTTGACCAGACCCAGGGACGATAACCGTAGCGGCGATAGTGGTAGTAAGGATAGTATCCATATCCGTAGCCCGAACCAAATCCATTTCCCAATGCATATCGTGATCGATATCCGGACCAGTAACCAGGTCGGTAATGATATCTGTTGTTACCATGTCGTGCGTGGTTTCCACTATTTCGATGCGCTCCTCCGGGTCGTAAGCCCGGCCCATGCGAAACATGATGATCCCGATCGCCATGGCGGCCTCCCCCTGGTCTCAACCCGGGACTACCAGAGTGACGGTCCCCAAATCCCTGATGATTTCGACTCGAACTGAAACCGGAACTTCTATTGGAGTGAGGACTTCCTATACTGTTGGATGTACCAGATCTGAACCGGCTGCTTCCCGGACTTAATCCCGGATTATTACCCCGCTGCGAAGAACCACTCTTGAACCGGTTGTGAGATCCACTATTGAAATGCGAAAATCCTGAACTGCCTCGCCCCCTGCTTCCAGGACTGAGGCCGGGATTACCGCTCCGACTTCCCTGGCGGGATGAGATGGAACCAGAACGTCTTGATGTACCAGACTGACTTCCTCTTGAGAAATCAAATGATTGACCGGGTTTCATTGCCGATCTGGAAGTGCGATTCGAGGAGGAATTCAACGATCGGGAAGGAGCACTCTGTCGCGGTGCAGTAGAACGGCGTTGAGAAAAAGAATGACTTCTTGAAGGAACCGAGCGTGAAGAACGGCCAGAACGCGAACTCCCTCTTGAAATACTGCCTCGGGAAGAACTCCCCCGTGACATTCCACTGTGATGACCACTGCTCCCGCGAGACATTCCTCCACGATGGCCACCGCCGCTGTGACCGCTACTTCCGCGTCCGCCGCCTCCGCCCCGTTGCGCAAAAATATCAGCCTGACTAAAAGCCAGTACTGCTAAAAATGCAAATATGACACCCGTTCGTTTTATGTAATTTATCATCGCTTACACCTGTTCGATCAAAATAACCGCAGCCTTCTGATCGATCTCATACACGAGCCTGCAGAGACTCAGCCGTTTGCTGATCCTGCTCGATCCCGTTTTTGTTAATAAAAACAATTCTGATTCTGATACAGAATTGTTAAATGAGTTTTTCACTCAGTGAGGTCCAGAACAGTCATCGAGAACACCTCATTTACTTTTACTGAAAGCAGGACGTATGTCCCGGCCACACCAAATGGCTCAGACTTCAATAAAAAGATTGAAGGTCATAACTCAAAGGACTGTAAGAACACCGTAAAAGATTGAGGCCCGTTCAATCACAAATCATCTATGAAGCACGTGAATCGAACTGAAATTGTCCTGCGATTGAGCCTGTAATTCGTGAGAGAGCTTTGTGGGCAGGTGAAAAAGAGACCAACACATTAAAAACCAGGTTTTTGATTCATAACTGCAGGATCAACAGATTGCGATCACCAGTCAGACATCAACGGCCTTGAACAGCTTGCCGAGTTCGCATGTACGATTCCTGTTCGTTTCAATATTCACGATAGGTCTGTTCTATCTGAAAGTCAATATATGACATTTTTCTCTGAGTCCTGAAATCCAAGAGTACCAGGCTGATCTGCTTACACGTGGCCCCATAAGTAATAAGGGCCTGCAAGGACGGAGCAAACTGAAAACTTTTTGGAATTTTCATAATTCCGGGGAATAAACCTGAGACAGTCAGCCTCTTATGTTTAACAGGGGGGCTTGTTTGAATAGTGAAAACCGGCCTGATTACAGGGTTTCTTTCAAAATATGACGGAATTAAACCCGATTTGTGAGATTCTCAGTCTGACAAATCAGATAACTAATCGAGAAATGGAGAACAGAGATGAAATTACTTTCGACACTCTTTACGTTGCTGGGACTGACATTATTCGCTGTTGGATGTGGTGATAAACCTGCCCCAACTCCCGAACCAGCACCTGCTGAAACACCAGCCGAAGATCCTGCAATGCCAGCAGATGACACTGCCGCACCAGCTGAAGATCCTGCTAAACCAGCCGCTGAAGAACCAAAGGCTGATGCGCCCAAGGCAGAAGAAAAGCCTGCAGATCCTAAGACTCCTTAATTGAGTCTGACTGCTACCTCGCGTAACAGTCGTAAATACAAAAAGCTCTCCCGAACAACGGGAGAGCTTTTTTTTCGAATCTTCGAAGTCATTTATCGATCTCATATGCTGAAACAGCAAATCAGGTCAATTGCTGTCAGACTGGATACGGGCCGCCGTCAGTGTATTCTTTAAGAGCATGGCAATCGTCATCGGGCCCACACCACCAGGAACGGGAGTGATCGCCGACGCAACCTCTTTGACTCCCTCAAAATCAACATCACCCACCAGCCTGTCGTCGACACGATTGATACCAACATCAATTACAATCGCTCCCGGCTTCACCATCTCAGCGGTCACAAACTCAGGTTTTCCAATCGCTGCAATAATAATATCTGCAGTTTTGACGATCTTGTTCAGATTCTGAGTCCGGCTGTGACAGATGGTCACCGTTGCATCTGCCCCCAGCCCCCGTTGAATCAGCAACATGGCCATGGGTTTCCCTACGATTTCACTACGCCCTAAAATCACAGCATGTTTTCCAGCTGTTTCCATTTTGGTAGAGAGAATCATCTGCTGTATTCCGTACGGAGTACAGGGCAGATAACGGGGGCGTCCCTGAACAATCAATCCCACGTTCTCCGGGTGAAAAGCATCTACATCTTTCAACGGATTGACCACATCCAGAATGGCTGTCTCTTTGATGTGTCCGGGCAAAGGCAGTTGGACGAGAATACCATGCACCCCGGGATCTGCATTCAGTGATTCAACAATCGAGATCAATTCGGCTTCAGATGTTTCAGCCGGTAAGCGTTTCAGTGTGCTCTGAATACCCGCTTTTTCGCACGCGCGCTGTTTATTGCGAACATAGACGGCACTGGCGGGATCGTCACCCACGAGGACAGCCGTCAGATGCGGGATAATATTTTTTTCATTTTTGAGCTGACTGACTTCTTCAGCAATCTGTCCGCGAAAAGTTGCGGCAAGTGCTTTTCCATCGATAATCTCTGCAGACACTCTAACGATTCCTTCAATATACGAGAAACTCCTGATCGTTTCACAAGATAACGCATCTAAAGGAAATCTAAAACCACCCCAAAAGAATTAATGTCACGTAAAGGCAAATCGCTGCATAAACCGCGGCAACATAATCATCAGACATGATTCCCCAGCCACCATGGATCCGATCGAAAAATCGAACCGGCCAAGGCTTCCAGATGTCAAACAGACGGAACCAGAGAAATCCGATTACAGACACCCAGAAGAACCGTAAATTGAGCTCCAGGTGGAAAGCAGGTAGCAAGACTACCGTGAATGCACCTATTTCATCAAAAACAATACATCCGGGGTCATCAATCCCCAGAAGTTTCGCCCCCTGATCACAGAAATAGACCCCCAGCAGAAAGATGACCACGGAAACCAATAAATAGACGGGCCACCCAGGATGAAACCACAGTAGACCTGCGACCAGCGGTGGTCCCAGTAGACTGCCAAAGGTACCAGGAGCACGAGGAATCCAGCCTATACCGAGTCCCGTGGCACATAAAAGAATTGATTGTTTCTTGATGTTTCTCATTTATGGTAAATATCTGGTCAGCAAATTCTCTGCTGCGAAGGACACGGAAAAGTCACTATTCAAGATTATGGAAGTCGTTTATACTTCATAAAAAGTACAACTCACCCTGCAGAGAATGAACAAAAAAACACCGTCACTTTTTCCAGGAATACCTGCTTCAATCCACGTAATGGACTGTTTCGATAGCCTGGATCGTACCTGTTATAACTCAGATTTTCCAATTGGATTCCAATAAAACCTACCTAGTCATTCAGAAAAGCTTCCGGTGAAGTGCGGCTCTGAATGTCGTTTTGACAAAATCAACCAGGATTGATCTTATGACATCCCAAGAAGGCCCCAAGCTTTCCAAAATGGAGTTTATTAAAGAAGGCAGTCATCAACTGCGTGGCACCATTGCTGAAGAACTGCAAAACGACAGCGATGAATTCTCCGGCGATTCGACACAACTATTGAAGCATCATGGCACTTATCAACAAGACGACCGTGACCTCAGAAAAGCCAAAAATCCGGATGGAACCCCCAAGGGTAAAACATTCAGTTGCATGATTCGTACTCGAGTACCGGGCGGTAAAGTCACTGCAGATCAATTTCTGGCGGAACTGGACCTGTGTGACAAATACGGAGACGGAACAGTCAGACTGACCACACGACAGGGATTTCAGTTGCATGGCGTCATCAAAGGGAATCTGAAAGCAGCCATCAAAGGGATTAATGACACCAAGCTGACCACACTGGCCGCCTGCGGTGACGTCAATCGAAATGTAATGGCCTGCCCTGCTCCCTATAAGAACAATGCCATTTTCGACTCCATGCAGGATATGGCATATGCGCTTGCGGAACATCTCCGCCCCAAAACGACCGCTTACTTCGACTTGTGGATTACAGACGAAGAAGGCAATAAAACCAATGAAGCCGAGTTCCAGCCGGTTGAGGAACCGATCTACGGTAAAACGTATCTCCCCCGTAAGTTTAAAATCGGTATTGCCCTGCCCGAAGACAACTGTGTCGATATCTACACACAGGATATCGGCCTGCTGGGAATCGTCGAAAATGACGCCATTGTTGGATATAATTTCTATGTCGGTGGCGGCATGGGAGTGACACCCAGCAATAAAAAAACCTACCCCGCTTTAGGCAAGCCTCTGGGTTTCGTCGAAAATGACCAGGTACTGGCGGTTGCGGAAGCGGTCGTGAAAGTACAGCGTGACCTCGGTAATCGTGAAGACCGTAAACAGGCTCGTATGAAGTACCTGGTAGATAACCTGGGAATCGAAACCTTCCGTGAGAAGGTTGAAGCTCATTATGGTTCAACGATTGCAGTTCCCCGTGATATTGAAGTAACGGGTATGGAAGACCATATGGGTTGGCACGAACAGGGAGACGGAAAACTGTTTCTCGGTGTAAACATCGAAAATGGTCGTATCAAGGACGAAGGGGAACTTCGCATCAAATCTGGTCTGCGAAAGATCCTGGAAACCTATAAATTCAATGCCCGTATCACAGCGAAACAAAGCGTAATTTTCTGCGACATTGATCCCGCTCTGCGTAACGAAATTGATCAGATCTTGACGGATCACGGAATGAAAAAAGCAGATGAACTTACCCTGATTCGTCGTTTTTCAATGTCCTGCCCGGCACTTCCCATGTGTGGGTTATCCATCACTGAATCGGAACGAGTGATGCCTGCATTGATTACCGAATTTGAGGAGGAACTGGCTCGCCTGGGACTGGAAAACGAAAAAATCTCTGTCAACACAACAGGTTGCCCCAACGGTTGTGCCCGCCCGTATGTTCCCGATATCGGACTTGTCGGAAGGGCTGTGGGTAAATATACGCTCTATCTGGGTGGAAACTCGCTCGGAAACCGGTTGGCTTTCATATATGACGACATGGTCCCCTTAGCTGAAATCACCAGCAGAATTTCGCCGATACTGGAGTCTTTTAAAGAGGAACGTCAGGATGGGGAATCCTTTGGTGATTTTTGCCACCGAATGGGCAAAGAAGCATTACAGGAGAAAGCGGGACTCGCTGCAAAATAATGTGAGATCACCAGATCCGGACATTTTTCACCGAACCCTCCATCGCCAGACCTGTCTTTGATTTTGACAAATTCAATCGACAACGGGTTGACCATGGCCGATTGCGCAGGTAAATTGTCAGGAAAATCAGGCGGTCCAGGCCGCCCAGTTTAATCCAGATGAAGAATTAAAAAGTAATGCAAGTACACAATCGACTAAACCTGAGCCTGCTACGAAACCTGCTTCTACAAGCCAGGTCTTAGGTTCTTTGTACGATTGTTAATCAAAAACAGCGAAACCCTGAGACCAGATCGGCCTCAGGGTTTTTTATTTTGCCTGCTGGTACTATTCTGGTCTCTCATTAGCCCCCTGACCGGGAGCGGAAATTGACTCATGGAGAAAACCAATGTCCAATGACACAGTAAAGATATTTGACACCACCTTGAGAGACGGTGAACAGTCACCTGGCTGCAGCATGACCACCTCGGAGAAGATGAAAGTCGCCCGGGAGCTTGTCAAACTGGGGGTCGATATCATTGAGGCAGGTTTCCCGATTGCCTCTCCTGGAGATTTTGAAGCTGTTCAGAAAATTGCCAACGAATTTGGCGACCAGACAACCATCTGTGCTCTCGCACGCTGTCGCAAGGAAGACATTGACCGAGCCTGGGAAGCATTAAAAGAAGCAAAACAGACCCGGATTCACGTCTTCCTCGCCACCAGTTCCATCCACCGTGAACATAAACTGAAAATGAATAAAGAACAGATCGTGGAGACGGCAGTCGAAATGGTCAAACGAGCCCGGGATTACTGCCCGGATATCGAATTCTCTCCGGAAGACGCCGCCCGAACCGAGAAAGACTTTCTCTGTGAAGTCGTAGAACGAGCCATTGAAGCCGGAGCCACCACAGTCAATATTCCCGATACCGTAGGCTATGCGACTCCCGCCCATTTTCATGATGTCATCACCACACTGAAAAAAAATGTTTCAAACATAGACCAGGCTATTATCAGCACCCACTGTCATAACGATCTGGGACTCGCTGTCGCAAACAGCCTCGCCGCAGTGGAAGCGGGAGCCCGTCAGGTAGAATGTACCGTTAACGGCTTAGGGGAACGGGCTGGAAACTGCGCTCTGGAAGAGGTCGTGATGGCATTAAAGACACGTGCTGACTATTACGGCGTACATACAAATATTAATACAAAGCGCCTGTATCCAATCAGCCATCTTGTCTCGACAGTGACCGGCATGTCGGTACAACGCAACAAAGCCATCGTCGGGAGAAATGCTTTTGCCCACGAAGCCGGCATTCATCAGCACGGCATGCTGCAGGAACGCACAACTTATGAAATTATGTCACCTGACGATGTTGGTTATGTAGGCACGAATCTGGTCCTCGGAAAACATAGTGGCCGCCATGCGTTTCGCGATCGCATTCAGTCGTTGGGACACACTTTGGACGAAGAAACGTTTGAACGGATTTTCAATGAATTCATCGCGTTAGCTGATAAGAAAAAGGAAATCTACGATTCCGACATTGTTGCCTTGATCGAAAATCAGGCTTCCGATATGCCGGAAAAATGGAAAATCGTCCGCTTTCATACCTCCGCCGGGACGGGAACAATCGCAACCGCAACCATTGAACTGGCAGATGAAACCGGCAAAATTCACTGCGACGCAGCCACCGGTGACGGCCCTGTGGATGCGGTCTTCCGGGCGTTGGAACGCATCTCTGGCATCACAGCAGCACTGGATCAATACCATGTAGGCAGCGTTTCCAGCGGGAAGGATGCTCAGGGCGAAGTTCGGGTAGAAGTTCGTATTAACGGCGAATTGTTTACCGGCCGCAGCGTCAGTACCGATATCATTGAATCCAGCGCCAAAGCGTATCTGCAAGCCATCAACAAAGCAGCTGCGAAACTGGAAAACTGAATACGCCCGGAAACTATTGCTGATCAAATATGACCACTCACGATCCTGAATCAATGCCCCGGATAGTCAAAGGCAGAACCATCGTTCTGGGCCTGTTGATCTTCGGTTTATTGATGTCAGGATCGTTGTATGTTTTTCAGACGATTAACACCTATCACTTCGCCGACACTCAAAACGCCCTGGCAAAAGAGTTTCCCCACTCACGGCCCCGCGTCGAAGGGGGACGCCTCAAAGGAAAACAGCAGAACCCGCTTACTTTTCGCGTGACGATGGCAGTTTCCTTCAACCCCCACGAGCAGAATGAAGATATCGAGCAGATGGCCGATCGCATCCTCGAAATTGCTTCAAAAAATCTGCAGTTAGACGACTATGAGCAGGCGGAACTGCATTTTTATCAGGCAGTCCCCGAACAGCAAATCATCATGCGCGATGTGACACGCGACGTGAAAACCTGGATTAAAAACCACTGAATCCAGCCTGTCCCACCTGTCGCTAAAACAGACAGACCTGTCACTTTCCTCGACTCTGCCATTTTTCAATTTGACAGTTCCTCGATTCGGGCACGTAATCCGGACTGAAAAACAGCATCTTTTCACGATTCTGAGAAATTCCAATGATGGCACAGGCATTGCAATAGAATTATCCGCCTGTCGAATAGAAGCCTCATACACCTGAATCTTATGAGGCGCAATAGAACTGAGGCTTCCCTCCAGCCAGAGTGATGACGCCCGTCTTAAGTTGGCTGGAGGGTGAGCCACCCGATGATCATCCATCTCAATCGGCACCCGATTCAAAACCTGCCTGCATCCTTTTCTACTGCCGGAGTTCACTTCCGTATCCAATCTGATCAGGATATCATCGAACTTTGAGATGTTTCAGATATCCTTCTTTCACTCAGCCTTCGGACAGTTATGGCTTCACTTCAGAAAGTAATACGACGGCCTCCTGTCTTCTGGTCCGTCGTCGGTTTTCTCCTGTTGATCCAATTCTGCCTGGGTCTGTATTCCGCCCGACAGCTGAGTGTCACACATGATGAGTACTGGCATCTGCCAGTCGGGTTTCTGAGTCTGGAAACGGGCCGATTTGACCATGATCGGCTCAATCCTCCTTTGATTCGCAGCTGGTCCGCGCTGCCATTACTGATGACTTCTGCTCAAAGTGGATCTCCGGACCTCTCGTCAGATCCAGCCGATTATGGAGATGCTTTTCTCGAAGCAAATCCGGAAAATTATCAGCATTACTACTTTCTTGGTCGTTGCATGATCCTGCTGCTGTCGTGCGTTTCTGGGCTGTTGCTGGCACTCTGGACACGCGAACTGTTTAGTTCACAGGCAGCCTGTTTTGCCGTTTTCCTGTGGGTGATGAGCCCAAATATCCTGGCAAGCGCAGCATTGGGAACACAGGATCTGGCCATCACAGGTTTTTTTCTGGCGGTGTTCTACTGCGGCTGGAAGTTTGCCTGCTTGCCCACCTGGAAGTGGGCTCTGGTGACCGGTATCGTTTTAGGTCTGGCTCAACTCACAAAGTACACAGCGATTCTGTTAGTCCCCTTACTGCTGATCCAGTGGGTTCTGGTAAGATATAAGAGCCCTGAAATCCAGGAGCGACCTGCAAATAAAACAGTCGTACTCCGCTGGGGAATACTTTTACTATCGAGCCTGTTCATCCTGAATGCCGGTTATCTGTTTCGTGATTCATTACAGCCCGTGAACAGTTATCAGTTCCAAAGTTCCGAGTTAAAAGTGCTGACAGCTCTTCCGGAATTCCTGCAAATCATTCCACTGCCAGTTCCCCGCGATTATCTCATGGGCTTTGATCTGCAACGTTTTATCATGCAACAAACCCACCCCACCTTTCTGGACAATCAGTGGGAAGAGCATGGCTTTCGGTCGTACTACCTCTATACGATGCTTTACAAATTGCCGCACGGGTTTCAGTTTCTGATCGTGATCGCAATTTACAGCTGGTTCAAGCAGCCCCGTTTACTCGCGCGACGGACTCTGGCCGTGCTGCTCACACCGGTTGTGCTACTGCTCTGCATCGCCAGTCTGGCCAATAATCAACTCGGCCTGCGCTATGTTCTACCAGTCTTCCCGTTCATCATTCTGTTGTGCGCTCCCTTAATTGATCAGCTCGACTTTGATCGACATAAAATCCGTTCATATCTGATTCTCATCGCGATGCTTTCTCTTCCACTCTCTCTTCGCTACGCACCAGATCATCTGGCTTATTTTAACGAACTGTCGGGCGGACCGGAACAGGGGGATTCGCACCTTGTCGATTCCAATATTGACTGGGGGCAGGATCTGTATCGACTGCAGGACTATCTGAATCAAAATCCGATAAGCGATTTGAAGCTGGCCTATTTTGGTACAGTTCCCCCAGGCAAACTGGGCATCAAATATGATTTACCTGCTGAGTTTCGCCCTGTCCCCGGGAAATATGCCATCAGCGTCAGTATTCTGCAAGGGCGCCCGTATACACTTCGTAGACAGGACGGCAGTCGTTATAACCTGGAACATGATGCTTTAGGGTTTTTCAGGTTTTTTGAACCTGAAGCACAACTGGGATATTCCATCAACTTTTATGAGGTAACCCCCGAGGATATCGCCCGTTGGCAGACCGCTGTCATGCAGGCCAATCGGAGCATGCGCTCCCCCTGATGCACAAGGCAGGAGCAAAAAAACCGGGCTTGTCACCTGTCAAACGGAACACGGGTCGTTGCTTCCAGTCCGGTTTCACGAAGTAGTTCAAAATACTGTTCGCGGGTATTGATATTTCGTAAACCATGTAACTGGGGATCAATACTTCTCAATTCTTCCACATCCAGAAAAGCACTGTTGACCCGCTCTGCCAGATCAATCGGACGCTGAATCCTTGCTGCCAGCATCTCCTCTATCGTTTCTACCAATGATGTCCGGTACACAGCAGCAAGTGGATGATACCATTGACCTTCCCGAACCATGGCCAGATCATGCTCTGCCAGTTTTGAAAGAATGGCCTGGATCATATCTTTATGTATCAGCGGTGTATCGCAGGCAGACACAAAAGCAGCCTGACAATCGCGTTCCAGTTCCCGTAACCCCAGTGCAATCGCGGGAAGCGGCCCGGCTCCTGGATTTACATCATAGACAACGCGAATCGAATCAGGGATTTCCGGCAATTCCTGATCTCGGGACGCCACAATGATGACAGGAGACACGACTTCGGACACAATGCGAATGACGCGTTGCAGCATCAGTTCTTGACCCAATGGCAACAATACTTTGGGATAATTCATCCTTAAGCTTTCGCCGCCACAAAGAATGATCCCGCCGACCTGGATCTGGTTGTTTGTATTTGACATACTCGCCTCAGTCACTTACAAAATGAACTTCTTTGTTTCAGTTTAACAATTTTATCGTGAAGTGATCTTAATAATGAGTGACCAGAATTCTGAACAGGAACCATGGTATCGCGATGGACTTCATTTTTCCTGCACTCAATGCGGAAACTGTTGTACGGGTGCGCCTGGTGTTGTCTGGGTTGATGAGTCGGAAATCAAGGCGATTGCAGAAGTAACGGGAAAAACAACAGGAGAAATTCTGTTGATGCATACGCGTCTCTATGGCGGGAGACGTTCCTTAACGGAGTTTACCAATGGGGATTGTACATTCTTCGATCCTGAAAAACGATGTTGTACGATCTATGAAGCACGCCCGGCGCAATGTAAAACATGGCCCTTCTGGAATTCCAATCTGGAAAGCCGAGCGAGCTGGGAAGCACTTTCTCCAGACTGCCCGGGCGCAGGTAAAGGTAATTTTGTCAGTTTTGAAGACATTCAGATTCAGGCTGCAAAAACGGACCTGTAACACCCTTCATTAGATAAGGTTACATCAGAGAAATCACTTAGAATGATTTGAGAAAATCTTCTCTACAAATCGAGCTTTCGACGTAAGCTGAATAGTCAGTCGCTCGATTTTCTTTGCGGCACTCAACCAATTGCCATTTATTAAGTATGTATTTTTAAAGAGTTTGGAACACTGAAACATCGCAGATTCAAAGTTTCAGACCCTTTATTCGCAAATTCATCTGAAGATTGTGAAAAAAAATCCATGTCATTAACTGGGAACAATAACAAGTCTGCGAGTTTTTCGGAACCTTGCTGCGCACCGAACAATGTTTTTCCATAAACAACTATAATTACTACACTTACAGCAACATCACATCAACAATTAGACCACAATCCTCATTTCGATCTGCTATTGTTGTATCACCTCTCTCTAGTGAATTCATGTCTAATACGACACCGTTTCAAAGCTGTGACCGAAGATCGGTCTTGACTTACTGTTCAATTGTGGGAAATAATCTATTGTGACACTAAGTCGTGTAACCCATTACAGTTGAGACGGCTCTAGAGTGCCCAGCGGAAGGGCGTAGCTGTCCGACGGCTTCTCAAAATTGGGAGAACCCAGTCGTGACGAAAAAAGAGATTGTCAAAGTGATTTCGGAAGAGATTGGTCTGACACAACTCAAAACAAAAGAGATTGTGCAAAAAACGTTCGATGCGATTGTTGATACACTTGTCACAGACAAGCGTATTGAACTCCGCAATTTTGGCGTTTTCGAAGTCAAAAAACGAGCAGCGCGGAAAGCCAGAAATCCTCGCACAGGTGATCGTGTGGACGTAGAAGAAAAATACGTTGTCACATTCAAGCCTGGCAAGGAGATGGAGAAACGTGTACGCAATCTGGAGGAAGAAGCAGCTCGCTTAAATGCTGCGGCTTCTCAACCTTCAGTGAGTCCCCCTGCAGCTTCGGCACCACCTCCAGCTCCACCGAGCCCGGGTGCCACACCAGGAGCACCATCTATGGGAACCTATAATAACGGTTCCTACAGTTCAGGATCTCAGCATACACCTTAGAGCCGCTTTCCAAAGACATTATTGTTGAAAGAACTGGTATGAACTTTCTCATAGCCGGTCTGTTTTATGGTACACAAACAGCCCGGCTTTTTTTACGTACTGAGCTGGTCTGCTAAAGTGAATGTTTGTCACTTGAAGTCAGTGGCAAACCAGTCTAACTGATAATCTAAATCAGCCGCTTCAACCGGATTACCAAAATAATTGGAATAATCCGCATTTTTTACCAAAGTCACCTGATCTGAATGTCGATAAAACGACCTAGAGGAAATTAAAAGCGGCATTTATAATCCTGCCTCTCCAATCTCCTCGCATCACAATTCAGCACTTTAACCCCTTCGATATCGGTTTGATGCCTTTCATTCAATGGTTTGAATTAAGGGATCGTTGCCTGGGATCAAGACCAGCAAATATGGCACGACCATATCATGGAGAAAAAAATGCGTAAGTTCCTATTGGCCAGCATGTTAATTGCAGTATCCCTCACTCAGGTTGGATGCGTGGTTCCTATCTACTCATCTTCGCGAGATGATCGTGCTCGTCAATTGATATTCCAGTCAGAAAGTATGCGGCACATTCCTAAAATCTGGGAACGAATCTGGGGGCTCGACATGCCGGACGTGGCAACCCCCTACCGTACCCATGGTGGTGTTATTTAGTACTTGTAATTCAGGGACTATCTCGCAAGTCGTTTGACTGGATAGATTCCAGTCGAACCGACTGATGCATAGAAACTATTCGAAGCTGCCTGGAATCAGTTCCAGGCAGCTTTTCTTGCTATGGGGGTAATTGATTCCCTACCGCCTTAACTGGTCCTCACCATCCGGGAACGCTAAGATGTGACTCAGCGGATTTCACGCCCTAACAGTATCATGCCTTGGTTGGTGAATAGCCTCTGGAACCAGATGGTTCGCCTGGCATATCTTTGATAAATAAACAGAATGATCACGTAGCCTGCGGCTACATGGACCTGACTTACATGAATGCCTCAACCCAAACGGACCCCTTAGCGGTTTCCCTGAACCGCCTGCAGCTCAAAAATCCCATTCTCGTTGCCTCGGGAACGTTCGGATACGCGAAAGAAATGGCAGCATTTCTGGATTTTTCCCGCCTGGGAGGCATTATCCCCAAGACGATTACCACAGAGCCACGCATCGGTAATCCACCTCCACGTACTGTAGAGACCAGTGCCGGCCTGCTTAATTCTATTGGTCTGGATAACGACGGAATCGATCTTTTTCTGGAAAAGCAACTGAATTACCTTTCCTCGCTTGAAACAGCCCTGATCGTTAATATTGCCGGACGCAGTATTGATGAAATGGCTGTCATGGCCTCCCGGCTGGATCAATACTCAGATCAGATCACGGCCCTCGAGCTGAATATCTCCTGTCCGAACGTCAGCGGTGGCGTCGATTATGGTACCCGGCCTGAGATGACTGAAAAAATGCTAAAGCAGGTCACTGAAAGCTGCCAGTTACCCATCATCGCGAAGCTGACACCAAACGTCACCAGCGTTGTTGAGATCGCACAGGCTGCCAGCGCAGGGGGTGCTGACGCGGTCTCCCTGATCAATACCGTACAGGGAACCGCAATCGACTGGCGCCGTCGAAAACCGATATTGGGTGGCATTTTTGGAGGCCTGAGTGGCCCCGCAATTAAACCGGTGGCGTTACGGGTTGTCTGTCAGGTGGCCCGCGCTGTCGACGTCCCCATTATTGGAGTCGGTGGCATTGCCAACATTGATGATGTCATGGAATTCATCGTCGCAGGAGCTTCAGCCGTTCAAATTGGAACCGCAAACTTCTACAATCCGGGCCTTGCGGCACAACTGGTCAGCGAACTGGAAGGGATACTGGTTTCCGAAAAATGCTCGCATATCAGCGAACTTGTAGGTTCGCTGGAGTATCCAGAACGTTAAACCACCATGCTTTTCTGTCTTAGATGCAGTACTGCTGATCAAAATTCTCTCAGTCAATTTACTCTCAGTTTTAAAGTTATATAGAAAATCCTTTCATGCGAGTGTTATCTGGAATCCAACCGACGGGCCGTTTCCACTGGGGAAATTATTTTGGCGCGATCAAGCAATACATTGATCTTCAGGAAAATGAACAGGCTTTCTACTTTATTGCCGACCTGCACGCCCTGACCACGATCCGAGATGGCAAACGCTTACATCAAAACACAATGGAAGCGGCCATCGATCTCCTGGCATTAGGACTGGATCCCCAAAAAGCTACCCTGTTCCGACAGTCGGACGTTCCCGAGATTACCGATCTCACGTGGATCCTGATGACGATTACCCAGCTGAGTCTGCTGGAAAAATGTCACGCCTACAAAGATAAGAAAGAAAAAGGGATCGCCGCTGACGCGGGGCTCTTTACTTACCCTGTACTGATGGCTGCCGACATTTTGCTGTATGACAGTGATCTGGTCCCCGTGGGACAGGATCAGATTCAACATGTCGAGGTCACACGCGACCTGGCTCAGCGATTCAATTCCCTGTTTGGGGAAACCCTGATTCTGCCCGAATCGCGAGTTCTGGATACGTCCGCTAAAGTGCCTGGCATAGACGGCGAAAAGATGTCCAAGAGTTATAAAAATGTAATCGAAATATTTGAGGATCCCAAAAAACAGCGTAAGAAAGTCATGTCGATCAAAACCGACTCTGCGACGCTCGAAGACCCCAAAAATCCGGACACCTGTGCCGTCTACGCCCTGTATAAACTCTTCGCCAATGACGAACAACAGGCAGAACTGGCACAGCGATATCGTGCGGGGGGGATGGGGTATGGAGAGGCAAAACAGGCCGTGCATGATGCTGCTCTTGAATATTTTGGACCAGCCCGAGAACGAAGAGAACAGCTTGCTGCAGATACCAGCACCCTGAATGATATTCTGGCTGAAGGTGCCCACAAAGCCAGAGAAAAAGGAAAACAGGTTCTGGACCGGGTTCAAGCCGCCTGTGGTCTGGGTTCAAAACATTTAGCAAAATGAAACTGACTGTATGATGGATCAGCCTGCAGTATCCCAGCCCGAGCCTACCAGTTCCTGGTCCGGATTCATTCAATGGTTCTGTATCGGACTGGTACTGATAATGGCCCTGTCGATCCTGGCAGTCCATCTGCCAGAACGCCTGAAGTTATTGCTTGTTTATTCTGTCGTCTACGGAATGATCGTCGGTGCAGCCCTGACAACACTGGCATTCAAACTGGGGCTGTCCCTAAAGCGGTCTCTGCTCGTCGCAATCCTGTGCCTGACTGTATTTGGACAGTCTCTGGTCCTGTATCTGTCACATCAACGATATAAAGAAGCGACGTTGCAGCAATTCAAAATGGACAAGACATCATTGATGCTGGAGCACACGCTGGCGAAAGGCGAACCTCCTTCTGATCCAGAAGCTCGTAAACAACATGAAGAGTTTATCAAACAGTTTGAATCCGCCAAACAGGAACGAAGAGACAAAGAACAACAACTACTCGAGATTTCTTCGTATCTGCAACATCGTATTTCGCCAGTTGCACGCCTGGAAACACCGTGGCCTCAACTCTTCTGGTTCATTGAACTGATCCTCTGCTGCGTGGCGGCAATCTGGGCCAGTTTACAGGTCCCACGCCCGGAATCTCCCGCTTCGACTGCCGAAGCGCCCCCGCTGGATAAGAGTTGAATCTGTCTGTCACACATGATAGCTTGACACTCTGAGAGACAGCTTTCTCAACTTCTGCTTTCCACTTTCCAGAAAAGGGTCTGGCTGAATGCACTGTCCTGCTTTGAGAGTCTACCTGCTGCCGCTTCTGCTGATTCCTTTAATGGGAGCATCCGTCAGAGCCAGCGACTGGCCGATGTGGCGTCTGGACCCTGCCCGCTCTGCCCATACAGAACAATCACTTCCCGAGTCTCTTCATCTGCAGTGGGTACATCGGCTCCCACCACTGGAACCGGCTTTTAAAAATGAACGTCTGCAGTTTGACGCCGGTTATGAACCTGTTGTCAAAGATGGTATTCTGTTTTATGGTTCTTCACTGAATGACAGTGTGACGGCACTCGATCTCCAAACGGGGAAACCACTCTGGCAGTTCACGACCGATGGACCGGTTCGTTTTGCCCCGGTTGCCTGGAAAGACACTGTCTACTTTGGTTCGGATGACGGTTGTCTCTATGCCGTTTCTGCCCAGACAGGAAATCTGATCTGGAAGTTTCGTGCAGTACCATCTAAGCGTCTGATTCTGGGGAATCGGCGTCTGATATCTGTCTGGCCTGTACGGGGAGGCCCCGTCATTGAAAATGACACCGTTTATTTTGCAGCGGGAGTCTGGCCTTTCGAGGGTGCTTTTGTTTACGCCCTCGATACGACAACCGGCAAAGTTAAATGGATGAATGATCGCCTGGGATTCCTGTATGGTCAACACCCCCATGCTGCAGAAGCCCTGGGGGGCGTAACACCACAAGGCTATCTGGTGATCTCAGACGAAGAATTAATTGTTCCCTGTGGTACTGCTTTCCCGGCCCGCCTGAATAAACAGACGGGAAAACTGATTGAGTTTGAATTGCCCAAACCGGGACGCACTCCTGGAGGCTGGTTTACAGCCGCCGGCAAGGCAGCACGACGAGGCGAAACTGCAGTTGCCACTCCCAGTCTGCAATTCGACCGCGATGTCAATTCAGCCCGTCATGAAAATGGTCAGAATTATGGTCCCGATGGCAAGCGCGGGCTCAGGCAGCAGATTCAGGTCGGCGACCAGAGTCTTAAATATCAGGCAGCCATCCCGGGCGTGCAGGGAACCATCCATTCTCTACTCGCCACATCAGATCACTTGATTGCCGTGACACTCGAAGGCAGCATTTATTGTCTGGGACCGGGTAAAACGACACCAGTCACATATGACTCATCCTTACTGGAAGAGACAGCTTCAGAATCAAATCCGCTCCCAAATGCTTCATTACCTGCTATGTTTTCTGACCAGCTTCAAGCGGGCGGTTATGTCCTTCTGGCAGGAATTCCAGATGCAAAACTACTTAATACATTGCTGACTCAGCCACAGCTGCAAATCATTTACCAGGAAAATCATTCCGGTCAGGTCAAACTTCTGCGTCAGCTGTATTTAGAACGAGGTCAGACCAGTTCAAAACTGGCATTCCTCCCTGGTCCGCTCAGCGAATACGAACTTCCCGCCTACTTTGCGCAGACGATTATCGCTGCTGAACCCGTTTATTCTGGAATGAAAACTTACTCAGAACTGATTTCCGTGCTCTACCCATCACTCAGACCCTATGGTGGCACGTTATTCGTGAAAACCTCAGAAGCGGATCATCAAAAGCTGGCTGCAGAGTTCAAAAATCTCTCCCAGGCTAAAATTTCTCGCAAAGACGGTTATTCGGTGTTTAAAAAAGCGGGTGCCATCCCTGGATCTTCCAACTATACCGGCGGCTGGTCCAGCCCGGATGAGCTTGTAAAAGCTCCAGTCGGGGTGCTCTGGTATGACGACAGCGTGGGGAATTTTAAACGGGCTCCTCAACCACTGTTTGTAGACGGGGTCATGATTTCCCATTCGAAATACTGGCAGGGTTACCCCGCAGGGATTCGTCCTCCCTACAAATTACTTGCCCCCCAGTTTGCTGACGTCTATACGGGTAGAAAGCTGGATGCCACACAGGCAGAAATGCTGACCACAGAATTGCCCACGCTCGATCAAACTCAAAAGCAACCCAGTCAGTATCGCCCCCCCTATCAGAAAAACGACTGGAGTCCTGCGCCTCCCGTCATCGGCGAACGCACCAACCCACTCACAGGCGATACAGAGCCACGTGCTTTCCCCAAGAGTTATGGCTGCGATGGAGGTGTCGACTACAGCTACCTTTATACCATGCGATCCGGAACAGCAGCGTTCTACGACAAGCGAGTCGAAAGCGGAACGATTCATATCAGTGGCCCCCGCTCGGGCTGCACTAACAGCATCGTACCAGCCAATGGTTTGCTCAACGTCCCCTACTATTTCCAGGGATGTACCTGCAGCTATCCCCTGCCAGTCGGACTCTCCATGATTTCCATGCCCGAGACACATGAGCAATGGATGGTCTGGGGAAAAAGCGATGTACAGCAGGTTCACCGGGTGGGTTTGAACTTTGGTGCGCCCGGTGACCGCATGACCGACAAAGGGACACTCTGGCTGGATACTCCCAGTGTGGGTGGCCCTTCTCCGGAACTTGATCTGCAGATCAGTCCGAAATCAGTCAAGGCTTTCTATGAACATTCTCTCTGGATAGAAGGAGGCCGTGGCTGGCCATGGGTTGGTGCATCCGGAATCACGGGGGTCCGAGAGATCAGTTTGAAGCAAATCAAAGCGGGAGATTACACGGTCCGGCTTTATTTCAGAGAGCCGGAGTATTCCAGTACCGGGCAACGGGTCTTCGATATTTCACTCAATGGAAAGCCCCTGATCAGCCAGCTTGATGTTTTACAGGAAACACAATCCAACCAGAAGATCCTGGTACGCGAGTTTTCACAAATCCATCTCGATAATGATTTGAATCTGACATTGACCGCACAGAAGAGAGAACCATTGATTTGCGGCCTGGAACTGATCGAGCAGAGTCTGCCAATCGATTCCATAGTGGAACTGCCTTCTCAAAAACAGGAACTGCTTACGAAACCCTGATGCGAGTTCCCTGACGTTTAATAATCGCGAAATGGGCCTCGGGGTTCTGCATCGGCCATCTGTTTTTTCCAGTTCGCAAAATGGTTCTTCATTTCTTCCAGTTTTTTAGGATGGGTTGGGGAGAGATCATGTTTCTCACCAATATCCTGTGACAGGTCAAACAGGCCACTCCCCTTTTCCGACTCCACCCATTTCCAGTGTCCGACCCGCGCGGCTTTATCCTCGCGGCGTTGCCAGTACATTTCGTTTCGGGGAGAGGTTGTTTTCCCCATCAGAACAGGCAACATGTCGTAACCATCGATGACAACATTTTCTGGCAGAGGAATCGCTGCTTCTTTAAGAAATGTCGGAACCAGTTCCAGTGATGTCAGCAGTTCATCATTCACCGTACCCGGTTTAATTTTGGCGGGGTAGCGCACCAGGCAGGGTACGCGGATTCCCCCTTCGAACATCATCCCTTTTTTCCCTTTGAGAGGGCTGTTATCAGCGCCTCCGCTGCCTCCGTTGTCAGAAAAGAAGACCACAATGGTATTGTCAGCAATTTGATATTCGTCCAGCAAACCCAGCACTTCGCCAATCGCATCGTCCATGCAGGTGATAGAGGCCACATACTCCAGTCGTCTTTTACTTGCTGAAACTCCCTGATGAATCACCGGTCCATCCGGACGTTCCCGAAATTCATAGCGCCCGGTTTTCTTCTTTGTCACCAGGGTATCCTTCAAATGCGGATACATGTTTTTGTATTTTTCCGGAGCCTGCGCTCCGCCACGAATTCGAGGATCCAGGCTGGAGGCACCGTGGGGTGCGTTGAAAGGCAAATAAAGAAAAAATGGTTTCTGATGATTCTCTTTGATAAAACGAACCGCTTCCCGCTGAAACAGGTACGTGCAATACGTGCCTTTGTCTTCCTCTGTGGGCTGATTATTGCGATACATTGAAGGCACGCCATATCGCTCGTGAGTGAAGTAGTCGATGCCGGTATTCGTAAATCCATAAAAATCATCGAACCCCCTGGCGAGAGGCAGGAACCGCTTGTGAATACCCAGATCCCATTTTCCATAAATGGCGCTGACATAACCTGCCGGTTTCAACAACGCCGGCAGTAACTTTTCGCGGACGTCCATCCCGCCTATCCGTTCGAAGGTCACTTCATATTCCGCAGGCTTGTATTTATGACCAAAATCAGGTGCTTCATTGCGAATCATGTCATAGATACCGTTTCGCTGTGGATAGCGGCCGGTCAACAGACTACCTCGACTCGGAGTGCAGGCAGGCCAGGTGACATAGAAGCTGGTCAACTTCGCTCCTTCTTTTGCCAGGCGATCCAGATGAGGAGTCATAATTTCCTCACTGCCAAAGCTCCCCAGATCCCGATATCCCTGATCATCGCTGACAATCATAATGATATTGGGAGGCGTTTCGGCTGCTTTCAACCCGAACGCCGAACACAGACAAAACAGCAGAGCCAGACTGATGAATCTGCAAGTGGTATGATATTTGGACTGAACCTGATTCTGACTCATGCTGTACTTCCAGATTATTCAACAAAGGAAACTTTTGACAAAACAACAAGCTCATCTAGAATAACAGATGCCTTTGAGAAAATACAAACAACTGCTCTGGGAACGATACCATGAAATTACGTACGCTTCAGCTACTGCTCTTCGTTCTCTGCCTGATAATCTCAACGATTCAGCCTCTTTCAGCTATGGAGCAAAAACGCTTCATACCTGCCGGCTTTCAACTCTATTACGGCAGCGATCCACAGGTATTAGACCAGTTACAGCAGCGTATCCAGCCGGGCCAGGTGATTGTCATAGAACTTCGCGGTCTGTCTCCAGCACAGATCCAAAAGCTGGCTGATCGAGCTCATCAGGAAAAAGCAAAACTGATCGCGTATCTCAGTGTGGGAGAACTGGGACAGATTGAATACCAGAATTTTCAACAGTATTTACAACAACATGCCCCCCAGATTTCTCTGGCAGACCTGACGCTCAGTAAAAACGAAACGTTCCAGTCATGGCAGATGGATGTCAGCCAGCCTGCCTGGCGCGATTTTCTGATTCAGCGGGTCAAGCAGATCTATCAACAACCCGTTGATGGCCTGTTTCTGGATACCGTCGATACGGTTGATTTCTATATCACGAATCAAGCCTGGAAAATTCCACGTAGAGTGCAAAGTGTGAAAGCCATGGTTGCTCTGATCCGTGAGGTCAAAGCGGTATCACCAGAAAAGTTCATCCTGCAGAACCGGGGGCTAAATCTGATTGGCAATTCCGTCTTTGTGGGGGATGCCACAGGAGTCTTTGTTCCGGGGCTGAATCTGCAGCAGGTGCATCCTCACAATCCGGATGGTTTACTCTGGGAGTCTGCTTACATGCATGCCGGTGACTGGATCGAGTCAAAAGAACGCGAGATGATTCAAATCCAGAAGCAGGGTTTCACATCAGTATTCACGCTTGGTTATACAGATACAAACGCCGAGCGCAACCAGTTCTTCCAGAAAAGTCGCGCTGCCGGTTTCATTCCCGCCTGGGGGAGTTCCACAACACGATTACACCTGGAACTGACAGAGTCTGAGTGACTTCCATTAGATCATGAAGTCGGTTTCACGTCCCAGAATTCGATCCACCAGATCCTGAGGAAGTTCAATCGAAGGTGCATGTTTACCTGCGACATCGGTCGGATTAATTCCGCAATACTGAGACCAGGGCCCCAGATGCCGCCAGCGGCCGGCTCGACCGGGTTCACTCTCCATAACCGGAGTCGTACACCGGTTACATCCGATCGTAGGATATCCCTGCCGATGCAATGGGTTGGTAATGATCTGATTCTCTTCAAGATAAGCCTGAAATTCTTCTTTGGAAAGACTGGCGAGAATATTGACCCGCAGACAGTTCATCGCGGGGTCAATCGCCAGGATCGGTACATTAGCACGCTGTCCGCCATCCGCGCGACGCAGGCTCCCAATCAGGGCGTCGTATTGTTCGGCGACCTGGATCAATGGCTGCGTTTTACGTAAATCACAGCACTGCTCCTGTCCTTCAACGGAAAGATAGAGAATACCGAGTTCTTCTGTCTGTTCCTGCATTGTTTTCTCAGGCATGAGCGTGACGATATTGACGCCATACTCTTGAATCAGGCGATCCCTGGTTTCGAGGGTTTCCTGAAACAGAACTCCGGTATCGACAAACAGAATGGGAATGTCGGCCTTAATCTCACTCAACATATGGGCGACGACACACCCCGCACGCTGCATCGACGATAATGCTGCGAGACGTGTGCCAAACATTTCCTGTGCCCAGTGGATCAGTTCCAACGGTGTCCGTTCTTCAAAGGACTCGTTCAGATCTGATAAATCGGCCTGTGTCAGACGTGCCATTCAAGTATTCCTGCTGCTGTTTCCTTTCAATCGATAAGAAAACGGCAGATCATCGAAGTTCCTGCAAAATCCTGTAAAAATAGTACGGAATCACAATATCGTGATATTTTCAGGAATTGTAGCGAACCATCAGAAATACCTCAATGCGCGCATGAACGGGTTCTGAACCAATCAGAGCGAATTTCCCCTGTAATCACAAAAGAAAGTCCCACGACAGTTAGATTTTCAGGCCAGTAACCGCTCCGCTGTATGAAATCGAGTCCGTTCGTACTGAAAGAACTCGTCATTATTCAGATCAGCAATACTGTCCACTACCAGGTCAGGCTGATACGCGAAATTCGCCAGATCGGATAACGCCGTCCCCCCAGAAAGTACCAGCACCGAACGGTAACCCATCTCAACACCTCCCAGAATGTCCGTTTCCATCGTGTCACCGATCATTGTGGTCTGGGCTGAAGAAATACCAAGCTCCTGCCGGGCACTTCGCATCATGACCGGACTGGGTTTACCAACACTGAAAGCCTGTTTCTTGGTTGCTGCTTCCAGCATGGCGACAATCGCACCACAACCGGGTCGGGGACCATTCTGAGTCGGGCAGTTCGGATCCATATTGGTGGCAATCAGCTTGGCACCATTTTCAATCATGCGAACAGCCGCTTCGATCATTTCGAAGTTCATCGAACGACCTTCGCCGACGACCACATAATCGGGATCATGATCGACTATCGAATATCCATTTCTGTGCAATGCATGCAACAGCCCTCCTTCTCCAATCACATAAGCGGTCCCATTCGGTTTACTTTGTGCCAGAAAGCGGGCTGTCGCCATGGCGCAGGTAAAAATATGCTCTTCACCTACAGTAATCCCCATCCGGGATAATTTCGTAACAACATCACGGCGGGTTCGCTGACTGTTATTGGTTAAAAACATGAAAGGCAGATCACGTTTTTTCAACTCGTTGATAAATCCAACTGCCCCGTCAATCAGGTCAGTCCCACGGTAAATCACACCATCCATGTCAATCAAAAATCCTGGTAACATCACGTTCAGTCCTTGAATTAATAAAATGAGTCGAGACTCATGGGGAGATCTTCAGATGCTGGAGCGCGCTCACTGTAAAATCAGTGTTTGAATCGGGTCTTGGAATATTGCCTGCCGTTCACAGACGAATTGACTTATTAGTTTTCAACTCCAATTTGACCATCAGAACAATTCATATCAGGTAGCATCTGCTGAAGAAATTTTGGCGCATTTCTAAGAAACATGATTCAAGGACTTCGCAATTGTCGTGCCGGAGTCCGGGCCCCCTGATGAATCACGACACCCCCTCATCAACCTAAACCCTTATTCATAAAGGACATTAAGCGTGCACTACTTTGCAGGATTGATCTGAAAAGCATGAAATCTTTACCAGGACCTCATACTGAGCATCTACGGGGGACTTAGCATTTAGGCGACGTTGCTCAGGAAATAGTCACGTCCGGACTGATTGATGGAACCGATCGCTGTCCTGATAACGGAGTCCCAATAAGAAAATAACCCTGGTCAGCTTCGAAATGCTGACCAGGGCAGAGCAACCAACCAGATCTATTAAAATCTGAAACGGAGTTAGCGGTTATTCAGATTTTGTAACATCATGAATCTCAATTTTTTTCGGTTGCATTTCCAGCTTCTTATCCAGAACAACCGTCAGAACTCCTGAGTCAAGAGTCGCATTCACGGAAGCCGGATCGGCCCAGTCTGGCAGATGCACCACTCGTTTAAACTTGCCATAATGTCGTTCATTATGCAGAAATTCACGTTCTTCCACAGCTTTACGCTCTCCCGTGAGGATCAGGTGACCATCCTGGATATCCAGTGACAGTTCTTCCTTCTTCATACCCGGAACATCAAGCGCAATGTGATACTTGCTGTCTTCTTCCCAGACTGATAATGGTGAATATGCCCCTTCCAGACCGGACAATGGCTTTCCAAACATCTGACTGAATGCATCATCTAACTCGTTACGAAGATTAGCTGAGAAGGGAAACCCTAGTTTGTGAGTGCGTGTGCTTAACATCTTTTTTGCTCCTTTAATATAGAAACAACTTTGGTTGAGTTATGGATACCCCGAAGGGTTTTATTCCGTTTTTGGCTGATATCACCAAATGCATAACCTGTGCCATTTTAGACATTGAACACATAATTTTCTCACATATCGTTTAATAACAACCACTTAAGAATCACTATAATTCTGCACCCCAGGGATCCACTGAGTCCAACCGTACACAAAACATGCCCTTTTGGCAGCAATCACACACCCTGCAAGGCTGCCATTTAGGCACCATGGCTATCAAAGCAAAAAAACTCGCAGTAAATCAGGCGACTTACTGCGAGTCAAATTATTCCTTCAGACTACAATTGCACTCAGATCAGGCATTGTAGTAGAGATCGAACTCATAAGGATGAGGGCGTAATCGAATAGGATCCAACTCTTCAGTCCGTTTGAACTTGATGAATGCCTTAATCAGGTCTTCACTGAAGACATCGCCAGCGGTCAGGAAGGCGCTATCTTCTTCCAGAGCGACTAACGCTTCATCCAGAGATTTGGGAGCCACATTCGTCTCAGCCAGTTCTTCGGGTGTCATATCATAGATATCACGATCCAGTGGTTCACCGGGATCAATCTTATTCTGCACACCGTCAATCATGGCCATCATCAACGCGGTAAAGCTCAAATAGCCATTGGCTGTTGGGTCCGGACAACGAAACTCAACGCGTTTCGCTTTAGGACTTCCGGAGTACATGGGAATACGGCAGGAAGCAGAACGGTTACGTTGACTCATCGCCAGCGTCACAGGAGCTTCGAAGCCAGGTACCAGACGATGGAAGCTGTTGGCAGTCGGGTTGGAAAGAGCAATCAGGGCTCGGCCGTGCTTCAGAATTCCACCAATCGCATGCAGAGCCAGTTCACTCAGCCCGGCATAGCCATCACCGGCCATCAGCGTATTGCCATCTTTCCACAATGAGATATGCGTATGCATGCCGGAACCATTATCATCAAAAACAGGTTTAGGCATGAACGTAACAGTTTTCCCATTACGCTTGGCAACATTCTTGATGATGTACTTGTACCACATGAACTGGTCAGCCATCTGCAGCAGTGGTGAAAATTCCATATCAATTTCACACTGGCCTGCAGTAGCAACTTCATGATGATGAGCTTCGACTACGATGCCCACTTTCTGAAGCTCATCGACCATTTCAGCACGCAAATCACCATAGGTGTCAGTCGGAGCAACGGGAAAGTATCCGCCTTTATAACCAACTTTATGTCCCAGGTTCCCCTCTTCAGAACGGCCTGTATTCCAGGCGGCTTCAGAAGAATCGATTTCGTACATGGCGCCTCTCTGGTTGGAGAGATAACGCACATCATCAAAAATAAAGAATTCCGGTTCTGGTCCAATAAAGCAGGAATCGGCAATCCCCGTCTGCTGCAGATAGGCCAGACCTTTTTTAGCGACATTTCGCGGGTCTTTATTGTAATCCTCTTTGGTAATCGGATCGACGATATCAGCCAGCACACTCACAGTAGGTGACTTGAAAAACGGATCGAGTTTTACAGACGCCGGATCAGGCACAGCCAGCATGTCTGAGCTGTCAATTGTCTGCCAACCGCGAATCGAAGATCCGTCAAAACCGACACCATCTTCGAAAGTACCTTCATCCCAGGTACTGATGGGGTAAGAACAGTGCTGCCAGGTTCCAAAGATGTCGGTGAACTTCAAGTCGACCATCTTGGCGCCGTTTTTTTCTGCAAAAGCAAAAAAGTCTTTGGGAGTCATCGCAATTTGCTCCTCTATAAATTCTGAATAAACCAGCAGGTGTAGAGGTCCGCCATACTCTGTCCTGCGTAGAACCGATCATTTCCAAAATAAGTTCAAGCAAAGACCGCAGTTGGTAAAGAAAATCACCAGTCTACGTGTAAGCAATTCAGTTAAAACCAAAACGATTCAGATATTGGAACGCTTTTCTCTTTACTCGTTTTTGCCATGAGTGCCACACCAGATAACCTGTTTCAGGCTGCGGGAGTAACAATCACATTTTCCGGGTTACCTATATTCATCATGATTAGAAGTAGATCGGCTGGGAAAACAGCGATTGCAGGAATTCGCAACCATACCGAAACCCTCAGGCACAAAACACACCCACACTCGAATTGGACGGAATCTTTCGGGCGATGTGCTCTGCTAGTTTGAAAATCACCATAACGTATCAAGCGGTAGAAATCTACTGTCAGACGTAAGTTCTCTGTCAAATCGGGTCCTCAGATATTCGACCTGACATGAGTGGCGGCATACAACTTTGCGGTTTCTGAGGATCAGCAAAAACAGTGAAACAGGAGCGTTCTGCTGATGTGATCAGCTTCGATATTTAAACGATATTAATAAACAAACTCAATGAGTTAATCTGTGAACAGGGGTCCCTGACAAGGCGCAACCCGGAACTCAGATATTCACAAGAGCCTTCATTTCGCGAACTGCCTGTTCCATCCCTACCAGTACGGCACGGGAAATAATACTGTGGCCAATATTCAGTTCGCTCACATGGGGAATTAACGCCACGGGTGTCACATTTCGATACGTAAGACCATGTCCCATGTGTAACTTCATTCCCTGCTCAATCGTGAATGCAGAAGCTTTTTCCAGGATACTTAACTCCTGTTCCTGTTCTCCTGCAGAAGAGGCATCCGCATAGCGTCCGGTATGCAATTCAACCGCATGGACTCCCGCTTTTTTCGAAGCTTCAATCTGCGCCGGATCAGGGTCGATAAACAGACTGACTTCAATCCCCGCCTGCTGCAGCCGATGGACACACTGACTTACACGTTCTGCATTTGCGATCACATTCAGCCCCCCTTCCGTTGTCAGCTCTTCTCTTTTTTCGGGAACAAGAGAGACCTGATCGGGTCGGACATCCAGGGCAATCTGAGTCATTTCTTCCTCGGCTGCCATTTCCAGATTCAGCTTAACCTGAACGGTCTTTTTCATCGTGTAGAGATCATGATCCTGAATATGACGACGATCCTCTCTCAAGTGCAAAGTGATTCCGTCTGCCCCTCCCAGTTCAGCCAGAACGGCTGCCCATACCGGGTCTGGCTCATAAGTTAAACGGGCCTGACGCACTGTCGCAACATGATCAATATTTACACCCAGAGCCGGCATGATTCACATTCTTTCTAAGGGATCTCTGATAGCTGTTCTGACAGCTTGAACTGAAAAGGGTTCGTAGTAATCGCCTGATTAATAACTGCATCTTATTGATTTATCACAGATTATCCAGAAAAGGAGTTCGGTATTTTGTGACAAAGGGATCATTCATCTCAAAAAATCAGTTTTTTTGTCGCATTTCTCTTTGAGCCGTCGAATACCTGGTAATTCAATCATTTCGCTTTTTGTTTGTTCAACTCTCTATGGGTAATTCCAGTTAAATAAACAGAAGCAGGCAACCCCGGGGGTATTCTGGTCGATGGGAGAACTGTTGTAATGCAGACGCTCATCGGCCAGAACCCTTGGGGGTGCGTTGGGTGAGACAGGCACTCCCAATCGTGAGCGACTCAAAAGCGATTAGCATGAATCGACAGCCGCCTGCTTCAGTTTGCGGTATGATACCGGTCTGAGGGGATGGGGATTACTGCAGTCTGAGAGTCAGGTCGTGGGCTGCCAAGATATTCGGTCTCTCCCAACTCAGCCAGTTTCCACATCATTAGAGTGGTGACTTCCTCCAGAACTTCACGCGTCAGACGCTTTGCATGGTAATCGGAAAGATCAATGGGTTCCCCAAAAACCAGCGAGGTATCAGCCCGTGAATAAAACGGTTCGATCATATTCTCGCCACGAGGGGAACTATTGATATAGACCGGATACACGGGAGCCTTTGAGCGCAGAGCCAGAAACGCGATTCCGGAATTGGCATGAGCAATCGGACGACCTTCCTGAATCCCGCCTTCCGGAAACACCCCGATCAATCCCCCTTCTTTTAAACGCCTGAGAGCTTCCCGTACAGGCACGACATCCTGACCATTCCGGTCCACTGGAATGGAATGCATGGCGCGTGAAATCCATCCAACCAGACCAGGCAGCTCATAATACTCCCTGGCCATTAAAAAACTGATACAGCGCATCTTTTTCTGCGGATTTCCCAGATGAGAATTATACCAGAGGATGATTGGGTCTGTTGGGCTACGATGATTGGCAATCACGATGCCAGCGGAATCGCCCGGAAAGGGACAACGACGATTCCGACGGACGTGCCACAGCCCAGGTGCATAGACCCGCGTAATCGCAAATAAGATCCAGGCACGCCAGCCATCCGGAAGACGAACGGCCTGGTAGATCAGCAAAGCTGAAATAAGCAGCAGATAAGACAGCAGTGTCAGGATGGCGGCAGCTTCAGAGTTCATTTTGAATCAGACAAATAAATTGTCATATACGAACGATACAGGCCAGATCTCCTCTAAGAGAAAGCATTATAATCCGATTGAAAAAAACAAGGCAACCTTATTTCTTTTCTGCCAGCGCATTCGTTACCCCGGTTCAATGGAAGCGACAATTCTGTTCGTGATCAGGGATAGAAATCGTCCATGAGGTTCCTGTGGCTCCGTCGTCAGAATCACCGCGGATGCATCCAGTTCCGGATCGACCCAGAAAACGGTCCCGGTCGCTCCCCCATGGCCAAAAGCAGACCGGGAAAGCAAATCACCATAATAATCGCTGTTGGAGGCGGATACGATCTGCCAGCCCAGTCCCCAGCCTTTCCCCTGCCTGGCAGCAACAGATAATCCGGCGATCGATGGTAACTGATCACGTATTGCTTCTCGGATTGTATGAGGTGAAAGGATCTGCTGATCCTGAAATCGGCCTCCCGCTCTCAGCATTCCGGCAAACTTACTCAGATCCGCAGGAGTCGTCAGCAGACCTCCCCACGGTGCCCCGAACCGCCTCCAGTAAGAACTGTTCCAGTCCCAATGGGCCTCGACATCCAGCTCTTCCGGAATGCGGATTTCCGTGATTCTTGTTACTCGTGGATTGTCCCCCAGCATCCATTCTTCCGTCAGCCCCAGGGAGGTGTCATTCATCTGCAGAGGTTCAAACAGCGTCTGACGCAAATAGTCTGCGCAGGCTTGTCCTGTAATCCGCAAGATCACCTCCCCCAGAATTGCGATTCCCGTACTCTGATATTGCACCATTCTACCGGGTGGTTCATCGGGAGTGAGTTCGCAGATCTGTTGCACAAATTCGGAGAGCGGCGCATTGGCAGCGCGTAGTTCCTGATTATCGGGAAGCATATCCGGTAGTCCGGAAGTGTGTGTCATCAGATGGCGTAAAGTAATTCCATGTTTTCCGGCACAACCAAATTCAGGGATAAATCGTTTGACTCGATCTCCCAGTAATAACGCCCCTTCTTCCAGCAACTTCAACACACCCGAAACCACAATCGGCTTTGTTATGGATGCGACCAGAAAAACAGCGTCATCAGAAAGTGTATCTGCCTGATCTGAGATTCGCTGACGTCCAGAGAAATAACTGCGGGATTCATCACCCACAGCCAATTGTAATGCGATCGCTGGAACCTGATCGGTTTGGCAGAACTCATCAATCAGATCTTCGACTTTTTGCCAGCGTTCGGAAATAATGCGAGACATCTTTTCCACCAGATTAAACCCAGGATAGAATCATTTTAAACCGGAATCCAGATTACTCTCTGGTTGTAATTTTGAAAAGGAGTCCTGCCGAGACTGCATAAAAAAAGCGAAAGCCGATAAAGATCAGCTTTCGCTTTTAGCCATAAACTGTAGGAATTGTTTAATAAGGAATTTCTACATCATGCAACTGCATGAACTGGTTCATTCTGGTGATCTCAAGTACTTCCCTGATATCTTCAGAGGGATTGTAGAGATGAATTTCGATTCCCAGATCCCGAATTGAGGACAACAATCCCAACATTCCACTGGGAATCAATTTCACACCGGTCAGGTCAAGCGCCAGCGTTTCGCACTGCTGTCCTTTGACAAGTTCCAGTAATTCATCCCGGATCCCTTTTACACTGAATGTATCCAGAACATCCCGACCACCAAATCCTGCGACACACAAAGGTCCTGAGTGATAGATCCCTGTTGTTGCACCGTCATCGAATTTTATCCTTTTCAAAAGAATACAGGATACGAAGCCAGCAATAATAAATAGAAAAAGAACAACTGCGTTCCGCGTGAGACTTCGCATCTCATTGACAAATTCCACAGCTGATAATGGCAATTCATGTGCCACTGAGAAGGCCTATACAAAAAACTCATCGGTGGACTCACCAGATTCAGTACTTAAGCTGATAAGTACCTGAAAACAATCATTTTATAGTCGACTCTCAATTTAACCCCGTTTCGCTTCCACTTTATCATTTCAGATAATCTGCAGTAAAACACCTCAGACTGTAGTATTTTTAAACACTCTTCGAAGGCAGGGATGCTGTTTCTCAAGGCAGCAGAAAATCGTAAGAGATAAAAAAAAGAGCCCGTCATGCATGCTGCACAACGGGCTCAGGATTCGCGGGAATCCACAAAGTTGATTTTATAGACTAATTTTCATCCTCGATATCAGATTAGCGAACGCGTGCCTTGAAGGTGACCACACCCCCCTGGTGCCCGGGAACTGTCTCATCCACTTCAAAGGTCAGGATCAGGCTGCCTTCCTGGTTATCCTCTACGACCAGGCGTCCTTTACGATCGCATGTGGCACTGTCCTGAATGTACTCGAGCCGCGGTGTCAGGTTGTCAACAATCTTGATGCCTTCAACATCGAAGTCACCCACGTTTTCGTATTTGATTGTAAAGGTGATGATATCACCTGGTTCCGCGTTTTTCTTGTCGGCCAGTTTGACCAGTTTCAGGTTACCTTCTGTTTTGCGTTTGTCTTCAATGCCCACATATTCTTCAGGCTTGACGGCACTCTTTGAAGAATGTGCGGACTGCTGACGGATGGCAATGACAGGAAACTGAGTGCGAGACCAGATGGCGGCTGCCTGAATCTGATACGCAATACGTGCTTCGTCAGATTGATCAAACTGTCCGGTTGATTCCGTTCCGGTGTCCTGGAACAGATTGTTGAGTTTGGTGTGAGCTCCCAGATAAGCGGTTTGTCCGACAGCCCCCTGCTGCTGTTCGGTTTCGACTCCGCTGGCACGGGAACGCATGCGAATTCCTTCCAGCTGCTCACGCTGTTTGTGCTGTGTGATCACAGTGCGAGCATCCAGTCCAACACCATGAACGGTATCTTCTGTCGTTGCCAGTGTATCTATTGAAGTACCAGAGAGTGGCGAACTGGCGGAACGAATGGCTGCAAACCGGGGAGCATAGACTGCCACGCGATTTGACTTTTTGACTTCGTGATTGCCTTTGTGTGTCTGGTATTCCACGATTGTGTCTTCAGTATCCAGTCCCAGACGATTGTAATCGTCATAATGAACCGGGTTCTCACGATCGCCGCCATCAAACAGATATTCGTCGGGATACATTTCCACCACCGCAGGATCATTGCCTGCAGGGAGTGTAAAATCTCGAACTTCAGCCGGAGAAAACTCACAGTAGGGAGGTCGCTCGCAGACAGGAGCAGGTTGATAGTAAGCAACCTGCTGAACTGCAGAGACAGGAGCCACTTGTGGAGCTGGTGCTGACAGCGTGACCGCTCCTTCACTATTGTCAAAGTCGGCATGTTGAACTGCCGGTGCCGTTTTTTCGACTGGTTTCGTTGCTGGTTTATCCCAGGGCATGGAAACCGAAACGGGAGATAAACTGGAACACCCGCTGCTGACAGTCATCAGCATGATCGCCGCCAGAGAGCAGACACGCTGCATTTGCGATACTCCTCTTTGATTTCTAAACGACAATTTTAACACGGAATTTCCTTTGGTTAATCGAAACATCAGTTTTTGACCGTCGGTGGATTTACTTCAAGTACAGGTGCCCCGTTCCCGAAAAATGCAGGGTCTTCACCACGAGTGGAAGGCAGTCGGCCCCCCATTCTGAGAATCAGCATGGGACGGCCCAGCAGATCTGCTTCGGCAATCAGATTTTTCTGTGCGGTAATGGTTTGCGTTGGCTGTCGATCAAACTGGGCAGGTACTGCAGTTTGTGGTCGCTCCAGGTAAACGACTTTTGTCACCATCCTTCCGGACAACACCAGTTCTATATCTTCTGCTGTAAAACTGACAGGAACCGGATACTGCTCTGCCAGCCCGGCAGGCGGATGGAGACGATCAATCAACTCAATTGTCGGATACAGTTCGACGCCTGGAAATTCCGGCATCCCACTGATTTTGACGCGATACACATAACCGACACCAAAACCAATCGAGGCAGGTGATGCTTTTTGAATTGCCTGATCAGGACCTCCTGCATAAAAAGTCAGAGTTCCCGTGGAAGGCAGGCTGAATTTCATCGGTTGAATATAACCGGGTTGAACCTGGCCGGACATTGCCGCCCATTGACCGGCAACCCCTGGTGGAGTGCGCTGATTCAGAGGATGATAGAATTGATTCCCTGAATTGTACTGGCGACCGCCGATCATCTCTTGAGACCAGGCAGCCGGTGCATGCATGACAAAAACGATCAGGGTCATTAACAGGAGCGTTAATAAGCTTGATCGGTTTTGTCGTTTTGAATTTGTCATGACTAAGAGTTTCTACGATCAGTTGTCCAGAGGGATGACAGAAGAGAATTAGCCGTAAAAGATGAGATTTGAGAGCAGAGATGACACTTGAAAAGACAAGGGGTGACACTCCTGGTTTTTGTTACCAGGAGTGTCACGTGGGTCCAGAGTCTTTTAATAACCAGGTCCTGGTGCCATGGTTCTTGGGTAAGAAACCTGGCCAGGAGCATGTACCGGATGACTTTCCGAGTATTGAACATACTTGACAGGTTTGGGCAGGCTTGGTGCCGGATCCTGTTTGACGTCCACCAGGAAGTGATCCACCGGTTTTGGCAGATTGGTTTTCGATACATTCCGAATCGTGTGAGACTTCAGGCTGGCTGGTCCACCCAATGGAATGTGGGGAGGGCCTGGGAGTCCGATCGGTGTCCCTGTCATAGGCATACCCCAGGCAGGAGTTGGTCCCATTCCAGCGATTGGATTGTAAGCTGGCTGCCCAGGAGCACCCATGCCGCCCATCATTGTGGGAACAGGTACACCGGATGCGATACCGATCATTTCCCCGGGGATCGGCATGGGAGCCATGTGAGCTCCGGCGTCACCATCATAGGAAACCTGTGATACGGTTTCGTTACCGCCATCTTCGCTTGGCATCTCCAGATCCATGTTACCCATACGCATCACAGCCATGATTGTTCCACGACGATCTGCTTCTGCGACCGGGTCTACACCGGGATCAAGACGGGTAGAAACCAGAGTTTCCACGCCGGCAATCGCCAGTTCCTGGAATTTTTCATCCGGCAGATAGATCACCTTGGTGACAAAGTTGTTACTTTCCACCTGATCCAGATCTTCCGGAGTGATTTCCAGAGGAATACTGTTATGAGACAGGTAAGCATCTGTCGTTGGATGTGACGGATAGACCTGCAGTGAAGGATACAGAGCAGGAATCGATCGTCCCGGAATGTGTGACAGCTTTAACCGGTAGGTTGCCCCCTGGTTGAAGTTGTAACGTCCCGGAGCTGTGATCTGGTTTTCGGCATAGCCTTCCGCGACTTGCCAGCCCACTTTCATGCCCGCTGGTCCTACGAAGCGAACCTGTGAGGTTCGTGCTGCGTAGGCACTCATTGGAGGCGGAGCCAGCATAGGCAATACGCCAGGCCCCGGTCCATCTACCATTGGCCCCGGTCGCTGCATCATCGCAGCTGGTGGAGCATGGTACTGCCCTTTTTTAATTACCTGTTGTCCGTCGGCTGCACAGCCAACACAGACAACTACCAATGTTCCTAAAGCCAGGAAGTAGTACTTCATCATGACCCCTTGTTCGAATACCCACGACGAATAATGCGACTTGTTAAGTGAAGAACCGTCCATCGCAAACTAAGACGTCGATCCCTGGGAAATTGGAACGGTCGACGTTCGGTTCAAAAAAGACTCAGTTTTCAGGTCGACCCCAAGCCCGAAATAACGTTAAAATGCGATCAGTCCCAAATTTTAACGATCTTACGCTGAGCTAAACGGTCTGCCGGTTGAAATACTTCAACCAGCTAGAGACACATGGATTGCCTCATACATCTGTTTTCGGACTAATGTGGTCCGATTCTTTGATAAATTCGATTTTTTCCGAACAATTAGAACATGTTACGCATTTTAACCCTGACAACAGGCCTCCTGCTCGTCGCAGTCCTGAATGATTTTTTCTCGATCTCTTCCTGGGCTCAATTGCCACAAAGCTTGAGCAGACAAGAGGATAACGACCATAGCAATGAACGACTCCTCGCGCAGACTGATCCGCAGGACCAACCAGCAGCCAGTAATGCGGTTTCTGATGAGTCCGAGAAAAATTTGAAAAAAAATCCGGCTTATGCAGCGGCAATGCTTAATAAAGCCAGGGAAAAACTCCTTTCATACAGTTCAATTCGAACCCACATTACTGAGAAAGTTGAGATTGGGCCCAAGCCTTTCATAATCACTGGAAGTTATCTGCAGGCAAAAGACCTGAAACAGGGGAAAGACCTGAAACTTCGTCTCGAGTTTCAAGTACAGAGTCAGAATTCAGATAAAAAACCGGTGGGAACCCTGCTCGAAATCTGTGATGGCCAGGTATTGTGGACAGAACACACGATTAAAGGAGAATCGCGTGTCACCCGCAGAGATGTACAGGCGATTCTGCAGCAGGCAGAGATTAATCCACAAGCACAATCAAACATGCTGGTGGCAGAACTGGGCCTGGGAGGGCTTCCGGGATTACTGGCATCCATTCAGAAAAATATGAATTTTGTCAGCGTGGCAGAAAGAACCATCAGTGGAAAGTCATTAACAGTCTTGAATGGCGTCTGGAAAGACGAATTTCTGACACAATGGAAGGGAGGGGATCCTGCAGCCCCTGTAGAATTACCTGCTTATGTCCCGGATGCTGTTAGAATTTACCTCGATCAGGATACGCTTTTCCCCCGTCGAATTGTCTACCTGAAAAAAAATCAGGACTCTTTACAAAGTATGGTCACACTTAACTTTAGCAAAGTCACTCTGAATACCCCCATACCCGAAACGGAATTTACCTATGAGCCACCAGATGGCGTTTTTCCTGTTGATATAACAAAACAATACCTTCAACAGTTGAATAAGGAATAACGTAAGAGAAACACGAATACTTCAATGACTTCCATCTTTCAGTGCACCGTCTGTTCCATGCAATCCTCTACTTTAGAATCCCGACTGTTCGAGAATTGATAATCCACTACAATATAGAGACTTAAGTTAGTTTATACGGAATGAATATATCAGTCATGGATTTAAATTAATGCCAGCAGCATTTACAGAAATGGAACAACGCACAGCACGATGGCAGACGAATTCCCCTCTGCTTGTTGTCCCCAGTTGGGCTGCTTCACTGGCCATACACTCTTTGATCCTGCTGATCCTGATTTCCAGCCTGAATCGCTGCGACAGCGGTCAGACAGGAGGCGATGAAGGAGAACTCCGCAGTGTGGGGATTTATGTCAAACAATCCCCAGATGCCGATCAGCCCGAGGATTCAGATCAGGAACCTCTGGAATCACCAGAGAATCCACAGGTTTCACAAGCTCAGGAACAGATCAGCGAAGTAATGGAACAGCCCCCCGTGGCGCCCCTGCTTCCGGAGTTGAATTCGAAAATGCTCGGGGCAGGCCCGACTCAGGCCCCCAGTGCTCCCACAACTGATTTGACCACTGACCAGTTAATGTCCCCCAGCACAGCGCTGGCTCCTCCCGTCATGGGGGCCGGGAATGTCAATTTTTTTGACGCCGTTGATTCAGGCAAGCGATTTGTATTCGTACTGGACTGTTCTGGCAGCATGGCCGCTCCCCAGGGAGCCCCCATTCGCAAAGCCCGATCAGAACTGATTTCCAGCCTGGCAGGGTTAAATCACCATCAGCAGTTCCAGATCATTTTTTATAATACCACCACGCGTGCCATGCAGCATCGGGGAAAGTCAGCGGAATTACTGTATGCCACAGATATCAATCGAACCCTGGCTCGTCAGTTTATTCAAAGTGTCGAACCTGATGGGGGAACAGACCATCTGCCCGCATTAAAAAGAGCTTTAAGTTTTAACCCGGATGTCATATTCTTTCTGACAGATGCAAAGCATCCACAGTTATCCAGTGCAGACCTCAATGACATTCGTGAACAAAATGGTGGTAAGGCGAAAATCCACTGTATCGAATTTGGAGAGGGTTTTCCGGTCAAGGAAGGCAATTCACTTGATAAACTGGCTCGTCAGAATAAAGGCAGCTATCGATACTATAATGTCCGCAAATTTATCAAACACCGCTAAGGAATTGCGGTAGCAGCCTGCGGATCACGAGAATAATAATTCAATCTCTCAGAAAGCCAGTGTTTAATGTCATCGTCAGTTTCCAAAGCAACTCGCTATACACTGTTGATAGCCTGCCTGTTATTTTGCGTTGGCTGTGATCAGTACACCAAGAAGATCGCCGTCGAAAAACTTAAATACGAACCACCGTTGACTTATTTGAATAACACATTCCGGATGGAATATGCAGAAAATACGGGTGCATTCCTCAGTGTGGGAAGCCGCCTGTCAAAACCAGTCCGTTTTTTTCTGCTGGTCGTTGCCAACGCCGCTTTTCTGATTCTCGTGACGGGAATGCTGGTTTTTCGCTGGCAGATGCCTCTGGTACAGTTCATCGCTCTCTCTTTATTGCTGGCGGGGGGGATCGGTAATTTAATTGACCGTGTGTTCCTGAATGGCATTGTCATCGATTTTCTCAACATCGGGTTTGGCCCCTTGAGAACCGGTATTTTCAACGTGGCAGATATGGCGATTACAGGAGGCGCTCTCTTAATGCTCTTTTCCTGGTTTTTCACCAAGGATCAGATTGAGCAGAAAAAAGAGCAGGCCAATTCAGAAACGACCACATCAGCTCCTGCAGAATAACTGATTTCCCAGTCGAAAGAATTCCATGCGAGCATTCCTGTTGATCAACCTGGCACTTGTATTCTTATTTCAGAATACAGCGAGTTCCTGCGCCCAGGATAAGATCGAAGTTCGCCCGGATCATCATGTCGGTCAGGCCACTCTTCCGTGTACGATTCTGGATTTCACCCAATCAGAGATCAAAGTGAAGCTGCTGCCCAGTGGCACAGTAAAGACATATCCCAGTTCCGAAATCGTAAAGGTCCATACCCCCCAAACTGAACAGCACCAGCAGGGACTGGAACAGCTTCAAAATGAAGAATACGAAAAAGCGATCGAATCTTTCAGTGAAGCCTTGAATATAGAAAACCGTCTCTGGGTTCGGCGTGAAATTCTGGCATTGATGACTAAAGCTGCTTTAGCGCTCGGAGACAACTTAAAGGCGGCGCTTCGTTTTCAAATCATGGTGGAGAATGAGCCTGATGCCCGTTCATTCGATCTGATTCCACTGGACTGGGGCATCAAAGATACTTTATCACCCGCTCGCAATGCAGCACAAAACTGGTTAACGGATCAGGATGAAGTGAAACAGTTGATCGGGGCCAGTATTCTGTTAACGGCTCCAGATTATCAGGCACAGGCAGAAGCAACACTTCGCTCTCTGGCAACAAGTCCACAAATCAATATCCAGCAGTTGGCACGGACCCAACTCTGGCGTCTCCGGTTGCGTGCCGGTGATATCAGCCTGCTGGAACTGCAGCGCTGGGAACGCAATCTGAATCAGGTTCCGGAACTCCTGAGAGCAGGCCCACATTTTCTATTGGGAACCGGGTATGCCATGCTGGAACGACATGGCCAGGCAGCTGCTTCCTTTCTCTGGATCCCACTTGCTGAAAATTCAAATCCTCAACTGTCGGCAGAGGCCAGTCTGAAAGCCGCCGATTCGATTCTGGCGATGGGCCAGACTGTGAACGCATTGCGACTTTATCAGGAAACAGCGGCACGATATTCAAAATCACCTGCACGTCAAATGGCACTGCAGATGATTGACCAGATCACCAAAGCGAGTTCGCAACCGACGACACAAGATAATTGAACAGTACGAATTTTTTCTGGAAATGAATGATTTGATGGATCGAAGAAAATCGCTGAGTAAATTCCTCTGGGCCAGTCTCCTCTGCATCTGCCTACCGCTGGCATCTCCTGCCTTCTGCTTTGCTGCAGAGGATTCGGAATCGGGTGCAGGATCAGATATTTCAAAAGTCGACTTCCGTCAACTGGTAGATGATGCCGGCACGATTGGAATCATCATCGCAGTTTTAAGTATCGCGATGGTCGCGTTAATCGTGGAACATGTCATCAGCATTCGCAGTAACGCGCTGATGCCTCCCGGCCTGGCAGAAGAAGTCCATGGTTTAATCTCACAGCAGCAATATCGCAGTGCCGATTCCGTTTGTAAGTCTAACCCCAGCTTTCTGTCTTATATCCTCTCTGCCGGACTGGCTGAGGTTCAACTGGGCTACGGAGCCGTTGAAAAAGCCATGGAAGACGCCGCCATGCAACAGTCGGCACGATTGAATCGAAAAATCGAATACCTGTCCGTCATCGGCACACTCTCTCCCATGCTGGGGCTGCTGGGAACCGTCTGGGGGATGATCCTGGCCTTTTCAGAATTCACAGCGAAAGCCAATCCGGATGTGGCAGAACTCGCTCCTGGAATTTCCAAAGCGCTCATCACAACTCTGTTCGGCCTCAGTGTGACTGTCCCCGCTCTCGCCAGTTTTGCTTTTTTCCGTAACAGGATTGATGAACTCGTTGCGCAATCCTCGTTATTAGCAGAACATGTTTTTGCTGACTTCAAACGCAGTACGCCTGCACCAGCGAAACAGCCGGGCAAACCACTCCGGAAACGACCGGAAGAGGAACTGGCACAACGGCTCGCCGATCAGCAGGGAACGCGACCCTCATCACCTCCCGGAGGTTAACAGAGATGCGAGTCCCTACACGCCCCCGTCAGCCGGGAATTCGATTTAATATCACCCCCCTGATCGACATTGTCTTTCTGTTGATCGTCTTCTTTCTGGCCGCCACTCACCTGACTCAGAATGAGAAACTGGAGGCAGTCGAACTGCCCGAGGCTTCTCAAAACGAATCTGAACCGGATGAAGCGCCACGCCGGATGATTATCACGATCACCTTGGATGAAAAACTGCACCTGCGCAGCAATGAAATCAGCCTGGAAGAACTGGAAGCACAACTTCTGTCGCTGGACGAAAACAAACGACAGGAAATGGAAATCCGGATCCGAGGCGACCGCCGCATCCCGTATCGAATCGTTGAACCCGTACTAATCAGCTGCGCCCGCGCAGGAATATCCAACGTCAAATTTCTGGTCCTGAATGAGTAACTGACCCTGCCATGAAAATCCCTTCTCATCATAACAGCCGATCCGACATCCAGGATCAGGCAACCATGACGCCAATGATTGACGTGGTCTTTCTGCTGCTGATCTTCTTCATCAGCGCCTCGGCAAACCAGATTCGTGAATTTCTGCTGCCAACAGAACTCGCGACGGGAAGTATTGAGTCTGTCGAATCAACTCCGCAAGAACAACCACTGGGTGAAGTCTGGCTAAAACTCAAACAGCAGGATAACCAGACTATTGTAGAATTAAACGAGCGCGAGTATGCTCAGTTCGATCAGTTGAAACAGACATTGATGCAACTGGCGGAACTGGCACCAGAAATCCCGGTAATCCTGGATATCCAGGCAGACGTCCCGTTGAGCGAAATGATCCACACCTATGATACCTGTCTGGCTGCCGGCTTTCAGTCGATCAACTTTGCAACCGACGCCAAAAAAGTCGCTCCCCAAAAGAAACTGTCAACATCTCAGAATTGAAATCCGTAATTCCTTATGAAGTTATTTGATACCCACGCCCACCTGGACGAAGAAGCCTTTCACCCCGATCGCCCGGAGACCGTGCAAAACGCCATCGACGCTGGTGTAGAGACAATCCTGTCCATCGGCATTACCGCGGAAAGCAGTCAACGTGCCGTTGAACTGGCGGCGACCTTTGAGAATGTTTACGCAGTGGTCGGTATTCAGCCCAACTATGTTGCTCAAATGAAACCCAATGACTGGGAACTGATAGAGACGCTCTCGACCGCTGATAAAGTGGTAGGCATTGGCGAGACGGGCCTGGATCGTTACTGGGATTATGCCCCGATTGAACTGCAGCAGGATTACTTCCGCAGACACATTCAACTTTCCCGCAAACTGGATCTTCCTTTTGTCATCCACTGCCGTGAAGCCGAAGCGGATGTTGTAGAACTCCTGCAGCAGGAAGCGGGTGACGCACCACTCAAAGGGATTATGCATTCCTTCTGTGGCAGTCCGGAAACAGCGACCGCCTGCCTGGACCTGGGTCTGCATATTTCGTTTGCAGGCATGCTGACCTTCAAGAAAAATGACGAACTGCGTGAGACCGCCAGACAGATTCCCCTGGATCGCCTGCTGGTGGAAACAGATTCCCCTTACCTGGCCCCGGTTCCCATGCGCGGCAAAAGAAATGAACCTGCATTTGTGAAATACACCTGCGCGTGCCTGGCGGAACTCCATCAGAAAACAGCTGAAGAAATGGCTGAAATCACAACCGCCAACGCCAGGGCGCTCTTCAACATTGCCTGAAACAAAAGACCGTTCTTTCAGGGATTCTTCAGAATCCCTATTTCTTTCAGATGGATACTTTCATTTTTATCCAATCCTGCTATTGTTAGACTTAGTTCAACGATGGAAATAACTTGCGTCAATTGAAACCACAACAGAATTACGATATTGCGTTCGATTAACTCTCGAAGCTTACTGACGACTCTCTTTCAGTAAGTGTCGCTCCAAAACGCTCAGTATATCTGGATACAGGCTAGGATGGTCATGATCAAAAAGTGGCTCGCGCACGCTTTTGCGGTAGAACGCCCTGAAGATTTTGCTCCCACTGTCGAGCAACAGCAGATCGCAGATCGGATCTGCCGGGAAATCATTCGCCGGGATATGGTAACCCTGGCTATCCTCACTCTGGAAACTTGCCGACCTCTAAACTACATCGGTTCGCAGGCCATCCATTTCTTCACTCCCTTACTCTCAATCCTGGTAGATCCAAGGTCCCAGAAGATCTTTGCTGACCTTTTGGAGCAGCGTGCCTCCATTGAATGGCTCTGCCAGCGATTGGAATTCTTAAGCAATGCGAAGCAGGAAAATCAGAATCATCCTGTTGATCATGCTCCAGTGCCGGTCCTGAAAAACGATGATTCCTGATAAGTGACATTTCGCCTGAACGACACTTCAACTGCTCTCAGATTGACACGGATGGTGAGTCAGATATGAACTCAACGACAGCAAAACAACTCGACCCGGAACAGATCAATGTCATCCTGGCGACCGATTGTGGCAGCACGACCACCAAGGCCATTTTGATTGAAAAAATCAATGGTGAATACCGCCAGACATTTCGTGGCGAAGCCCCTACCACTGTAGAAGAACCCGCTGCAGATGTGACAGTAGGCGTTGCCAATGCCGTCACAGAAGTCGGTGAGCTGGCTGGTCGCAAGCTGATCGACGACAATGGTGAAATCATTCGACCGGCACAGGGAGATACCGGTTGTGATATTTATATTTCGACTTCCAGCGCAGGGGGCGGCCTGCAAATGATGGTGGCTGGCGTGGTTCGCGAAATGTCTGCCGCCAGCGCCAAGCGCGCCGCTCTGGGAGCGGGTGCGATTGTCATGGACATGATCTGCTCTAACGATAAACGATTGCCTCACGAACAGATCCAGCGCATCCGCGAACTGCGTCCTGATATGATCCTATTGGCAGGTGGTACGGACGGAGGAACCCAGAAACACGTCGTGGAACTGGCGGAACTGATCGCTCCCGCCAAACCTCAACCCCGTTTTGGCGGCACCTACAAAATGCCGATCATCTATGCAGGTAACCACGAAGCAGCCCAACTGGTTGAGGACGCATTTGACGAAGATGTAAAGCTGATGACCGTGGCGAATGTCCGCCCGGTGCTGGAACAGGAAAATCTGGCCCCGGCACGAGACGCCATTCACGATCTGTTCCTGGAGCATGTGATGGCGCATGCCCCGGGTTACAACAAACTGATTTCCTGGGCCGACGCCCCGATCATGCCCACCCCCGGCGCGGTCGGAAACATCCTGCAGACGATTGCCGAGCAACAGAATATCAATGCCCTGGGAGTCGATATTGGCGGTGCCACGACCGACGTCTTCAGTGTTTTTGATGGAACTTTTAACCGCACGGTGAGTGCCAACCTGGGGATGAGCTATTCGATTTCCAACGTGTGTGCCTCAGCGACTCTGCCCATGATTTTACGCTGGGTTCATCTGGAAATGGATCCGCGTGAACTGCGTAACCATATCAAAAATAAAATGATTCGCCCGACGACGATTCCGCAAACCCGGGAAGCGCTGGTCTTCGAACAGGCGGTAGCACGCGAGGCATTACGCCTGGCATACATTCAGCACAAAGAGTTCGCGACCACATTAAAGGGTGTTCAACAACAGCGAACAGTGGGGGATACCTTCAGCCAGAACTCCAGCGGTGCCTCGATCGTCGATAACATGAAACTCAATCTGCTGGTCGCTTCGGGTGGAGTTCTATCTCATGCCCCGAACATGAATCAGACCGCTGCGATGATGATTGATGCATTTGAACCAGAAGGCATGACCGTACTGGCCAAGGACAGTATATTCATGATGCCTCATCTGGGAGTACTCGCACAGGTCCATCCCCGCGCAGCGCTGCAGGTATTCGAACGCGATTGTCTGATTTACCTGGGAACCTGTATCGCGCCCCGTGGCGTATATCGTGCAGGGAAATCATGCTTTCGCTATCACATCCGGAGTGATTCACTAGAGGAGTCTGGTGAGATGCTCTGTGGTGAGATGAAGCTGTTCCCACTGGATGAAGCCGAACAGGCAACAGTGACGGTAGAGCCCCTGCGCGGTTACGATTTTGGCGCCGGTTCTGGAAAACGGAAAGAGTTTCAAGCACGAGGCGGTAAAGTGGGACTGATTCTGGATGCACGTGGCAGACCTCTGGCTGTTCCCACCAGTGAAAAAGACCATTTAACAGAATTAAACAGCTGGATTGAGGAACTGCAGCTGTATCCTGAACCGGCTCTTACTGAAGTATGATTCCACCAACAGAAATATAAGTATTATGGCGAAGGCATATTCCCCCGGGTTACAGATCAGTCAGCGCGTCCTGCATTCCAGCAGGCGGATCCTCCCCATTCCCGGAGATGTACTGGTGCAGGAGGGGGATCAGGTTACCGCAGATCAGATTGTGGCACAGACATTTATGCCCGGCGACGTCACTCCGATCAATATCGCCAATCAGATATCAGTCGCGCCCTCCGAAGTCCCCCATTGCATGCTCGTTGCAGAAGGAGAGGAAGTTCATATCGGAGACATACTGGCACGCAGCAATGGAATTTTTGGGTTTTTCAAATCAGAAACCAGGGCAAAATCGGCAGGAACCATAGAATCTATCTCGCATGTGACGGGGCAGGTCATTTTACGGGGCGCTCCGATGCCGATTCAGGTTTGTGCCTATCAGGCAGGGACAGTGAAAGAAGTGATTCCGAATCAGGGAGTCGTCATCGAATCGGAAGTTTCTTTTTTACAGGGAATTCTTGGCATCGGCGGAGAAGCCTTTGGAACAATTACTTTCGCCTGCGAGAATAAGCAGCAGCCCCTGACAGCAGAACTGCTTGACGAATCAATGCGGGGAAAAATCGTCATTGGCGGTGCTCGTATGACTGGCAAAGCCGTGATGCGGGGAATCGAAATTGGGGTCGCGGCGATGATTTCAGGAGGAATTGATGATGAAGACCTGAAAGAAATTCTCGGCTACGATCTGGGTGTAGCCGTCACCGGTTCAGAGCATATTGGTACGACCCTGATCATCACGGAAGGTTTCGGTGATATCGCGATGGCGGATCGCACGTTCAACCTGCTGAAAGAACAGCAAGGAGCAGACGCCGCCGTCAATGGGACTACACAAATCCGTGCTGGCGTTCTGCGACCCGAAATAGTCATTCCCCTGGATGAAAAACTTTCTGGAGAAAAAGAATCCAGACAAACCATTTCAGCGGGAATACTGGAATCGGGTGTCCCTGTGCGGATTATTCGCGATCCCTATTTCGGACTGCTGGGACAGGTCGGTGAAATGCCTACGGAACTGCGGACGCTTGAATCCGGGTCATTGTCACGCGTCCTGGAAGTCATTCTGGATTCGGGAGAAAACGTGATTGTTCCCCGCGCCAATGTGGAACTCATCGAAGGATAACCATTCATGCAATACTGGAATCATAAGGTGTGCCTGAAAACACCACTACTGCTGCTGATCTTCGCTTCCGGATTCTCAGGGGTGCGCGCAGCGGAACCACCTGCCCCTCCAACAGATTTTCGCGCTGAAGATGTACCCGGAGATGCCGGAACCGCCATCGATCTGTTCTGGACGCTCTCCCCGGATGACAAACCCGATCTTAAACCGCGCAAGGTCTTACGATATGTCATCTCCCGTAAAGCAGTAGATGTAGAGAATGCCAAATTTGAAAATATCGGCGAGCCCACCTATCGGGTCAATACATTTCGTGATTCAAACTGCGAGCCCGACACCCCCTATCTCTACCGTATCGAAGCCGTCGGGCAGGAAAGCATGACATCCCCCCCTGCCGTCATCAAAGAACCGATTGTTGCGACGCTGCAATGGTTTAACCTGCAGCGCAGCTGGTTTGCGGTCTTTGTTGTATTGATCTGTGGCTCGGTGATCTTCTTTATCCGACTGGCGCGAAGCGGCAAAAAACTGAAAGTCCGAAAAATTGCTGGTCTGGAAGCGATTAACGATGCAGTGGGCCGCGCGACAGAAATGGGGCGATCCTGCCTGTTTGTCCCCGGTATTCAGGATATCAATGACATTCAGACGGTTGCCGGAATCACCATCCTTGCACAGGTAGCAGAAACGACGGCGGATTATCGCGCCCAACTGGAAGTCCCTACTTCCCGCTCACTCGTCATGACTACAGCCCGCGATACCGTCGAAGCCGCTTACCTGTCAGCCGGTAGACCTGATGAATATAACGAAGACGATATTTACTACATCACCGACGAACAGTTTGGATATGTCGCCAGTGTCACGGGAAAAATGGTCCGTGATAAACCTGCGGCCTGTTTTTACATGGGTGCCTTTTACGCCGAGTCATTGATTCTGGCAGAGACGGGTAACTCAGTCGGCGCCATTCAGATCGCAGGTACAGCGATGCCTACCCAGCTCCCCTTCTTCGTTGCCGCCTGTGATTTCACTCTGATTGGAGAAGAATTTTTTGCGGCTTCGGCATACCTGTCAGGGGAACCTCAGCAGTTGGGCAGCCTGAAAGGACAGGACTTTGGAAAACTGGTCGGGGGACTGCTGCTGGTTGCAGGCTGCCTCATCATGACGGTTTCTTCAATCCAGTCACGGGGAGTCCCTCCCGACAATGAGGAACCGACCTACCTGCAGTCCGCCTCGAACTACATCATACAGAATATCCTCGGTAAAGGAGGCTTCAAATCATGAAGCGAACCATCCCTCTGCTGATTTCCGCTATCACAGGGTTTGTTCTGATTGGCACTGCATTCATCCCCAGGTTTGTCGACTGGGGTAATATTGCGATGGCGTGGTTCAATCTCCTTGCAGCGTTCGCCTTTATTCTCGGTGGAGGCAATCTGCTCAAGATGCAGTTGCAGAAGATCTCAGCACAACAACCAGGCTGGGGTTATTCGGCAGTCACCCTGATTGCGTTCTTCATTACCCTTTTTGTAGGACTGGCAAAAGTCGGCGTACACCCGAATATCAATTTCCCCGAATTTACCTGGTCGGGAGATTACCTGCAGGAAGATGGGGCCTTCTGGTGGTTGTTCGAATATATTTTTACGCCGCTCTCTGCCACCATGTTTGCCTTACTGGCGTTTTATATTTCTTCCGCCGCCTTTCGGGCCTTCCGTGCCAAAAATACGGAAGCCACGATTCTACTGATCATTGCCGTCATCATTTTACTGGGACGCACTTATGCCAGTGTCTGGCTGACTGGCTGGTTTCCGGATGAATTTATTCTCGGTGAAAGTGGCATCAAATACAGTGATTTTAAACTGCAGAATTTATCGGAAATCATTATGGAAGACTTTATGACTCCGGGGATGCGTGCCATCAAGATTGGAATTGCACTTGGGGTGGCTTCGACTTCGCTGAAAGTTTTATTAGGCGTTGACCGTTCTTACCTTGGCTCAGATCAGGAGGCGTAATCAATGCAGAACTTTCTACAACACCTGGATCGCCGCTGGATCTTTTTACTGATGTTTATCGCGGTTGCCGTCCCCCTCATTATGGGCACCACGTTTCCTGAAACACCTTCACCGCAGGTAATGGCGGTCTTTGAAGCCGTCGATAAACTGCCCGATGGTTCCAATGTTGTGATGGCATTAGACTATGACCCTGCCAGCCAGGGAGAACTTCAGCCCATGGCTTCTGCTTTCACACGTCACTGTGCCATCAAAAAACATAACATCTATTTTATGACACTCTGGCCCCAGGGGATTTCGATGATCCAGAAGTCGATCGATATTCTGCAGGAAGAATATCCTGAGACCTACAAAGATAAATACGGAACAAAATACGTCAACCTCGGCTTCCGGGCCGGCAATGAAGGCGTCATTAAACTGGTTGTCGAAGATTTGAAAAAATCCTACTCTACTGACATTCATGGAACGAACCTGGATAATATCCCCCTCACGAAGAACCTCAAAAACATTCAGCAGGTCGACCTGCTATGCAACGTGAGTGCCGGATACCCCGGTTCACAGGAATGGGTACTTTACGGCTCCTCTCCCTTTGATATTCCGACGGTCGTTGGTTGTACCGGAGTCCAGGCGCCGATCATGTTGCCTTATATTCCCGACCAGTTGACAGGCATGCTTGCCGCCATTAAAGGAGCTGCCGAATATGAACAGTCCATTATCAATGCCTACCCCGAGTTGAAAACTAATCCAGACGCCAAGGAAGGCCTGGTTCGCATGGGACCTCAACTGGTGGCACATATTCTGCTCATCAGCCTGATATTATTGGGTAATGTGATTTATTTCTGGGAACGAAAACAGGGACTGCATCCATGAAACAATCAACACTCATCTGGACAATCTTGATGGTCGCCGGTGGTGCGTTTCTGCTGTTCCAGGCCAGTAAAGGAAACGGACGCGTCTATGTGCGTGAAATTCCCGTTGAAGCCCAGTCATCTCAGCCCGAAGGAGAGAAACAGGTTTACCACTGGAACAAATATCAACAGGTGACAGAGAGTGAGAAAGGGGAACCGGATGTTCGTTTCAGTTTTTCACGCACGCTGGGATTATGGGTTGCCGCCTTCTGTACTCTGGCCATTTTTTCCTTTCTGTATGGCGACAACCCGATCTACAAATTTACGGAATCGGTTTTTGTCGGAGTTTCTGCTGCCTATGCGATGATTGTCTCCTTCTGGACGGAAATCATGACCAACCTGTACGCGAAACTTCTGCCCGGTCTGGCACGTATCACGTTTTTTCCTGATATTGATTCCACCGCAAAGCCGGATGAACTTTACCTGATCCCTCTCGTCTTAAGCATTCTGCTGTTATGGCGTCTGTCCCCCAAAGGAAGCTGGATTGCCCGCTGGCCACTGGCATTCTTTATCGGCGCAACGGCCGGCATCCGCTTGATCAGTTATCTGGAAACGGACTTTATTGGCCAGTTGCAAAGCACCGTCATGCCCTTCCTTGTGTTTGCCTCCGATGGATCTTTACTGTGGATCAAATCATTACGAAATACCATATTCATTGTAGGCGTACTGTCCTGCATGGTTTATTTCTTTTTCTCAATCGAGCATGAAGGCATCGTCAAATACATCTCCCGTCTGGGAATCTGGTTTTTAATGGTCACATTTGGTGCCAGTTTTGCGTACACCGTGATGGGTCGAATTGCCCTGCTCAGCGGTCGACTTGTCTTCCTGTTTAATGACTGGCTGGGTATTTGATGAAGATACGATTTTTGTGAAAAGCATTTCCGTTCTGCGCTACGCGTTCATTTCCTCATCTGTTATATTTGAACACAGCCCACCGGTCGCCCGCCCCGGGTTGATACCCCAAATATCTCAGGTAAGAAATAAATTGTAATGAACTCGCAGTCGACTGCTGACGCAGAACTGAATGCATCCTCCCCCGAACTGGCTCTCCCCACCTACAGATTTTTTCCCGGCTGGAGCATGCTCGGCATCGCAGCCATGGCACAGTTTTTATCGGCTCCCGGTCAGTCATTCTCCGTAGCGGTCTTCAAAGATCCAATGCGGATCTCCCTGGGGTTAACGGAAACACAATACTCTCTCGCTTATGGCTTTGCCACGATTGTCAGCGCCTGTCTGCTCCCGTTTGTCGGACGCCTGCTGGACCACTTTGGAGCGAGAATTATTCTGCCTATCATCGCCGTGGGCCTCGCTGCCGCCTGTTTTTTCATGTCGCGAATTCATTCTCTGTCGGAACTTTATGTCGGATTCAGTCTCGTCCGCAGCCTCGGACAGGGTGCCCTCACTTTGATCTCCGTCTGGATGGTCGGAGAATGGTTCGAGAAAAAACGGGGACGAGCCACCGCACTAGCGGGGTTTGGGAGCGCCTTTTCCGTCATGACAATTCCTCTGCTCAACAGTTGGCTGATCACCCATTATGGCTGGCAGACCGGATGGGTATTTCATGCAGTCACAGTAGCGGTCTGCCTGATCCTGCCAGGGATCTTTATTGTCAGAAATCGTCCGGAAGACCTGGGACTGCACCCCGATGGGATCGATCCCGCAGAAGAACCGGAACCTGAAGAAGAGCTACCCGGCGGACGACAGAAACGTCCCCTGATCACAGCAACCATCGAATCCTGGACCGTCCGCCAGGTTTTACGTGATCCGACCTTCTGGAAACTCCTGACGGTCATCACGACTCACGCCCTGGTGGGAACCGGTCTTGTATTTCACCAGATCGCCTTGTTAGGCAGTCACGGTGTTCCCATGAACTGGGCTATTCGCATGATGTCCTTTCAGGCCATCTGTGCAACAGTGTTGATGTTTCCTGCCGGCTGGTTAACCGATCGTTTTCCCAGCCGTTACATTCTCTGTGGCTCGATGATCTGTCTGTCACTGGCGAATCTGATTGTACTCACCATGCCGGCCCTGTGGATGGTTGTCGTCTATACGTTTCTGCTCGGCTTAACAGGCAGCGTGTTCCGCAGTACGGCTACCGTGGTCTGGATCAACTATTATGGCCGAATGAATCAGGGAGCCGTCCGGGGTGTTGCCTGGTCGATGATGATTCTGGCTTCTGCATTAGGCCCGCTGCCCGTTGCCATGTCGATTGACTACTTCGGCTCCTATGACCCGGTGCTTTACTTATTCATGACCATTCCATTGATCTCTGCAGCAGCAGTCTGGTCAGCACATCCTCCCAAGCTGTTTAAAAAACAGGAAGAAACTCCAACAGTATCGGCAGGGTGATTCAGTCAGAGTCGGGCTCCACAGAATTTACAGAACGTGGCATTGGAATCATGGCCTTCCCGCATACATTCCGGACAGACCTGAGTGGTTATTTTTATTCGCTCTGAGCCTCTTCCCCCATGTGCTAACTCGGCAGAAACAATCCCCGTGGGCACGATGATCAGACTATATCCCAGTATCATAATGATCGCGGCCAGAAATTTTCCCAGCGGGGTCACTGGTGCAATATCCCCATAACCAACCGTGGTCATTGTCACAATCGCCCAGTACATACTTTCTGGTATCGAATCAAAGCCACTATTCTTGTCCTCTTCGATCAGATGTAACGTCGCCCCTTCAATCACGACAGCGATCACGACCGTTGCCAGAAAGACCGCGATCTTGGAACGGCTGGCCCAGATGGCACGTCGCAGTTCAGACGCTTCCGAAAGCATATGCGCCAGTTTAAATATCCGGAATGCGCGCAACAGACGCAGGGCGCGAATGACTCCCAGACGTTGAGTCTCCCCCGGTGCAATATTCATGATGTATGTGGGAAGAATCGAAAGCAGATCGACGATACCATAAAAACTGAAAATATAGCGAAGAGGACGACGGGCACAGATGATGCGCGCCACATACTCAATGGTGAAGAGAATCGTGAAAAACCATTCAGCATAATGAAACTGGTCATTATAATCCTCGTCCAGTGAATTGACGCTTTCCAGCATGATCACCAATACGCTCAGTAAAATGGCAATCAGCAGAACGACATCAAATGCTTTTCCAGCTTTCGTATCCGCCTCGAAGATAATTTCATACCAGTGATCCCGCCAGTCACGCGGCTTGACTTCAGGTGGCTTATTTGGTTCTGACATTCAGATTCTTTCGATCGTTAATAATTTTGTGATTCTGGCATATCAAGCAATTGGTTTACGTGATTGATAAAATGCGTTTGTTGAGTGACGGAAAATTCAGGCCAGCCAATTTGAAGACAGTACAAGTGAATTAAAAGGGCTTGCCTGTTTCAATTCTGAAACTGGTAAGAAAACAGGTCGGCATCTTTCAAACGAAATCGCAGGCGAACCGGCTTACCGGCCAGACTGCTTACATCGGATTTTTTATTCCAGGTCACCCTGCGATCGACGCTATCACCGAATAATTCATCACAGTCTTTAATTGCAAAGCCCGGGATCGAATCTCCTTCTGCCGACTGAATTTCCACATACAGACTGCCGGCAGCAGAAGTGGAAAAATTAAGGGACAGCTCTTTCCCCGTAAAAGTAATTGGTACAGTCAGCAATTCTCCCCCCTTCATCGAAGCATGCAGGGCAGTAAAGCCATCAAGTCGGAGGGAATAACGCCTGAGAGAGCCTCCTTTACCGTGCCAGTAATCTTCAGCCGCATAGAGGGAGAGTTCATCTGGTGCCCCCTCGAAAGCGGATTTTGTCTGAACCACATTCTCGGCGATAAACTGATGCCCGTACTGCCAGGTCCCCGGACGTTCGATGCCCGGCCTCAGAAAGGCTTCATTCCAGCGTTTGAAATGCACTCCATCCCGACTGGCCATCAACAGTCCTTCACTGATCGCTGTGCCGTACCGTTCGACTGACGATGCTCTCATCTTTCGACGTTCATAATCAGGGAGCGCTCGCATCGATTCTGACCATCCCCGTTCGATATAGCGCGCCGGAAACCCAATTCTGAAATGGGGCGCGCGAAAGTATGGCTTTACCTGATTCGTATAAAGTTCTTCGCTGGGAGAATCCTCGTAGACCAGATCTGCCACGTTTTCCCATCGGATGAAGTCGGGGGAAGTCGCCGTCTGGATTGCGCGGTCTCCTTCCGGTTTCCAGGTTTTGGAATCCGTGACCCCTCCTGTGAAGACCCGGTAATAGGTTCGATACTGTTTTTGTTCCGAATCCCAGAATGCCAGGTTCTGTGAATCGAACGCCCCTTTCGTGATGACCGGTTTTTCCTGCATCAGTCCCCAGTGAATTCCATCCGCTGACTGAAAGGCAAACAGTCCTCCTTCTCCCTGTAAGCCTCCCAGCGCCTTGTATTTTCCTTCCGGCTTACAATCAGGATTCTCATCCAGAAAAGGGGCAAAGTTATGACATCCCTTCCCTTCTAGGATAATGTTATTCTTTTTTGATCCTTTGAATTCTACAATTCCCAGTTCCGGTCGCGACCAGTGAATGCCGTCTTGACTCTCTGCATAACAGTAATATGGCTTATGACTGCCGGTATTCAGTTTTCCTTCCGAAACGATGATATGTGAACCCCGATAATACAGCCGATACAGATCGCCTTCCTGGATTATCGTATGATAACCCGAACTGCTGCCCTCCCAGGGCTGATCAAACTTGATAACCACTTCGCGAGCTACTGGTTTCTGCAGACGCAGATCTGCATCACCTGTGATCTGATCAATCAAACCACGTTCGAGAAACAGTTCTCGCCGATCACCGATATTCACAGGTGGTTCCGCAGAAACGGGCGGCAACCAACTCAGAAGTATTATGAGAAGACAAACGAACTGAAATCGTGAAGCGAAAGCAGGCATGGTGGTTTCTCCTGGCGGGTAAATGATATTATTTTACGATACCAGATCTCCCGCAGAATATCAGCCAATAATACAAAATCGGAATCATTTATTCCGCGAGCTTCAGATGTAATAAGGGGAAGGGTTTGCCAAAGCCATCCACATCAGAGCGATGAGCCACTACGAATCCCAGATGTTGATAAAAACCTAATGCCTGCTCGTTCTGCTCGTTCACGTCTACCAGTTCAACTTCCAGTTCATTGATGGCATATTCAACCAGCTGACGCCCGATCCCTTTTCCTCGCCAGTCAGGATCGATGAATAGTGCTTCGATTTTGGGCGCATCGATACCGATAAATCCAATCACAGTTTGGGACTTGTCACGAATGCAATACACCGGCATGCTGCTTAAACAGGCATCCTGCACCAGGGGCTTCAACGATCGGATCGTCTCTTCATCCAGAAAGTCATGCGTTGCACGCACGGATGCTTCCCAGACTTCCAACGTCCGCGGGTGGTCTTCTGGTGTGAGATTTGAAATCTGAAATGAAAGAGTCATAACAAATCAGGAAAGTGATCGGAAATTTGACTGGCGCGTTCTTAAACAAAATCGAGAAGCCAGAATACCCTGTTTTAATCAAGAAAAAAAGCCGCCCCGCTTTAAAGAAACGGGGCGGCTGAGAAATAGTTCTACTAACGTTTTACAGAACGTTTGAGACGCCAGGAGTTGGAATCGGATAGAATCCATTTTCATCGGGAACTGTAACAGGAGTACCTTCCCACGAGAATTCTTTTGGCATCAGGCTGACTTCAGAAGCCATGGCTTCATCCCAGGTGACTGGCTTTCCACTGTAAGTGGCCAGGCGTCCCAGAATGGAAGTCATCGTGGATTTCGCACCATACTCTGCTTCATTGTAAGGCGTGCCATTGTAGATGGCTGCGAACAGATCATCGTGCTCAACCTGGTAAGGATTGGCTTTCTTTCCACGGTATTTCCATTTATAGCCACCCGTGGTTTCATACTTGGCACCGCTGATGTCGCAGGATCCCTTGGTTCCCTGGGCATGCTCTGTCACGCTGTTCCAGCAGTTACGGATGTGTCGACACTGACTGTACATCCGGGTGTCGTCGGCATAGACAAACTCAACGGCGAAGTGATCGTAGATCTCACCGTACTTTTTGTCGGTTCGAACCTGACGCCCCCCCATGCCATAGGCTTTAACGGGGAAATCATCTTTCAACCAGTTGCAAACATCGATATTGTGGATGTGCTGCTCGTTGATGTGGTCTCCACACAGCCAGTTATAGTAATACCAGTTTCGCATCTGGTATTCCATTTCTGATTTAGCATCTTCCCGGGCCAGACGTGGTTCCCAGACTCCACCACTGTTCCAGTAGCAACGCATGGAAGTGATATCGCCAATCGCACCATCTTTCAAACGTTGAATGGTTTCGATGTAAGGAGCCTGGTGATGACGCTGCAGGCCCACGCCAACAGCCAGATTTTTCTCTTTGGCTTTTTTGGCTGCTTCCAGAACTTTCTTCACACCGGTAACGTCACTAGCAACCGGTTTTTCCATAAAGATGTGGACACCTTTATTGACGGCTGCTTCAAAATGAATCGGACGGAAACCGGGAGGAGTGGCCAGAATGACAACATCGACGCCACTATCCAGAAGTTTCTGATAGGCATCGAATCCGACAAACATTTTGTCTTCAGCTACATCAACACGTTCAGGGCGACCGGAAAACTGTTTCTGCAGATTGTTCAAGCTGCTGTCCATGCGGTCTTTGAAAGCATCCGCCATTGCTTCCAGCTTGACGTTCCCTTTCGTAGACAACGCCTGGGAAGCAGCGCCGGTACCTCGACCGCCACAGCCAACCAGACCGACTTTAATAGTATCATCACCACTCGCGTGAACATGAGCAGTTGAACCCAATGTGGAAAGGATCCCTGTACCCACCGCAGTGGCTGTTGTTACTTTCAAGAAGTCGCGCCTGGAAGTAGATTGATTGTTAGATTGAGTCATCAGAGGCCTTTCCCTAATCTGCAGGATGATTTGGTAAGATAGAAATATTTCTAATACACTTATGCATTTGCCGGAACAACCGTTGATGGAATTCCGGCAAATGCAGCTGTTTCACAATAATTTTCAAGTAACAAAGTGTCGATCAGCGGCCTTCATCAGCCGGTATCACAGGATCAAGACCGTACTTTTTTCGTTCTTCAGCAGTGGGCACTTTCAGAGGCCGAACCACCCGAAACCCGACCATAATGGCATCGGTATGATACCAGATACTCTGCGGGATCTGTGGATCCTGAATTTTCCAGTCGGAACTGGAGGCAATCCGGTTTGCACTGCGAAGTGATTCCGGTTCGTCATCCCACGATCCGCCACGGGCGACGCGAGGATAGAGAGTTGTTGGAACATTGACCGGAAAATTCAACGTCCCCTTTCCGCTCCATTTTTTATAAGCATCGGGAATGTATTGATCGAGGACCCACTCCGAAACGTTGCCGTGAATGTCATACAGGCCCCAGGGATTCGGTTTTTTCTGTCCGACTTTCTGATAGGTGTCATTACAGTTGGCATAATGCCAGGCATAGTCATCCAGATTCGCTGCATTATCACCAAACGAATACGCAGTTTTGGTACCGGCACGACAGGCATATTCCCATTCCGCCTCGGTTGGCAGGCGATAGTAGTGCCCCGTCTTTTCACTTAACCATTTGCAGTAGGTTTTCGCTGCCAGCTGAGTCATGCAGATCGCAGGATAACCATCGTGTCCCATATCAAATGTCATGTCAGTGTATGGCTTGGTGGGACGAGTGACCGCGTCGGCTGCTTTTTCTTTTTCATCATACTTGCCACGCATCAGTTTGCGCCGCTGGATATCAAGGTTGAAACTCCAGATATCGTATTCGTTCCAGGTGACTTCGTGCTTGCCCATCCAGAACGGTTCGATTTTGACTTTGACCTGGGGACCTTCATCATCTTCACGATTTTTTTCACTGTCAGGACTCCCCATCAGAAACTCACCACCGGGGATCGGAACCATGTCAAAAGTGACATCGGTATTCAGAATTTTTTCCGTATAAGGTTTCATCTCTTTTTCTGTTTTTGCTTCCTGTGCGGAAGCCATCGAGACAGAAAACAGGATCGCGGCAAGGAAAGTGAATTTGCCTTGCATTAAGAGACTGTGACGACATACGCTAAGCATATTAGTTTACTCCGTATCGGTAAGCTGCAATCGGACTTTGAATCGGGATTGATAATGTCATACATTTTTCAGACATGCCTGCTGCTCTCCACATTGTCAGGCAATCAACAGTGCACGGATAGCGAAATTCTGAGTCGGTATGAATTTCAGGAAGTACATATGGGAGTGCAATGGAGAATCGTATTATATGCTACCGACAAACCAATCGCAAACAATGCTGCTCAAAATGCTTTCCAACGTGTAAAGGAACTTAACAAACTACTCAGTGATTATGATCCGGAAAGTGAGTTAAATAAGTTATGTCGGTTATCCGGCCCGGGAAAGCCGACCCCGGTGAGTCCTCCCCTGTTTGCAGTACTGAAAAGAAGTCAAGCACTCTCACTGGAAACAGAAGGAGCATTTGACGTTACCATCAGTCCCGTGGTCCGTCTCTGGCGCAGGGCTCGCAGACAAAACAAAATGCCGGGCTCCACCCGTCTGGCAGAGGCCCGAGCCAAAGTCGGTTACCAGTTCCTGAAACTGTCGGAACAGAATCGAACCGTTGAACTGCTGAAGGACGACATGCGACTCGATCTCGGAGGCATCGCCAAAGGTTATGCCGCCGATGTCGCCCTGCAGGTTTTGAAAGCGCACGGCATCAAGCGAGCCATGATCGACGCCAGCGGCGACCTCGTACTCGGAGACTCTCCGCCGGACAGTTGTGGCTGGAAAATCGGCATTTCTTCCTCGGACGCGCCGCAGGCAAAAATCGACCGCTTCCTGTATCTGCACAACATGGCCGTCGCCACCTCGGGTGACGCGCTGCAGCATGTCGTCATTGATGGAAAACGCTACTCTCATATTGTCAATCCTCATACGGGACTCGGGCTCACAGACCAGAGTCGCGTTACTGTCATCGCCCCCAATGGCATGACAGCAGACAGTCTCGCCTCTGCCATCAGTGTTCTCGGGCCCGATAAAGGAATCAAACTTTTAAACCAGAAACCAGGTACCGCCTGCCTGATTTTGCGTCATGAAAACGGTAAGATGAAATCATACGAATCTTCCTGCTTTTCGCGATACGAGTTGAAACGGAATCAACCCTGAACTGGAGCCGACATGACGCAGAATCTGGTCTATCTCAATGGTGAATATGTTCCCGCTGCTGAAGCGAAAATTTCGATCTTTGATGGCGCGATCAGCCTCGGCATGACCGTCACCGAATCCACGCGTACCTTCGCCCACCAGCCTTTTCGCCTGCGGGATCATCTGGAACGTCTCTACGTCAGTCTCAAAGCAGCCCGCTTCGACGCCGGAATGACGCTGGACGAAATGGAGCAGCTCACCCTCGAAGTCTGGGAGAAAAACAGACCACACTATCCTGCCAACACCGATGCCTGGATCATTCATAACATTACTCCCGGTCAATGGGTTCCCTCCAGTGGACAGAAGCCGCCGGAATCCAAACCCACCGTCATGATCGTCACGCTGCCTCTCGACCTTTCTTACTGGGCTGAATTCTATCGAACAGGCTGTCATGCCGTTACTCCCTTCACCCGCGTGCAACCGGCTCAATCGCTGGATTCCCGGATCAAAAACCGCAGCCGCTTCATCTACACCATGGCCGAATCCGAAGTCAAACTGGTCGACCCGATGGCACAAAGTCTGATTCTCGATACCGACGGCTTCCTCTCCGAAAACAAAGGCGGCAACTTTTTCCTCGTGACCAAAGGCTGTATTAAAACGCCCAGTACCATCAACTGCCTGAATGGCATCAGCCGCCAGACCATCTTCCAACTGGCAGATCAACTTCAAATTCCCATCGAGGAATGCCAGCTGCTCCCCTACGATGTCACCACTGCCGACGAAGCATTTTTCACCAGCACTCCTTACTGCATCATGCCCGCTACAAAATTTAATGGCATCACTGTCGGAACCGGCGAAGTCGGCCCGATCACCAGAAATCTCATCAGAGCCTGGAGTCAGCGCGTGGGCCTCGACATCCAGGAGCAGGCGCAACAGTCGCTTGCCTGAAATACACCAGTGAATCAATTTCCTCTGACTGAAAAAATTCCCCTTGACGCCTGCCCGCCGTTTAACATCATCCCCGCTTATAAGTGTGTCGCGCGCGTGGTCCAGTATTTTTGCAGCTGATCACCGCGAACCACTGACAAAACCTGTACTATAAAAGTCTCCTGTTTCTGAACCATTTTGGCCAAAGGCTGCTCATACATTCTCTGTGGATCGCCAGCACATCGCGCTCCTGTCGACACGGAACGCCCCAGCATCGCCCCCATGTCGGCACCGGTCAGCCCATATCGCCACAAATTTTGCAGCATCAGCTCTTGACCTGCCCAAGCCCCTGGAGAAAATCCACACATTGGCACAACATTTTTTTCGTCACCCCCAAAGAGACAAAGCAAGGTTTCATTTTCATCAAGTCTTTCCATTCAGTACAGGACCATTCAATAAGAGGAACTGGCGCGATTCACATTTAACCATAACGTTTTTTTATTCGAATCGTGGTTACAGTTGTGGGACAACCGCGGCTAAGCCCCTTCGACTAATTAGTCATACCGACAGACGAATCACCTTAGAAAATCAGCCGCACGGCCTTAGCCGCGGTTAACACCGATATTGGGAAAGCTGACATAAAGTGAATCATCCTCGGAATTAATAGACCAGCACCACCTGCCCCAGGCTGAACAACAACCCGCCCATCATACAGAACGGCACAAGTCACGCGATGCGAATTTCACGAACGACAATCAGGCTTCTCCCCGATTATAGCTTGCATCGAGATGACACAATGCAGGCTGCTGGAACGAGCAGTCCTGAAAACAGTGAACCGTTCAATTGGCCCCATTCCCACAGGGACTGCCCTCAGTTCTCCTTTCTTCCTTTATTTTTTTGAGAACCTCTCATTAATCACATTCAATTTGTTCCAGTATTTGAATCACATCTTGAATATTTTTTTCTAATTGAGAGCAGGTAACCGGAGGGTCCTGTAAATTCTCAGACCGAATCTTGTCTGGTAATGATCCCTTGAGGTCTGGAATATAATTTGTGATGTCTTCAATGAGATGGTTAAAATTAGTAGCGGTCAGGCTGTCTATCATTTCTTCTTTCTGAATCCCGTCTGTGTCATCAGAATGGCGAAGAAAAGCCGCAGCGCGAACTTTTAATAATTCAAGATGTGAAAGCAAAGGCACGACTCCTGTATCAATATCATCCTTCAGGTTGATTGATGGATTTGAATACTTGTTTCGGGATAGATGATCGATTCGCACTAAATTGACATTGTTGTTAATACATCCGATCGTTTCATTCTTTGTTTTTTGTCCGGAGCAGCCTGGAAACGATGTTTGAAGCATATTCACGATCGATCAGGATCCGGGTAATGGCGTCGTTTGTAGTAATAACGACAAGATAAGCAATGGGGAAAAATACCCAATGACCATTTACACAGCCCCAATACTGAGAGAAGGGGCGTCTGTTTCCCCCAAATTGCACCTCTGAATCACTGATTTATCAATTCAATCACCAAACGTGACCAGGTAACGCACGTTATCTGGTCACTGGCGAAGTCTGAAGAGTAAATGTAGAGCGTCTCCCCTTTAACGAGAGTCTCAGTCACCCTGTTATACCCGGTCCAAATGGTCCTGGAGCCGCGACAGTAACACCGGTGACAGTCTAAACCGAAGATGGACGGAGTCCCGGATCAACCAGTCTCAGCATGAAATTGCAAAGACGACGATAGGGACGGCGACGATCTTGAATTAAGTCAATGCAGTCACTGCCACCTTGATCGTATTTCACCCTGTTTGACAGGCTACAAGAAGTAATCTGTACGGGTTCTACCGGTTACTACAGGAGCTGATGTCAACGGGAGACCGATTTGACAGGAATCACTCAGGTCGATTGATCGATATAACCGAACAAAACAGTTGTATCGACAGATTTCGAAGAATCAGCCGATTCATCAATTCTGAACTGCTTACAGGTGTTGAAGTCAATTATGTTAAGGTCAAAAAAAGAGGGTCACAGATTACAGGTTAAGAACTTAGGACTGGCTTTTGTTACAGGTTCCCTGCTGGTAACAGGCTGTTCGATGAATCCTTCCCTCACGCAAAACGAGACTGAAATCAAGCCCCCTCCCGTAAGCACTACTGAGAGCAATCAATCTGAAAAAAGTGCGGAACAAAATTCGATTTCAACCGTCAGTCATGACACCGCTGCCAGTGACTTCGAGAAAACGGAGTCACTGAAACTCGTCAATGCTGAAGAGCAGTTCGATCCGGTACCTCTGGAACCGATTCAGGCGGCGGCTGTGAATGAGCAGTCTGCCCTGGGTAGCGGCATGACGTTGCAGGAACTGGAATCCATCGCGCTGGCAAATAACCCCGCGATTCAGGAACTGGCAGCCTCCACCCAGAAAGCAGCCGGATACCGCACTCAGGTCACCACGCGTCCGAACCCGATGGTAGGATATCAGGGACAACAGCTGGCCGATCGTGGAACGGATCAGCACATGGCGTTTATCGAACGGGAATTCGTCACTGCCAACAAACTCGAACTGAATAACCGCGTCTTGAACGCGACGCTGTCTGCTCAGTTGCAGGAACTGGAAGCCCAGCGTTTCCGGGTCCGTACCGATATTCAAATTCGGTTTTACCAGGTTCTGGCGATGCAAAAACAACTCGATCTGATTTCCGAATTCTTGCAGGTAGCAGAAAAAGGTGCCGATTTTGCACAACAGCGTCTGGAAGCCGGCGAAGGGACCCGCGTCGATGTGCTACAGTCAAAGATTCTCTACAGCGAAGTCAAGCTGACCCAACGTCAGACCAAAGCTAAGCTGGCCGCTGTCTGGAGAGAGATTGCCGCGATTTCAGGAATTCCGGAGATGGAATATACCACACTGCAGGGAACCCTTCCCTCAGACACAGGTACGCGAAACTGGGACGAACTAGCGACAAGCATGGTTGCCTCCAGCCCTGAATACAGCGCAGCACATGATCGAATTTCCCGTGCCTATGCCGCCCTGGAACGTCAGGAGGTGCAGGCCATTCCCAACATCACCGCCCAACTGGGAGCGGGAATGGACTATGGAACCAACTCGGGAATGGTGAATCTTCAGGTCGGTGTTCCCATCCCTGTAAGTAATAAAAACTACGGGAACATCGATGCTGCTCAGGCGGAAATCTGCAGGGCCCAGATGGAAGTCCAGCGAATTAAAAACGATATTGAGGCACGCCTGGCCGTTGTTTCCAAAGAGTTTGATACCGCCACTGCCGCCATTGACGTATACTCAAACGACATCCTACCCAGTGCCCTCGAGTCCATGGACCTGGCAAATCAGGCCTATAAAGCGGGTGAAGTCGGTTTTGTGCAGATCCTGATTGCCCGGAAAACTTATTTTGATACCAACCTGCAATTTGTGAATGCCCAGTCTCAACTGGCAGCAGCCCAGGCCAAAATCGATGGCTTCATGCTGACCGGTGGTCTCAACAGCGTGCGTGACGACAGCGGCGATACCAGTCTGCGAGATCAGACATTCAGCCAGCAGTAGACTCGTTGAAAGCACGTTGTTTATGGATTTCTGGCATCGCCGAACAGCTTGATTGCAGAGACTCTGGAAGTGGTATAAACGACCATGTCCTGCGAGGGTACCGTTGTTTTCCAGGAATGCCCCGCTTCATCAAGGAATTCATGGAACAACTGATTGGGGGCGGTGCTGTGTGAAACGACCACATGCAGCAGACGTTTCTCCGTACCATCCTGCAGCAGCACATTTTCAAAGTCGCGCGCTTCAAAACGGATCGTATCCGCTTGAGCCGACCGGGGATCAAAAGTGGTAATGACCCTGGATTCATTTGCTTTCAACGGATTCTGTAACAACATCCGATCCGCATAGGCCGGTCCTTTGACATCAATTGGAAAATCTCTGGTGAGATCCGCTACCCGGCCATTCGTGTCTGACTGAATCCGCAATTGACCATCGACCACACGACCCCGCTTGTCAGTCTTGAGTAATGGCGGATGCTGAACCTGATATCGATAGGCCAGTACATCACCATCTACCGTTTCCTCTGTCTGAATTGTAATCTTGGATTGAGATTCGGAGCGAACCACTTGATTCCTGGGGCGCCGCGACAGTGTGGCATCGACGACTGAAGTCTGCGTATTCACGACCACCTGTTTCCCGTCACGGCTGACTGTTTCAACCGCATTGTGAACATATCCAATGTTCGCCCCCCCCACATAAATCATTCGCCATTGCTGACGCGATTCAGGCAGGTTTGCAGCTCTACCCTGCTGGGAATAAGCAATGCAGGAAAAATGAGATACGGCCAATGTAACTGCGAGAATCAAACAACGCTGCATGACAGGATCTCCTGAGTAGATTGATCTACGATAATCTGAAAGAGTAAGAACGTATTTCCAGTTGGAAGACGGCGGCCTGATTTACAGACATCCAGACACCTGGATAATCTAACTATTTTGTGCAGTCCACCAACACTAAACATCCTATAACCATCATACCCCTCAGACTTCGGTACCGCAATAACCTGAAGATATTTATTTTACCTGAGCTATTTAAGCCACCAGTTTTAAACAGTGTTAAACCTGACAACTTATTCTGCTCACTTCACGATCTTGCCATCCTCAACTTTATAGACAGGCGCGTCTTCCGGAAACTCAATATTTCGGAATAGATCCACAGCATACTCAGGATTCAATGCGACCTTAGTCACAGTGTATTCTCGCTTCCAGGAGACAACGGGCCTGTTTTTTTTACGCAATGTAATCCCATCCATCACGGTAATCGAACTGGTAAACGGAAACCAGATACCAGGTTGAATCTCCTGCAGATTTTCGAGCACGGCACTCTCGATGGAGATGACTTTCGAGTAATAATAGTTATAACTTTCCGTCTTTACCGGAAGATAGTTTCTGTCAGCAGCCAGCCAGAAGTCTCGTCTGCCACTGATTCTCTCTGCTGAAGTTCCTTTATTTCTGACATGACTCAGACTGATTTTGTAACATCGAAGACCATTCAGAGTTTCTTCTCCCACATAGGAAGCCGTCGGAAACAGATTTGAAACAATATCTCCTTTAGTTCCACGCGGATCTTCAAGAATGGACTCCCGACCACTCAGAAAGACAGATAACGGCACCGCAGTCCGAGCCCACCGCAGAGGGATCGTATGCGGTTGGAATCCCCGGAAGTCATACACAGGACCTTGAATAATATTTCCCACATAGTTGTGTCGCAGTTCCAGTAGACGGGTAACATCTCCATCATATCCCTTTTTGATATGAATTCCTGTCTGCCGTGCATCGGCAGGCGGCCCTGTGCGTTTGCCCTCATAGTTCAGATAGAACATTTCCTTTTGACGGACCCAGTGTCCCACAATATCTGATGACTGTGGAACGCCCGCTTTCTCCACTTCTGAATAATACTTCTTGCGGTAGTCTTCACGCCAATGCACTTCAATGCTGTCGTATAATGCCTCGTTCTCGCGCAGTTTCTTGATGATCAACTGCAGTTGGTCACTGCGGTTCGCGAGTGCCGGACGATCAAAACTGAACATGATCAGCAACATCAAAGAGAAGCAGAAAACCGGATTGAAACGGACAATTCTGATCCATGAAGAAATCTGTCGCATGATCTTTTCCTTTAAAGGAAAGCATTCATAAAAGTGTGGACGAAACTGTTCTCTCCAGACAAACGCGTATCAGGCGATCAGATTCTCCAGCACTTTTCCTTCGACGCCCGTCAAACGATAATCGAGACCTTTGTGCTTGACGACCAGCTTTGTGTGGTCAAAGCCCAGTTGATGTAAAATAGTCGCGTGCAGATTATGGATGTGGACTTCGTCTTCCACGGGATGAAATCCCAGTTCATCGGTTTTGCCGATAATCGTGCCTGACTTCATCCCTCCTCCCGCCATCAGCATTGTGAAACTGAAGGGATGATGATCGCGACCTTCTTTACCCGGATTGGAACCGCGGCGAACTTCGGTCATCGGCGTACGACCGAATTCACCTCCCCAGATCACCAGGGTGTCATCCAGCATGCCACGCTGTTTGAGATCTTGAATCAACGCGGCACTGGGTTGATCGGTCATACCACAGTTGGTTTTCAGATTCTCATTCAAGTTCGAATGATCGTCCCAGGTGGAATGATAGAGTTGCACGAACCGCACGCCGCGCTCAACCATCCTTCGCGCCAACAGGGCATTGCTGCCAAACCAGTTGGTGGTTTCGTTATTAATCCCATACATGTCGAGCGTCGCTTTGGACTCGTCCTTGAAATCCAGCAGTTCCGGCGCAGAGGTCTGCATGCGGTAAGCCAGTTCATAGGAGGCGATCCGCGAGGCAATTTCCGGATCGCCGTTCTGATCAAACCGCAGTCCATTCAGATCGCGTATCGCATCCAGCCGGTTCCGCTGCGTGCTCTGCGAAATCCCGTCCGGATTGGACAGGTACAGAATTGCCTCTCCCCGGCTGCGAAATGTCACCCCGCGATACGTCGATGGCAGAATTCCGTTCGTCCACAGGGATGAACCACCATCCACGCCTTTTCCCGAATTCGAAAGCAGCACCACATATCCCGGCAGATTCTTCGATTCGCTCCCCAACCCGTAGGTCACCCATGACCCCATACTGGGACGGTCAAACATCGTCGATCCACTGTTCATCAACATCTGGGCCGGATGATGGTTGCTGACGTCCGTGTGCACCGTGCGAATCATACACAAATCGTCCGCACAACCACCCAGGTGAGGCAGCAGATCGGAAAACTCTATCCCGGCTTCTCCATATTTTTTAAAGGTCCGGGGAGACGCCATGACCTGAGCCGTCGTTTTAATTAACGCATCATTGATGCCTTTCAGAAACGATTCCGGGACCGGCTGCCCGTGCAGTTTCTGCAGTTCCGGCTTAGGGTCGAACAGATCCATCTGGCTGGGTCCCCCCGACATGAAAATGAAGATTACGTTTTTCGCTCTGGGTTTGAAGTGAGGCGATTTGACAGCGAGAGGATTGACGGCGTTCGCCATCGCAGTTTCTGCTACCGACTCTTCCGCCAGCAACTGCTGCAGCGCAATCGAACCCAGGCCACAGGCAGGGGACTGTAAAAAATGACGTCGTTTCAAATGGAGATACTGGTCTGGTTCCCACATCGTAATCAGTCCCGTGTAATAAATTCATGCAGATTCAGCAACACACTCGCCACGACCGTCCACGCTGCCTCTTCCTTCGAAATCTTTCCTTCAGATGCTTCCGACTGATTCCGTTCCTGCTGGTACAGCAACTTCAGTCGTTTCACTTCCGGTTCCAGTGGCTCACGTGACAGGCAGAGTCGGAAGGCATAACGCAGCCGTTCCTCAAGATCTCCCTGCTCCTCGCTCAAGATCCGTTTCGCCAGTTGTCGGGCCGCTTCGAAATACACCGGATCATTCAACAGCGTCAAAGCCTGCAAAGGCGTATTCGACCGATCGCGACGACTGCAGCTCTGACTGGGATTGGGCGCATCAAAGATTACCGCCTGGGCATAGGGAGAGGTTCTTAAGGTCAATGTATAGAGTCCACGTCGATAACGATCTTCCCCTGTACTGACTTCCCAGGTGTTGTATCCGAAAGCCTCCATCACCACGCTGTCGGGTTGAGGGGGCCTTACACAGGGGCCGCCCTGCTTTTCAGACAGTAATCCACTTACTGCCAGCGCCTGATCGCGGACAGTTTCCGCCGGTAGTCGCAGGCTGACCTGGTGACTGAGCAGACGATTCGCCGGATCCCGCTGCTGGATATCTGCCCGTATGCGAGATGACTGTCGATACGTGGCGGAAGTGACAATCAGGCGATGCAGGTCTTTGACATCCCAGCCCTGACTGCGGAATCGATACGCCAGCCAGTCCAGTAACTGTGGATGCGAAGGGGAATCGCCTTGGGTGCCAAAATCATCTGATGAAACCACGATGCCCTGCCCGAAGTATTCCTGCCAGATCCGATTGACGGTGACCCGCGCTGTCAGAGGGTTGTCGTTCGAGACCAGCCACCGCGCCAGGTCCAGGCGGTTTTGTTTCTGCTGCTCCATTGCAGGTAAAAAAGCGGGAGTGGCCGGCTCGACCGGAATTCCGGGAGACTGAAAAGAACCTCTTAGATGCACATACGCCAGTTGCGGTATTAGCATTTCCCGCACCGCCGGTGCCCGGGAGACAGCAGGATATTCTTTTCTCAGTTCACCCAGTTTGCGGGCGAGTTCATTCAGCTTGAGTTCTTTGAACTGGCCGCCATTGACCAGATGCCCGCGCCCCAGAAAATAATCGAGCAGATCATCCTGCTGTCTCTGGCTGCGCTGCGCGGGTTCCATCTTGAGTATCTCCAGCCCTTCCTGCTGTCCTTCTCCGGTCCCTACGCCCCAGACCAGTCCCATTACTTCCCAGGCACGTGCCCAGTGATGATCGTCGGCTGGATGCATGGCGGCATAGAGCATTTTCCGCTCCCATTCCCGCTGTAGTTTTTCCAGTGGTTCACGGATGGGATCAATCAGAGCCTGGCGTTTCTGCTGGTACTCCACCTGCTGCTGCAGACGTTCTTCCTCTCCCGCTAACGGCGCATCGATATTGACTTCATAAGCGGAATTGAAAAACGCATAGAACTGATAAAATTCTTTTTGCGTGATCGGATCGTATTTATGATTGTGACAGCGACAGCACTCCAGGGTGAGCCCCAGCCAGACCGTGCCCATCAGTTTGGTACGATCAACGACTTTATTCACCCGGAACTCTTCGAGGTCGGCTCCTCCTTCGCGATTGCTGAGTGTCTGCCTGAGAAAACCCGTTCCCGCGTGTTGTGCAGGTGTTGTCTCCGGCAGCAGGTCACCCGCCAGTTGCTCAATCGTAAACTGATCAAAGGGCTTGTTCTCATTCAATGAGTTCACTACCCAGTCTCGATAACGCCAGGCATGCGGACGGACTGCGTCAGTCAGATAGCCATCGCTGTCCGCATAGTGACAAAGATCCAACCAGTGTCGAGCCCACTTCTCACCAAAGCGGGGCGAAGCCAGCAGACGCTCCACGACACGCTCATAGGCCTCTGGACTGGAATCATTCAGAAACTGATCCACTTCTGCCGGCGTGGGAGGCAGACCGGTCAAATCAAGCGTTATGCGTCGAATCAATGTCGCTTTGTCAGCGGCTTCTGAGGGGGAAATCTTTTCCTGTTCCAGACGATGCAGAATGAAGTGATCGATTTCATTTTTGCACCAGTTTTCATTCTGAACGACAGGCAGTTCCGGTTTGATGATCGGCTGGAACGACCAGTGCAGCTTTCGCTGTTTTGACTTCGCACCGAGAACCAGGGCATCCGGCCAGTTGGCTCCCTCCCTGATCCATTGACGAATCGCCGCGACTGCTTTGTCAGAAAGTCGTTCCCCTTCTCCCTCGGGAGGCATCACGATTTCAGCCTGGTGCGTTCCGGAAATCATCAGCAAAAGTGGACTTTGATCCGGCTTACCGGGGATGATGGCGGTTCCATAATTACCGCCAGTCAAAGCAGACTTTCGCGAAGTGAGTGAGAAACCGCTTTCCGGCTTCTCGGGACCATGACAGCTCAGACAATGCGTTTCCAGAAGAGGCTGGATATCATGCGTAAACTGGATTGAAACCGCATCCGTCTTTTGTCTGCCCGGCTCTTTGTCCGCAGACAGGAACGAAAAAGGTATCAGCACAAATACGCCACTGACCAGCAGGCTGAGAAGCAGGATTCTGAGCTTAAAGAGAGCGAATCGATCTCGCATCAAATCTCCTCTTCTTCATGGACACACTGAAGCAGGAACCGTTTGATCTCAATCGATTTAATATAATCAATTATTTATACGTTGAAAAGGATTAATTCTTCAGACGGATATTAAACACGAACAGAAACGGGTAAAAACGCAGACAGGCTGGGAGAAACGGTATCTTCCAGCCTGTCATCCAGTTTAAGTGAATTCAGCGTCAGCTTATTTTGAGCTCGTTAATTCAAAATCAAAGGACGTATTTTCTTTCGAAACGCCTGCCTTCAATGAAGTCTCTGCCCCCTGGTACTCTTTGAGAGCCGGGTTCGGACCACCATTCGCCATGCGATCTACCGTAATTTTATAATCCCGGGGTGCGTTTACTGACATCGCATAACTGCCTTTGTTGTCTGTAATCGTCAGAGCAGGACCAACCAGTGGATCGCCGTCAGCAGGAAGAAACGTGACTTCCGCATCACTAAGTGGTTTCCCATCCAGAGTGACCACGCCTGAGATTTCGACTGCTTCACTGGGATCGGCCATTTTCTGTTCAGAGCAACCCAGGCAGAGCAGACTGAAAACTACGGGAATCATCAGCATAAAATATCGTATCGTTCTCATTGTCGTTTCACTTTTCCTAAATCATTCAAACCAAGAGCAATACACACTGAGTAACGCCCAGTGTGTATTGAAAAGAAAAACCGATTTTTTTAATCATCCGCAGAACAGGATCAGGGAACCTGGACTACTTCCCCGCCCATGGGAGTACAGAGTGCCTGCCACTGACGGCCATCAATGTTGCTGCTGATAAATCGCACGGCACCATCCATGAACCCGCAATGCACGCCTCCGGTATGGGCACTGCCTACGGTACCCCAGTTGATTGTAGTACTGTAAGTCGGGACGGGACTGTTTGGCGTCGATTGTGTCTTCGTTGAGAATCCAATGTTCCCATAACCTGCTCGAGGGTCAAACCAGCTGCGTCCCATATTATTTTTATGGGAAGTAGGCAGGACGTAATCCAATCCTTTGGCGAATTCCGAGAAGCTGATGGTGTTACTGGTTCCATCAGTAATATTCTGCATCCGCATCTGCGGATCGACTACGGTACCTGTAACGGTATTGTAGATTCCCCAGGAAGAAGCAAAGACACCATTGGTCGTACGGGATCCATGGCGTCCGCATAAACCATAACCGTGATTGGCACTCGCAGTGGGATAATTATGCTGTGCGTAATTTGCATCATCGATCACGATCGCACTCGGGCACATGAAGACCGTCACTTTGGTGCGTCGTACGTCGGCATTGACCGCATTGGATGGTATCGTTGCAAAATTAACTTTGTTGTACAGATTCGTCTGATCCAGATAAGGCAGCAGCATCGTGTAAACCGTATGGGCATAGTTGCCGTTATCGGTCACACAACAGCAGTCGGGAGTGTTGTAATGATTGACGGCACGGGGAATCACTCCGGATGTAGTATCAATGTAATTGTGGAGTGCCAGCCCCAGTTGCTTGAGATTATTTCGACACTGGCTGCGGCGTGCTGCTTCGCGGGCCTGCTGAACGGCGGGCAACAGTAAAGCGATCAAAATGGCAATGATTGCAATCACTACCAGCAACTCGATCAGAGTAAAACCACGTTTGCGTTTAGAAAATCGAGACATAATAAAACTCCTGAAAAAAGAACTGATTTAATATAGAAATGTCAGTAAATAACTATTAATTCTCCAGTAGCAGTAGTTTATTGAGCAGAATGCTCAGATTGGATGCCTTTATTACATCAAAACTCACTTATAATTAGCAATGTTATTTTAACTTCTTTTTAATAATTTTATTTAATAAAAATCCCACCGTCCTCTTTCTTAACGTAGTTTATTTTCTTGATTTGGGGCTGATCGCGCGTCTCCACAAGCAGGATTTTCACTACCGGCGGCAATGTTCTGGATACCAGAATCTGCAGGAGCGGAGGTTCGAAAGAAACGTGATGACACACGCCCGGATCCCTTCAGGGCGTGGTTATCATCTGTTGATTTGACAGAAATGATGAAACAGGATCAGGGAACCTGAACTACTTCTCCGCCCATCGGAGTACAGAGTGCCTGCCACTGACGGCCATCAATATTGCTACTGATAAAACGCACCGCCCCATCCATGAACCCGCAATGCACGCCCCCTGTGTGGGCACTGCCTACAGTCCCCCAGTTAATGGTTGTACCATAGGTTGCTTTCGGGTTATTAGGTGTCGCATCGATGCGTGTCGAAAAACCAACGTTTCCATATCCGGCTCTGTGGTCGAACCAGCTGCGTCCCATATTATTTTTATGAGATGTGGGCAGGACGTAATCCAGCCCTTTAGCAAACTCCGAAAAGGTGATCGTGTTGCTGGTTCCATCAGTAATATTTCTCAGACGCATTTGCGGGTCAGCAACTGCACCTGAGACACTATCTGCAATTCCCCAGCGTGATGCAAACAGCCCATTGGTTGTTCTGGAGCCATGGATTCCACACAGACCATAGCCATGATTGGCACTGGCAGTCGGATAGTTATGCTGTGCATAATTCGCATCGTCGATCAGAATTGCACTCGGACATAATAGTGCGGGTACCTTGGTTCGGCGCACTTCAGCATTTGAAGGATCGCTCGGCCCTACCGCGAAATTTACGGTGTTATATAAGGGTGTCTGATCCAGATAAGGCAGCAGCATCGTGTAGACCGTATGGGCGTAGTTCCCATTATCATAAGTGCAACAGCAGGCGGGTGAGTTGTAATGATTGACCCCACGCGGAATCACACCAGCAGTCGTATCAACATAGTTATGTAACGCCAGCCCCAGCTGTTTCAGATTATTCCGACACTGGCTCCGACGGGCTGCTTCGCGGGCCTGCTGAACGGCGGGCAACAGCAAAGCGATCAGAATGGCAATGATCGCAATCACCACCAGCAATTCAATCAGCGTAAAACCCCGTTTTCGCTTCAGAGAAAAAGACATGAAAAACTCCTCAAAAATAAAGAATAATTTCGATGAACTGCAAGAGTCCTATGATTTCTGCCTCAAGAACCTCCACAATTGCATCCTTTGCGCGCTGTTACCAGATCAGTCAAATGCAGATGCAGGGAAGTTTTAACGCTGCTTGATCGATCCGCAAAATCGATGCCACAATATCAGTCAGATAAGGGAAGCAGGATTAACTTCGAGAAAATATGTTCGATCAGCCAGGATACATCACAACAATATGTACACGTATCAATGTCAAATTGACGTCAAGCAATCACGGGAGTCTTCGTGAAGGAGAATCGTTCCACCTCGTGAACAGGCAGATGCAATAAACAGTTCTTCACTCAAGCGAGGAACATATGGCGAGCGAATTACTTTGTCTTCAACTCAAAGGGAAATTCACCCCCTGCGTCAGTGACTTTGGCGGTCAGCGTTGAATCGGTAAAGCTGCTGTACATGGGCGGCAAAGCTTCATCAGCACCAAGGTTTGCCGGTGCTTCTGATCCATCTATTTTAATCGGAGTCCCGTCTGCCTTCAGGAAATAATTGATCACAACCCGGTACTCTCCCGGAGGCGCACCAGCGGCTCCCCGGATCTGCTGCAGTGTGTATTTCCCTGACTCGTCGGTTACGCCGACACATTCTACTCCCTTAGTGGACCCCATCGGGACAAACGTCACGGTGGCAGAAGTAATCGGCTTACCATTCAAAGTGATTACTCCCGAAACAGGAGCCGTATCAGGTAACGATTCTGCAACCGTAGTTCCACCACAGCCGGACAGACAGACCGTGCTTGCCACGAACAGTGAATAAAGACTCAATCGATAGTACATTGCAATTTTTCCTGAAAATTCCGGACAGATCCCTTTGGATTTCAACAGAGGGAATCAGTCCGGATTTAATTTGAAACTTCTGCTTGAGAACCGGTTTCCGACCGATCAGAAACAGTGGAAACACGCCAGTATCAAATCCGAAAAGTAGATCCGGGCGACAGATTGACAATCAGAATTCGCCCAGCACATTACCATCAGACATCCGGGCCAGGTTCTGTCGTGTGGTGGTATCGATGTTCTCACTGATAAAGCGAACCGATCCATCACCCAGAGTAAAATGAGCTCCTCCGGTATGCAGACTTCCCGCATACGCCCAGCTCCCCAGTTTTCCCTGAGGCTGCTGCTGTGGTGAGGCAGAACTATACCAGAACCGATTGATCGGATAAGAGACAAGATTCAAACCAACCATCACGTGCCCACGGTAACCCCAGGCATTGGTGCCGCCGTTATAAACATTGCGTGTCGTTTCACCGACCATCATCGTATTACTGGTTCCGTCTTTCACGTCATCCAGGCGGCATTTGCTGTTATCACCAAACATACAACGACTCGTTGGCGCAGTTCCTGCCCAGTTCTCGCATGAGTTGTATGGGGTAATCGTAATGAAATCGTAGTTTGTTTTTGCACCACCAGTACCGGTATTGGTTGCAGAAATCCCATAGCTGCCTGTCGCTGCAGAAATAAATTCGGTCCCTGAATCACTTGGACAGAGAAAGGCAACCACCAGGTTTTTGACGACCGCAGCATTACCATTTGTAGTAGGATCACTCAGAGCAGCAGGAGCTCCCGTACTGGTGTGAGTCGTAGCAGCTCCACTGTGATTATACTGATTATAAATGTTCGCTTGATCCATGTACGGCAGGATCATTGTCAGGCCCGTGGCATTCAACAAGGGAGTCGTACAACGCCCGATGTGAGCCGGTGGCAACACCGAAAATGTTTCATGATAATTATGGAGCGCCAGTCCGAGTTGCTTCAGATTGTTTTTACACTGGGATCGACGGGCTGCTTCTCGCGCCTGTTGTACAGCAGGCAGCAATAGCGCAATCAGAATCGCAATAATGGCGATCACCACCAGCAACTCAATCAGTGTGAAACCGCGTTTACGTTGAACGAACCGTGACATCAGCATCTCCTGGAATTTAGTGGAATAAACTTGGATAATTTGAATCGTTCCGATCAGTCTGCCTGCTCAACTGCTTGCCGAACCTGCAAGGCTGCGACAATTTTGTGCTGAAATCGAATCTGAAAATCGGCTTTTTTCAACAAACTTTAGTTATGCAAAATCAATGCCGAATGTTATGGATGGATGAATAAATTATTTTTGAGTCATCAAACAATTCCCTGCATGACATTCAACATGGCCATACCTTATGATGAACAAAACAATGCAACCTTAACATTTCTATATGAGGTGTAATCGATCTATGAAATCAGTCGCGCTCGCTTTCCTGGCTCTCTGTTCTCTTGTCCTGAATACTGCCCAGGCGGAACCATCGGTAACCAAAACCGACCTGCTCATCGTCGGTGGCACAGAGTCCGGTTGGGCCGCCGCCATTCAGGCTGCCCGACAGGGAGTGAAGTCCGTTACGCTGGTTCTGGATGGTGACTGGCTGGGCGGACAATACACCGAACAGGCGCTGGCCTGTGTGGATGAGAACAAAGGCCCCGGAAAAGTCGGCTGGGGTGTCGACTGGCATCCTATGAAACGCTCCTTCCACCGCAGTGGACTCTTCAAAGAACTGATGGACCGGATTGAAGCGTTTAATACAGAAAAGTACGGCTCCCCCATGCCCGGTCGCCCTTACCATGGCCCGTCAACTTTTCGTCCTGCAGAAGCTGAAGCCATCTTTCGGGAACTGTTACAACCGTATATCGACAAGGGACAGGTCAAATTGATCACGCGCCATTATCCCGTCAAAGCAGATCTCGAAAAGTCAGGGGCACGTCCTCGTTTAACCGGCCTCTGGTTTGCGCCCACGGGTTCAGAACAGCCAGACCTGCACATTCAGGCGCGACTGACAATCGATGCTTCTGACTGGGGCGATGTGATCCAGGTCTCAGGGGCAGACTTTGAAATGGGCGCAGATCCTCGCTCGCGCTATCAAGAACCAAGCGCGCCCGCGGATTTATCCGACTATCCTGCCAATGAAATGAACCCCATCACCTGGGCAATGATCGTGGAAGAATCGGACCGGGACACTCCCATTCCACAGCCAGATCACTATGACGATCGGAATTTTGTCCGTACCTCCAGACTGAGCCTGGCGGAGATGAAACATTTAAAATGGGACCGTCCGGTCAAACTCGGTTCGATCCCGCACTGGCCCGACCAGGGCAAAGCCTCTCCGCGACAGCTTTCCATATTTACTGTGCGGCGGATTGTGGATGGCGAGACCAGCAAAGATCAGCGCACCAGCATTCTGCTGAATTACATGCTCGGTCAGGATTATCCGCTCGAACGATTACCACAGCATGTCGCCACCGCACTCGAAGCAACCGAACCGGGTGCCTCAGAAAAAAACATCGTGTTAATGACACGTGCACAGCGGCAGATTATTTTTGACGACGCCAAACGGCATTCTCTGAGCCTGCTCTACCATCTGCAGAATTTCGTCCATGAACGCGCTCCCGACAAAACGAACAGCTTTCGCCATTTTCATTTAAGCAACGAATTCGGAACGGCGGATCACCTGCCTCCCAAACCCTATATTCGTGAGTCACTGCGGTTGAAAGCCATGTATATGATGCGCGAACAGGACGGACGCAATCAGGATGGTCCCAACAAAAAGTTCGCACGCGAGCGTTTTTCACAGGTCATGTATCCGGACGGACTCTTCGCCTGGCAGTTTCATTACGACTTCCATCGAACCGGTCGCGCCTACCTGAAATCGGAAGGCAATACCGGCCCCTGGATCGACTACGAAAAACCGGGCCGTAATACCAGCCTGGTCAGTGATCGCAGCCTGTTTCCGCTCCGAAGCCTGGTACCAATTGAAATGGATGGCCTGCTGGGCGCCCAGAAAAATGTGGGATACAGCAGCATTGTCAGTGCGGCGATTCGGCTGCACGATCAATGTGTCGCCGTAGGGCAGGCGGCAGGTGCGACGGCTGCGATTTCATTACAACATGATATCGCACCACGCGAAATCCCCTACGATCGTGAAAAGCTGGAACAGGTCAGAACGGCTTTATGCGGTGAAACAGACGCAGGCGTCGCCTTGTTGATCTGGCCCTACCGCGATCTGGCACCTGCGCATCCAGCTTTTATCGCCGTCAATCGACTGGCAGCACGCGGCATCTTGCCGATGGATGTTCGCAGTGTCGATTTCCACCCCGACGATCCAGCCAGTCACGAATGGTGCCAGCAGATCCAGCGGCTCGCTTCTCAATCAGTCAATGCGGCGAACCTCCCTTTTACATTTGATGAGGGCATGACTCGTGGAGAATTCTGTCAGCAGTTGTGGGCTGGATTGAAAAACTTGCCTCTCCGCCCTTATACCCGCCTGCAGCCGGACGATGCAGATGCAGACGGCATCCCGGATCGAGATGATCCCACATTGTTTACACCCGGTGAACCGGTTCAGTGGAAAAAAATCACTTCCGTCGCTGCTGAAAATCATAATGGCCTGGTGAGTCTCATTAAATCTCCGCAAGAACGCCGTATCAATTTTGCCGGGAAAAACGTTCCGCCACTCTCAGGCTTTGAGTCGGACCAGGGCGCTGTCTTTAATCCGCAGCGCGGCTTCGGCTGGCAACGGGATCTGAGTCAGAATATGCGTCAAAGAAAACAGGTACACGAAGTCTATCTTGATACCTTCGTGTTTACTCGCGATCATGACCGCTGGGAATGTGCGGTTCCGAACGGCATCTGGCAAGTCACGGTCTGTGTGGGCGATGCTGGCCATGATCAGATCGGACAGTGGGTCACGGTGGAAGGAAAGCAGATCATTCAGGATCTTTCCACCGTCGAAGGGTCGTTTCAGAAAAAGCAGACCCGGGTGAAGGTCAGAGATGGCCGCCTCACCGTTGAGATTGGAAAAACCAGGGCAGGCACCAATACCTGTCTGAACTGGCTCGCATTTGAACCGATCCCCTCAGCCGGAGCATCACGGTAACGTTCATCTATAAATTCCAGCCCCTCTGACCGAGTTTCGATATTCTTCCTCTCATCATTCCGTTTAAAAGCGTCAGAATCAGACTCATCTGGTCTATTTGTCGTTATTTTCTCCGAGTCACAGAGAATCGTATTGAACGCATCAAGACTTGACGATATATTTAATAACATTAATAATATAAAAAACGATATCGCTCAGAATCCGAAATTAACTACTGGAACTGGAATCGGAAATGAAGTTCGGTCCCCATTCGCGTACTCATACACAACATGCTTTCACCGCGTTTAACCCGCTGGTCCCTGAAGGTTTAGTACTTCAGAGTCGCCGTAACATGTTGAAAGCCTCTCTCGCGGGCCTGGCTGGTCTGTCTGTACCCGGTCTCTTAAAAGCCTCCGATCAGCTCCAGTTGGCTGGAAAGTCTTCACTGCCGAAGAAAAGTATTATTCTCCTCTGGATGACAGGGGGCCCCAGCCATATTGATACCTGGGATCCCAAACCGGATCGTCCCATTCAGAACCGCGGTCCGTTTGGAGTGACACAGACATCAGTCCCCGGTATCACGATTACAGACATGCTCCCCAAACAGGCAGCGATGATGGATCGCTTCACGCTGATTCGCTCTGTCGATCCCAAAATGAGCAGCCATCAACCCAATCAGGTCATGCAGACTGCCAATCTGCTCGCGACTCCCCGTACCAATCGTAAAGGTGACCGCTACCCGGCCATGGCATCGATTGTGGCCAAGCATCACGGTTCCAATCATCCCGGCATGCCTCCCTATGTCTCATTCATGAAACACGATTCCCATATCGCCTGGGGTGGTTACCTGGGAAAACAATACGACCCGTTCATCGCCAATGATGCCGCCGACCTGCCCGTCTATGACATGTTGGGGAATGATACCGGAAAAACCAGTGGCGGAAAAATGTTTCAGTTTGCGCCGGGACTCTCCTTTGATCGCATGAAAAACCGCCGTGACCTGATGCTGCAGTTCGATCAGATGCGAAGCGGCATTGACCAGGCCGGTTCCATGCAGGCCATCGACAGTTACAGTCGTCGCGCCTATGACATGGTGCTCGGACAGCGCGTGCAGGATGCCTTCGATCTCAATCAGGAATCTCCCGAAACCCGGGACCGCTACGGAAAACACCTCTGGTGTCAGCAGGCACTGCTGGCAAGAAGGCTGGTGGAAGCAGGCAGTTCCTTCGTCACCCTGGATTTGAGTTACCATACCGCATCCGGTACCTGGGACAACCACGGTGACAATATTCCGCCCTACGGCGGAATTAAAAATGGGCTCGGTCCCCTGCTCCCCCTGTTTGACCATCTGTTGACAACCCTGGTTTCGGATCTGGAAGAACGTTCCATTCTGGATGATACACTCGTCATCGCCATGGGAGAATTCGGTCGTTCCCCCAATTCGGGTACGCAAGGCAGTACAGACGGTCGCGATCACTGGCCGGTGGTCATGTCAATGTGCCTGGCCGGCGGTGGTATGAATCACGGACAGGTCATTGGAGCCAGCGAACATGACGGCAGTGAGATCAAACATCGCCCCGTCCGACCGGGAGATCTGGCAGCGACCATCTATCGATATATGGGTGTCCCCCTTGATACACACTATATCGATGATAAAGGTCGCCCTATTTTTGCTGTGGAAAATGGTGAGCCGATTCACGAACTCTTCTGATCGCAGAATTTTCACCAGCGCATCTGCTCTATAAAAATATCGAAAACCATCCTGAAACGCGGCGATTCCCCGTTTGATTTTCCGGGAGCATGAGATAATCTGCATGCTGAGACCGTCGCCTGATGCGCCGTGGCTCTTAATTTCGCATATACCTTGATATCAAACCAGCCTGCGCTCTTTCAGAAACTATTCCAGTTCCATGACCAGTTCCGCCGCCTCGCTTTCAGACGATTCTCTCAATTCCTCTTCGCAGGATGCCCGCCTGCGCTGGACCGTGTATCTGCTACTGATCACAGTCGCCTGTGGACAGAGCCTGGCAGCCATCATGAACAGCGCACCGCTGCAGAGCGCCAACGACCGCTCTCGCTGGTGCACGGTCTGGTCGCTGGTGGAAGAAGGCACCTATCAGATCGATACCATTAACGAACGCCCGGGCTGGTCGAGCATTGACAAAGTCAGACACGAAGATCACTTCTATTCATCCAAGCCTCCGTTATTCCCGACCATGGTTGCGGGAATTTACTGGTTCATCAAAACCACAACGGGATTGAACCTGGACCGGAATCTGCACGATGTGGCCCACCTGATCCTGATCGCTGTCAATTTAATCCCCATGCTGATGGCATTGCTGCTGATCTGTAAAATAGTAGAACGTTACGCCACGAAACTCTTCACACGCTATTTTGTCGTCATCGCAGCCTGCTTCGCCACGTTACTGACACCGTTTCTGTTAACTTTGAATAATCATTCCATCGCTGCAACCAGTGCGATATTCACACTCTATCCCCTGATGCGGATTCTAATCGACGGCGAACAGCGCAAACGCTATTTTCTGCTGGCCGGTTTCTTCGCCATGTTGACCTGCTGCAATGAACTGCCGGCAGCCTTGTTTGGCCTGATAGTCTTTGGCCTGTTATTCCGCGCCAATCCCCGGCTGACCTTACTCGTCTTTTCACCTGCCGCCCTGGTTCCCCTGGCTGGCTTCTTCATCACCAATTACGCGGCGACCGGAGGCTGGAAACCGTTTTACATGTACTATGGAACCGAAAAGTATCTGTACGAACACAAAGGGGTCCCCAGCTACTGGAACAATCCCCAGGACCTCGACCGCAATCTCGATTCCCCCCTGGTCTACTTTTTCCACTGCACTCTCGGTCATCATGGCATTTTCTCACTGTCGCCCATCTATTTCCTGACACTCTTCGCCTGGTTGAGAATCAGTAAATACAAAACACATCTGCTGCGTCCCCTGTTGTGGACCAGCCTGCTCGTAAGCGTGATTGTGTTTGGTTTCTACCTGTCACGCACGGGGAACTATAATTACGGCGGTAACAGTGCCGCGCTCCGCTGGATGCTCTGGCTGACCCCGTTCTGGCTCATCAGCATGATTCCCCTGCTTGATGAATTCGCTGAGAAACGCTGGCTGAAAGGACTGGGAATTCTCTGCCTGCTCGGATCCGTTTTCTCGGCACACCATCCTCTGCACAACCCCTGGCGGGCTCCCTGGATTTATACCATGTTCGAACAGGCTGGCTGGATAAATTATAAACAACCCCCGCCTGCCCTGCCGCGTCCGATGACAACCTGGCTGGCTTCCTTTCCGAAACCCACGCCGGAAGCCCCGGAGCCCTTTGTCGAATTTTCCGGACCTGCCACTGATGGTCGCCTGGTCAAACTGCGAATCAGCCTGCTACCATCGTCTGACGATTCGTTACGTGTGATTCAAGTGACTCATTCCCTCGGCAGTGAGACACGCGATACCAGGCAATACACAATTAATATCGCAGACTTCAACGCAGGAAAATGGCCACAGGAATTCCTGCGCTGGCCGAATCAGGAAGTCAGTCAGGCCGATAAATATGCAGCCTTCCGCTTCTTCTACGGCATGCCACGTCCCCGGAAGTACAATCCTGGCAGACCACGGCATCTCTTTACCCCACTCCGTGAAAATGCCTTTGAATGCCAGTTGGCAGCTTCGCAGGTCTCCGTCACAATTGCTGCGAAAACGGCAGCAGAGCAGACGCTTCGGTACCGTAAAGATCTCTGGCTCTGTGACCAGATTCCATTTGGTATCGCAAAACTGGAAACGTCAGTCTATGACTCCGAATCCAGTCTGCTTCTCAGCCGACAGACACTGGTTGTGACTGACTGCAGCAGCCAGACCAGAACCGCATCGGCTGAGAATCCTTAAAACCTTACTCTTTCGGAGCAGCTGGCCCCGCGACAGGTTGAACCCATGCGCGTTCCACTTCACCAGTTTCCGACGGGTTCGGATGCAGTTTGGAAGAACGGACGACAGCTCTGACGTAAATTTCTTTTCCCGTCAGCTCATAACTCGCGGAAGTTCCTTTAACGGATTTCAGTGTGTCGCCGATTTTCTTACTGTAGCGTTGAGTTGTATTGATTTCCTGCCCCCGTTTATCCAGAACAGGCATACCCCGACGGGGGTACCCTTCCAGCGTACCGATGAAATCAGTGGTGTAGCTCACCCCTTCTTCCGGATCGATTTCAATCTGAATTCCCTGGTCTGAATAAGTCACCGATTTCAGTCTGACCCCCGAGGAAGCATAAAAACGACCGGCTTCCAGCGCTTCAACCAGCGCTTCGGGCTCCAGTTTTTCCGACAGAATCACGACCCAGCCCCGACCTGGTTCGCTGGCGCGGCTCGGAATTTTATGGTAATTATGACTGTCATCCGTTCCCAGGCCGTACATGATTGGCAGCTTCAGTTCCGCCAGCCGCTTCGTCAGAATAATATCCCAGATCTGCTCGGTACTGGCATGCGCTTCATCACCCGAATCATTCACGCCGGGATGTCCGTTATACACTTCGAAGAAATTCTCACCAACCACTTTCATCAGGTCTTCTGCAGTGACTCCGTAATGGAAGTTCGGATGATTTAAATGGATCATCATTTTCTGCCCGGTCCGCTCCCGCTGCGACAGTAAAGCATTGGTATTGTTCTGCATCACCTCATACACGCTCTTACCGCCCAGGGGAGTCAGCAGTGAATGCACGTTGGTCGCATTCATATGCACGGGATAATTTTTGAAGCGATCTGTAACTTCTTCACTTTGAATCAGTAGATATTTTCCCGGCTCTCCCAGTTTGTCCGAGACTTCTTCGAAGGTGCGTAAGCGAACTTCAATTTGTCCCTCCTTGTTTTTTCGCTCTTCCACCCAGTCAGGAAATCGCTTCTTCAACTCTTCGTAGGCATGCAGTTTACCTTTGTTTTTTTCAGGTACTGTCCAGCGTTCTGAATTGGACAGCACGTTATGATCGGTAAACGACAGAAAATCATATCCATGCGACTTATACCAGTCCGCAATCATTTCCAGGTAATCATCGCCGTCACTCCAGAGTGAATGGGTATGCAAATTCCCCTTGTACCACTTCTGAGTTGCTGTTTCTTTCAACTCAATCGTTTCTGCAGCACCTGCCAGCGAGCCGGACAGACAGACACAGACAAGAAACAGCAGGCAGACTGCCGGAAGACGAAGGGAATGCCCGCAGGCAGAACTGTTCTGGAAACGATTCATGTTGATAACTCCAAAGTAAAGATCACTCTTTTAAAGATATTTAACATCAAAACCCCTGGGGAGCATTAGTAATCAGATCGGCCTGCAGTTCATGCTGCTTATAGACATCCGGTGCCGCTACCGGCTTCAAAACAAAACCGGCATTCACCAGATTTCGTAACGATACGGGTGAAGCCCCCCAGCGAACTATCACCTGTTTCCCCGCATCCGGTTTTTCCTCGTCCGGTTTTTCTGCTGCGATCGCCGTACCTGTTTCCGCCGGTATAGCCAGATCCTGAGGGATCACCGCCCCTTGAATCTGTTTGTAGTCGATGTCTCCCCAGAGATAGAAAATCAGAAAAGTCAGTTCCAGCGGAGGTTCACTTTTACTGACCAGCAGACAGTGATCTACATTCTGAGTCAGTCTCAGTTGATGTTCAAATTGCAGCAACCGCTCACCAGCCGGGTTTGGTTTGGGAACGGAATACACTCCATAGATCACATGCAGTGCGGACAGAGAGATGACCATCGCAATTTCCACAAGCCGATGCCCCTGCTCTTTTTTGAACCGATGGCTGTACCAGAGCACCATCACCAGTGACAAGCCCAGCGTAATCAACTGTCGCAGGAAATGAGTTGAGATTTGGGGACTGAGCGTATCCGTATGCGAAGCACTGATAAAAATGACAGCCAGGACCCCCACAGTAAACACTGCCAGGACCGTCGGGTAACTGACGCGACGCAGTGCGATCTGTTGAAATTCCCAGGCAACAATCGCCAGCATCGGGATAATGAAAAACAGCTTCCACATCGCACGCGTGCTGGTATTCATTTCAGGCAGAAATTGCACGCCCCACCAGAACAAGGCACCACTTAAAACCCACATCACAACCAGCCTGAGCCAGGCAATCTCCTGCATGTTCCCCTGGGGATTAATGACCCGCTTCAGTCCATGGAACAGTCCGAATACGGCGAACCCCAGCAGAAAACCCATCGAAGAAATGAGATCACGTACAAAGTACGAAGGATAAAACTCCGTTTTCCAGTACAGGCTGATATTCGGCTGGCCCGGACCGGCAAACCACTTTCCCCAGAATCCTTCAATCTGGGACGACGCCATCAGTTCCCACCAGCCACCAACGGCAAATCCGGTAAAGGCCAGAATAAAAAAAGATTTCCAGATTCGGACGGCTTGCTTGAAAACGGGGGCCTTCTTCTGCTCACTCCCGGAACGGCTTTTGGGCAATTCCGCCGGATTCAGGATGTAGAGCCCCAGCATCACCAGTACCGCCAGCGCCAACGCGCCACCCGAAAGCAGACACAGCCCCAGAGAAATACCGCCACACAACAGTTTGTAGGAAACAATACCCGACTCGGAACGGAGATGCGTGATGAATCCCCAGATGGTGAGCAGAGCAAACAGAATCGGAAACGCGGGTGCTTCAATCAACTGCACCTGTTTCAGTACCACCGGATGAAATGACAGCAGAAAGCAGAATACCAAAGCATAACGGGGATTACAGACTTTCCTGGTCAGACGATATGCTACGTAGAGCATGAGTGCGGTGGAAAAATAAGAGAATAGAACCAGGGAGGAAGACCAGTGACCAATCACAGACAGCAGCCCTGTAAACATCCAGCGTATCAGGGGGGGCTGTGAGATCAGCGCATTCGTACTGTCCCCAATCAGTTCCGCTTTCCCCAGGCACTGCAGCCCAAACCAGGCAGAAAGTTCATCGATCCGATAAGAGTGAAAGGCCAGCAGGCCTGGTCCCAGAGCCAGTAACACGACCAGAGGCGACATCACAGACGCACGCCGCATCACCGGAAACAGATCATGAGCAGGTTCCACTGATCGCTGCAACAGTTCCTGATCACTGATAATTACCAAGATGTTTCCTTCCATGCATCCAGAACAGCAGATTGACTGTCGCCCACTGTCACGATGCAAGATGACTCAAATACGATTTCTATTGAAACAGCCCGTATTGTATCGCTCGTGAAAACTCAGGAACACTCTGCTTACAGGAAAAAACCTCGAACGGCACTCACTTGGCAGGGTTTAACCTCAGTCTCCACAACAGGTTTCACCAGTCACAAGCACCGCTCATGACAGTTATTCTAATTGTAATCCCTGAACTCAACCAGAACTACGGAACCGGTCGAATCATCACATTTTTTCTGTTTTGACTCAAGACGGAGTGTCGAACAAACCAACATGCGCACATGCAGTCATTGTGTCATTTTTTAATCTCAGGATGAGAAATAGGTATAAGGATAGAATGAATTTTTAAGATCCTTCGAGTATTGGCTTCAATATGTCACCACACATCACTATAGATCGCGCTCATCAACTGAGTGAACTCATCAAACAGGCGATTTCCACATCTGTACTGGTCGCCAACCAGAATGTTCAATATCAGATTGAACAGGAACAGGTCGTTCTCACTGGCATCGTCAACAGTTATTACGCAAAACAGTTGGCCCAGGAATCAGTCAGCCGCATTCAGGGAGTCAGACAGGTTCATAATCGACTGACGGTTACGCCGGGTCAGATGGACCAGCCAACACTCAGTACAAACTGAAGTGACGCAAAAACGTAAATGATAACGCTTTAAGTCTTCATGCCTGCTTCGACATGTTTTTATGTATAGTTTTCGGCAAAAAACATGACAATACATCAGGTTGCGCAGGCTGACCGTTGTCAAATCCGTGCGAATCTTGTTAGAATCCCCGTTCCCTGGATTTTCGAAGGGGGGAAGTAGTCATTGTACGCACTGAGGATTCGGGGTGAACCCCCGTCGCAATAAAACCGTCATTCATACAAACTAAGGGACACTGGAAGACAATGTCTTTACGAAGATCTCAACTGGAACGTCAGTTACAAAACGCAGAAACCGCGATTGCCGATTACAGCAAGGTCCTGGATGAACAGAACCTGACTCCACAGCAGCGGAAAAAGCATCCCAAGTGGAAACAGGTCAATGCACAGCGGCTTCAGATCCTGAATCGACTGAAGTCCCTCAAAGTCATTGAAGACCGCGAAGAAGCCATCAAACAGGGACTGGCCGCTTCCACCGAGTCTTCCGAAGACTAGAACATAGTCTTCAAGCAGAGATTATGGCTCCCCTATTTTTAGAGGGAGCCACCCCGGAGAGGTGGCAGAGTGGCCGATTGTGCAGCACTGGAAATGCTGTGTCTCGGAAACGGGACCGGGGGTTCGAATCCCCCTCTCTCCGCTTATTTTTGTACAAGACCGCTTTTGACCCTTTTTTTGTAGGACCAAACGATCAACTGGAATTGAAGATTCTGATTTTGTGCTAGATTTGTGTTGATTAGAAATCCGTTTGATTGTGATTACAATATTAAAAGGTTCAAAGTGCCGCTGTACAAAATGGCCTGATTCATCAGGCCGCAACTAATGACCGGCCGGGGATTCTGAGTAATACAGAGCTCCGGCCTTCTTCTTTATTAGAACGCCATTTTGAAATCACCGTATCGATCATTTTTCCTGGTTGGATGACTAAACAAAGGCCGGTTCACCCCTCCACTACAGCTTGAGACTACCGACTCGAAATACGATTCGAGTCGCCTGAGATCTCCCCAGATAAAGCGAACAGCTAAAAAAAACGGCCGACTACCATTCCTGGTAGCCGACCGATCGATGTGGCTTCTGTTCATAAACTACAGTGTCTTCCTCCGACTTCGACCATCGGGAACGGGCAATCCTTTTTGCTGGTGCCAGAATTTAACGGCTGCGGTAATAACGTTTCGGTCAACCCCCAACTGTCGGGCAATTTCACCGTATGTCTTTTTCTTGTGAAACAATTCCATCACATTATCAGCTATATTCTGATGGAAGAGGGGCTTTTGATGTGCGGTATCCAACTGCCATCGCCGCTGGCGTCCGTCTGGTTTTTCCAATCCCAGTAATTCAAAAGCTTCGTGCAACAGTAATATTACACGAGATCTTCCTACATTAAGCGCCTCTGCGATGTTCTTGATCGGTTCACCGTTATCATACATATCATTTGCGATCTTTCTCTGATTTTCTGTTGCATCCGGCTGAATGAAATCTATTGATATCAGCTTCGCATGCTCAGAGGCATTTTGAGTTGGAGAACCATTAACCACCTCACCAGATACACCATGTGCTGTGAGTGTAAACGTTCCACGCAATGCCTTTCTTTTCCTCAAGGGAATATCAAACTCCTCTAAAATAATCTCTCCTCCAATCAGGTTACGCAATGACTGATTTGCGGTAGGAGAAGACACCTGTAGGTCTTCGTGCATGCTTGAAAGCTGCTCCCGTAGTGACCTGCCCCCGAGAATGACACCAGTCACAAGACTTAGTGTTCTGTTGTTTTCATGTCTGGCCTGTTCGGCCGTTTCCAGAGTTGCAAACAGTTCTGGGGTCAGAAACACTGTCCCCGCGGCATTTTTTGATCGCGTATTTCAAATGAGTCGAACGCAGCCATTTCCGCAAACGTTGAATCGATTCTGAGGTCCAGGCCTGATGAGCGGTGGGATCGTCAGCATAGAGTTTCAGCAGTTTTGTATCTCCCGGGTCCTTCTCATCAGCCCAGAACTGCAAAGCCGCGATAATGAGGAGTAGATCCTTTCGAGTGAGCATGGGGTCCTTTCAATCAGAAAAGTGATCTCTGAGAACAAAATCAGCCTGTTGAAGACATTTTTGCTGGTCATCAGCGGGTTGATTATACGGAAAGTGGAAGTCGCTGAGGGCTATACCAGAGGACTCACCTTATATGCCGCGTTTTCTGACTGGATTTAGATAATTAAATGTCGGATAACAAAAGATGCTGCACTGAAAAGTTATCATCAGTGAGAACCAGTCAAATCGTTTGAATCTCTGCACAGATCCCGTAGTGATCAGAAAGATTCATGCCCTCCACCGTTTTTTTGGCAAGCACTTCGAGATTCTTTACCTGCTGATCAGGTGTGGTTACGAGATGGTCAATAAGCTGATCACCGTCCGGCCCCAGTGGCCCGGCCGTATGCAACTCCAGACCCAACGACAGCACTTCCTTTAATTTTTCATAGGCATATTTCGGCTGCCGTGCTTTGGGGATCCACTGATTGAAATCCCCCGTGACGATTAAAGGATCCTGGCTCATCAATTCGCTCAACAGTTCCTTGAGCGCATCCAGATAAAGCAAATGGTCCTCCCAGATATTACGATCCTTACGTCCGCCTGAAACATGTGCGGCACTCCAGGGGATACAGACACCCACAAACCGGACTCCACCAGTCACGCCGCTCACAATTCGACCGGAGGGAAAACCCAGGTCGTCATGAATGGAAACATCATTCCAAGGCAGAGAACTCCATAGCAATACTTTGCGTCGACCTTTTATGAGTGGATAACCAAAATCAGGATCCGATTCAATCAGATGGCCTCTATCCGGTAACAACCCCGCCTGGGCTTCTGTCAGACAGATCACATCCGGAGAGCGACCTTGAATCAATTCCCGCAGCAATGTCCCTCACTCATTGTGAGACACCGCCCATTCTGTTTTCCAGATCACACATCGCATGATTCACTTACCTGTTAACTCTTTTTAACTTAGTGGCGGGTCTTTCAGGTCGACCTGATTGATAAGTTTCATTGCTCGCATACCTGGTACTCAGAGCCCTGGGTGTTTCTAGCCCCCTGCTTTGAGTTGCGCGATAAAGGGGCTGAAAGTCTTCTCCAGACGAATCATCGCATCGACCATTTTTTCGATAATTGCTTGCCACTCCGATTCATCGTCCCGATAACCTCCCGGAAACTCTATCACAATTCGGCTGGCTTTCGAACCATCGAGCCGTCGCCATTCCAGGGGGCCACCAAAGACGGCTTCAATCTGATCTTTATGGGAATATAGCGTATCAAAGATCTTTTTATTTTCCGCCTTACACCCCGCGCCACGATCGATATACAGATCGACGATCGAAGTATGCTGTGTGACCTTGTATGTATAGGCCAGCCCCCGTACGCCGGAGCCCGTTCCGATCCAGTGGTATTCTGAAGGTGAGATATTCGAATGCAGATCCGTTTGTGTATTGGCATATTCCAGCAGTTTTGACCAGAACCTTTTGCGGATTGAATATCGTTCCGCCCGGTCCTTCCGCTCCCGGCGTTCCTTCTCCCGGACTTGCACTGTATAGGCGGACGCCTCGGGCAGGGGGACGATCTGCTGCACATCGATCAGAATCTTTTCGCCATCCTGGTACGGCTTCATCCGCATGCAGCGAATATCCAGATCCCGCTCATTCAGCCAGAGGACGGCGGTCGTCAGTTCCCTGGAAAACTCGGCCGAGGCCAGAATGATTCTCACGTCCTGGGCAAAGCGGTCCTCGTCCGGCTCACTCCAGTCGAGATGTTCCAGCAGCGCCTCGCGTGCATCGGTTGTACTGCTAATTTTATTCAGGTAACCGGAGAACACTTCCACGGCCCGGTCAAATGTCATCGCCGAGACCATCGCCGCATAACGGATCGCCTGCAGTTCCATATGTCCGCCATCGTCGGTCCGCTTGAGTTCGATGACCACCAGGTTGGCATCCTTATCCACGCCCAAAAGATCGATCCGCCGACTCCCTTCGGTCCACTCCCCGAACTCCTCGGCAATCACCAGCGTGTCCGGCGAAATCACCTCCACCTGCATCCGCAACAGCCGCTGCAGATCATTCCGCTCCTTCACCCCCGCTTTGGCGTAAGAGGTCTCTTTCAACTCCCGCAGGGAATCCGCCGTGATTTCATAAATGGCCATGGTGTTTCCTCAGTGCAACTCACGTAAAGTACAGAATAATAAGTTAAGTCATGTGACTGGTTTCATTAAAGAGTGATAAAACCAGTCCCATTTAATCTCTTCCTTCTCACTGAATTGAAAATACACAACCACAGTACCCAAATGTATACAACCTTTCCAGATAACAGAGCTACAGAGACTAACATAAAAACAATGTATTCCATGCAATGCTTCTTTTTGGTGAGGGGATGGTTTCGGTGTGCAACTTAAAATCAGCAATTTGTCAGCAATCGACTGATTGAAAACCGTAACCTGAACTGGTATGGTGAGGTGTAAATATGTTCGAGCAAATTCACCCTGAAACAATCCGTGCTTTCAGCTCGGAACTTCCTCTCTGAACTTGAATTAACTCACTGTTTTTCAAAGAGTCAACAGACGCGATTCCAATAATGGCCGAGGCAGACAACTGGACAACCGTTACTGAATCAAAGTTTTCCTGGGAAAGGGAAGCCCTTGACTATGTGCGTAGTCAGTTTCCTAAATTTGCGCCCTACCGCGCCTGGTCTAATTTCGAATTCATCGCCGATGATGGAAGTATCAATGAGGTCGATCTGCTTGTCTTCTCGCCCCAGGGATTTTTTCTCATCGAGATCAAAAGCAGTCCCGGCAGACTCCAGGGCGATGCAGGCACCTGGACCTGGGAACGGGACGGCAAGCGATACCCGGTCGATAATCCGCTCATCGCCACCAACCTCAAAGCCAAAAAACTCAGTTCGCTGCTGCAGAAACAGAAGGCGCTCAAAAACAGAGGCCGCCTCCCGTTCATCGAGCCCCTCGTTTTCTGCTCAGCCGCCGGTCTGCAGTGTGAATTGAAAGGCAATGCCCGCGCCAAGGTCTGCCTCCGCGATCGGGAAGAACCGAAACGTCCCGGCATCATGGCTGCCATCTCGCGCCGTGAATGCCCCGGACTCGATTCCCATCTCAAAGGCACCCACGATACCCCCATGTCCAATGCCGTGGGACAGGCCCTCAACCAGGCCGGCATTCGCCCCTCGCAGAAAAGTCGAAAGGTCGGCGACTATCTGCTGAAACAGATCATCGGCGAAGGTCCCGGCTATCAGGACTGGAGTGCCGAACATACCGCGCTGGAAAATTCCAAACGCCGCGTCCGCCTCTATCTCGTTAGAAATGAAGCGACCCCGGAGGATCGCGACACGGTTCAGAGAGCGGCCCTCCGCGAATACCAGATCCTTGAGACTCTCGAACATCCGGGCATCCTGCGCGTGAATAACTTCACCGAGCACGAACTCGGCCCGGCACTTCTCTTCGAACACGATCCGCTCAGCATGCGCCTCGATCACTTTCTCGCCAGGCAGAAAGATCAGCTTGATATCGCAACTCAACTCGATCTCATCAGGCAACTCGCAGAAGCCATGCAGTACGCGCACGAGAAAAAAGTCGTCCATCGCGGCCTCTGTCCGCAAAGCATCCTCGTCACATCCATCAATTCTGAGCACCCTCGCCTCAAGGTCTTCAACTGGCAGCTCAGCTATCGTGAAAGCAGTACATCCACAAAAGTCTCCCGCGCCGTCAGCGCGACTTCCCACGTCGATCGACTGGTAGAAGACGCCGCCACCGCTTACATGGCTCCAGAGATACTCACCGATTCCCAGACCAGTACCGGAGAACACCTCGATGTCTTCTCGCTGGGAACCATCGCCTATCAGATCTTTTCCGGGTTACCCCCAGCCGCCAATGCCCTCGAACTCAGCGAGAAACTTCGTGAAACCAAGGGGCTGCAGATCAGTTCGGTCCTGAATGGCGCCAGTGAATGGCTGCAGGAAATGATCCGCTCGGCTACCAACCCGGTCGTCCCTGATCGCACCGGCTCCATCGTTGATTTCCTGGAAATGCTCGACGAAGTCGAGAACGAACTCACCTCACCCGATCATGAACAACTCGAGGACCCGACCCGCGCGAAGATTGATGATATCCTCCCCGGCGGTTACAAAATCCTGCGCAGGCTCGGTCACGGCGCCTGTTCCGTCGCCTTCCTCGTCGAACTCGATCAGCAGGACTTTATCCTCAAAGTCGCCAGCGAAACCAGGCACAACGATCGACTCCGCGCCGAAGCCGAACTGCTCAGTCGACAGGAAATGCGACACACCAACATCGTCGATTTTGTCGATGCGGTCCAGCTCGGCAACCACTTTGGTTTCCTCATGCGTCCCGTCTATACAGAACGGGGCAAACGACTGATTGAAACCCTCGGCCAGCGGCTGCGTAAAGATGGACGACTCCACATCGACCTGCTCCAGCGGTTCGGCGACGACCTGCTCCAGGTGGTCAACCATCTTGAAGAACAGGGCATCCCGCACCGCGATATCAAACCCGATAACATCGCTGTCGGCATGGTCGGGCGCGGCAGTAAACTGCATCTGGTTCTCTTCGATTTCTCACTTTCGAAAACTCCCGCGGAAAATATCCGCGCCGGTACGACCGGCTACCTCGAACCACTGCTCCCCCTGCGCGAACCGGCCCCGCCCCGCTGGGACCTGCACGCCGAACGTTATGCCGCCGCTGTCACACTCTACGAACTCGCGACAGGCACGCTCCCCGTCTGGGGGGATGGAGTCACCACCGCCATCTATCTGCCGACTGACACCGAAATCACCATCGATGCCGAACTCTTCGATCTCGCGCTCCGCGAATCCCTCACTGAGTTCTTCACACAGGCCTTCCGCCGCAATATCGACCAGCGGTTCGACAACGCTGAAGAAATGCTCCGCGCCTGGCGCAACTGCTTTGAAGGCATCGATGAACCCGGAGCCCTCTCCGATCACGCCGATGAAACCAGGCTCCAGGAACTCCTCGCCGACGCCGAATTCGAAACGCAGATTCCCGAACTCGGACTCGGTTCCCGCTCGGCGAATGCCCTCGACCGCGCGAACATTCTGACCGTCGAAGATCTGCTCACCGTACCCATGCGGCGGCTCATGCGTCTCCGCGGCGTCGGAAATAAAACACGCCGCGAAATCACGTCAGCCGTCAAAATTCTCCGCGATCGTCTGGGCAAACCCGATCGAGATCCCAGCTCCCTCAGCGATCCGGAATCTACTCAAACTGAACCGGTGGCCGTCGAACATCTCAGTCTCGACCTGCTCGTCAGTCGCCTCCTGAATACCGGTGCCCGCGATGGTGAGAATTTCCAGCGCGGCGTGCGACTGCTGCTCGGACTCGATCCCGCACTCCAGGATCCCTGGCCCAGCCAGGCCGAGATTGCGCGAGAGCTGGACGTCACCCGCGCCCGTGCCGGTCAGATTGTAACCAGACTGCAGGACCGCTGGAGCAAAGACGCCGCACTCACGCGGCTCCGCGCCGATCTGGCGGAAATGCTCGCTGTTCAATCCGGCGTCATGTCAATCCGGGAACTGGCCGAAGCCCTGATCGTCGCCCGCGGCTCCTCGGAAGAACTCTTGCAGAAAACCGCGCACGCCTGCGCCGTCATCCGCGCGGCTGTAGAAGTTGAACGCACCATGACCGAACCCCGGTTCCTGGTGCGGCGTGAAAATCAGAGCATCCTCATCGCCGCTCATACCGAGTTCGCTACCTGGGCCCGCAAACTGGGCGTCATCGCCGATCAGCTGGCCGACGAAGACCCGCTGCTCGCCCCCGCCCGCATCCTCGAACGCCTGCAGGAAGTCACACCCCCCGACGATCTGCTCATTCCCGATGCCCGCCTCGTCCGCCTGGCAGCGGAAGTCTCTGATCACGCGGCCCTCTCCAGTCGGCAGGAACTCTATCCGCGCAACATGGATCCCGTCCGCGCACTCAAGCTCTCACAGGGCGCACTGCTGGGACAGCGAAAACTGACCGTCGCCCAGATCCAGGAACGGGTCGCCGGGCGTTACCCAGATGCCAGCCCCCTCCCCGATCGGCCGCTGCTCAACAACCTGCTCGATCAGGCCGGCTTCGATCTCAAATGGGAACCCAGCGACGAAGATCCCCCCGGCTGTTATTTCAGCCGACAACCCAACCAGATCACACTCACCAGCAGCAATACCTCCCGGCAGCGGCGCTCCTCGCTCCCCAGCGATCCGGGTGAGATCACTCCCGAACTGGCCGACGCCCGTCAGTTTGAAGAACGCCTGCAGCGCAATCTGCAGGAAGGTTCGTTTCTGACACTGCTCGTCGGGCCCCGCGAGTTCGAGACCGCCCTCGCCGAACTCACCCGTCGCTTCCCGCTGGAACTGGTCGACCTCGAAGGCCTGCTCATCGAGGCCCTCAGGGAAACCGCCTCCCAGGCCGGCGTCAACTGGGAACTGGTCCTGCAGACCGATGCCCGCCCGCAGAGCGGCGACTGGGACAAACTCAAGCTGCTCGTCAACCGGGCTGTGCCTGTGGTGGAACAGAAACTTAAACACGCCGACAAAACCATGCTGATGATCTACCCCGGCCTGCTCGCCCGCTACGATCAGATGGAACTGCTCAGCCAGCTCTCACAACAGGTCGGTCGGCCCAACGGCATCCACGGACTCTGGCTCCTGCTCCCCGGCGACAGCCAGGCCCTCATCGACGGCAAACCGGTCCCTTTAATCGGCCCCGGTCAACGTACCCGTATCCCCCGCAGCTGGTTAAAGAATATTCACCGGGAGGACGCATCATGAACTACATTTACCCCCGGTACATAAAAAAAGGGAGGCCCTCGGGCCCCCCTCATCAATATCAACAGAATCATAGGTCCAGTTCCTATTTATCCTTTTTCCAGAGACTATATATCGTGAGTATCAGCGATACGATCGCCATACCAAATTCCAGATATTCCATGGGAATATTCTCATGTTGAGAGGAGACCATTTACATCTCTACCGTTTAGAGAAAACTCCTCACAATTAAGAGAGTGTCATTTCCATAATTCTCAGAACCCGATTTCAAAATAATTTGAGTTGAAACAACACTGTGATAGACCAGCCAGATTCAGAGAACGGTAAGCTGACCCGGGCAAAAACGGACCGTTTCCGCAGTGTTACCATTGACCTTGTTTTCAGGAACATTGAAAGTAATAAAGACGAAATTAGCCGCAGGGCGTTAGCCCCGGTTGAAACGATTTTGTTATCTGTCATCCAAATCAGGAAACACGACCAGCCCGGTGGTGTGTCTTTGATCTGAACCATTCGAATTAAGCGACACTAACAAGTATTTTTTAAGTAGATAAAACACCCAATGATTAACCGCAGTGCTCTCCTCTCCGATCTGCAAAAACTCCTCAAACGGCTCGAAGCCGATCTGCTCGAACGCAGTGAATCGGCGGACGTGCCTGCGGTCGGGGAGACGCTGCGCGCCGAGTATGAACAGGCACGTCAGGCAGAGCGGACCGCCCAGAACTATGAAGACTGGCGGAACGACGCCATTACGCAGGCGGCGGCTGCCTGGGTGCTCTCGGCGGTCTTCGTACGGTTTCTGGAAGACAATCGGCTCATCGAGCCCCCCCGTTTCTCCGGGCCCGGCGATCAGCTGCAGCGGGCCCGCGATGAACGCGAACTCTATTTCCGCACGCATCCCACCGAAACCGATCGCGAATACCTGCTCGCCGTCTTCGATGAACTCGCCACGCTGCCCGGCACGCGCGAGGTTTTCAGCGAACACAACCCGCTCCGCGAACTCCCGCAGTGGCTCTCCGGGGACGCCGCGGGCGAACTGCTCGACTTCTTCCAGAAAATCGACGCCAACGCCGGCGGACTCGTCCACGACTTTACCGACGCCGACTGGGACACCCGCTTCCTGGGTGACCTCTACCAGGACCTCTCCGAAGCGGCCCGCAAGAAATACGCCCTGCTGCAGACCCCCGAGTTCGTCGAAGAATTCATCCTCGACCGCACCCTCGAACCCGCGCTCGACGAGTTCGGCCTCGACGCGCCTCCCGTCAATGATCCGCAGGGCCATCCCGTCACGCAAGCCGGCTTCCGCATGATCGACCCGGCCTGCGGCAGCGGCCACTTTCTGCTCGGCACCTTCCCCCGCCTGCTCGACCGCTGGTTCCGCCAGCAGCCCGGCGGCAAAGTCCGCGACCTCGTGCAGAAGACCCTCGACAGCATTCACGGCGTCGACGTCAACCCCTACGCCATCGCCATCGCCCGCTTCCGCCTGCTCCTCAAAGCCATGCAGGCCTGCGACATTCACCAGCTCAAAAACGCCCCCGCCTTCACGCTCCACCTGGCCTGCGGCGACTCACTGCTCCACAGCCCCCTCCGCGGTGGACAGCAGGTCTTCGACTTCGAACTGACGAGCGACGACGCCGAATGCGAACACGCCTACCAGAGCGAAGACCTCCCCGCCCTCAAACAGACGCTCCGCTCCGGCATCTACCACGCCGTCGTCGCCAATCCACCGTACATCACGGTGAAAGATAAACAACTGAATCAACGCTATCGCTCACGTTTCAAGTCATGTCACCGTCAGTATTCGCTGGCCGTTCCTTTCATGGAACGCATCTTTCAACTGGCTGCTGAGGGAGGCTTCACGGGACAGATCACCGCCAACAGCTTCATGAAACGGGAATTCGGCAAAAAACTGATCGAACAGTTCCTCCCGCAGATCGATCTGACGCACGTTATCGACACTAGCGGCGCGTACATCCCGGGCCACGGCACCCCCACCGTGATCCTCTTCGGCCGTCACCGCAAACCGGTCACCAGCACGATCCGCACTGTCATGGGCATCCGTGGCGAACCGAGTACGCCAAAAAATCCGGCCCAGGGATTCGTTTGGTCTGCCATCGTCAATCAAATTGACCACGTCGATTCAGAAAGCGAATTCATGAGTGTCGCGGATTCAGACCGGGAACTCTTTCATAAACATCCCTGGTCAATCACAGGGGGGGGAGCATCAGAGCTAAAAGAAATAATAGAGAATAGAACTTCTAGTGAATTACAAAACTTGATTTCAGAGATAGGTGCAAGTGTAGTAACAAGAGAAGATGATGTTTATCAGACTGGAAAATCAACCCTTAGTAGAAAAAGGATTTCAACATTTCAATCACGTGCGCTTATTGATGGTGAACATGTTCGGGATTGGGCTATCGATGGATTTGAATTAGGCATTTGGCCATACAATCCAGAAACATTCAATCCCTTTGAAGATCAAGAACAGCACCGTTATCTTTGGCCTTACCGGTCAGGGTTATCAAGTCGAATTGCATTTGGTAAATCACAAATAGAACATGGTAAGACCTGGTATGAATATTCTATGTTCTTCAAAGATCGTTTGAGTGGGAATTTCAGGATTGGTCAAGCAGAAGTGGCTACACACAATCATTTCGCTTTAGACCGAGGTGATAAAGTATTTAAACAAACCGCCCCTGTTATTAAATTATCAGAAGAAGCATCCGAAGACGACCATCTGACCTTATTAGGGCTGCTCAACAGTTCGACTGTTGGATTCTGGATGAAACAGGTATGCCATCAGAAACAAATGATGGGAGGCGATGGTATCCGGATCGAATCCAAAGCCAAAGTACCTTACGCATTCAATGCCACTGCCGTTGGCAAATTGCCAATTCCTGAAAGCTGGACCAAAGGAGCATTACGCGACCGACTGTTAGATCTAACACAAGAGATGGACCAAGCCACTATGAAGTTCAGCAATTTAAAAGCTGAAACAGTTCTCTCTGCAGACAACCTCACCAAGGATTCACTTTTAAAAACATGGGAAGAAAATCAGCATCAAAGACAGAAGCTGCGTTCACGTCAGATCTTTTTACAGGAGCAGATCGATTTCACCGTCTACCGAATGTTCGATCTCATACCCGACAGACTGATTGGTGAGGAGACAGATCAAATCGATTTCGATCTTACGGCTGGAGCACGTCCCTTCTGCATTCGTGCTGGTAAGAATGAAGATGGATTTGATGTGCCTGCATCGGTTCCGGAAGACTGGCCAGAAGAAATTCAGGCACTGTGGAACGCGCGTCTCAAAGAACTGGAATCGAATAAGTCACTGCGACTTATCGAGAGTTCCATGTACAAACGACGCTGGATTGGTCGACAAGGTCTGTTCAATCATCAACGTTCAGATAATGAACTACTTGATGCAGCAAAGAACTGGCTGCTGGATCGTCTGGAGCGGTATTTTGATTTTGACGGGCGGATGAATCCCGAGGGGACGCCGACCGCCGAGGTCGACATTCAGCTCATCAGCATCGCCCAGCTGGCCGATATCGCGGGCCGCGATCCGCAGTTCCTGGAGGTCGGCGCGGTGTACCGCGATGACGATGCGTTCGACGTGCAGCGGCTGATCGCCGAACTCGTCCACGCCGAACAGGTCCCCCTGCTCCCCATCCTCCGCTACAAACCCGCCGGTCTCCGCAAACGCGCTGAGTGGGAACAGACCTGGGAACTCCAGCGCCGCGAAGACGCCATCGACGCCCGCACACAGCTCCCCGAGGACGATCCGCAGTACCTGACCGAGGCAGCCGCCCGCGATCTCAAACAGGCCGAGGTGGGCGACATCCCCGTCCCCCCGAAATATAAGAGCAGCGATTTCTTCTCCACCGGCGGCGTCCGCTACTGGGCGCTCCGCGGCAAGCTCGACGTCCCCAAGGAACGCTGGATCAGCTTCCCCCACTGCGAGGGCCCCGACGGCACCCCCGTCATCGCCTGGGCCGGCTACGACCATCTGCAACTCGCCCGCGCCATCAGCGCCTACTTCGTCGAAGTCCAGGAACAGTTCGGCGGCCGCGACGATCCCCGCCTGATCCCGCTGTTAGCATGTCAGATCGAACTACTCCCCTGGCTAAAACAGTGGCACCACGACCTCGACCCCGAATTCAACCAACGCATGGACGAAGTCTTCGCCGGCTTCATCACCGCCGAAGCCAAAGCCCTCGAAATGACATCAGCAGAAATCAAAAACTGGCAACCGCCCAAAAAAGTGAGCAAAGCCAAACGAAAGGCCGGGAAATGATAAATCGCATCGATTTAGCAGAATCGAAAATATCCGCGCCCGAAAACAGGCAGCTGACCTTAATTTCGGATACGATGAAAGCCAGAAAGACCATTAGCCGCAGGGCGTTAGCCCCGGTTCGACTTCCGAAACAGAGACTGCTCTGATGAGCAAACCAGACCACGAACTGGAGCAGTAAATCAGCGACAATCAGAAAACAGTCAGACTGACTTAGCAATAAATCAGCGAAATAAATAACAACATCAACAGTTCAAGCGATACGATACCCATGACACTCATCAAAGAACTCATCGACATCCCCGAGCGTGTGCAGAAGGGGGATTTTGTCTTAAAGCTCTCTGAGGACATTGATCGGCCGGATGTGGTCCTCGATCATTATGTCGTCACGCCTGAGCTGGCGACCTGCTTTGACAGTGCGCTCTCGTTTATCGGCAACTCGGTTCAGAACCGCTCCAGCAAAGCCAGTTACCTGCACGGCAGCTTCGGTTCCGGGAAGAGTCATTTCATGGCGGTCCTGCATCTGATCCTGCAGGGGAACACCGCCGCCCGCAGCATTCCCGAACTGGCGGCCGTCATTCAGAAACACAACGCCTGGCTGGGCGGCAAAAAGTTCCTGCTGGTTCCCTACCACATGATCGGCGCGCACGACATGGAATCGGGCATCCTGGGGAACTACGTCGACTTCATGCGGCGCACGCATCCCGAGGCCCCCACGCCCCCCGTTTATCTTTCTGCCTCACTCATCGAACAGGCGCAGAACGAACGTGAAAACTACGGCGACGAACCCTTTTTCAAACGCCTCAACAATGACCAGGGTGCCAGCAGCGGCGGATGGGGAGACCTGGAAAGCGTCTGGACGGCAGAGTCGTTCGAAGCAGCCGCGGCCGCCGATCCCGATTCGGAACCGCATCTCAAGCTGGTCAGCACGCTGCTTAAGACAGTCGCTTCGTCCCACGCCGAAGTCGTCAGCCAGCGCGGCGGGAACTTTGTCCGTTTCGACAAAGGGCTCTCGCTGATGAGCCAGCACGCCCACAGCCTGGGCTACGATGCGCTGATCCTGTTTCTGGACGAACTGATTCTCTGGCTGGCGACACAATCGGCCGATCTGAGTTTTGTCCGCAGCGAAGCCGCCAAGCTGACCAATCTGGTCGAAGCCCAGTCCGCCGAACGCCCGATCCCCCTGATCAGCTTCGTGGCCCGGCAGCGGGATCTGCGCGAGCTGGTCGGCGATCATGTTCCCGGTGCCGAAAAACTCAGCTTCAGCGATTCGCTCGACTGGCAGCAGGGACGCTTCGACACGATTACCCTGGAAGACCGCAACCTGCCCGCGATCGCTTCCAAACGTGTTCTGCGATGTAAGAATGATTCGGCCCGCAGGGAACTGAATGCCGCCTTCGACAAAACCGCACGGATCAAAGACAACGTCATGAATATTCTGCTGACCCATGAAGGGAACCAGGAGATGTTCCGGCAGGTCTACCCGTTCAGCCCCGCGCTGGTACAGACGCTGATTGGCGTCTCAAGTGTCCTGCAGCGCGAACGAACGGCGCTCAAGGTCATGCTGCAGCTGCTCGTCGATCATCGCGAAACGCTGGAACTGGGCGAGTTGATTCCGGTGGGCGACCTGTTCGATGTCGTCGCGCATGGAGACGAAGCCTTCAGCCCGGAAATGGGGATTCACTTCGACAATGCCAAGCGGCTCTATCATCTCAAGCTGCTCCCGCTGCTCGAAAAAGAACACAACATACATCACGAAGATCTGGAAGACCTGCCTTACAATGACCCCACGCGGAAGGCATTTCGCAACGATGACCGCTTGATCAAAACCCTGCTGCTCTCGGCCCTGGTTCCCAATGTGGAATCACTGCGGGCTTTGAATGCTGAAAAGCTGGCTGCGCTGAATCACGGCACTATCAAAACTCCGATCCCCGGTAAGGAAGCAGCCGAGGTACTCCGTCGCTTCAAGCACTGGTCTGGAAGTGTTGGTGAAATCCGGCTGGGCGATGAAAGCAACCCGACGATCACAGTCCAGCTTTCCGGCGTGGATACCGAAAGCATTATCGAGCAGGTCCGTCGCGAAGACAACCAGGGGAACCGCAGCCGCCTGATCCGGCAGATTCTGTTCGAGCAGCTCGGCATTCAGGGAGAGGGTCAGTTCGAACAGTTTCACGAATTTACCTGGCGGAATACAAAGCGGGTCTGCAATGTGCTGTTCCGTAATATTCGTGAGCTGCCAGATTCATCGCTGGATAATGAAAGCGCCGACTGGAAGCTGGTCATCGATTTTCCCTTTGATGAACCAGGCCATGGACCCCGCGACGACCTGAGCACGCTCCAGCGGTTTATGCAGTCGCATCCGGAAGGAAGTCGTACCCTCTGCTGGGTCCCCTCGTTCTTTACTGCGGATTCCCAAAAGGATGTGGGCATGCTTTACCTGCTGGACTTTCTGATGACCGGTGAGCGTTTCAGCGAGTATTCCAGCCACCTCTCTCCGCAGGATCGTCAGTCGGCAAAAACTATTCTGGAGAGTCAACGGAACCAGTTGAGACAGCGTGTGAAAAATAACCTGGATGCCGCCTACGGTCTGGATCGTCACGCCAGTGAGTCCATCGACAGCACACACGACCTGGAGCTGAACGAACATTATGCCTCTCTGAAACCAGGCTTTACGCCGCAACCACCGGTCGCAGCGAATCTGTCAGGCGCGATGGAGAATCTACTCAGCCAGGCGCTGGAACACGAATTTCCGGCAGCCCCGCTGTTTGAAGGCGAGATCAAAAAGAGTACGCTGAATAAGGTCTATGAACTGATCCTGCCAGCCACGCAGACCACCGATGGTCGACTCGCCATCGACAAAACCCTGCGTCCACTCCTGCGACAGATCGCCGTTCCGCTGCAACTGGGCGAGATGGGCATCGATGCGACGCACTTCGTTCTGGGGCACCACTGGAAATCTCACTTTTCAAAAAAATCAGCCGAGACCGGCAGTGAGCAGTCAGTCACACAACTCCGCAAATGGATCGACGATCCCAAGCCGATGGGGCTTCCGAAAGAAGCGCAGAACCTGGTGATCCTGATTTACGCTGCCCAGACCAGCTGGACTCCCTTTCTGCACGGCGCGCCATTTGAGGCAACTATTGCCAATCTGCCGGATGCCTGTGAACTGCGCCCCATTTCGCTCCCCACAGAAAACGAGTGGCAGCGGGCCCAGGCACTGGCCGCCAGTCTGTTTGGGTATTCCGGTTCCTCCCTGCTGAGTGCCGGAAACGTGAATTCGCTGTCCGAAGCCTGCCAGTCAAAAGCCGTGGAAACCCGCAAAGCCTGTCAATCGTATTGCCAGAATCTGAAGCAGCACATGACCGATCTGGAGATAACAGCCGAATCGACAGATCGGATGCAGACCGCAGTCGCCAGCCAGATCCTGATTGAAAATCTGAGTACTGCCAAACCGGAAGAAATTGTGTCATTGCTGGCAGAAGCCACGATCGTCACCAGCGAAACCGCCATGGGAGAATGCATCAGTAAAGCTGCTCGACTGGAAGGTCAATTGAATGCGACCAACTGGGAATCGTTTGAATTGCTTCAGAAACTGCCACCCAATTTTCATAGTGCCTCGAAACAAATCCTGGTGGATCTGAAAGAAACCATGATGAGTGATGAACATGTACTGGACCTGGGACCGGCTTTGAATACAGCACAGGCGCGTGCCATGCGACTCGTCTCGCAGGCGATTGAAACTCCGCCCACCCCCGAAGGTGAAACTACGACAGCTGAAACACCGACAGACAACGATTCGCCCCCTCTTCCGACATCTGGCGCAGCGGCTCAGATCATCGACCAGGGAACAAAGCAGGGGCTAACGCTCTCAGCAGCAGAGGAGATACTTTCAGAACTCAAAGCTAGACTGAAACCAGCCCAGCAGGCGCGCGTGAATGTCAGCTGGGTGATTGAAGAAGGAGGCAGTCAGAAATGACGCTTACAGCCCCGACATTCAGTCAGATCAAAGCACAGGTCGCGACAATCCAGCAGAAATCATCCCGGGCCGACGTGATTGGTATCCAGTCATCAGGACGCTGGAGTGATGACACGCGCATTCAGGACGGCGACCAGACCTACCTGATCTACCAATGCGATTCCCCCCTGGCCTGCCGTATTGCCATCAGGGAACCGGTGGAGAAAAAAACAACCAAAGTGCTGATCACTGGCCTGGATGAGAACGAACTCGGCGATGATTTACGCTATCGGCTCGCCAAACACAAACTGTTCAATATCGATCCCTGGCAGATGGTCTGTTCCCAGTTCAATGCCCGCAATGTGGATACGCGGCTGACGCATCACCCCTGGCTCGCGGAGACCCTGCTGGAACTGGGATCCCGCCATGGTTTTCCTCCGGCGCGGGGCGGTTTTCTCGATGCCGAATCGGCCTGGTCGTTCTTACTGGAACATCAGATTCAACTGCGGGGGGAAGCGCCTGACCTGACCTCACTTTTGAAATGGACTCTGGACCACACAGCGACACAACATTTCCGTCACAGTACTCCTGAATTCCAGGAAGCAACCATCAAGTGGCTCAGTGAACAGGCAGGTCCCGTCGCGCGATTGATTCTGCAATGTGTGCAGCAGGAGCAATTCCAGCAGGATCCCCTGCCGATCGGAATAGCCATGATTGTCCTGTTCCATCAAGAGGCCCAAGGCAAACTGGAGAAAGCGTGCGGAAAGTTCGAAGGACGATATTTCAAGAATCACTCCCCAGAGCCGGAACTGATGCAGCGCTGGATTTCGTCCGCCCGTGAGGTAGTCCGTTCACTGCAGCATGCTGCTCCTAAGCGACATCGCCAGATTGTTCAGCGCTCAGATGAGATCCTGAAAGAACTCTCTGCAGAGAAGTATGCCTATCTGAGTCATTCGTCCCTGCTCGGTTTCGAGCAACGGTTAATTCGCTTTGGCGAAACCCTGTCGGATATGGTAAGCCGGAACTCCTGGAGTGAAATCAGTGTGCTCCAGGAACTGAGCGAGTCTGTCCGGAAACATGATCTGGCGAACCAGGATCCTCGACAGCTGGAACGGCTGGAGATGTCATTGCGTCTGGTACGCTGGCTGCGCGAAGAGAGCCAGTCTCACCAAAAGGATCCACAGTCACTGGGAGCGGCTGCCCGCTTCCAGCTGGAAACGGGTGGCTTTCTTGACTGGGCACGTCTCCAGTTGCGGCACGGTGATGCGGTAGAAGTTTTATCGCAGGCCTATCTGCAACTTTTTGAGAAGGTCACACAGGTCCGCGAACGACAGGCACAGCATGTTTCTCAGTTACTGGCGGACTGGACTTCAGCTGGTTCGAAGGGAAATGATGTCATACCAGTCGAACAGATCCTGGAACAGATCGTCGCCCCGCTGGCTGCAGAACAGCCAGTGTTGTTAATCGTCATTGACGGCATGAGTGTAGCCGTCTGTCGTGAACTACTCAGTAATCTCACTCGACACGAGTGGGTAGCACTGGCAGAACCGAATCACCGCTTCAACCGTCCCGCCATGGCAGTGATACCCTCTGTGACCGAATTCTCCCGGACCAGCCTGCTGACAGGAAAATTGAAACAGGGAGGTCAAAACGAAGAAAAAAAGGGATTCCAAAATCACCCTCAACTCACAGGCAGCAACAAAAATGCACAGCCTCCGCTGCTGTATCATAAAGCAGGGCTGCAGGGACCTGATCAAAGTGATCTGGCGGGAGACCTGCGAAAAGAAATCGCTTCTTCACGAAGTGTGGTAGGCGTCATAGTGAATGCCGTGGATGATAATTTACTCAAAGGGGAACAGCTTGATACGCGCTGGTCTCGCGAACAGATCCAGGTCCTGCCCACCCTGTTACACGAAGCCCGCAATGCCAGCCGCCTGGTAGTACTAGTCAGCGATCATGGTCATGTGCTCGACTGCCAGACACAACACAGACCGGGCACCGATGAAACCACGGGAGGCGAACGCTGGAGACCGGCAGGTGTGTCACCGACAGAGGGCGAGACACTGATTTCAGGCAGTCGAGTCTTAAGTGCAGGGCAGAAACTGGTGGCCCCCTGGAGCGAACGCATCCGCTACACCATGAAGAAAAACGGTTACCATGGCGGTCTGTCACCACAGGAAATGATTGTGCCGATCGTGGTACTGTCCAGTACAGATGAAATCCCGACGGGCTGGAGTGAACAACCCATCGATACACCGGCCTGGTGGGATGAAGTTTTACCTGAGATCGAAGAAATTAAACCGGCAGCGCCCGCCAAACCAAAACGGAAGCCAGTCTCCAAAACGCCAATGCTGTTTAATGACCTCGAAGACGAACCGGAAACATCTGCCCCCGCAGAAGCACCAGCAGTACCTGCGTGGATTCAGAGTTTACTGAAAAGCCCGGTTTTTAAAGATCAGAAACGTCTGGGTGGACGACATCTTCCCGATGATGCCACCTTTACCCGTCTGCTGCATGCCCTGGACCGACGGGAGGGAACAATGACACTGCGAGCACTGACGCGCGCACTCGAAGCACCTCCAATGCGAATGCGGGGTATCCTGGCAAAAACCGAACGCGTGCTGAACGTAGACGGTTACGATGTCATTCGCTACGACGAAACATCCGATACCGTAGAGCTCCAGCGTGATCTGCTACTCAAACAATTTGGTCTGGAGGACTAGGCTACCATGATCAGTCCCCGGCGCAGAGAAGAAATTATTGACGCCCTCAGGCGTGGTACCGTCCCCCAGAACAGTCTCGATGCATTTGCCGTCGGTCTCGATCATTTTGAACCGGCACTCAAAGAAGAACTGGAGAAAGTTGCTTCCTCAGGCGGAGTATTTAAGGCAGTCCGAGGTGAATACGGCTGCGGAAAAACATTCTTCTCACGCTGGCTCGCAGATCAGGCACGCAAACAGGGATTTGCCTCGGCGGAAGTCCAGGTCTCGGAAACGGAGACACCCCTGCATCGCCTGGAAACAGTCTATCGCAGGCTGATGGAACGGCTTTCCACAGCAGGGACTCCCCAGGGTGCCTGGCGAAATATTGTCGATGGCTGGTTCTATGCACTTGAGGAAGATGTCCTGTCTGAAGGACAGATTGACGAAGCAGATCAGCAGGCCCTGCTGGAGCGCACGAACGAGTTGCTGGAACAGCGACTGGCCAAGGTTACCGATATCACGCCGACTTTCAGCTCAGCCTTGCGAGGTTATCGCCGGGCACAGGTGGCAGGCGAAAGAGCAATCGCGGACGGTATTCTGGCCTGGCTGGCCGGGCAACCGAATGTGTCTGCCTCGGCCAAACGGTATTGTGGCGTGAAGGGTGATATAGACCATTTTGGCGCATTGAGTTTTCTCCAGGGAGTCTTGACTGTTCTGCGTGATTCCGGACATCCGGGACTGCTGTTGATTCTGGATGAAGTGGAAACCATTCAACGTGTGCGCAGCGATGTACGGGATAAAAGTCTTAATGCACTGCGTCAGTTGATTGACGAAGTCGATTCGGGTCGTTTTCCCGGACTCTATCTGTTGGTAACAGGCACACCTGCCTTTTACGAAGGTCCTCAGGGAATTCAACGACTGGAACCGCTGGCCCAACGTTTGCATGTCGACTTCCAGACCGATGCCCGATTTGACAATCCCCGCGCCCCACAAATTCGCCTTCCGGCCTTCAGCCTCGAACGTCTCTGCCTGGTAGGATGTAAGGTTCGAGATATCTACCAGCAGCACGCACAGGCCTCAGAACGGATTGCAGAGTTGTGTGATGACAGCTATGTGCAGGAACTGGCCCAGGCAGTGGCCGGTAAACTGGGTGGAAAAGTGGGAGTGGCTCCCCGGATCTTTCTGAAAAAGCTGGTGGCGGACATCCTCGACCGCATCGACCAGTTCGACGATTTCAAACCGCACGAACATTACACGCTGACGATGACCGATTCAGAATTAACCACCGTCGAACGCCAGGCCGCTGGTGCTACGGATATAGATCAGATCGAACTCGAGTTATAGAAATGGGTCTGAAAGAACAGCCGAATAAATAAATTATTAAAAATGATTTCAGAAAAATAAAGAGTGACATTGAGCAGTTTTGACCTTCTCCATCCAGCTTTGCAGCATCACATTGTTAACAGTCTTGGCTGGCGGGAACTGCGTCCGTTTCAGGAAGCAGTCATACCGCAGATCCTGGCAGGCAAACATCTGATAGTCCTCGCGCCCACAGCAGGAGGAAAAACGGAAGCCGCCTTTTTTCCGGTTGTCTCCCGGATGCTCACGGAAGAATGGAACGGCCTGAGCGTGCTTTATATCTGTCCCATTAAGGCGCTGCTCAATAATCTTGACGTCCGTCTGGAAGGCTACTGTCGCCTGCTGGGAAGACGCTCTGCGTTATGGCACGGCGATGTGAAGCCTTCAGCACGTAAAAAGATCCTGCGCGAACCGCCCGACTGTCTGTTGACAACTCCTGAATCACTGGAGGTGATGCTGGATTCCCCGAATGTTGATGCACAGCGGCTGTTTGGTAATCTTCAGGTTGTCATCATTGATGAAATTCATGCCTTCGCCGGAGATGATCGAGGTTGGCATCTGCTCTCTGTCCTGGAACGGATTTCACGAATTGCAGGTCGGGAACTACAGCGCCTGGGACTTTCCGCAACCGTAGGCAATCCTGAAACACTGGTTGACTGGCTGGCAGGTTCCTGCAAGGGGCCGCGCGACGTGTTTTTGCCGCTTGCTTCCGGTTCAGATGCTGCAGATGTCCAACTGGATTATGTCGGCTCACTCTCCAATGCAGCTGTCGTCATTTCCCGCCTGCACCGTGGTGAGAAGCGACTGGTGTTTGTCGACAGTCGTGCCCGGGCCGAACAACTGGCCGCCGAACTCCGGCGTCTGGAAATTACGACTTTTGTGACGCACAGCTCCCTCAGCCAGGAACAGCGGAAACAGGCCGAAGAGGCTTTCGCTTCCCGAGATGACTGCGCGATCGTCGCCACCAGTGTCCTTGAACTGGGCATTGATGTAGGAAACCTGGATCGAGTAATTCAGATCGACTCTCCTCCTACTGTCTCCAGTTTCCTGCAAAGAATGGGGCGCACCGGGCGTCGCGCAGGGACACTGCGTAACTGTCTGTTTCTGGCAACTAAGGAAGAAATGCTGATTCAAGCGGCGGCTTTGATCGATCTCTGGTCCACAGGTTATGTTGAACCGGTACAGCCACCATCTCTGCCTTACCATATTCTAGCTCAACAATTGATGGCTTTGATCCTGCAGGAGAGTGGCATTGGTCAAAGAGACTGGTTTTCCTGGCTGAGTGGCGTTTCAGGATTTCAGTCAATATCCCCCAGTCAGGTTGATCAACTGGTATCATCGATGTTGGAACGCGGTATCCTGTGGGAAGATTCTGGTATTTTAGGAATGGGACAGTCAGGGGAAGAAACATACGGTCGACGTAATTTCATGGAACTGTTTTCCGTGTTCCTTTCCCCCCCTCTTTTTTCGGTATTGTACGGAAGACAGGAACTGGGTTATGTCGATGAAATGACCTTTCTCAGCAAACAGGAAGGGCCACGAATTTTACTGTTAGGTGGGCGGGCATGGCAGGTCAATCACATCGACTGGCAAAGACGAAAAGCCTACGTGGAACCAACTGAATCAAAGGGAAGAACACGCTGGCAAGGCTCAGGACAGGGACTGAACTTTCAAATGGCACAGTCCATGAAACAGATTCTGTCTACAGATTTAAATCGTGATTACCTGTCACAACGGGCCACTCAATACCTCACAGATATTCGTGAAGAATACGCCTGGCTGGACCCAGCTTCTTCGATTGCCATACAAACTGGGGGCCAGGAAGTCGAGTGGTGGACTTATGCAGGTTCTCAGGTCAATGCAACTCTGGCGCGGCAGCTCTCTCAACAGACTCGACATGATGTCCAGTTTGACAGTTTCACACTGACATTTCACCAGACACTGAAACTGCAGGACATCGAAGTCGCGATCAAAGCGGTCTGTCAACGAGATCCTAATGAAATGTATCCATCTATTGAAGAGCAAGCGATCGACGGACTGAAGTTTTCAGAATGCCTCCCGCGGGAGCTAGCAATCGAAATGTTGGAGCACAGACTGCAAGACAGTGAATCCACCCAGAAACTCTTCCAGCAACCAGTCAGGTTTGTGATTCAGCAGTAAATTTTTGAGGAACATCGACGTTAAGGACGCGTTCATAAGATAGTGTGCACAACAAAAACCATTGTGCGATATAACTTTATGTAATGCTTACCCTTAGTTTAAAGCTGACGCGATCTCCGCTTGGTCGTGTCAGCAAGGTTGCCGAGAAATCTTCCGCGATGAATTATGCTCTCGCATTAATAGCCATGACTGGACTCAGTTAACTATCAAAACGTATTTTTATTCGATCATGCAGCGCATACTAATCGCATGGTTAGCCATGAGTTCACGACAGGCTGTTGCACTAACAGTCCCAAGCCCATTTAGGTACAGACTTTTGCCTTTGAAAGCTGCTAATGTCGACAGTACGTTGTCAGGGGCATTATTGATATTTTGCAGAGTAACATATCCCTCATGTGATGCAATTAACTCTGCCTGCTCTTGGTTGAGTTCCCTAATATTATCAAGCTTCAGATTTGGAATGGCTAAAAGCTCTCTAAGTGAATCCAGCGAAAGTAAACTTTTGGGGTAAGATACTTGACTCCAGCGGACAAGAGTTTCGCCTGGTTTGCCGTAAGTTCGGTCTGCACTCTCATCTTATTGAAACTCAGGTACCCTCCCCTGTCTCTTGAGTTTAGGTGAGATCATTCATCCAGTTTCCGCAAATACACCCCTGCTTCAAGATGGCCTGTTGATCTTAAACAATGGAGCCGCCGTCTCGCCTCTTCAATATCCTGTGGCACACCGATACCATCCCGATAAAATAGGGCAAGTGTAAGTTGCGAGTGACACAATCCGTTTTCAGCAGCACGTGATATCCAATGAAACGCTTGATTATAATCAGATCTTGGCAAGCTCCATGAATTCAAAAAAAAGATGCCAATGGCATGCATCGCAGGTGAGAATTCCTGATTAGCCGATGCAAGAAACCAATTGAATGCCGAAGAATAATCTTTTCGTTTTAAGAATATGCAGGCATACTCATATTGAGAATATCTACATCCAGATTCGGCTCCCAATCGGAATAACGATTTGCTTGCAGCGTTTGCTTCCGACGCTAATGGCGGAACATAAATCTCTGGATATGCGCGAACTTTATTCTTCCAAGGAGCTTGAGTCTGGCATGCTATCCCTAAAAGCCAGTAATAACTTGGTTGTTCAGTTTTGGCTAACAGCCTCCACGACTTATGCCCCATTGCGTAATTGGCATCCAACCAGTCATAAATAGACATCTCATCTTCCGACCGTTGAAAGTAGTAAGCCTCAGCTAGCTGATTAACCCGATCGATTGCTGATTCCGACATAACAAATGTCTCCATCACTATTCTTTTTGTTCGTGTTTTTATTTGAGTCAGAAGTCTTATTTATTTGTAATGCCTGTCTTTGAAATACGGGAGTTCCACTACTCAGGCCCCCACCGCTTACCAGCAGAACTTTTTAAGAAGCTGCAGTTCCCACTTTTGAAGGCAAAAAGCGATTGCGGCATCTCTACTTTCAAATGTGGAGATGGTTTCCAGCGGTTCACAGCAATACGGAACAACTCGCAGCCCCTCGATTTCCGCACTGCGCACCAATTGGGTTAGTCGGCCGTCTTCGTGGGCAAGCCAGGGGTGCTGATCGAGATCAATTAACAGGAACTGCAGGGAGCCCTTATCAGCTGCATCCAGTATCTGATCCACCCCAATGCGATCGGACGCTTTGGCGACAATCAAATCAGCCGCGGGGAATTCGCCATAGTAGACCGAATACCAGCAACCTGGATCAGAAGGGGGGATCTTTGATGATAAATCGATCCGCTGCAGTCGAGCCTTAGCATTGGATTCCAGTTCATATTCTTTCAGTGTAGTCATGTTTCCTCCTCAGAATTTCCTGCTTCCTGTTGCGAATGCAACTCATCCTTGATGAGACGGGAAAGAGTGCATTTCTATAGAAATGAAACGATGCAATCTCCAAAGCTTTTAGCAATCTGCTTCGAAAAACTGTCATAAACAGGAAAAAGTACCAATGTGTTTCGTTCTGACCTCTAAAGTCATGCTCCAGGCTTCGTTGTTAAAACGGTTCTCAACCCTGCTTTTTCTCTTGGAAATATCTGAAATTTCAAGATTTAGCTGGAACTTTGAATTTCAGGAACTGGTTCCGATTGGAGCGAGAGGACTACACAAGACTGTGAACGGTGAATCTGACAGCGCAAGCGCTTGCGCATGCTCCACTGTGGGATAAGAATTCAGTCTTTCAGTAGTGCTGAGTAATGGCGGCCGCGGAGCACACAGACTGTTGTAACGAACAAGTTTTGATGTCCTCGATTTCTTTGAAGAAATTCCGATAAAAATGACATCAACCACTAAAGAAACAGTGTTCACAAGCGTTTTATCTTGGTGTTGCTTGAGGAGTGGATTGGTTTGGACTCTGTTTTTTGAGGAAAGAGAGACTTTTGGCTGGCTTGAAGCCAATGCTTTTTTAATTTGGAATCGGACACCCTCAGACCAGGCATGTCTGGCCTGAGGGCCCCTTGTTCATTCGCATTCCAACTGGTTCATGGTTGGGTATAGGGGGGATACACCAAGATCGAAAACTTTACATTGACCAAAACCATTCGTACTGCTGCTCTCTCACATCAATTTCTTGTTCCGTTTTATTTGAGGGAGAAACATGAGGCGTTCCAGTTTGTAGAGCACTTTCGTTTTTATTACCGGTCTGTTGTTCGGCTGGGAATACATCAGCCGTTGGTTCTGGTGTCTGAAGTGACAGATGCATGGTGACATAACCTTCTTGACTTAGAGGGAAACAAGGAGAAGAAATAGATATCGAATGACTGTGTTAGTACAGATCCGATAACGATCAGGAAATCAATACTTTGACTTCACATATGAAGAAAACGCTGAAGGGGAAGATCTCTTGAGCGTTATGTGTGAAGAAATATCTTATTTAGCAGGAAAATATGCTTGCCTGGAAATCAGCACTGCACTCCGCGAATGAGCAAAGACTGCTGATCAAAGATCTGTTTCCGATACCATTCGTACTCAAATACGGAGAGACAAAGAGAAAGTACATTTTTACAAATCGAAGAGCTCATCATTGAGCAGTTTATCTCTGAGTTTTCCGTTGAAAAATTCAATTTGGCTGATTTCTCAGCGAGCAATCTGGTCGGGTTTTATTGCAATTGGACTTCTACTGAACAATATATTTTGGGGCATCAGTCTCAAAATACTAAATATTTCATCAGAAGATGCGTTTTTAATGTGACGTAAGCGGCTCACAATTCAAACTCAAATTTAGAGAAGTAAAATCATCATGCGAAGTCATTTTCTTAATCCACTTTCTCGGGTGTTAGGCACCACTTGTCGTGCCATTAGTGTCACATTCAATTCGTTAGCATCTGCATGTGATGGCAGCGTACGAGAGCATACGGAATCCATTCCTCTTGATCACGGTTTTGTTGAGGAACTCTCATTTCGTGAGGTTATTGAATGGATAACTACTAACGGGCCTCAGAATGTGAAGAGCGTTCGAGCAGTGCTATTGAAGGAACAACATGATCAGTTTCTCAAAGTCGTTACCGCTTTTCTTGATTCCGAGAACAATCTAATTATGGACTCCAGAGGAGTGCCATGCGGACGTGCCCAAAGAGTTCGTAAAATTGATCTGGAACTGTCGGATTATTTCGGTGCTCAATCCATGATCGTCATTGAGTGACATAAATGGGAAGTCACTTTATTCAATACTAAATCTTACGAAGTCAAAGGCGCTCGAGGGGCTGCCACCAAGTTGATTTACCCGAAAATTAACCTTCTTAATTACCAAATGGAGATTCACATGTTTGGAATGATTGGAACTCTTATCAGTCTTTTCGTTGGAGCAGCTGTAATCTATGCAGCAGTCCTGACTGTCAATGCTGTGATCAACTGGTTCAAATCACGCGCATCTCTCGTCAATAGTGATGCTGATAACATCGCATTTACAATTCGCGAAAAACTAAATAACGGCGATTATTCCCTTTATCAGGGCATTTTCAATCAGCGTACTAACACACTTTTGGATGGCCAAAAAATGGTTGGCGATCAAATGGATTCCGAATTGGCAAATCTGCACCGCACTCAGGAGATGGTGGTCTATCAGTAATATCGTAGAGGATATTTCAATTTCCCAACGTCAACAGTCTATTGTTTTTCTAACACATAAGGAGCAGGACATGAGTTTTTGGAGCTTAGTTGGCACCCTAATAACAGGTGCCATCATTGCAGGTATCGTAGTTACTGTCTTAAGTATCGATTCCATTGTTGACTGGTTCCGTGAGCAGCTAGGACATCGTCAAGTCAGTGACCGATTGGCCGTGACAATACTCCAGAACCTGGAACATGGTAACTACCAGGTCGTCCAAGGAGTCTTTAATACTTCAACTCAGGAATATGAGTCACAACGCACAGTCAACTCCAGCGAAGTTGATCAGCAATTTTTATCAGCACACAATGAAGATGGCTTGGCAGTTTGGAATGTCTAAAATCAGTCATTATGTGAATCAACTACAGATATAAAACAATGGAGAGAATTTTTCATGAAAGCTTCACGTATAAAATTTAATGGTCTTTCTTCAGCCTCGGAAAGTGAGCAGGCCATGTTGCGTGCTCGCATAATCCGGGCGGTCGACGATTTCGAGGATCGAACGGGTATGACTGATATTGAGGTTCGAGCATGTCGTCGTAATGGCCATATGCCATCGGGGGTTGCTGATACCTCGGAAAATAAGCTAACCGAAGATTTCAAGTTCGATCTTCAAGCCTGTCAACCAGAGTTCACTTTTGAACGGGTGTGCCTTCCGGAGAAAATCCGCGAAACAATGCTCTCCTCAGTGGCTACAATTGAGCACGAGCGAAAGCTCTTTGAGGAATGGGGCTTAAGTGAGATTCAAGCTCATGCTCGTGCAGCGATATTGTTTAATGGTCCTCCTGGTACCGGAAAGACAGCTACGGCACATGGCCTGGCAAGTCACCTTGGCCAGAAAATACTTAGTGTCACAACCGCAGATTTGGAAAGTAAATACCTTGGAGAAGGCCCGAAGCTGGTGGCGGCATTTTTTGCAGCTGTTCGAGAACAGAACGCCCTGGCTTTCATTGATGAGGCAGACACTCTGCTCGGAAGTCGTATGAAGGTGACTCAGGGCTCTGAACGGGCAGCGAATTCAATGACAAGCCAATTGTTAATTGAGCTGGAAAAACACAACGGTGTAGTTGTGTTTGCCACAAACTTAGTGGACAATATTGACCATGCATTCACCACCCGTGTTTTAAGAATTGACTTTCCACTTCCGGACAAAGGCATGAGGTACGAATTATGGAAAAATCATCTTCCGGAAAAACTTCCATTGGATGGTGTCGATATTGATGCGCTATCAGAGATCGACGGTATCTGCGGGCGAGACATTCGCAACGCGATTGTACTTGCTGCAAGTCGTGCTGTTTCAGCCAAGAAATTATCTGTAGCTCATGATGATATTCTATACGGTTTAAACAAGGCTTAAACTCGAAGGGATTTGTTTCAAGATGGAAGTATAATTCTCTACTTGAGTTATACTTCCCCAGCAATCGCAATACTGTTTATCTCGATTTTAGTAATCTGGTTTTTAGTTTATATCGCGTATGTCACTTGTTTCACTTTGGCTCTGGATGACTGAAAAAGATGGATGAACCGACTCTGAGTAATAATTTAGAAATGCTTCGTGAAGATATGCTGGCGGTTGCAAGAGTGTTTTCTCGTGATATTAATGACGCAGAAGATGCTGTTCAAAAGGCTTATATGAAAGCAAGTCAACGGGTTTCTCAGTTTGATCCTGGGACTGGGTTTGATCCAGGGGCTAGGTTCAAAGCTTGGCTATCCAGAATTGTTCGCCATTGCTGCATGGACATACTCCGCAAGCGTAAACGAGACGAGAGATTGAATCAAAGGCTTAGAGATAATAATGGTGTTCTAGGTCCAGGAGCTGCCCGTGAGATCATTTATGACAAAAATGTTGATGCGACAACTGGCCTCAGTATGGCTAAACTATTCGGGATAACCCAATCATTTTTACTATCCCCCATTGCGGAGTGGAAAGAAAAACGCTCTGAAGAGATTAAGTCAGAGTTGACTTTAAAGGACCCGGATAATCGGGGTACACTCGAAAATAAATTATTTATTGTTGAGAACATTGAATGGGTTCTCGATTCGTCTACTTCTCTGGAAGAAATTCGTTCAAAATTACCACATAATATTCAAGACTCCAGGATTTCACAGATTCGCGTCCCGTTACGCGATGAATTGCGTGGCTACTTATTACTTCATCAGCCGATGAGGGTTCTATGTATATTGGAATTTCCTCCCTGCATAGAAGATAGCGAGACTCGCTCAGAAGCGGGGGTCTTTTTTTCTTTGACTACTGGGGGCGAGAAGTACATCCTAAATGACGAAGGATGTGTGCGTATTGCCAAGTATATAGGAAAAAAAATGAAATGTGCGGATTCAAAAGGAAATCAAATTGAGTTCTTGGCAGATACAATCCTGTTTTCTATTGAGCATAAACAACTACCGGTAGGACGCCCGCATGGTATGAAATTGGAATGGCATTCTCGTATAGGAGATGTCAGCTCAATGGAACACGATGGAAGCAAGGCAAAAAGAATTGACGGAGAGTTAGAGAAAAAACCAGATTGGGGAATACCTCTTCATATTACCATCCCGCCAGGAAGTCCAACAGAAGAAACAGATCTTGTCTATGAATATCGCGAGAACCAGGCTAATACCCGTGAGCGGCAAAGTGGGAATTCCATCGATTTAAATTTGAAAGTCCGCCTTTAAACCTGCCTGAGAGGACGATTAGTTAATGCGCACATCATTGGCAAAAAAACTTGGTTTACTAGTAAACGGCCGACCTATTAATGGTAAGGAGATCCGCTCTCTTCTGCGAGAGTCTATGTATGGCAGAGTCCCGAATCGTTATGTTCTTACACGGGCAATGGAGGCTGCTTTTCTGGACCTTGATACCTACGAATGGTACCTTACACAGGTCGCAATCGTGAAAAATGGAGATTATGTCGATAACATGGCCCCACTCACAATGGACCAGCTCAACGGCATCTTAGATGATGGTTTGCAATCTCTGTCAGATGATGAAATTAGTAAACTGGCTACAAACCCAATTGCCTTGATGTGTATGAGAGACGAAGTCTGGCGGGCCGATGGCGAAGCTTGGGAAGAAGTACAAACTCTCATTGGAGAAGAGCTTCTGGAAATCTGGTCTCCATCAGATGAAACACAGAAAGAGAGCTACCCTGGGATGCTATATTCGACAGCGGCGGGACCGGTCAAGGCCGCTGTTTATGATTCATTTGCCGAACTTATTTTCAAGAAATCAGATGCCTGCCTGGTTATTTATGCAGAGAACTCAATTACCTCTTCAAATGATGTCGGCATTATCTATGTATGGTGCTCGGAAGACGATGATTTACTTGAACTAAAGTTGCGCACTACATCGGGACTATTTGCCCCCCAACCTGGTGACACTGCCAGAGTAGTTATTTGTAACAGCACCGACCCCCCTGATGTAATAGAGTCTCGACTTCGAGATGTTGGTGCAGCATTTAACGAAATGGGGTATGACGATGGTGAGATTATTATCTCTATGACCTTCCCTTTCGGCAAAGGAAAGCATATTGGGCTCGAACTTGGCCATAACTCTTCACCAGGTAGTCGCTCCTCTCGCTTCCTCGTTTTATTCAAACCCAATAGTAAATAGACGGTCTCTTGAGATATCCGATTCGATTTACAATAACTGTTATCCCGATTCCGCTATGAATATCAGGCAGGATTTGCGATGAATACACTCAATATTGTGCCTGTTTTTTGGAAACAGCGGATTTCCAATCAGCTTGATAGCCTGCCACAGGAAAGTAGAGTTATTCACAATATATATTTAGATGCTTTAGAGCATCTTAATGATTGTGTTGTAAGACTAATCGATCGTTCGGAGAATCCGGCAAAAGTCCGTTACGCCCTAAGCTGTTCGGAAGAATCCGATTTTTTACAGTCGTTCCTGTGGTCTGAAAATACTTTTACTCCTGATTTTGCTATCAGGCAAGCAATCGAATGCGATGACATTCCAACTCGCCTTATTCTTTTGGCTTGTTCACTGTCATCCCCCGAAATGTCTTTGCCAGCGAACTCTGAGAAAGGCTTGAGGATAGCAACTGAATGCGCGTGGCTTCTGGCAGCCATGGGTGAATACTGTATTGCTTTCAACTTTCTGCGAAAATCTATCGATGCTTGTTGCCATCTCGATCAGACAGGTATTCGCGTGGAAATCAATGTTAAGAATTCTGTAGCAGTGGCTCTCGCAACTGGATTCGAGTCTCTTTACCTTCTATGTAGACTCGGAATAGATACACTCCAGCCAGAACATGCGTTAGTCAGCATTGAACAATTCCTGGGGTTTTCCAAAGAGGCCCTTCAACAACGGCTGTATGGTCACGATCCAATTCAGTACCTGAGTGACATTTTCGGACAAGCTCCAAATGATGGCCTGGCTCGGTTCCTCGTGTTGTATTCAAAATGCCTGACACAATGCAACCAAGGCGACTTGGCTAACCGTTTTTTACTTGCATCTGTCGGCCTTTATCCGAGTGACTTTAATGGAATGCACGCGATCGAAACTCAGATTGAAGCAATTCTTGCAGATGAAGGAGGAGACCCAACTTCCTCAAAAGTAAAGACCCGATACTCTGGAAATGTGAGTAGCTCGAATTGGCTTCTCGCAGGTAAAAGACTCGGAGTCCGGAATAGTATGTTCCCCAGTACAAAAAGTAAGAATATATTTGAAAAAGTGGGACTTGCAATCAAAGGTGACATTACGCGGCGCTCGAAAGCTTGTCTCGACCCGCCATCGTTATCCGACGAAGATCGGATTGACTTTTGTTTTGCGTTATCCTCAACATTCATTTCAGTGGGGAGGCCCTTAGTAGCCCTTGATGTGTGTGCGGGCTCTCTGTTTCGACAAGGGGTAAGTGAGAACGTTCCAGACGAGCTCAGAGGGGCTGATGAATCAGAGTTATTTTCCGCTGCGCTTGCCACACTTTTTTCTAATGATCGCCTGCGTCAGCTGAAATTAGGTGCACACCTCGTAGGGATCTTGCAGGGATATAGAGGTCATCAAAAAGGCAGGAAGCTCCTGCTTAATTTATTAGGTCTGGCCGACCTTGAGGGGAAACGACATCCGCGAGATCGCATTCGACAATCACTGGATGAGATAGTGCTAATTTCACCAGAACTTATCGTGGTAATCACTGATCAACTGCGAATGGCACTTGAGGCATCCTGTTTAAGGGGTTCTGCACGACTGGTTCTGGAAGAGGCAATTTCAACACTTTTAGAATTAAAGGTCCCAAAGTCACCTTATCTGAATTTTCATTTTGTCAGATTGAGTGCTCATTCTAAGTTTATGACTGGGAATTCCGGCGAATGCGTGGAAATGATTGAAAAGAGTTTAGGCTCACTTAGGACTCCTGGCACTTCCAGAAGGTCCCAACACCATGCTCATGGTCAATCAATACAACATCCTGTATTCGCAAAACATCTTGATTTATTAGCTAACGCCTATCGAGATTGTGGGCGTCTGGAAGATGCTTATCGAATGCAACTAAATCTATTGTGGCAAAGTTCTGAGTCACAAGCTGATAACACGCTTCGATGGGCGGCTATGTCAAATAGTCGTTTTGCCAGGTTAGAAACAACTCGGAACAAGGATTCTTACGAGTTTGAAAGTGATCGCTGGTTTGGTCCACTAGCAACTACAAGAATTTGTCATTTGATCACAGAGGTAGCATCATCCTTGCACGCCGACGACTTGTCGGATGATGCATTTTATGTACTTCAGTTACTGCAGCATAAGAACGCAGACTTATCAGATACGTCCCAGGGTATTCGATTTATACAATTCCCCCTCGTTGCCAGGGCAATTGTAAATGAGAATTCGTATATTCCCTGGCTGCGTTTTGCACAGATTTATGCAACCGTTGTTGAGCAGCTGGGGCTGGTAGACGATGCCGCAAAACTGCTTGAGTCGTTTATGAACTTGAACCAATCCTATTCATTGAAAGAATATCCCCAAACCTGGTGGCTCAGTGAATTGCAAACACCTGAAAGGATAGAGCATCTGTTAACGTGGCTTATGCTTTCTCAAAAGACAAGTGATCCTGATCGGTTACGAATCTGTGACGAAGTTGTGAAAGAAGTACAGGAACTCTCTGAGTTGGATATTCGAGGCTACTCAAACCGAATTGAGTTCTGGAAGCAGCTACAACGCCTTCGCTCCACAGCTCTCACTATAGGTCTTTCTGAGATTAAAGAACCAGGTGCTGGTATCTCATACACTGTGCCTGCTCTCTGTTGCAAGGTCAGTTATTGGCTTGAACAGTTAGATAATCGTATCATTCTTGAGCAAGCCATTTTACTAGACGCAGCGGTAACAAAACGGACTTCCAACCATGTAAGCTTGGAAAATACTTGGACAGATCTGCCAATAAAGATGGATAATGATGCATGGAGTGTAGTTTTAGAAGCTGCTCAGGATACTTATGATGGATGGTTAGAGAACTTGAAAGGTTATTCATTCGATAACGCAGCCATGAAATCGGGTTCCGTGACTACCCATATTCAAAGCAAGGAGTCAGAAGCAGAAGAGAAGATAGAGGCGATAGAGGAGCAATATGTAGACATAGACGACTTGGTCACAGAACGCTATTCAGAGTTGCTTTCTTTTGTGTCCAGTGGGTCGAGCATACCCGCATTACTTCATGATAACAGCACATGGATTCGGGCAGCCTTTGACAATGCGGGTCGTCTATTTTGGTGGGGATTATTCAAACCACCCGGAGAGAATCAACTTAAGTTTCTCGGTATTCATATCAGTGATACTGATGCAAAAGAAGTAATCAACGATGTGAATCTAGAAACAGATGCTTGCATAGAAGCTATCTGGCATGTGGTTAATATAAATCGAAAGTCCCAAAGCAGTTTTTCGTCCCTACCCCCTGATACAGCGTATCAAGATCCCCAATGGCATAGCATTCAAGAACGTATTAGCGAGGCATTAAATCACAAAAACAGTAGTGATGCAGATTTTTTAAAACCTGGCGATATCAAGGCCCTTAAAATACCTTTCCCGCGAATACTAAATCTATTAAGAGCGATCAGGGACGAGTTTTTCTCAGATAATGGGAATTCAGATAATCGTCTATTACGTCTTTATGCTGCCTGGAAGCAATGCTATGAATACCTTTCACAGGATGGCGATGACTCTTCGATAATGCAGTGGAAGGACAAATCTTTGAATAATGTCTGTAGCAGGCAACTTGCCGTATGCAGTTATTTCTTTGATCTGTCTGAACTCGAAAATCATATAGAGAGCACGAGCCAATTGAAAATGCTCTTCTCAGTCGAAGGACCGCTTCACTCAGTACCACTTTCATGGCTATCTTATCGTGGACGACCGATATTTGAAGAAGCGGATGCGACAAATGTTGCCATTTCTCTCACATTGCATCGGCATCAGAGAATGAGAGAGACATCCAAAATGAATCGACCTTCTGTTTTTTGTGGTCTTTGGGAACAACCTGGTCAACGTAAATCATTTGGATTTCCAATACTGTGGCGTGGCGTTCAGAGATGGTCTGAAAAAAATGGAAATGGACGCCATGAGCAAGTATGTTATGGGTGCTGTGATGATCCGCTACTTACTCCGAAGAATTTGATTTCAGCTACCCACTCAAAAAAGTGCGATATTTTTATCCTCGCCGGTCATGGCGTTGATGGCAAGTTCGGAATTGAGTTTTCTGGCGGGCAATCTCATTCACCAGCAAGCCTATGGCGGGGGGAAGGGGATTTTAGTAATTGTTCTCTAATCGTTTTGCTGTCCTGCTCCGTTGGTCGGCTGAGGCATTCCTCAATCACGGATGTCCAAGGATTATATACTCGAATTCTCGCCAATGGTGGCGGTAACGTCGTTGCAGCTAAATGGGATGTTGATGATTGTTACGGAGCATCATTCTTGCTTGAGTTTCTTGATGAATACGCTCTAATTAATCGAAGGAATGAGACTCTTGGAGTCGCGTTCAATAATGCCAGAAAGAAAGCATGGAAGCGGTATCTTTCTCAATTATCTTCAAAGGAAGTTGAGAAGGCGAAATGCCACCATGCAATAGCCGCTTTTGACTATTTCGGGTATGCTTAAACAATTGATCTAGAAGAGGGGCAAATAGTTATTCAACTTCTGAGTGTAAGGCAGGCCGTACTCACTGGTATCACACAAATGCTCTCTTCTCTCGCTTAATCCGACAGGAGCACATGTGCACGTATATGATATAGGTTTACGTCTATTGCCTGTCCTGGCTCTTTGGTCCCAGCCAGCATACGCACATACGCTGGCATGCACCAATGAAGTGCTGGTATGTTAAATCGCTGCGATTGAGCTAAATTATGTCTTCGTGCAAGCGCCTGCGCTCAGTGAGATCGCATGCTTAATGGTCTCTTTCTGTGCCTTCTAGTATTGATTCCGTCATAATCTCTTGATTTTGCACCTCAATACTAAAATCTTGAGCTGTCGTCCGTTCTTCTTGTGGAACGATGCGGAATAGCTAATTGCCGTTCCATTCTAAAAATGCGGACGGCTGTTACCCCTTTACCTGCCGTGCCGCCATTGATTTGACTTTTTTATCATAAAACCTGCACGGAGAAACTCATGGAAACCGAATTCGGTGGTGCCGCGTGCACCAATCTGGAGGAATCTGCCATTTCCGAAAGAAGGGACGTGGTTCGGGATGAACTGCGTGAATCATCAAAAGAGCTCAATCGACTGGACGGGAAAGTGTCCGAATTGCTTACCGAAGTCCAAGATGGTCGTTATTGGGCAGGTTGGGGTTTTAAATCATTCGAAGAATTCGTCCATGGGGAATGTTCTTTCGGTCTCCGCAAAGCGCAGGAGCTGATTCGCGTCCGGAAAATCTTTGTCGGTGAGCTTGGACTGTCTTCCGAACAACTTGAGTCGATTAAATGGTCCAAAGCCGCTATCGTAGCGCGCGTCATAAACGAAGAGAACCGAGACAAAATGCTTGATGCGCTATCAACCGAATCGCTCCGAGAACTTCGTGAACGTGTGCGAAGAATGATCGCGATTCAATCTCACCTTGAGGACTCGTTAGTGGACAATGAGCCGATTATTTCATCTGCAGCAAAGAAGAATGAACTAATCGCGGAATCTTCTTCAGACTCAACAGACTGGCGTCTGCCTCGGCCTGATGAGTCCGAATTCTACGTCTTGCCAGAAATCTGGGAGCAGATCTGCCATACAGCATCTCGTGGTAAGAGTGTATTGCTTGTGGGGCCTTCAGGTTGTGGCAAGTCAGAAATCGTTTACCGCTTCGCAGAGGCAGCAGGCCGCCAGCTGGACCCATTCAACTTTGGTGCGATGTCAGAACCACGTTCTACACTAATAGGCAATACACACCTGGATCGGGAGAAAGGAACCATCTTCCAAAAATCCCGATTTGTCTCGGCCATTGAAACTCCTAATGCTTGTGTTCTTCTGGATGAGATCAGTCGTGCTGGACGCGAAGCCTTCAATATTCTCCTGCCGCTGCTTGACCGCCAGGGCTATCTGGCTTTGGACGAAAGTGAAGATTCAGCCATTATTCATCGAGCAGAGAATGTCTGCTTTTTTGCCACTGCAAACATTGGGATGGAATATACCGGTGCATCTGAACTGGACCAGGCGTTGACGAATCGATTCAGCGTGGTTATTCACCTCGAATTTCCCCCCTTTGAGCAGGAACTTTCAATCCTGCTCTCACGATGTTCCGGTCTGGTTACTGAAGACGCCGAGCAGCTGTTGCAGATTGCACATCTACAGCGGCAGCAGGCCCAGGAAGGTGATTTTTTGACGACCATCTCTACGCGTTCCCTGATTGAAGCAGGTCACCAAGTCGCTGGTGGCATCAGACTTTCGCGTGCATTTCGGTACTGCATCCTGAATCGTTTTCCGGAAGACGGCGGAGACGTAGGTGAGAGAGCCCGTCTTCAGCAGTTGTTCGCTCGATTTGTCGACGAATCGGACGATTCTTCTATCTGTGATTTTCCATTCATTGATATGCCAGGTATTTGAGAAGGGGTAACCATGACCACAACAACCAGCACAGCAGGCGCATCTGATTTCGATTGGTATGCAAGCGCCTGCGCTTTGAACCTGGAACTCGATGTCAGACGTCGTAGCCGATCGACCATATCGTCAGCTTGGGGAACAATAACGGGCAATGAAAATGATGCGCAGATGTTTCGCAAGATTCTTGATGCCGTCAGAAATATTACTCGTAATAACGGATTGCCTCGACACTGTAAATTAGACTTTGCGAATTTATCGGAGAGTGCAGCAGGCTGTGCGGGGTTCACAGACGCTCCAACATCATTTAATGACCCCTTTATCCTGCTGGATAAAGCTCCTTTAGCATCTTGTGATCATTCAGAAGTCCTTTCTGTGTACTGTGGACTTGGGATCCATGAGGCAAGCCACATCCTCCATACTCGAGAGGGATTCTCGAGGTTGGCTGCTGGAACGTCGAAACACAAGCGTGTCTATTTCAACTTATGGGAGGATGAACGAATCGAGGCACTGGCCCGTGCAGAATCGCCAGGCTACGCCCCCATCCTACAGACAACCAAGCATGCTCTCATAGAAAGACCATTACAAACACTTTCCGGGACTTGGGATCCTTTACCTGATATGGACAAGATCGAGAAACTGGTGTTTGCTTTTATTCGCTGCCCGCATCTACTCACGACCGAGATGCAGCAGTGGACTGCAATCAATCATGACTGTGCCTTTGAATTACTTCGGTCAATGTTTCCTTCAGCGCCTTTGAGTGAATCTGATGTAGAAGAATTCGCGATTCGATCAGAATCGTTTTGGCAGAAATATCGTAAACTTTATCCAGAGATTCCAGAGAAATTCGTTGAAAAGCGCCGCGCAGGTGAACTTGACAATAATATGGTCGATCGGACCATGATTCAATTAGAAGCTGATGCCAGAGATCGGGCCTTGCTAATGACAGAAGATGAAGACTGTAGCGGTGTGGTCGATCGCTTGCTTAAGGAAGCCGAACGATTTGAACGCACTGCTGGCATCGCATTTACTGAGGACCGAGAGTCTTTACTGGCGATTTCAGATCGACTTCTTGATCATGCATGTGAAGTTGAGAAGCATGGCGATAGCAGGCACGATCGAGCAGGAAATCGATTTAGTTCTCCTGAAGTCATGAAGATTCTGGATACGCGTGATGGCATTAGTTGCCCACTGTCCGACCAGGAAATTGATGCAATCGCAGAATTAGCCGATGAAGAAGAGCAAGCCGATAGCATAGAGAATTTCGAACCTGATGACGCTTGGGACTGGGACGGAGAACGCAAGACGGTCATTCAAATCTCCCAGGCAACGGAAGAAGCGAAGCGACAGATGACGCTGGATCGAACAGCCGTGCGTCAACACAAAGAATCCCTCCGTCGTACCATTCGTCTAGCTCAAGATCGGCAGCAACGGTTGCTCACGGGACGCACACGTGGACGTGTGAATCCGCGACAGATTTCACGCGGATTTATTGACGAACACATTTTCTGCCAGCGAATGGAAGAGGAGTCTGAGTCAGGACTGGCGTTGTGTCTCCTTTTGGATGAGTCAGGGTCAATGTTTCAGGGAGATCCATCTCGATTCGACAGGGCTCGACAGGTGGCCGCGCTCTTCGTCGATGCATTGGGATCCGTTCCGAATATCGAGCTCGAGGTTTATACGCACTCATCCTGTGGTTTGGAAGAGCGGGACTGTCTGGTTCGATATTGCTTTGGCCGACGCAACCGAGACCTCGCTTGTATTGGCGATGCTGTTGAGGGATTGAACTACGATCATCAGGCGATTCGCACCGCTGGCGAATTATTCCGCAGTAATACCAGTTCTCAACGGCCACGCTGGATGATCGTCGTCAGCGATGGTTCACCAAACGGTGTTGACTACGAAGGAGAGCCAGCCATTAAGGCAACTCGGGATGCCGTGATTCAATTACGTAAGTCCGGGATACGTGTACTGAATGTCGCAATTGAAGACTACGCGTCTGAGCAAATCTTCGGTGACTCATGGGTCTTGAAATTCACTGACATGGAAGAATTCGTACCACAAATGGCTCGACTGGTGAAGACCTTACTACGATCAACAGTTTAATGGGAAATATTTTTGAAGCCATCGGCTCAAAGAAGCAGTAAGAATCTGAAATCAACAAGCTGCCACAACTCGTGGCCGCTCTCAGCCTCGATATGATGCTGCAGGATACCGTCCTCGGAAGGTCAGTACGCTTGCTTGTGATTGATGCGCCAGCCTGCGTATGACAGCAGCGTATAAGTGCTCAATGCACATGCAAAAAAATCAGTATTCAACATTGGTAACTTGAGATGTTTTTATGAAAAATAATGATTATTGACTGAAATATTCGACACTTGGCGCATTTTAAAACGTGGCAAGTGAAATGTGATCACTGCTCATTTTATGAAACACTAAATAGTCGGAGAATTAAGAGATGAAAAAACATGAACTGATCAAAATTGTGGCAAGTTTAGTCGTATTCTTATGCCTGGCAACCCTTACCGGTTGTGGACATGAATCAGTGTCCCTTGCAGACAACGCAGTGCCTGAGAAGGACGAAACTAAGGAGAGTCTGAAATATCGAAGTCCGGAAGCCGCAGCCATTCTGAATGCTCTGAAAGAGGATAACCAAATTGTGTCGAAACTCAACCTGACTGAAGATGTAAAAACTCAGGCCATGGTCGAGTATATTGTTGGCGGTATGAAACGCGTGGACATTTCAGAATGCCCCTTAAAATTTCGTAAGGCATACTCCGATCATATTGCCGCGTGGCAGAGAGTGCTTCGCACGGTACATGAATATTCACATGTCATCCCGACGATGAGGGAATGGATCAAGGTTTCTGCCCTCCATGGTACAGAGTCCCGTACTGAACTTGAACGCGAAGTATTTGCTGCATTAGATGATATCGATTCAACATATGACGAATGCGTAAGCATCGCCGCTGATTATGAGATTAAACGCTCCGAATATAGAACGAAAGACTAAATGCGCGTTGCCCTGAATGAGAAAAGGAAGACTTGTCTGGTGTGTCTGCTCCTGTTTAAGGGGGCGGACGCACTTTTCGATGAGTCTTTTTGGTAAAGCGTCTGGTGTCATCCTTGCGGCACGTCACTCCATACATCATCCCATCAATATTATTAGATTTATTCTCTCTCCACCTCCTTCCAGATCTGTAAAGTCATGCTGATTTTCTGGTAAGCATATTTTCTCTCACAAAATACATTCTTTTCCAAAAAAGTCACTGAAATATTCTTCCACTCAGGCTTTTTCCTTATACCTGAAATCAAAGTTCTGGTTGCCAGGCTTTGACCGATGGAGTTGTGCATGGAAATGGGGTTCTCCCGCACTTTTGATGATCTGACAATCTTATAATCCGTATAATTCGGGGGTTAGTTCCTGAATAATGGAGTATTATGGATGTCTGATTTCATTGTGTTCCCCAAATTCATGGATTGATAATTTAACGGATGGTCCAATATGAAAATCGTTTACTGATTTACCTTCGTACGGTCAATCCCCAAGCTTGTTGCCCTGAATGCCAACAGAATTCTCGCCGTATCCACAGTCGATATACACGTTCGCCGAGTGACCTTCCCTGCGTTGGTCAAAAGACACAGCTCATTCTCCAGGTCCGCCGGTTCGTCTGCATTAATAAAAGCTGTAAACGTAAAATCTTTACAGAACGTCTTGTTGAACTGGTCCAGCCTTATGCCAGAACAACCATTCGGCTCTCTAAAGTTCAGCGACAGATCGGTTTCCTGCTGGGGGGAGAGCCGGGAAAACAACTTTCTCGTTTTTTAGGAATGCCCTGCAGTGCAGATACTCTCTTGCGACGAACTCATGCCGGTTCTCGACCAGATCACTCATCTGTTCGGGTATTGGGAGTAGATGACTGGGCCTGGCGACGCGGGCAACGATATGGGACGATTTTGTGTGATCTGGAAATACGTCAGGTCATCGATCTTCTTCCGGATCGTACATCAGATTCTTTGGCAAACTGGCTGGCTTCACATCCCAGCGTGGAAAATATTAGCCGTGACCGTGGGGGGGAATATGCCAAGGGAGCAGTTCAAGGTGCTCCACAGGCGATCCAGATTGCAGACCGCTGGCATCTGTTGAAAAATGCCCGTGAAACTTTACATAAAGTCATTGACCGACATCAGAAGCAGGTCCGCGAAAGTGTCAAACTGGTTACTGGGCATGAATCTCAGTTTTCTCCCAATCAGCCACACGATTCTTTCCAAACCAGCGGTTCCTCTACAAGACTCAACGCTGAAAATCTCAGCCGCAATAAAAAACGGACGATGTATGAATAGATTTGTAAGCTACATCAGAGTGGGATGTCTATTCGTAAGATCGCCTCTGCGCTTCAAGTCGGTCGGAGAACAGTAAGACGCTATTTACGCCCAGACTCTTTTCCAGAACGGGCAAAGCGTTCTGGGACAAATTGCCTTAATCCTTACCTGAATGAACTACAATCAATGTGGGATGCAGGAGTGACCAGGGCAACGGATTTGTGGAGGCGATTGAAAGATCAGGGATTCCCAGGTTCTTACTCTGTGGTGAGCCGAAAGGTCGCACTCTGGAGAAAGAAACAGCAGATTTCGGGAAACTGTCAAAGCATGCTAAACAATGTGCGGTCGGTGCCGCTTCCATCTTCCAGGCATCTTTCCTGGTTACTTTGGAAGCCCATTGATAAATTGAAACGTAAACTGGTGAAGGAACTCTTAAGGGCACAAAAGATCTTTCAAACGCCCCAACTAATTCGTGAATTTCAAGCATTAATTTAGCAGAAAGATAGCACGGGCTGGAACGATTGGTTGGAGCGGTCCTGTTCTGAAGATGCTCCCATCGAGATTTGGCGTTTCGGAAAGAATCTCAAACAGGATGGACAGGCTGTGAAGGCAGCGATGGAATCAGAATGGAGCAATGGTCAGGTAGAAGGCCAGGTCAATCGGTTGAAAATGTTCAAACGGCAGATGTACGGTCGGGCAAGTTTTGATTTGCTGAGAGCACGGTTCCTGAATAATGCCTAATCATCAAAAGTGCGGGAGAACCCCATTTACATGCACATCTCCAACTAATGCCGCTCGCGACTTGAACCCGTTAAAGAGTGCGTACACAGAGAGCACTGCCTGGTAGATTACGGCAGCTCCAACTAATAGACTGATTCGGGTTGAAATTCCGAATCCAAACATTGAGGACTCCACATTGGTAAGGTTGTAGGTGACAGCGGCATCATTCGGACACCGCCACTGAATGAACGTTCGAGCGTGGCGAAAATGAAGCTTCCTAAAAGAGAATTCCGAGAGATTTACTTAAAAAACGACCATCGAAGGATCGCCGTAGAACTTGGACAGTTCCTGGTCGAGAATCCTGACTTGTTGTGCTCGACCACAAGGGGTTCCATCAACCCACCTTCAGCATTGAGGTACACTGTAGTGACTTTCACAAGCCCGACGGACGACAATGATTGTTCGTGTACCCTGAACTCGTTGCTGCCGCCGAAGAAGTAGAACAAACCGCACCTTTGTTCAGAGTGAGCAATCCGGCAGGCCTCCAGCGTCAGTACCTTGGCGACCGCTTCGGGACGGCCACTCATCGAACCGGAAGTGTCCACGCAGACAATAATCGGGTCGCGAATTCGCTTCTTGGGAGGAGGTTGCTACTCTTCGACTTCAACAGAGGCCCGATCGCTGTTCGACTGCCAAGGCAGCCAACAGCATTAGCTTGATGTGCTCGTCTCGCTCGATGAGCCAGAAGGAAAGGGATGTGGTCAGGGAATGAGCTTGATGAGTTATCATTGTCATTATGCAATTCAACTCCTGTTGTAAGTATGGCCTGTGGTTAGCTCATTACTCGGCCGTCGCACTTTGGACATGCGACAACTCCACTTTTGTCACATGTATAACAGCCACTGAATCACCGTTCTCGAGCCCCGAACCATAATAATCCGGACACTAGAAGCATCCATAGCCCTAACATTTAGAACAGTCAGTCGGGCCACAGACCCGGCTATAATTCTCAACCTCATCCAGCAGGCGATAGAGAGCCCGATGCTCGCCCGGACTCACCGATCGGATTCTTCCAGATACGGCACATAGCCGCTGTATTGCTTCAAGCAGATTTCGGTGATGGAAGATTGACAACTTGTCCCCTGCTGCAATGCGACTCAATGGATGCTGGATATCCCCAAAGATCCGCTCGTATTCACTTTTGTCCCACCATTTGTGAATGACGTGCAGTCCGATCTAAATGGTGGCGTGCTCGACAAGTCCCATGACAGGTTCTCCCTCTTTGTTGATGCTGAATATGCAATTAAAAATTAAATCGCGGATGTATGGCAGTGTAATAATGGAAAGTAGGCCAGATCAGCAACTACCCCTACTTAATTCGTCACAAATGGTTGAAAGTCTCGTCAAGGCATCGTATAGTTCTTGCTCCTCATCGGATCGCTTCGGCATTAGGGAATCCCGGCGGCGGCGTAAAAATTGACGCCATTCACGTTGAACTTCGGGCGGGAGAATCAGACGGTCATAGATATCCCACACGAGGCCCCAACAAAGATTGGAAGGATAGGCTGCAATTTCCTTGAGTTTGTTCTGAATGAGAGCGATGGCCTTTTCCTTTTCTCTCTTGAGAACTGACTGAAGCTTCTTGCAACGCTCGCTTGATACCGATAAGGAGTTCTGCGTTGAACTCTGCGCTCCGAGTTCGCCAAGGAAATGGTCAGGGTGTAGCGGTTCGAGCCCATTCCATACTGCATAAAGAAAGTGTGGGAATTCTATTCGGAAGTCCGCTACCATGCGGCACACAGTTGCTATGCGAGGACAATTACCAGCAGATTCGAAAATTGTAGCTAACTCCGAAAATGCCGTCGATGGGTCATCGGTTGTCGTCAATTCAAGTATCCCAGTATTTGACAGGGCGTCGCGCAGTCGGATCTGCCATGAACGAATCACTTCGCGGCCCAACTCTCCTCTAATTTCGCCAAAGATTTCGCCAATTTGAAATCGTAATTGCTGTGTAAAATGGTCGATCGTACCGCCAAACTCGTGATCTCTTGCTCCTATCTGGTACGAGGAGATCTCTTCAGGAGCAGGTACAGGAACGTCGCGAGTGGCTTTTTCCGTTGCCTTTCCGATCTTTTCAAGAAAGTCAGAGTCAGGTTCATCATGCAGAGTAAGGGATTCTTCCTTCAATTTGAACAATGCCCGACGAAATTCCTCCTGGCTTTTCTCGAACCACTCTGCAAACACTTCTTCGACATCGTGTTGAGTGATCTGAGCGTTGACCACTGAATCGATCTCATGCAGAAGTCGATTAAAGGACTCGGCAGCTTCGTCAAGCCTACTTGCAAGCATGGTAATTCGCCGCGAGTCAATATCTGGGCATTTATTAACTAGCCGTTTCAATAATGGAAGAATCACCGTTTCATGCAATTCACCCCTGTTGCTGCAGTCAGCAACCACAATTGTGTCTGAAGAAATACCACGATTCAGAGCCTTTTGATATTCGAGGTTACAGATCTCTGCATTCGGTGCATGCTCCTCTAATCGATTCAGAACAATGGTCAGGATTTGGGACAATGAAATTCCAGAACTGAGTTGCTTTTCGATATGATCGTGTAGTTCGCTGTCAAACTTCTCTGGCCTCGGTCGGAGAGGGTCGGGGCGGTCTATCCTCAAAACAGCATCTGCCTGTTCATCGATGTATTTGGAAAGGCTTTCTAACTCACCAACGCGGTGGCTTCCCAATCCCGGTGTGTCGTAGAGACGGACCTTTTGAAAATCCTCGAGTGGAATCAACGTCTTCAGTTGCGTTGAACGAACCGCCATGCAACGCCAGTCTGCATTCCCATCATGCTCATTGGGATAGGTTGTCCATCCGGGAACTTCATTGATGCTGATGGGAGAAGTTTTTCCCGTCAAATGCATTTTAAAACGGTCTAGATAAGTATGAATCTGCAGAAGATGCTCATATCGCCCAGTCTGAAGTTTCTGTGCTGCATTCTTTTTTCCGATAAGGTCAGCTACATTTTCCAAATCGGGCAGATCCATCGACCGAAATTCTTCCAACGACTTTGGTGGAGTGTTGATCGAGAAAGAGTGAAAATACGGCAAGACCCTTTCCCGGAAGAATTCGTCTTTGGAAAATGTCGTGACCGCATAGGTTCGTTCTGACTGGGAGTTATGGTTGACTTCTACAATGGTACCTGTGCAGTGGTCTCCTTTTCGGGAGATTAACTCAGTGTCTGGTAAGCCCGTCAGAGTAACCAATGTGCGGCTCTTACCTGTTCCAGCCAGACCGAATGTTAACAATGTCAGAAAATCTCGGCTGAAGCGGTCTCTTAGTGATACCAGAAGTGACTGGGTAGATGAGATTTGTTGAATGAGCTCTTTAGCGTGTTGGACTACATGGGGCAAGCCTACAATTTGCAAGTCTTTTTCCATTTCGCATATTCGCGAGATGCACCGCTCTTGAGCTTTTGCTCTTTCGATTTGCTGGTCGACTCGAGGAATAGCTGTTTTGCGTGCTGTAAGAATTTGGTCAATCTTAGTCGAGATACTCATGTGTTTCTTTCGTTGTTTTTTTGTTGAACATTATCAAAAGTTAGATGTTTTTTTGATGGTCTTGCACGAATTGTTTTCTACACCCCTTGTTCACAAATGCGCGATACATATTATCGAGACTGGACCTGACGTCCTAGCTCTCTTTAAAAACATTGCGATCGAAGTCTTCGATTCACTGCTTGGTTATTCGTCTTTCACGGCCTCATACTCTGAGTTATCGTATGAATTAAATTAGCGCTTCCAGTCATGATTCGAACATTCAGTACTTCGCTATCGCGCCAGAGTATCGCGATAGCGAAGCATGTCAGTGCCGAAATCGCGAAAATTAAAGAGCACCCATCACTCTCGGACGATATCACGCTCGGCGTGAATCGCATCCCTCATGTGAGTTTTTACTTCCTCAATCGAATATCCGACGTCTTTTGTGTAGACACATTCGCTTTCAAAGCGTATGCGTGTTGTGTGGTATCGACAGGGTAAGACTGTCAGTTTGTACTTTCGAAAAAACGTGCTGGTCTCCCGCCTTTCAAGGATGGGCTGGGGCTGAGGATACTGATCATCTAGTGAAATACCAAATCCAGATTCACAAACTCCTGAATAGTAAGTTAGCGACAACGCAGTGACCGTCACGATATGAAAGCCTGTCCTTGCGGCATCAATTTCATCGAAATCTTCGAAAAGTTTCAACGGCAACATAGTGTCTTCGCACTGCTTTGTTAATAATTCGCGAATAAAATGTTTGGCCCTAGTATGAGATGGGGCAGAAACATGAGTATGATCGTGATTCTTGATGACGTATAGCTTCATGATTTCAACTCTCAGTATCTATATTGACAAAAGAACCGAGTTGTGGATGCCGAAGAATTCGTCTTGTTCGGCACTTACAGTCCGAACTAGCTGGGCGTCAGATCGCAACCTGATTCCATAATCTTAAGCCCCAGATGCTTCGACACATGCCACTGCTTCGGCTGGCACTTCATTTCCATAGATCACTGCCAGAAAGGCGGGCATGTACTTGTCCAGCATCGCAATCGGCGTGAGAACAACACGGCTCAGCACATCGTGTCCCGGCAATTCGCCATCAAACGGTAGTGCGACGTGAAACCGGACTTCACCGTCGCTCATGTCGAGTTCGAACTTGCCGATGATTAGACCGTAATTCGCAGCAGCGATAGCAACTGCGATGTCACTCCTTGCCCCTTCCGGCACGGAAATGGGCGACACGCCGAAGACCTGGACATGACGCCCATCTTCGACTTTGATTAGCATCTGATAAGTGGCTTGCTTGCCTGTGATGTTAAGGAGGATCACCGACTTGTCTGGGATCGCATCATACTTGAGGTCGTGCGATTCGAGAAAACTGACTATGTTATGAAAGTTGCGGGACATTGTTTCACTCCTATTGGGTTCGGTACGGGAGGGATGGCTCAGACCAGATTTAGTGCCGATCTGAATCCGACGCTTCTAGAACGTGTCAGGTAGCAGTTTATTTAGGCTGTTGCGGATGAAAAATTCGTAAAATGTAATTTTTCCTTGACGGTCGTCCCGCAGTATCCTTCTGCCCGCCTGTAACAGTTCTTAGGTGCCGGCGGTAGAGTTCGAGATATTGATCTTCAAGGTTTAAGGCTTCGTCAAGCTCGGGGCAGTCAATGACTTGCAGGCTGACTGGTTCTCCTAACGTCGCTCTCTGTTTCATCGTCAACGCGATATCGCTGCAGTTAAACTCCTTGGTACAGGCACGAATGTGGCTCACTGGAAGGAGCGTCTTAAACAACCGATTGATCACTGTACTCTTGCCTGGCCCAGACAATCCAATCATCGCAAAGGATGGAGATTTTCGGCGGACTTCCGTCAGCATGGCTTCCACCATTTGTGTCAAATCTAGTTTCTTCATCGATAATATTTACTTAATCTTTCGTGGTTCGTTTGGAGCCGGTGCATCTCTCTTACTCGGTGTATTGAATAAGCACAATTACGATTCCCACGACGAATGCCGCGATCGGATCAATCAGTCCCAGGAAGAAGGAGCGATCAGAGTTGATGTCAGGTCGGTCATGTTAGGGCGGAGCAGCCTGGTCAAAGACTCGATGGCCACAACAGGCCAGCTGGTTTGTCCACCGACAATATAAAGAGCCTATCGAAGTGGGATCTTGCTTCGTGGAAGGTTTGCCCACCCATTCGTTAATCCAGTCCACACCCCAACCACATGACAGGTTGGTGGCCGTACAAACTGCAACGGCCCAGATCGCATTTCTGAAAGCGATTACTGATGGATTTCAATCATCGTAGCTGGTTGAACGCATGGCTTTGTTTCTGTTGTCTCGATTCATCTCACCATTGCTTGGAACTCATATTCAAACGAAATATGTTGCGATATATGATGACGGCAGTTCCGAAAGACCGGCGATGTGGAACGTCTCACCTTTACTCAGCCTTTAAGATTGACGGGCTACTCAACTGCACTGCATCCGAACAATCCCTCGGCCATCGTCAAAACACGCCCCGCAGATGGGACTAAGACCGAGATTGCCCTGCCTCCGGCCAATCGGCAAACGCTTGAGCGAATAATCCATCTTCAATTATGCAGTGGGGCATTCGCTGGCCCGTACGTTTTCCCATCAAGGTCCCGTCGTGTCTTGGACTAAGACCAATTCGTTCCATCTCGTCAGCCCATTCTTTGTTGTGGTAGCCCTTGCGTGATTGCTTACCGAAATGTTGCTGCCAGATGTGAGCCATTTCATGAACTAATGTGGAAATTGCGTCTCGCTCGTTGCTAATCAGCCATTCGGGATTCAGAGCAATTTCGTCGAGTCTCTCGTCGCCGTATTTGTAGAGGAACTGACGGGCATGGAAATATCCGAGTGCTCCTCACTTGCGATGCAACAGGATGATGCACTGTGGCAGCCCTTCGGCCCACAAATCGAAATTTAAGTGATCGTAGGCTGATTGAAGAGCGTTGTAAGTCTGTATGCTGGGTTTCGTCTCCACTGATCTGACTTCTGTTGTTCCGTACGGAACACTGATTTGCCGTCTGCCTCATCGCTCGTCGATTGGCATGTCTGGACTGCTCAAGAACTGCCGAATCACCTGTGACGCTCGTCTTTCCGTCACAAAATTCTGATCTGCTTATCGCGGATTACTTAACAAGAACGTGCAATCAAACCAGAATTTAAGCCGGTCAATGTCACGATTCGGGTAGAAAGACGAAATCCTGTCAAGGAGTGGTCTGACTCGACCAGTATTCTGTGGAACTCGGGCTGGCGGTCAGATCTCTATCCAGATGTGGGCAATTTCCAACTACGACATCACGTTCAGGTGCTTCGCATCCGACATCAGGGCCACATACCGACGGCGGAAGCGCCGGGCAACCTCTTCTCGGATCTCCGGAATCGAAACCGATCCTATCGAGACCGCTTTTACCGCGATTCGCTCGATGGCGACCACCTCTTCTGCCATACGATGAAGCCAGCCATCATTGACGATCAGCTTGTCGTAGGTGTTCGATGATCTAATACACTTGAAGCAAGCAAGACATGAATCGCAGCAAGATACACATAGAGTTCTGGAACTGACGGGAATGTAATTAGAATTCTTTATGGCGCATGAATTTGTGACCTTCCCCCGATTCCTGATCCATGCGGAATGCGAGAAATTTTGTTATCTTGTATTTTTCGTAGGAGGATCAGACAGCATGAAACGGAAACGGTATTCGGAAGAGCAGATTGCCTTTGCTTTGCGGCAGCATGAGTCTGGTACTGCGGTGGCGGAGATCGTCAGGAAGATAGGGATCACCGAAGAGACCTTTTACCCTGTAAGAAGAAATACGCCGGTCTGGGCGTAGCTGAAGTCCGCAGACTGAAGCAGTTGGAAGAGGAAAACCGGAAGCTCAAACAACTGGTGGCTGACCTGAGCCTGGACAAGAGCATTCTCCAGGACGTTCTCAAATAGCTGTAAGGCCCGCTCGTCGTCGTACTCTGGTGCAGGAACTTTAGGTTTCCTATGAAGTCAGTGAGCGGCGTGCCTGCCAGGTGCTTGGCTTTACGCGAGCCAGTCACCGTTACCAGAGTGTTCTTGATGAACGGGCCGAGCTGCGGATGCGACTGCGCGAACTGGCCACCATTCGTGTGCGCTATGGTTATCGGCGGCTGCATATCCTGTTACTGCGGGAAGGCTGGTGTGTGAATCACAAGCTGGTGTATCTCCTCTATTGTGAAGAAGGCCTGCAGATGTGGCTCAAAACGCCTCGCCGGAACAAAAGCTGTGCCGTTCGCCGTGAGTGTTCTCCGGCCCAACAGTCCAATGAAACGTGGAGCATGGACTTTATGGCCGATCAGTTGTTTAACGGGCAGCGGTTCCGGCTGTTGACGTTAGTCGATAACTTTAGTCGTGAGAGTCTGGTCATTCAGGTGGGAACACGGCTGACTGGAGATGATGTGGTGGCAGCTCTGGATCGCGTCAAAGCGGCTCGAGGCTGTCCCCAGTCAATCCGTGTGGATAACGGCCCCGAGTTCATTTCAAAGAGTCTGGACTGGTGGGCTTACTTCAACAACGTGACTCTGGATTTCAGTCGACTGGGAAAACCGACCGACAATGCGTTTATTGAATCCTTCAACGGTCGACTGCGACAGGAATGTCTGAACCAGCACTGGTTCCTGTCACTGGAAGACGCCCAGGAAAAACTGGATTCCTGACGGAAGGATTACAACGAGCGTCGTCCCCACAGTGCATTGGGCAACAGGATACCTCAGGAGTTTGCGAAGTTTTCAGACCAGGCATGCCTGGTCTGAAAACCCTTGTTCACTCGCATTCCAACTGGAACAAGGTCGGGGGCAAGGTCAAATTGAAATGTTACCACATTTCAGGTGGACGCGGTCAAGGGGGCTAAGTCAAGTCTCAGTCTGATATACACGGTGCAAATGGCCTTGGAGCCGCCCCACTAAATCTGAACATATTCAAACGCACAACCCTTTTCGTGTATAATTTAGTTCACTATAATAAGTTTATCATACACCTGATAGTCAAGATTTATTTCCTAGAGAGTTTCTGCTATCAGTTGCTTGTTTCAGACATTATAACCTTTGCAAATCAGTTTGCTTCGATGGTATCAATAGTCGCTCTAATTGGTGGATTAAGGCTTGACCGAATTTCGTCACATTCTAATGTTCGTGCTATTCATCATAGGGCTATTTCTCTATTCGATCCTCAAGAGTCAGGGATTTGCGGTAGGATTCTGGTCAGGCTTTTGGACGCGTGTTTTTACCGGTACCAATCGAACTCCTGGTGGAGGAGGAAGTGGATTGCTGGAGATGATCTTGAAACTGGCTTTAATCGGGGGGGGACTGTTAATAGTCGTCTTATTGATAACCGGCTGCTGAAATTCCGTTTTATAAAATCAGCGTGCTACCGCTCTACAATGGGTGCCTTCGAGCTTTCCAGAATCCACATCAGGGGGTCCATGATTCCCACGCACGACAGCTCGGCATCATAGCCCATACTTTTCTTCCGTAAATTGATTGGGGCGACACAAAAAAACATTGTATTGGAAAACCGAGTGTCAATCGTATTCACTAGTGCTGCCGCTCCCCATTCATTCAGTTTTTGACGTACTTCTTGATCTACACGTTTTCGCTCTTCCTGCTGTGTCATACCTGACCCGACGGAACCTGAGTAGAATATTTTTCGTAGATTAAATAAATCTCCCTTGGTCAAGATGACTGCATAGGGTTGAGAGATTTTTTGGTTATGTTTCAAACCAAAATGTCGCTGCAGACCTATGACAAACCGATCGATTACGTCAATCACATCATCTTTCGAAATCGAAGCTGCGATACCATCTTTTTTCAGTACGGCGTCATACTTTCGATGTAGCGCCGGCAGGCTGAATGGGTCTATAATAATGATACCGCCTGTAATATTCTTAAACTGATGATGATTTGAAAGTTTATCGCTAGAAAGAAATATTTCACCAGCTGCATCGAACAAATAGACCTGATGGCTGATGTTGCGTTTGCTGGATTCAAACAAGGCATTGAACGCTGGAGGCTTATGATTGGCGGTCTTTCTGGTACTTCCGGTCGACGTAATATATTTCATCTCGTCTACAAAAAAGTGCTCCGAATCCAGGTCGGTAAATCTTCCTGTCAAAAAGTTTTTGGGGGCAATTTTGTTAAGCAGGATTTCCATAGCAGCGATCATGAATCCAGTTTTTCCGGCTCCAGGAGGGCCAATAATCGAAATGACGCTGGTAGAGCTGCACAAGGCAACTTCAGCATCTAATATTTTTTCGCAGAGTTCATGGGGACAACGTGCTTTCAGTTTTTGTCGATCAGAAAGAAATGTGGATGGCAGTTTTTGGCCACATTTACATTGATGCTTGAAAATACCAAACGATGACGGTCGAAGATGATAGTGCCATTTACCACAAGCTGGATTGGCGCACTGAAACGCCGGAAGCGCAACCTTTTCACCACAGTGCGGGCACACAGTAGTCCAGCCTTTAAACAGGAGGTAACCGCGTTCAATAAAATCCAGTGTCAGAAAAGTGACGGCGATACATAATGCGATGCTTCCTACAATAACGATGTGGATCGGAACGAGAATCAACCAGACCAGAGTACCAAAAACAACAACTGCTCCCGCAGACGTACCATAAAACAGATAAGGAATGGCCACTTCGGCTGCATTGCCTGTTCCACTCTTTGCTTTTCGCCAGTAATCCCGGGCCGTATCTAGATTTCGATTCTGAGAGTCTCTGATCGCCTCCCACATATCCCGATAGGCTTTTCCAAACCAATAATGTTGAATTGAAGGTTCATCTTTTTTTAGCATTTAATTCAAGCCCGTTCAAATTTCAGTTTTTCTCGCAGGGCTTCATAATAATTTTTTAGTGCGTGCCCTCCCCCAAAGATGCCTCCGACGGAAACAATCACCAGCGCTCCAGCCAAAGCCAATGCTGCAACGATAATCGCTGCAGCAACCAGCAGGATGCCTCCTAAAACGATAGCAAATGCTTCCTCTCCATCACTAGCCATGGCCTACACCCTTTCAGAGATTACTTTTTGAAATAACCGTTTGATCGAAACTACCATCGAATTTCGTTGTAATGCCAATTGCTGGTACTTGTTCTCCCATTGTGTTCGAAGTTGAATCGGCAGGCCTCCAGCACCATCCCCTACCCGACGCAAGAGTTCGCCGAAAGTCCTTTTGTTCAAGTAGTACAGCCAGTCATCAAGCTCATAAAAAGCAACTTTGGCAATCCGCCGCACATGTCCCTGCTCGTTATCTGCTTTGAGAGCCGCTAAGACTAGCGCTGAACCGGCTTCCGGCGAAAGATAGCGGGAAGATTTTCCCGTGATATAATGTTGATATTCATATAAAGCATATTCTTCCCCGGCGGTTGAACTGCACCAGCCGATCACCCAATAATGTTCAGATTCCGTTCGGCACAATTCCAGCAGCCTTGCCATCGAGAGCGAGACAATTTCGCGTCCCGTCTCAAGATCGATCACCGCCGACTGCTCCATCCACTTTTCTTCAAACTGTTTGATCGTTGAGATTTTTCTTCGGTTCAGCTTCATTATTATTTCGCGGATCACGAGTCTGTCTGGAATGAAATCCATTTTCAGAGACTTCGTTAAGCTTTCCAGAACCTTGATCTGCTGTTTGGATTGTCTGTCGTTAGGATCCAACGAGATACTTTCAATCAGCGATGAGGCGACTTCTCTCTGAATGTTCTTGTCCATTTCGCAAAGAATGGAAGAGTGACCATAGAGCCACTCAGTCAGGATACACCGGCTGGCTCCACTGGAATTTCCCCACCCTTCCCGTAGTATTTCTCTGAACGGTGATAGCGTCTGGCGAAAGAGATTCCCATCAAGTTCCTGGCAATAGGCCCGCAAGGCTTCAATATCATTTGTCATTGTAACGATACGAATGCGAGCTTCTTCAAGGAGTAAACTGCAATCGTTATTTTTAGCGAGGCTCTGTCGATATTTTTTTCGAAAAGCAGAAGTTTTTGAATTCAGCAAACTGAATACCGCTTCTCCCATAGCACGAGTATGCTCAATTGAGTCAAACTGGCGTGTCAGCTGAGCACAAAGTTCCGCGAATTTTGCAGGTGATAGATCCCGGCCAACCCGTGAAAGAAATAACACGAGGAATGTTGGGGCGCCCTCAAGCTCGACTCCCAGGGTGAGGCATTGATTCATAAGCGGATCTTTGAGATAGATTCCTGCTTCGTCGTATGGCGAAGTTTCCTGAATCAGCATCATCAGGCGATCAAAGACCTCAGAATCATTCGAAATGCGGTTTATCAGTGCAGATAGACTCTCTCCATCGAGAATCTCACTTCTAAGTGACTCTCCTGATAACCCCTGTTTCGTCGCGATCTCTAATAAAATGTCATGGAGCAGTCCAAAGTCACCTCCATCCGACAATTCTGTATAGAAGATCCCTTTACAATGATCCCATACGATTCTATTGACTTCCTCACTCTTACTCTGATCGGCAATGGCTTCTAACTCTTTCGCAACGTCCAGTCGATCTTGAGATGTTGCATTCTGATTCAGTGCAGCAGCTGCTGCGTTGATCAATCGTATGAGTGTCTCAGCACCATCGTCTTGTTTAAGTCTGTTATTTGCGAAACTCAGTGTTTTACTGACATTGAAATTGGCTGGAAGCTGCTCACCATTACATAGTCGATAGCAATTTATAAGTTGCAACATGTTTTCTGCTGTCGCTGAAATAGAAAACCTGTGAGCAAAATGATAGAAATCCTTCAAACTCTCTGTGTCGTTACAAAGCAATTCCACTACGAAATTTGCATAGGAATCCTCTGGTACATCCACCTCACTGAACCGGTCAGCCACATAATCAAATACGTATGCAGTAAAATTGCAGTCGTCATCCGTGTATCGTAAATCACTCTCAGGGGTAGTACACTGAAGGTCCAGGCCTGCACTTAAGGTATTTACGAACGTTGCAAATGAGAACGGCTTTTCGACGCTGCAAGGAATGCACTTTAAAATACATGCTACCCAGACCGGAAGTTCATCAGCTACATTTCGAATGAGCACTGGTCGATGAGTGCCTCGAGAGATCAACAAGGCGTGAAGCAACATGCGAAGCTGAGAATCGCGAGTTTTATCTTTACGAACGAATTCTGACAGATCTTTAAACTCGAACCGATCCGTCATCAGATCTGACGCACGTAATGGCTCAAGCTGCGGTGGAGTGCTCGAAGTAATTTCGCGCCACCCTTTCCAATTTGCGAGGTCGATCGCCCAATATCGGCTACCGGGGGGGAGCAGCAGGGAATGAGCCAGATAATTCCCATGCCTTCCAGAATAATCTACACCAAGATAAACGGACCTCGTAACACGCAGGAATCCTCCAGTCAACTCAGCAGATTGCAGATTTGGCGGACAATATTTCCTGATATCAGCGGGTGTCGGGTTCGTAGGCAGACTGCGTGGATAATGGTAGGCATCAATTCGCTCGAGTTCATATTGCTCGGATTCAGACAGCCCGGAACTCTTTGCCTGAGTCTGAAAACCCGCTCCCGCCCCCAGCCCATGGGGACATGACGTGTATATCATCTGTTCAATTGGCATCTGAATCCTTCTTTGTTTAAGAGTCTCTGAAGCACCCAATACCATGCATCAGCCAGAGAAATGGATCTTCAACGCGTCTGGGTGCAAGCCGGGGGACTGTGCCATCCTGATTCTTTTTACAGCCTAGTGAGCTGATTCCGCAGAATGTTACCTTGGAAAACCAGCTTTTGATGTCATTGACCAGGCCGGATTGTTTCCACATCGCCAGCAAAGATTCAATTTCGTCATTGATAGCAGCGGCTTCTGCTGAATCATATTGACGTTTCATCGAACGGGAAGAAAGCACATTAAGTGTCGGATCAATGAGGGGTTCGATCTCATCGAACTTTGAGAAGGCGGCAGCGATCGGAGTCTTAATCATCTGCGTAGGGCTCAGATTTTTTCCCTTTCGTACGACGTTCGCAACCCGAGAAAGAATATCCCGGGTCTCGATCGATTCTTCCCCTGGATCGGGAGGATCTGGAAGCTGACAGAGCACTTGAGGAAACTGCCTGGGATCCAGTAGTAAAATGATTCCACTGGAACGATAGATATATCGGTTGACCGTCTCCATAGTCGCCTCAGAACGGAGATCTTCACCAGCCGCATCAAAGAAAACGAGAGTGACTGTGCGCTTGATGTTACGCTGTCCGAACAGATTCTTTCCTCCTATCTGCAGGTTAAAAACCATCGGCATCTGGACACTCGTGTCAGTGCGGCCGGATCTTGTTGTGTCCAGCGCTCGCCCTTCCCGATAGAGAGGATCTCGAAAATCGCGGGCAAATCGCTCAATAGTCAAGTCATCCTGTGGAGAGAGTGTGAAATTGAGTGCTGGTCCAACACGATTGCGTAATTCTTCCACGAGGGTTGCAATGTAATGACTTTTACCTGAGTTTTTAGCACCAATGACAGAGATAATGGCGTTTTCGCACTGCCCGAATGTTGCAGGGAGTGTCATATGGCAGGTGGGACAGATTCGATCCCCGGTCACTCTTGCGCATTGATCACAGATCACCTGGCCACGCTTGGCGCTGTGGGGATCAAGCACTTTTCCTTGTGCCCCTATCGCCATTTGAGGCCAATGAGCGGTCAGATCCGGATCTGGTGTGCGGCCGGAGCATGCCAGATTCCCACAACGATAAGGGGCTTTTTTCAGCTTGAACTGGTCGAAACAATATGGACAGACCAGATTCACAATATGGTTTTTCACCCAGTTTTTCATGGAAGTATTACCCCTTGTAAAGAAGTCGTTCTTTCGAGGCCGGAAGAAGTTTTAAACAAGGATGATTTTGAGGATTCTTCAGAAAGACCTTGAGGTAAAGCGACGTCGTCAACTCTTCCAGCTCAATGGGTAATTCTGCTCTCCCACCAGAGAATTGAATCCTCTTTGCCATACACACAACCTGTCCTTCATCAATTCGAGTTGGCAATCTGTCTGGTAAGCCAACTACAACAACGTCATCAAGCGAAGTACAATTGCCATCTTCGGATTGCAATTCAATTCCATGAAGACTCTTTTTAAACAACTTAAATCGTCTGGAGTAAACTTGGTATCGCACCCGCGCTTCATTACCCATCGTTTCAGTACAGCTAACGCCCCTGGAATAAAAGTCACAACGCGGTGCTTTGACAGCAATGGTAATTTCATATGCATGTGCCTGACTGCAGACGACTTGCCAGACATTACCATTAGCCCGAAATTCTTCTGCTGATACTTCGACCACAGGAGTCGTCTTACGTTGACGGACAGTCTTGTGACTTCCTACAGGCTGGAGAAAAATACCCACCGTCTTGATTCCACGAGGCCAGACCCACGTCAATTCCAGAATTCCATCCGAAAGTGGTCTCGTACGGAAATCGATGACTTCAGGTAATTGAGCCACCTGGCACCATGTCCCTATGGCGGCATTGGAGCCATTGATCGTTACGGGGACCAGAAACATCTGCCCCGAAGGTGGCAACTCCACTTCTGCACTGTTTTTACTACACCGGGGGATGAGCCGCCCTATCGACTGAACCTGGCTTTGATCGACGATGGTCCCCTCCCAGCCATCCTGGGGTGGGCGATCTGCCGCCCTGATTTGTACTTCTCCCATTTTGGCAGGTGTCCATTTCAAATGCACATTTCGACCGCGGAGCTCAGCAGTCAGATCTTTGACCGGATCGGGACGAGAAGTCGATAAGACTCGGACGATCTCACTCGGCGAGCAAATTAGTTTGCCAGGTCTGAGAGGGTCAGAATACAAGGCCGAGACTGCCACTTCGTATTCCTGTCCATTTTGGAGATCTTTGAAAACAGCTTCTGTTCCTCGAATATGCCGTACTTTCTGCACTTCTGGTAGAATTCTGACTTCTGCCATCGTAGAACCGACCGGGTTTTCCCATGAGAGATGAGCGTTTCCATCAATGGCTGTCGCTTTCAGATTAAAAACCTTTCCAGTCCGCAATACTGCATCGGACGTCGCAGCCTTCATTGAAGTTGTCTCTCCCCAGGCTGAAAAGATGGCGTAGTACCATACGATTCCGTCCTCGGCATTCGTATCGTCATACTGCTCTGTTTTAACAGTCGCGAGCCTGATTCCATCATCCACATCTGTAGGAACACCGCCTTGCTTTCGGCACACAATATACTGTGTCTTAAGGCGACTCGACTTTGATCTCCATGTCAGTCGTACATGGGTCTCAGTCACATTGACCCGTAGGTCGTGCGGGGAGGAAGGGGGATATTTCTTCATTGCGTCACTGGCAGCTGAGTAATCGGCACAATGTGCCAGCGCTTCAATGTATTTCTCCAGGGCATCGTCCACCCTTTTCGCAACAATCAGACGGCGCGCCTGGTCACAGGCCTTCCGCGCAGCTGTTATCCCCTGGTCAATCTGCCGGCGGCTGGCCGTATTTACTTCATATCCATCCTCAGCGAGTTCATTCACGAGCTGTTGGGCAGCCTGCATCTTGCTAACACGAATTAATTCGAGAACTTCACGGTTTTTCAGCTTATGATTAGAAATCTTGGATTCGATTTGAACCAGCAGTTCCTTCGCCACTTCATAGCCGGGCCAGAGCTGAAGGATGTCATCAACAAGGTGACCTGCTTTCCGATATCTCCGATCTCGAAAGAAAGTTCGTGCAGAAGCAATCAGACGTTCAATGTGTGGAAGGTCACCAGTGCTGCAGCCACATTTCGGGCAACAGGAGTCTTGCGTTGGCACTAACTGCTTGCAACCGCTCATGGGACACACAATTTCAAGCGGTTTTCCGCAATCTCGACAATGCGATTGGCCTTCTTCGGCAGCCAGTGTTCCGCATTGACCACAAGTCAATAATCGCTGGGCCGGCACATCTGATGTGACAACGAGATACCAGCCACTGGTCCGTTCAATCCAGACTTCGATATAATCGCGTATTTGCTGGACAGTCACATTCGGAATTTTTGCTTCACGTAGAATTTCATCCAGAGCTTCCTGTGTAATAATTTTGGAGGCGCCACCACGGACCTTGATAAATGTATCGACGGCCCTAAGCTCACGATTTGCCAGATAGTTGTGATACTTCTCCCGAGTACTCTCACTCAGCAGATGTTTCTGAACGTGCCCCAGTAAAGCGCTGCGGACTTTATGCTCGGGAGTCCCACGTACCAGCTTGGCCACCCCATTCTTTTGAGATTCATAAGCCGCATTGATTGCTGTTAGACTTGAGCGCGGATTCAGCCCGGGACCCAGAAAATCGTACAGAGACGACAACTGCAGTCCCTTCTGATCCGCCTCAATACTCTTGCCTTCCGCTTCCGGAATCATCGGAGGGCTTTTGCGTTTTGGCTTGGCAGTCCCCGGCTTTTCTTCGGTAAGCCCCAGCTTTCGAATGCGTGATTCTATTTCGACTTCGTCAAAGCCGCTCAGTTCACCGGCGATGTGTTTCAAATCTTTTTTGGAGTAAGCCCCTTTTGATTTGATCATGCGCAGAAAAGTATCGAGCTGCTTCTCTTCTGCTTTCAGCTCTTTCAGGCGCGCCCTGGATTCAGCGGCGCGAAGTTTCTCGTCTTTCATCACAACTCTGATACCATCGTCTGGCTGATCCAGCAGGATCTTGAATGCTTCCGCCTCGCGTTGAATCGACTTGGGAGCATCGGTGCGAACTCGATTATAAGTACGGATCAACTCATTAATCCGCGTCTCTATCGCTGACCAGTTCTGAACTGAAGGGGCAAGATTTAAAAGCCTGTAGTAGTTAGAACGATGTTTCATTGCAAAAACTCAATTTACATAAATACGAGATGAAAACTACGACTGATTCGTTGAGTACTCCGGATGTTGTCCTGTAATTGCCCAGATCAATTGCTGAAGTGATTCCTCCGTTGATTCAGAGAAGTCTACCCATCTCATGTTCCCCAGGATCAGAGGCAGTAATAATGAATCAATTCATTGATACGCGCCTCAATTTCGGACCAACTCTTAACAGAGGGATCCAGCCCAAGAACTCTGTAGTAATTTGGACGATGCGCCTTGTCCATCTCACTCATTTTTTCCCTGCAAGTAAGCCCCAGAATCCTGATTTTCTGTCAACGTCTGATTTGGTTGAACTGACTGGATTCCCTTGAGTCTTGGTAATGACTTGAGCAATTGACGAAAAAGTGGCGCTCAATCCGCTCAGGGATGTGAAAAAGCTACCTTCATCACAGGATGCAATATCGCGGAGAAAATTTTTGTCGGCGTCTCCGAATCCAATCGCAATCACGTCGATTTCAGCAGAGTGCAGCGATTTTGCACGGTTGACAGCATGGGGCTGGTCGGCCCAGACACCGTCCGCCAGTGTGATCACAAAACGCGGCCCTTCAACTTTTTTGAGCTTCTTCATTGCGGTATCAAATGGTTGAGCGGAATTCCCGCATCCGACCATTCCAATACTCAAACTTTTGACGGCTTTTTCGATCTTTGATGCGTTCTGACAGGCATCGAGTACGGTCTGAGTTGAATCGGCGACGGCAATAACCCCCATTGAACAGTGAGTCAGGTCAACTTGCTCTAAAAAAGCAAGAGCAGCCTTCTGGGATTCAGCAAGCGGTTCCCCCGACATCGAGCCCGACAAATCGAAGGCAAGATAAACCGTTACGTGGGGGATCACCGGTTTCGGTGGGGGCTCCATGAAACGAGCCGGAATATCCTCGGGCAGCGATTCCACATTAACTGTCAGCTCCGTATGATCTGATGCCAGTCTCGCGGTAACCTGAACCGATCCGCTGAGATCATAGGCATAGTCAATCTCAATCACGACAGAATTGCCGGGATCATGCGGTACATGTGGAATCACGTATCGTCCCAGATAGGTCACTTGAGATGGGCCGTCGTGTTCACCCTGAGTCATAAAGACTTCGAGCAGATTATCATCATGCGGCTGCGTACGATGCTGGAAGGGTCGGGATTCCCGTCTCGGAACCGGCTGATCCTTAGAAAGAATAATCGAGTTAATGTACGCAGAATTATCTTCATTGATGGCGATCATTCCCAGGCTATGCGGAGTGACGTCCGTGACTCGTGTTTTCCCCAGCATCAGCCCCTTGCCGGTTTTTTCTCCCGACTTCATAGCAGCCAGTCCAACAGGTCCCTTTGCCTGAGCATGTCCATGAGCACAAATAGCAGCTCCGATAGCCACAGCCTCGTCTGGATTGACTCCACGCGAAGGAGGGTGTCCGAAATAACTGGTGAGGGCTTCCTGAATCATTGGCATTCTTGTAGAACCGCCAACCAGCAGGACTTCATTGATATCAGTCGGCTGCATTTGCTGGCTTTCCAGAACGGAGCGAACGGTATCAAGCGTGCGTTCAACAAGGTCCTGACACAAATCGCTGAACTGTTCACGCCTTAATTCGTAGCGCCCTTTTTCTCCATCATGAGCAATAAATAGCGTGGCTGATTTGCGATCTGTGAGTGTACGCTTTGCATCCTCGGCCGCGACCCAGAGATCACCGATTGCCACGACATCGTCTAATGGATTTGATCCATATTCGTTCTGAAATTCAGCAGCAAGAAAATCGACAATTCGAGAATCCCAGTCTTTTCCTCCCAGTTCTGCATCGCCTTCACTCGTCAGGACTCTTGTCTCATCTTCAGTGATTCTGAGTAAAGTCACATCAAATGTGCCCCCTCCCAGATCGTAAACTAATACATTGCTCGTAGACTTCGGTTGAGCAGTGACCCCATAGGCAATCGCAGCAGCCGTTGGTTCATTGATCAGTTGTAGAATATTGAGGCCTGCCTGACGACCAGCCTCAATAGTCGCTTTACGTTCTGCATCATAAAAGTATGCGGGTATCGTAATTACAGCGTCGCTGACCGAATGACCTAATTCCCGTTCAGCGTCTGCTTTTAAAGACCTGAGCACACATGCGGACAGTTCGATAGCACTGTATTCCTTCTGCGCAGTTTCGAAACGATATTCGCGATCACCCATCAATCGTTTGAAAAAAGAGGCGACGTTGGGATCACCAATTTTTTGCGATTCCTTGGCTTCATCACCGACAACCACGCTGCCATTCTCGAAGAGCACCACGGAGGGAGTGATACTTTTGCCATGCTCATTTGGAAGAACCTCAACCCGTTCCGAACAGCCTACTGTTGCAACGACAGAGTTTGTTGTTCCGAGATCGATACCAATAGTTTGAGTCATTTCTGTCCCCCGGTTAACTGACAGCCAGTCCAGTCATTTTCGACTTTGCTTCCGACACTTCATCGTCAGACATCAGACCTTCCACTTTACGTTCAATTGGTATACTTCGCCCCGTATCAAGATGCTCAGCAATCACCTGCAGAATTCCATCCGGGGAGAGTTTGAAGGTTACACCAATCGGAGATCCTTTAGGAAAAGGGCCTCCCAGATCAAGAATCGCCTGCTCCAGTGCGATACAACTGGTTTCATCAACATCGGTATCATTTTCGCTCGTTCGAATTTCGTTCTCCAGCAACGCAATTTCCACAGAGGACTGCCCTTCTTCCATCGTGTAAAATTCTCTTTGAACAGTACGTGGAAGTTGATCGTCTACATGGATCATGTTTGAAACAATGACCTGATTCAGTTCATTGTAAGCGCGAAGGCCAAAGCTGCGAGAAGTCACGTTGGTGATGAGTTTACTTCCCAGATCAACAGCCGCAGTTGGTGCCAGACCTATTATTTTGCCCGCCTCTGCCAGCGCTTCATTTTTGGCGTCTTCGTCCATTTCTACCAGAGTAGAAGTAGGTGATTCCGAACTGCCTTCATTGAATATCTCGATGGCCTTGTCTTCCAGAACCATTTTCAAACCAAAGATTGCGGCTCCTTTTGCCACAATTTGATTCGGGTCCTGCTGTCGAATGTCGAGCCCTGGAAATTCCTGCTCAATGCGCTGTTTCACCTGGGGCATATAAGTCGAACCGCCAACCAGGAGAATTCGTTTGGGAACCGGGAGGCTGGTGTTAGACTCAGCGCGTTCAAAAACCGTTTTTGTGATCTCAATTGTTCGATCGAGAAGATGGCGCGTCAAATCATTGAATTCATCTCGCGTCACTTCCGTTTTAATCCGTTCTCCTCCATACAACAATACCTGCTTGGCTGTTTCCCGGGTACTCAGAGTTCGCTTGGCTTCTTCAGCCATCAGCAGTAAATCGGCATAGAACTCACCATCACCCAGGATGTCGTCTACTGATTCTCCCGTCTCTTCGGCTACTTTCTGTGCCAGAAATTGTGCCAGCTCTGTATCCCAGTTGAAACCACCGAGTTCGGCATCACCGTCGGTTGATAATACAGTCAGTGCGCCTTTCTTTACATCAACAAGGGTAATGTCGAATGTGCCTCCGCCCAGGTCGTAGACCAGAACGGTATCATCGTTTTCCTGTTCTTCACCATAAGCAATTGCAGCAGCGGTAGGCTCCGGAATTACATAACGCACATTCAGTCCGGCGATTTCTCCTGCTTTTTTAGTCGCTTCCTTCTGACGCGAACCAAAATAGGCGGGGCAGGTAATCACAACTTCGGAAATCGTTTTACCGGTTGTCAGTGTTGCATCGTCGACTATCTTCTTAAGAATCAGAGCCGAAACCTCTTCGGGGCGGTATTCTTTTCCATCGAGATCGAATCGCCAATCGGAATTCCCCATTTCTCTCTTCACTTTGGAAACAACGCGATCGGCGTCGGTTCGGATCGCGTCCTTCGCTGCTTTGCCCACCACAACATTTTCCATGTCTTCAAAAAAGACGACAGAAGGGGTTGTCAGATCCCCCTCGTTGTTTTGTACAACCACAGGTTGCCCATGTTCATCAATATAAGAGATACACGAATATGTCGTGCCCAGATCGATTCCGAAAATCGTATTTTCATTCATCAGGAATTCCTCTCTGCCGTTTCAGAAGTAGTATCTTTAGGGACCTCGCGATAAACGCTTACCTTTACTCGTTCCTGTTCCACGATTTTGCCGTTAAACTGATAGCCCGGCAGCAAACTTTCAATCACTGCACCATGTTGTTCCTGATTATCCGTATTTACGGTGAGGCGGGCTAACTGGAGTTTGCGATCTATCTTTGAACAATCAGCTGTAAACACCGTGACGCCTACATTTTCAAGAATCATTTCGAGATCGTCACGAACTCCATTCAGTTCTTTTGTGAGACGATCAGGACCAAGTTCATCAGCAGACTTTTTCTGCAAGGCTTCAACATGCCTGGGAATCTGGTCGAGATAACGAATCAACTGCTTAATCAGGGGCATCATCAGAGAATCTGCCAAACCTCGTTTATATTCCTGCATTTCATCATGAAGCCGACTAATCTGTTCCTCTTTAAATTTGTCGTAAGCCAGCTTCTTCTCAAATGCAGTCAAAACTCGCTGCTCACTAGACTGAACCAGTTCACTCAGGTTCTGAATCTCACTTGCAAGAGCTGAAGATCCCTCATTCTCAACACCAGAGGGGGGCACTTTTTTCAAAGTCTCATCAATATCATGCTCTGGTGACAGCGAATCGGAACCCATCGATTCGAGCAGTTCCCCCTGGCTTTCAGCATCAGGATTGGTATCCACTGACGGTTTGGCTGGATCAGATGAGTCTCTCTGCGAATCAGTCGCATCTTTTTTTACTTCCACCCTATCAGCTAATTCATTGTTATGAATTGAATCAGGCATCAGTTCCCCCCTCTTAGATGGGGACGCACTTAAACCTGCTCCATGGAATATTTAGCGCGTCTCGGTTGTTTCAATCATCAACGGGGCTCCGCCCCTCTTCACCCCAAGTTGATATAAAAAAAGTCGCTACAAAAAAACTAATTGGATTTCAAATTGAACAAAATCTTTTTCAAAGCCATAATAATAGCAAAGATAAACTACTGATCAAAACAAGGTTTTCTTGACAGATATTTACTTTTGACCATGTTTATTGGGACTTCGAATTCTGGTCTGACTGTTTTTGATACCTCGTACCTTCCCCGGTCAGCTCTTTCCATCCTCGTAAAAATCCCGGTAGTTCGTCCTCGTCCAGCAGCGTAACCTCTGGTTTATCAGCATCACTTACCGTAAATCCCGTCAGAGGCTCGAGGCCTGGATATAGCTCGGTCGTTGTATCGCCGGTCTTATCGACCTCAACCCCTCCCGTGCTGCAATTCAGTATGCGTTCCCCTTTCAGGATTTTAGCTTCACTGTCAGCATTTTTTATGGAAATATCCCAAGTGATTTTTTGTAGAATCGGATGATATTTTGTCTTTTTAGACTTCTCGCGGAACATGCAGAAAACCAGGTATGGTTTACCAGTGAGTGGAATCGATGCGTAATACGTTTCCTCTTCAATATTTGAAGATGGCGGCCTGTTTTTCTTCACACTCTCAAAACGCAATGCTTCACTCGGAATTAATGTGGCTCTTTCAGCAAATTCGGTAAGCACACGCGGCTGTTTCCAAAAGCAGAGAGCGTCTTCTGGATCTTGCACATAGATATCAAGGTCGACAGACTTCGGAAGATCTTCGGCACGAACCCTGATCACTACACGAGCTGTTTCAACGGGTTTCATGATTCGGTCGTTCTGCTGTTGAAACCATTCCTGATAAGTTGCAATTTCATCTTCATATTCTTTGACGGTGTCCTGTGATTCTGAGTACGCTTTGTTCGTGTCTTCCAGTAATTTGAGAAGTTCAGCAAATTTCTTTTGCCAGAGCTCTTCCGAAACCTGCTCTGCCTCTAAAATAGCTGCGCACTGGGCAATGAGTGACTTATTTGAAAGCTGCAAATTCAGAATTTCTTCATTCAGCAAGGCGTTTTTCGAGCTCATTTTGTCAAGCTCTTTATGTTTTTCTTGCAACTCAGACTCTAGCATTGTGTTTTGTTTTCTGGTTATAACCAGTTCTTTTTGAACGGCATCCAATTTTTGTTTCAGTTTGATAATCCGATCATCTGCTTCTTTTAATGAAGCCACTTTCTTTTTCAGCAAAGTGATTTCCAATCTGCTCGCAGTAAGTTCCTTTTCTGATTTCTCAAGCTGTTCCTTAATCGCATCAATTTTTACGATTAAAACAATTAACTCATTCTGGGCTGTAGTAAGTTTCTGATACAGACTTTCAATTCTCGAAACGAGATGCCTCACCATTGATTCTTTTGTCTGCAGTACTTGTTTTGTTTCAGCAAGTAGTGATTGCAGTGTCTCTAACGTATTTTTCTTGCTGGCAAGCTCTTTATCGAGGTCCTTGATCTGGGAGTCCAAAGTATCCTTGTCCCGAATCAGTATAAGATTTTCGTTTTTGAGAATATTAATCTGTCTTATCAGGTCTGCGATTTTTTCCTCAGCTGAATCGATTAAGCTGACACGTCTCTGCAATTCATCGATAATGCGATCCTGGCCTCCTGCATAATGTGCGACGCCATAGGCACCTCCGACTAGGAGGATCGTGGTGATCAATAAAACATCAGCCATTGAAATCCAGCCGATGGAATCTTTTTCTTCAGACATCATATCCAGCATCTGCATCAGGATTTTCTCCCCCAAAGTGAGAAGACACGACCGAAGAGCTTACCTTTCTGACCGTTTCCCGGAGACTCTTGATTGTCCGGACCTTCATCCAGGGGTTCCGCCCCCGCATTTTTCTGCCTTGAAGAAGATCGTTTTCGATTTGATTTCTGTCCATTAACCGGCGGCACATCTGACTGATGAAATTCCGCCGACTGAAGTATTCCTGCCAGTTCATCAGGCAGTGACTTCATTGTTGAATCCTGATTGAGAATAATCGTGGCAAGAACTTCAATCGATTTGTTTAATTCCTCGAAATTGGCAGCAAGCCTCTCAGATGTCGTCAGGAAATCTTTGGAACCAAATTTAAATGCCTGAACCCCATCATTTAATGTTCCATAAGCATTAACCAGTTCTCCGCTGCTGTCACGATACTGGTCCGCAGCACGCGTAATCTGCTTGCCAGTCTCTCGAATAGCGGGCTGGAAATTATCCTGCAATTCGCTGGTCCAGACGGCAGAACTATGCTCCATAAACTTCAAGATTGTCGACTCTAAAGACTGAAACAGGGAAGTAATATGCTCTGGTGTTGATGTAAGCAGTTGTTCCTGATCCCGCAAAGTAGATGTAAGCGAAGCCACACTATTGGTGAGTGCCGCTACATTCTGGGCCATCTCTCGCATCGTGTCTGAAGCCTGATTGCTCGAATTGTGTAACTTGCCCGCTCCCTGGGAGACACGGCTCGAAGCAGTATTCAGTTCGCTACTGGCCGTTGCCAGCGCGCCTGAACTCTTCGAGCATTCTGTAGCTGTGGAGTTGAGTTGAACTTTGACGTTTTCGAGCGTTGGTTGCAGTGTCTTCTGAAGTTGAACACCAACCAGTCTTGCCTGTTTCATTGCTTCACTGGAAGAGTCCGAAAAATTCCTGGCAGATTTGGAGAAGAGATCGACCTGCGATGAAAGCAATTGAGAAGTTCTATTGAAGCGTTCTACAGATGTAGAAATCGACGTGGTTGCTGTATCAAATGAGCCCCCACACTGATCAAAAAGTTTACCAGTCGAAGTGACCTGTTTACTGATTGACATCACCTCCGTCTTCAGGTCACGCACCCCCGCAGCCAGTTCTTCTCCACAGGATTTAAGATCTACCCGAAATTTGGTAGCGGCAGCATTCATGTTGCGACTGTTTTCCGCATAGTCTCTGGCAATAGAGGCAATGAAGTCTCCCCCCTGATCGATGGCTCCGCGATACTGATTAATGCGTGTTTCTGACTCTGTAACAAACTCCCCAACAGACGCGCGGGCAGCATCGATCATTGTATTGATCACTTCGCTGAAGCCCGCGATCGCTTCGTTGATCGGCTTCGTCGAACTAACCACAATTTGAGTCTCGCATTCATCCCGGAGTTTTCTTCCCCAGTAGTCAACAAGCTGCAGCAGGAACTGGTTGAGAATGGCCAGTGAAACGCCAATCAAAACACCGACATACAGCGGAAGCAGCTTGCTTAAAATGTTGCCAAACGCCAGCGAAACAGAAAGATTTTCAGAAGGTTCAGCGGTATTAAAATCACTTCCCAGGAATCCCAGCGCAGTCAGAAAGACTCCGAACAGGGGAGCCATGACTCCCAGCCTTTTCAACAGGAGTCGCCAGAGACTGTTCAGAATCAGATGGTCCAGACATCTTAATAATTGCTCTCGTCCCAGACCTTCTCTGACTTTTTCGTTGGCCAGATCAGGCCAAAATGTCCGTATTTCCTGTAATTCAGTGCGCGCACGGTACCAGACATAGAACTGGAAAATAAAAAATGACAGCCCAATTACAATCATGACAATTGGCATAACTGTGTCCTTATGTGTAGATCATCAGGGATCATAACCCCAACAATGCATAAATCCGCAGACTTAAACTATTCACATTTACACAATTATTCTATCGTGAAGAGTACCTATTTCTACCCTGGAGGTTCTATTCGTACACTTTTTTCATATAAATCCTGGCACATATTTTTATTATATTCACAATTGCGTGCCTCTGCTGGCTCTGAGTTCTTGCTGTATTCGCCAGCTGCCTTTTCATAAAGTCCTGCAGCTGCTTTGTACAATCCGGCTGCTGCTTCGAGTTTACCGGCCCGTTTTAAGACGCCAGCCTGAAGATAAGTGCAATCAGCGCGTGCTTTACTGGCATGGAAATATCCATACCTTCCCGCAAGTTCATAAAAATCTGTGGCTATCAAAAAGCTTTTTTGTACCTGCGGCAGCTGGTTTGGATAAGACTTCAGTTGATACTTGCCGTGACTCACATAACGCGTTCCTGAACTGACCAGATAATTCATCGTCTGATTGCGCCGCTCCGTATTTGTTCCGACAAAATGATCCAGCTTCATCTGTGCTGTCTCTGGATCCCCCTTGATGATCAGTTGATTAATCGCCTGGAGCTCATAAAAGTCACCCCAGGAGTACCAGAAAAAGATCAGCAGGAGTAGACAGATCATTGAGATGAAGCCGATAGCAACTCTGACGAGCCGATTTTCCAGATCCTTTCGTTTTTGATCAGCAGGGCTGATTTCATTGAGGACAAACACTTCTGTATCTGGGAGAGCAGGAATGTTACATTTCACAAGTCCTAATTTTGCCTGCTGGTTATCAGCACACTCGGCAAGTACGGCATGAAATTCATCCTCAGCTGCAGACTTGCTGTCTTCCTGTAGAAGCTTGTTCGCTTTGCGAACGTGAACCTGAGACTTCAGGCAGGCACGCTCAATTTTTTTTCTGATTTCAGGGATCTCGTCAAAATCGAGCAAATTCAGTTTTGTCCTGGCCTGAAAAAAAAGGCGAGAGTTACATAAGGCCTGAATTTCAGCAACAAGTCGGTTCTTCTCTTTGATTGTTTCCGCTTCTGCTGCCAGCTTTTTGACTTCGTTGTCACCCGGAAACTCAAGTTCAAGCTGTTGAATCAAAGAGGCTGACTGGGAAAGATCAGTTTCGAGTGCGTTATGGACACTGCGAATTAGTGACAACTTTCTCCTGTTAGATTCACGCACCGCCTGCGTTTCGCGTTCTTTTTGCGCGATTTGTTCTGTGAGAATTTCCTGTTCTTTTTTTCGAATCTCAATTTCGTTGTGCCTGTCGATTCGCTCTTGCTGCTGATATTCAATGATTTCGGAAACCAGGGATCGGGCCTCAGTGTAGTCAGGCCATATCTGCAGTACTTTACCTGCTTCGATTCTGGCTTTCTGAAATTCCCTTTTATCCAGATATCCTCGCGCACTTCTCAGATAACGCTCTACCAGTGGCGCATCACCGATCGTGCATCCGCACTGCGAGCAGGCAGCATCTTGTGTTGGTGGCGACGCCTGACACGTCGGATTGGGACAGTCAATCCGCAATGGCTCTCCACAGGAACGGCATATCTTTTGATCTGGATCCGCCGCCAGGACTTCACAGAAACCACACATTAATAATTGACCGGTTTTCTGTTTTTGATCCAGAAATAGGTTCCATCCTTTTTTTTTGTTAACCCAATTGATGATGTATTCTCGAACTGCCTGCTGAGTAGCACCACTGATCGTCACAGAAGTCAAAATATCAGTTATCCGAGTTTCCGTGATCAGTTTTTCTTCTCCCCCCACAAGCTCAATGATGGTGTCCAGCTCTTGGAAAGCCTGATTGTCCAGATAGTTGTCATACCTCTTCCGGTTATCTTCATTTAACAGCTGCTTCTGTACATGCCCCAGGATCGCGTTCCGAACTTTATGAGAGGCAGAACCTCTGACCCGCTTTTGCAGTTCTGCTTTGTGTCTTTCATAGCCACGTTGAAGCTCTTGAAGACTTGATCGGGAGGTGTAACCTTTACCCAGAAATTGATACAGCGACTTGATACCAGGGAGACCAGCCAGATCAGAATTGATGCTCTCAGCTTCGGCATGACTCAAGGCAGGAATTTCAGGAACGGGAGGCTGAGTCAGTTCAGGTGGTCCGAGTGTCAACCCAAAAGACTGAAGCTGATCTTCAATATAGTCTTCGTCGAGATCCTGTAGATCTCTGGCAATCTTCTCGATGTTATTTTTAGTGTAGTGGTTCCCCCGCGTCTTAAGTGCTTTCAGGTAAGGAGTCAGTTTTGATTGAGCCTCGCGGATCTGCTCTCGACGGGCTGAGGCTTCCTGACGACGTGTGGTCTCTTTCATCATCACATTACTAAGATCGCCTTCAAGTATGATTTTGAAAGCGTCAGCCTCTCGCTGAGTTCTTTTAGGAGAGTCAGTCTTTACACGATTATATTTGGAGGTCAGTTCTTCAATCCGCTTTCGAATAGTCTCCCAATCGTCGACTGCAGGATCAAGTTTTAAAACCTTGTAGTAATTTTCGCGTTCGCACATGGGATTAATTCAACCGCCAATAATTTCCAATATGTTTTTTAGAATTATACATAAGACCACACGTGCTGCTTCAAGCATATTTTTTATGGATCTCTGCTTTGCCCGCTGTTTTTCTTGGTCAATTCAAGTTTGCCAGACCTGAGGCTGTGAACACGAGTAATTCAAACCCCATGCCAGAGGCAACATTCTGATTCCAATAGCTCCTACGGCAAACACCTGCGCTCAGTAATCGAAGTGCCGCCGCACGTTTGAGAATTTTGGTCTAGGCCATTTAGTTCCAAATGTATATTTCATTCTTTTTGAAGTTAGTAATGTTGCTCACTTTGATTCGAGAAATGAGCGAATGTAACTGCATAACTCAGGCCACATAATATTTTTTCTCTCGTGCCAAGTTCGAATATACTCAAACACATAGGAATACAAGAGAGTATCAAGACCCTCTTGGTTTTGGGGTTTACTGAGGCGAGTACCTGTCAAGATGCGAAAAGTAAGTGAGTCAAGCGGCTCGAGTCGGAAGGTATCTCGGATAACGTCTTTAACTGGCGACATCCCCATCCGCTTTACAATCAGCTTGTAGTAATCTTCCACTTCACGCTGTTTTCGGGTACTACGGGGGTTGGTTTCCTTTCTCGCTGCATCTTCTAACTTTTCTGACATTGCCACGTGCAGATAGGCAAGATTTTGACGGACCAGGCTTGGGCGTTGAACTTCATCTGAAGCAAGAATATCAACCACAAAGTCAAACGGTTTAAAACATTTAATCCTCGCTTTAGTGATTGGACAAATATCTGGGGCGCCAAATACATTGAGACGATAATTCACTGATACCTTCGCTTCAGAAAACAAAGGAAGATCGTTATTCAAAAACAGACCATACTCTCCGAAGATATCCTCGCGGAATAAAAACGCTCTACGTTTTACTAGCATGTCTGCAATTTCTTTTCGATCTCTCATGAGTATTCTCACTCTCTTCAAATTTATTGTCGTGACTTGTTTGGTCTTTCAGAGACTAAAGTGAAGTTTTCCAGAAATAGTTTATACTCTTTTAAGATCGCCCACAATTTCTGGGGAACTTCACCTTGCCCCCCAACTCTAAACCAGTAAATCGAAATATGATCAGAAAGTGACCTTGCCCAATTTCCCGTACTCATTGACGATTGATGCGGCTTGGGTCGCCAGCTCTGAATACTGAGTGGCGATGAGAGATGCGGCACCTAGGTCAGGATACTTTTCTAGTACAGACTGAGAGAGCCTCGGTGTCAGCCGATCAAATTGTAAAACGAAGCCATCTCGCTGGGCGGCTTTCCAAACGTCAGGACGATTGCGATTGAGTTCTATCAAACGCCAAGCAATTAACGAGGGATTGGCAATTTTATGACCGTTGATTTCTCTTTCACTAGTAAATAACGCATCGCGATTTAGGATAATAATCTCTGCCGTTTCTTTGGGTGTTAGACCTTCCACGGCGGTCATCGCGATCACTTCGCCAAATTGGCGAAAGGTTTCATAATAGATACACGCTTCAATCGGAGTTTTGTTGGGTTCGGGAACCATCTGCATTAAATAATGCTTGCCGTCAGACGACACTCGAAGGAGATCATCAAGGATGATTCCATTTACTGGAGAATTTGCATCTTGCTTTACTTCCATCATTGTCATATACCACTCCCGATTCACTCGATAGTCATCTCTAAGCACTTCATCGTCTCGGAGTAGTATGCTCGTAAGCGCAACGGGATCATTACGTACGAGGCTCCAGTATTCACTGTGCTTACCAGCCTTTTCGAGCTGGGATAAATAGTCCTCGGTCGCTTCAGGAAGTTCTCCCATTGCGTCCAAAGCCATGCCGTGCGACCAAAGAATAGATTCGTCAGCCACAGGGGCTTTGCTATATAGCGAAGTCAGACGAGTTCGCACTTCGATGTTGCGACGCCGAGTTTCGGGATTGAGTGTTCTGCCTTGTAAAGACTCGATAGCCACAGCAGTATTAAATTCGCCGAACTGATTCCGCTGATTTTGAATGAAGTCCGTGAGCTTTGAATGTTGTTTCATATAGCTATCGCAGATTGTATCGGCGGTCGTATTTCGGTCTCGTGTGATGATGGATAATCCATTGAAAAGCCACCATGCCGCAAAGAACAACAGCAGTAAGCCAACAAGACGCCTCGGCTGAAAAAGCAACAAAAGAATTCTGAACATAGTAGGATATGCCTCAGTTCAACTAATTTCCGATTGAGGTGAGGGACGAGACAAGTATGCCTATTTCATTTCACCATAAACAAGTATCCGGACCAATTCATAACCGTCCGCCATTTATCCCCGTCTTTTGTTTTATAGAATACTCGTCACTCGAGTTTATACTGATGGACTGGCCGATATCTACTTCGGATCTGTCAGTATACTCAGAGCCCGCATCAAGTAAATAAACGGCTTCACGAAGCATTTTTGAGTGCCTAAACTTCTTAAGTCTATCTGTATCATACTTATTCCATATTCTTTTGAATTGCCTTTCACTCTGTCTCTCACAGACAGAAAGTGGAAGAAAGAGATCGATGTGATATTCTGCCTAACCATCATTGAGTCATAAACACTCAGAAGAAACACTTGGCCCAACCAGAGACCTTCTCGTACAGAGGAGTACTCTATTGGGACAACACTTAAATAGCGACGGAACTCAAATGAGATCTTCCTTGCGAAGAGCTAAGAATGTGTAATAGTCTCAATTTCTCGAAAGGCATCCATTGGGGTTGGTTTAAAATCGGAAACAGATCTTTTACCTGCAATCATTGCTTTTCCAAGATGTCTGTATATTACCTTCTCTCCAACTCAGTACCAGTCAGAAGTATCTCGCGCCTCAAAAAACGGAGTACAATCCACTCCTTAAGCAACACCAAGATAAAACGCTTGTGAACACTGTTTCTTTAGTGGTTGATGTCATTTTTATCGGAATTTCTTCAAAGAAATCGAGGACATCAAAACTTGTTCGTTACAACAGTCTGTGTGCTCCGCGGCCGCCATTACTCAGCACTACTGAAAGACTGAATTCTTATCCCACAGTGGAGCATGCGCAAGCGCTTGCGCTGTCAGATTCACCGTTCACAGTCTTGTGTAGTCCTCTCGCTCCAATCGGAACCAGTTCCTGAAATTCAAAGTTCCAGCTAAATCTTGAAATTTCAGATATTTCCAAGAGAAAAAGCAGGGTTGAGAACCGTTTTAACAACGAAGCCTGGAGCATGACTTTAGAGGTCAGAACGAAACACATTGGTACTTTTTCCTGTTTATGACAGTTTTTCGAAGCAGATTGCTAAAAGCTTTGGAGATTGCATCGTTTCATTTCTATAGAAATGCACTCTTTCCCGTCTCATCAAGGATGAGTTGCATTCGCAACAGGAAGCAGGAAATTCTGAGGAGGAAACATGACTACACTGAAAGAATATGAACTGGAATCCAATGCTAAGGCTCGACTGCAGCGGATCGATTTATCATCAAAGATCCCCCCTTCTGATCCAGGTTGCTGGTATTCGGTCTACTATGGCGAATTCCCCGCGGCTGATTTGATTGTCGCCAAAGCGTCCGATCGCATTGGGGTGGATCAGATACTGGATGCAACTGATAAGGGCTCCCTGCAGTTCCTGTTAATTGATCTCGATCAGCACCCCTGGCTTGCCCACGAAGACGGCCGACTAACCCGATTGGTGCGCAGTGCGGAAATCGAGGGGCTGCGAGTTGTTCCGTATTGCTGTGAACCGCTGGAAACCATCTCCACATTCGAAAGCAGAGATGCCGCAATCTCTTTTTGCCTTCAAAAGTGGGAGCAGCAGCTTCTTAAAAAGTTCTGGTGGTAAGCGGTAGGGGGCCGGCTGAACAGGTCACCCGTTTTTTTAACTATTATTTTGACAAGGATATTCCCATGAGAAAAACCCTAGCGTTTCACCTTACTATGGCTTCCATTCTATCACTGTTTCTTTCAGGCTGCGGCGCATCCGGTAACGATTTCTCAAAGCTGGAACGCGATCTTGCGCAGGCGCTGGCGCGGTTCGAGAATGCAGAGTCTCATTTCAGTTCTTCTGCCACGTACGACCAGCTGATCGTCAATGCAGGATGGCTCGACCGGATGGCTGAAGAGGTCTTAGCTATCCAGCGAATTGAAGCTAAGGCTGTTTCCCTGGGCTCCGAACCAATTCCAGAGATTCGGGAAGAGATTGCCCAGATTTTCAGGCGGAGACTTGCCACTTTCCAGTCCAACGCTGAATACCTGGAGGTCATGTCACAGTTGGAGATTGCCCGAATCTGGACGGAAATCTAGCTGACAGCCAAGTGTGCTACGGCCTGGTCAAAATTTTTGGTCACCATTTTTATGAGATTTTACAAAGAAAATGTTCCAGCCGGTTCAATTTAGAGTCGGCTGGTTCGTTTATTAACTGATATTGCGAATCATGTAAGCCTGACACGGTGTTATTGGCCTTGTAGCGAACCAGAGGGAATTACCATGTCTCCCCCTTCATCAGACTCAGACAACCTTAACCCAGCTCTGATTGCATTTGGCAACGTAATCTGGGCAGTCATTGTTTGTGCTGCGATCAACGTTCTGTGTGGTTGGGGAGTGGATAGTGTAAATCATTGGACAGGTAATCCACCTGTCACCAAGGCACCAACGTGGATCGGGACAATGATCGTTTCATCGCAAACCGGCTGGCCCATACTCGCTCTTGCTGTGCTCTGTGGTCTTTTTGGGCGAGACATGTCAGGACTGACCCCCGTTTTGATTGGTACCTACTTCCTGGGACTCATCGACCCTATAGCAGCGTTGGCTGTAGGGAGCATATTAATACTGATTCAAAGAAACGAAGATGAATGAACAGACTGCTCATTCCACAAAATTGACGAAGGAGGAATTATGCCACATAAAAAAATGACTCTGAAGGAGATGGCTGCTGTGAAGCATGCCATCCTGCAAGAAACTCGACGCAAGCCCCCGACATTCGCGATGACTGGGGTATCCGGTGCTGGTAAAAGCTCGGTTATCAATCGGCTCTTCAAAACGTCGCTACCGGTGAGTCATGTTCGCGCCTGCACGAAGGAATTCATTTCAACTGACATCGGACTGCAAATGAACGGTGGTGTTGCATCCGGTACGCAGGTAAACCTTCGAGTAATCGATTGCCCGGGTAATGGTGAGGACATTACCCTGGAATCAAAGTACCTGGATCATTATCGTCAGCATCTGCCAGAAGCGGATGTCATTCTACATGTGTCAGCCGCTCGAAATCGAGCGGTGGCCCTCGAACAACAGCACCTGATGGCCTTGAAAGAACACTCCAATCGTATGGTTTTTGGTTTATCTCAAATCGATCTTGTAGTGCCAGGTAATTGGAATGATCGATTGAATCAGCCTGGTAAAGAACAGTTGGCTCACATAGCGGAAATCTGCGAAGACCGAAGCGCCCGATTCTCAGCGGTTCTTGACCGTGAGGTCAGTTTTATTCCATTTTCAGCTCAGCATGGTTACGGACTACAATCCCTCTTTACCGCACTGATTATGGCGTGTCCGAAAGAACGTGCCTTCCTCTTCGATGGCCTGAAAGGTTTTTCTTTTCAGGATTTTATTCCGGCTGCTGCGTTGAAGCAACTTGGTAGCGAAATTCTTCAATCAAACCCTCAATAACCAAGGAGATTCCCCAATGTCAGATTATTCAGATTTAGAACTCGACGAGTTGCGAGCCGCTATTCGGGCGGAAGTTCAAAGTGAAATGCTGGCAACTCAGCGGTCTCAGAGCGGCCTTGCCATGTTCCTCCGGGCGATCGGAATGCACGTCTTGGCGAGAATGGTCATGAATATGACCATATCGACATGGCAGGCATTTAAAAAAATGATTGGCTGGTCGTGAGTCCAAACATAATACTTGACGAATCGCAAAGCTGATATCTGGGCGGTTCGATAAATTCTACGAATTATCCACTCCACAGCGACAAAGTACGAGCAATGTATACTATGCTGAAATCTGTAGCAGGTTTGAAAGTTAGTTGAGAAGTTCAATCCCAACCACAGTTCAACAGGTCACACAGGCATACGTATAGATGAATCAAAATTGTCAGCAAGAATTCAGGAAGTTTGCTGCCGGCAGATTAAGTAAGTAGTAAGCAAGCTAGTTGAATAATTGATAATCGCTGGGAATCAGCTTTATTGTATAGATTGCTTTAAGGTCCATAGAAATGAATTGAAAGTGAGGATCCATTATGAGCTTTTTGAAACGTACAGCCGGTTTCCTTACCGGTACTGTACGATCAGTCGGATCGACCTTGAATGTCCTGACGGGCGGCATCTCGGTCAAAACTGAAGACGTCCCCATCAGCCCCACAGTAATTGACTCACTGTCCCTTTCAGACATCGAGCAATGGATGAAGCGGAATATGCTTACTGTAGACGAACCTGTGAAAGTCGCAGTCGTCCGAGAAAGACATGGTGATCTCTACAAAATTTCTTATGTAGTTTTGAACCAACGAAATAAACGCTGTAAAGACAGTGAGGGAAAAATACGTGCCCAGGCTCAATTAGTTCGAGAAATTAGTCCAGACTTAAACGAATTTCTGGGGAATCATAATTCAGTTCTATTAAATCTGTGACGTTTTGTCACCGACCATTAATAATATATACTGATGTGGCTCTTGACCATAACCTGAAACCCAAATATGAGGTTTAAAATTGAATCGTGAACTTAGTAATCGTGTCCAGGACCTGATCACAACCCTTTCTCAAGGTCTTATTGAGCGAGAGCAACACATCAAGCTAATGCTTTTAGCGGCATTGGCGGGGGAACATGTGTTGCTGATCGGTCCACCGGGGACGGCAAAGAGTTTGCTTGCGCGGCGGTTGCGGCTGGCATTTCGCGACGCGAAGTTCTTTGAACGTCTCCTCACCCAGTTCTCGGTCCCCGAAGACCTGTTCGGACCGTATTCACTGGAGGACCTTGACAGCGGTCGTTATCGACGTCTGACAGAAGGCTATCTGGCAGATGCAGATGTTGGATTCCTGGACGAAATTTTCAAGAGCAATCCGAGCATCCTGAATGCCTTACTCGCGATCCTCAACGAGCGGGTGTTTCACAATGTTCCGCCGCTGAATGAGAATGGCAACAGTGTCGGCGATGCTCCACAACCGTTGCCTGTTCCACTGAAATGCCTGATCGGTGCCAGCAATGAAGTCCCGGCTCCAGGGGAACTGGATGCCCTGTACGATCGGTTTTTAATTCGCTGTGAAGTGGGGCCGGTCGAAAACTTCCACGCGCTCCTTAAGTCTGCCAGCAATAAAGAACCGCAAGTTAAAAACGGCTTGCCTTTTACAGCGGAAGAATTACAGCAGATTCAAGATTCTTCTGAAAAAGTCATTGTCCCAGAACAAGTTGATGAATTACTCGTTCTGTTACGACAACGAATGGGCGAACTGCAATTGGATGTCTCCGATCGTCGCTGGTTGAAGATCCGCTGCTTGCTCCAAGTCGCCGCTCACACCAGCGGTCGCGAGCAGGTATCACCGCTGGATGTCCTGCTCGTGCCACATTGTGTCTGGTCTCCACGCCAAGATCACATGGCAACTACTGACACTACAGACGACGAAGAAGACCGAAAAACCTCCGTAGGAATTTCTCTCGATATTAGGAACGCCCTGACTACGTGGATTCAGGAACGACTTTGGAATTCTTATGCAACCGGGGATATACGCCTCTTTGAAATTAGTGTTGAAGCTTGGCAAATGAAAGTAGAGCAGGTCCTGGATGGCACGTTTAATGACCGACAAACAAACGAACTGCTGACTCATGCCAGCGAGTGCCTTTCTCGAATAGAAAATTACTATAAGAAACTGCAGTGTGAAAGTTCCAATTTGGAAAATTGTACAACTCAATGGTTGGAACATGATATAATGCAAGCCGCCGCAAAGAGCTTGGCTTTCGCCTTGGACTCGTGTTCTGAATTGGTACATCGCATCAGCGAAGTGGTAAAAGCCTTGGAACCAATTCTCAAATCCATAGATACCCAATGCGAATTGGAGTCACTAGAAACCGTGCACACTGTTGATCTCTCACTTCCTGGAGAATGGTCGAGCCAAGATGGACAAAATGGTGAATGGCAGACTATTTCCTCATCAGAGGACGGGGAGATCCCTATGTCTCAGAATCTTCGATACAGATTCAGATTCAAGCCACCTGCAACTGAAGTAAATCTAGTGCGGTTGATGCGCGACTACGGTCGGTCGCAGTACTTAGTCGACCTGTCACTTGGTGGTACATATTCGCCGAAATCCAGCGTTTCTGATTTATCAGCACTTCGTGTTTGCAATTCAATTGAAAGATTAGACGTTTCCAAGAGCCAGGTACAAGACTTGAGCACGATTAGCAAACTCAAGTCACTTAGGTATCTGAATTGCGATTACACGCCAGTTGACAACTTGGTCGCAGTCTCGGAGTTGCCTCAACTTGCAGAACTTTCGTTGACCGAAACGCGTGTCACGGACATCTCGCCACTCGCTCAAATTCGAACGTTAAGTATTCTCTCGTTGGAAGGGGTATCGACTCTCTCAGACATTAGCCCATTTCACAAGATGACATGGCTCCGAGAAATAAATCTGTCAAGAGTACCTGTTCAAGGCTGGTTGCCGCTCAGCCATCTGACGCAGTTAGAATCACTTCGATTAAATAAAGTTGATCTCCCGTCATTGCAACCACTTCGCAACATGCGAGAATTGAAAAGACTATACGTGTCTGAAGCTAAGGAACTTGATTGCATAGACGGTATCGACGGACTTCAGCATCTTCGAGAACTCATCCTTTCACATACAAAAGTCAAAGACCTTTCGCCTTTGTCCCAACTATGTTCAATGAAATCAATAGTACTGACGGATACGTTGGTCGATAATCTTGCTCCATTGCAGGGATTGTTATTGTTGGAACAGTTGGATCTTGCGGGAACGCCAGCTCAGAATATTTCACCACTTGTGCACCTGACAAGTCTTCGTAAGCTCAACCTCAATAATATGCCGAATATCGCAAATGAGGACGTTGACTCACTGCAGGCTGCATTACCTAATTGTGAGGTTGAACGGTGACAAAAGCACATCAGGGGCTCCAGTTCTCACCTGACAAGCCTACCGTTGAACACTGCTTGGGACTGCCGCTAACAGTGTATCGTCGTGCTGTTACAAATACACATGGCAGGTTTGAAGACAGGATATGCTCTTTGCAGAGGATTTGGCGAGATACCATGTCTGGGACTTGGCCAATCGAGTTAGATTGGCCATCTGAAATAATACAATGTCGATTAGCTGAGTGGGTTAGTCGAAATAGTATTTTAGAGCTATGCTGTGGGTCTGAAGAGCTCGTCGAGCAGCTATTGTTGGACATTCTCAACCTTTCGGAGAAGTGCACAAGCAAAAGAAACGAACTCATAGATTCGTATCATGTTCAGTTCTGGGAAGAGTTTTGGCAGTCGTTTGTAGAGCAAAATAATGCCGTCGAGTATGTTCCAACTACTAGATTGGAATTGATAGTATGGCTACATTTATTTCGAGCGATAAATGTCTTCGTGATCGAGAATTTATGTGAATCAGTCAAGGATGAATCAGTTAACATCTCTCTATCACCAATTAAAGAGATTTGGGAAGAAAGGGTTTCTATATGGCGACAGCTAAAAGATATGTTTGGTCCGCTGGATCGGCTGCTCAGCCCAGGGTGGGACCTCTCAGCAGGGATCTTCAAGTATCGTGGCTGGGGAGATCTTAAAAAATACCGGGATTTGATCGACCGGATTCCACAAATTCGCCAAATGATCGAAGAACTGGGCAGATTGCAGGCCAGCGAAGAAATGGACGACGATCCCACGTACGCCGATGCGTTCAATTCACTCAGACGAACTACTGAAGAACAACGAGAAGTCGAACATCCGCTGGCCCGGCATCAGGCACAGGGAATCGAGCGATCAGCCGACTTCATGCGAATGATTCCCAGCGAAGCGATGCTCCGCCGTCGCCCGGGTTTGAAACGGCTCTGGCATGCCAAGTTGGCCGAGCGGGGGCTACTGACCTACCGCGTGCGCGGAACCTATGTCGACCGTGTTTCTACTGAAGTCGAAGAACAGCAGCCGCAGTCGAAAAAACGGATTCGCGGACCGATCATCGTTTGTGTTGATACTTCTGGTTCGATGAGTGGTCGGCCCGAAGCTGTTGCCAAAGCGTTGACTTTAGAAGCTTGTCGAATTGCTCATGCAGAACAGCGGCCTTGTCTACTGTTTTCCTTCAGCGGTTCCGGTCAGTATGTGGAGCACGAGTTATCTTTATCACCCGATGGCCTGCAATCGCTGCTTGAATTTCTGACAATGAATTTCGATGGGGGAACTGATATTTCCACCCCTTTCGAGAAGGCACTTGCTCGATTGCGAACAGCCGAATGGGAACGTGCTGACATATTGCTGGTCAGCGATGGCGCTTTTTCAAAGTCTCAAGTGGATGCTCTCAAGCCGGCACTGGATGATGCGAAAAAAAGACTGGGGCTACGTGTTTCTGGCCTGCTCGTCGGAAACTATTCTTCAGGACCAATGAATTCGCTTTGTCAACCATTGATTTCTGTTAATGGTTGGTAAAGTGTAATCCATGTCATAAAGTAGAATGAATTCCAAGGTTATAGTTATATATCAAAAGAAACTGAATGTCCTATCGCGATACCGCACCTATGTACCGTCGGGTATCGCTTTACTGCGAAATTCAACACTTCGTTATTCTCTGTTTTTCATGAAAATCTTCCTCAAAAAATAAATTTTTAGACGGCTGAGGTGTTCTTCCTTTGATGAAGGCGGTTGCCATCTGCTTGTAAGAAAACCTAGCTCATATGAGGAAATATTGAAACATGATGAATCACACGAAAAAATTGCTTATTCGCCGAAATCTTCTACTGATTTTTCTGTCCATCATATCATGCCTGGCCACTCCCGGATGTGGTTCGGGTAGCTCCCAGAAATCAAGTACTTACGACGCAGGTCGGGCGAACCGTGATCAGCAAGCTGCGGAGTTATGGTATGAGATGGAAATGGAAAAACTCCAGTTGCAAAGCGACATCAACCGCATGTCAAACGAGGCTTTTGGTTCGCCAAGCATTGATTGATAAAATTGGAAAACCAACCTGTGTAATGGTCGTTAAACTGCAAGGTAACTTTTTGGCCAATTGCATTATTTGACATTCGGTTTGGTTCTCCAAAGAGCACCTCTATCATTTGAACCATTACTGTCAATCCCCCCGTCGTCTTGAAAAATGGGGAGATTTGAATCCGAACTGCGATATCGCCTAAACGTGCACACTTCGGGCATGGTTCTCTATCTCGATGATTTTTTGAAAAACTCACCATGAACAACTAAATTCTTCTAACGTTGAAACGTTCTTTTAGTGACACGGGTGAATCATCACTCGGAAATCAAATTCACCAGGAGAACTTTGACATTTGGATGCTGCGGATAATAGTAAATTCTGAATTACTCATGGCTGTTTTCATTGATGTGGTGATAACTACAAGTATGAAATTCCGACAGACACTTTTCGTGTTGAAGGTTCAGACAGTGATGTGATTCAATCCGGGAACATTTCATTAATAGCTCTAGGCCTATTGATATTGAGTGAGTATGGGCGAAGGGTGCCTGCCCACCCCTCTGGGGTTTGATGCTTTGCAGAAAACTCTGGAGGGGCTTTTTTACTTTCAACCTGCTTGAAACTTAGATGTTGGGCAATTCTATTTCTCCGGCTTCTTAAAGTTGAACTGCGTAATTTATGCTGACTTCAACTTCATTCTGTGAAACTCCAAATGTTCTACAATCGTAAAAAAAGACTCCTATTTCTCTAGGTAATTGGCGCCCCAAAATGTTGAGGCAGGCAGTGTGGACCTAATTCCTGCGCCACGATTTCTGAGGAATAACATATCAGCAACAAAGTTATAGAGTTGACGTAGTTCACCTTGAATATCGAAGACGAAAGTGAGTTAACCTGCCAATCAAAAGTTTGAAAACTGTGGAGTTCCTTCAGTTAATGTGAATGAGATTAACTTTTGTTGGCCTCATTGATTTCATGACTTACTAAGTCAGAACACACAAGAGTCGTTATGAGTAGAGTTTTTATGTGACGAATGATATCAGTCTTAATTTCTGCGAGACTACAAGTTTTTTTTCACGCTTGGATCTTGCAAACGCAAAATCTGGAAACTTTTTCGTTTTCTGGACTTCGTTTTGGGCAGTGGTTTGGCTTCATGAATCGACATCCAGATTTTCATTTTTAAGTTTAGATCCAAGGGGATAGATTGATGTTCCCATTTCTGTGTTGTGCCTACTGCGAATTCATCTGAGGAATGAGATAGAACTTTGTATTTACCAAATTGGTATCTTCCGACTTTTTTCTCGCCGTTATTCCACTCAATCGTAAATTGATCAATACCCTGATCAAGGCTACTGGCATTCAAGCCTCCTCCTACCAGCATCCATTCCTTACCATTAATCCGAGTCGCCTTGAAAATAGTACCCTCGGTCGCTTTACGATTTGGCCAAATAAAGATGTAATATGTCTCGATTGTATTATTTCTCAGCTTTGATTCATGAAAAAAACTGTGAGGATATTCCTCTGAAAGAGCAACTGTTTCAGACATCATGACCAAAATCATAATCGTCAATATCTTATACACGATATACTTCTCCATATTTTCGGGACTATGATACTCAGTGGTTCGAATCGGGAGTGTTCAAGATGCTTGGTGTTTTCTGATGGCTAACAACCCATTCAATCAACGACACATGCCACATGAAGTTGTATTCCGATCTTTTAGAAATTTCCTGGACTTAAAAGTCAGTCAGATTCACACTCATTTGGTCACCGTTCGAGATTGCCCCCTGCTGATAGCAGCAGTCAAGTGCTCAGAAAAAGCCCCTGGTTCGTAAATTCGGCATCCATCCATGTCCGGGAATTAAATCGATTAAGATCTGATAAGAGTTTTAACGGGAAAATAAGTCTAAGGACAGATGAATAAGGATCTTTGCGGTGGATTCTTGCAGAGAATTGAGCGAATTCTTTGTTTTTTTTGATTTTAGAAAAAGAGAGAGTGCGTGGTCAGTGGCCAACCCACTTTGTCGAACCTGTGGTCGCGGTTACGAATCGCTGCCTGGAATAAATCAAACAACCATATCATCAAGGTGTTTGAGTTAGATTGTTTCTGTAGTCATATATGAAGCCGGTCAGATGCCCTGATATCTAAAAAAATGACATGGCCGCCCCCCCGCAAAGGTGGTCGGCATACAGAGTTGTCAAGGGAAAGTAACAGGGCCTGTCAAAGAGACTTCCTGCGAGTACGCCCGTCGGGTACAGGCAACCCACGTTGCTCATGCCAGTATTTGACTGAGCTGGTCACCGTATTCCGGTCGATATTCAGAGCTGCAGCGATCTCACCATACTCCTTCTTTTCTCGGAACAGTTTCATGACCTCCTCCGCGATCGCCTGATAGGGAGGCGGTTCTTTGTGTTTCACAGCAAGTCGCGACCGGCGGGATCGTCCATCCGGCTTTTTCTCGCCCCGTAGTTCAAAGACTTCATCTATAAGCTTCGTAACCCTACTCCGGCTGACTCCTAATGCTTCAGCAATTTTGAATTCTGGTTCTTCAGCGTCGTACATCCGTTTGGCGATCTCGCGCTGCTGATCTGCTTTATCCGGCTGGATGAAGTCAATCATGACTTCCGCACCTTGCACAGTCCCCTCAACCAAAGCTGAGGTGCCAGTAAGAAAGTTATAAACCCCTCTGACGTTGAGTCGGAATTTGCCACGAAAATAATTCCGTTTTCTCAGAGGAATCTCGTTCTCTTCCAGAATGATTTCCCCACCGACAAGGGCACTCAAGGCCTTATTAGCGGCAGGCGATGATTCCTGCAGAACATCAAACAACTGCTTAAGTCGTTCCCTCAGCCATGCTTCGGAGGGGGTTCCCAGGTCCTGGTTCCGCTCCAGCCGGAGCTGTTTCAGCTCATACTGGATTTCTTTCTGTTCTTCCTTCCTGGATTTGAGACGTCGCTGCAAATCCTCTGGGGGATCCCCCTGTTCGACCTGATCGACCAGACGCTCGATCTTTTGAGTTACCTGGTATAACTCCCGTTCTTTCTCTCTGATCGTCGTGGGGACCCGGTTTTCGTATTGATCACATAGATTTTTCGCGGCTTACTGTTACGGCCTGCGCGATTCTGTTCCGATCCCGGTACTGGCTCAGAGCCGTAACCGAAACACCAGTCTCCCACAGAATAACCACTGAGCAGGGCCCCCTCCTGCCCCCGGATAACAGCTGCACTTAAATCTTTGATGAACTGTTCATGGATCAGGGCAAAAATCGCAGCGATAACTTCCCAGCCAGTTGTATCAGTGTCTATACCTTCAGTCACACAGATACAACGAACACCGTAGACATAGACGAGCTTCTTGAGGATCGGTAATGTAATCACGGATTCTCGAGCCAGTCGGCTCAGGCTATACAAATAAAGTACATTGAACCTGCCCTGCTTTGCTGCCTCCAGCATTTCATTCAAGCCCTCTCTTTCTAGCTTCGTACCCGAGACGGCCCTATCTTCAAATTCGTAAGCAGGTAGAATAGTATGCCCTAACCGGGAGGCATGTTCTCGGCACTTTTGTTGCTGCTGATCAATACTTTCATCTCGCTGATTATTGGAACTGAAGCGAGAATAATCAGCGGCTACTTCCGGAACATCCTGGGATTCCTGTTTCTTTTTACCGCGCCGTCGTTTTCGGGCATACACAACAGCTGATTCGCTGGTGGCTGGGGCAGGAACATGGCTAAAATCAATTTGTGCTGAAAGTGTGCTGAAACGATTGCCAAATAACAGAAAACAACCAGCACTAACCAGAAGCAACCATAAGACTGCTCCCGCAACAAAAATAGGGGTTTGACGCTTAATCGCTACTATGCTAGAGTAAGATAAAAACAGGGATCCGAGTTTCCCCCTCTCTCCGCATCCAATGAACGATGGCTCGCAACCACCTGAAAACAAGGGGTTTGCGAGCCATCGTTTTTTTGTGTCCCCCCACTTGTCCCGTTTTTGGCCCTGTCAAGAAACTCCTGATTTGTGGCCCCCTTGAGCAATATTGCCAGTAATAACATTGCTCCTGAAAAGCCTACCAAGAGTTTTAAAATGAATTTTAAACAACACATACCGACAAGGACATCCCCAAGCTGGCGTCGATGAAGAATCTCGAAACCTTGAATTTGTATAATACATCAATCACTCCCGCTGGAATCGCAAAATTAAAGGAGCTGCTCCCCAATTGCAAAATCTCTTAATGACGACAGGGGAAGAGAATTCTTATTGCAGCTTTTTGATTAAACCAGGTTCTGACAGACCAGCCTGCTGTTAAAATGGATCTCCGTGGCTAGTGATGTGAATCAGCCTGCGATAGCAATGCTGAATCGACATGATCAATTAATCGTTGATCCGGATGACAGTTTCGACAGCCAATAACAATATGTCTGAGAATGTTCAGGAAACTGTTTTTTGATGGAGCAAAAATGAAGATAGATCCTGATGAACTAAAGGTTGTGTATGCCAAGCGGAACATGTCCGCAAAGCTGAGGGCAACAGAATGGGCGCTGGGACTCTGGGAGAAGTACGGTGCTCTTAATTCAGGAGATACTGTTGTTGATCTGGGGTGTGGAGAACGGTATGCGGCTGCGATGTCACTGGATCCAACGATTCATTATATCGGTTTTGATGTAAATCAAGAATCCATTGAAACTTGCACTCAAGTGTACCCACAATATCGCTGGCTGTATGCGGATCTTAAAAATGACATGTATAATCCGGATGGTAAGATCGAACCCCGAACATTTCAGTTTCCGATCGATGATCATACCGCTGATCTCGTCATTTGCGCGTCGCTGTTTACGCATCTGGAAACGCTTGAAGTGGCACAGCATTATCTCACTGAAATTCAGAGGATAATAAAACCAGGAGGCCATTTATAGATCAGCTGGTTTCGCTCACCACCAAATGAAGTCTGCACAGACGCCCAACGAACGGTTTTCACAGAGGCTGAAATTATCAATATGATAGGTGACTGGTTGGAGCTCAAATTCACAATTGGAGGAATGTCCGAGGGCTACCATGATCAATGGGTTATGCTAGGGCAGGCATATTAACTCTTCAGCATGCTTTTTATGGAAATTAGGAACAAGCTTGTTTAAAACCTGTTGGGAAAGCCTAAAGATAATGCGTATATTGAATCGTTCAACGGACGAGTTCGCCAGGAATGTTTAAACCAGCATTGGTTTATAAGTTTGGCAGATGCCGAGGAACAAATCGATCGGTGGCGGCTGGACTATTTCGCCCCCCCACACAGCTCCCTGGGAAATCAGACCCCAGTAGAGTTCGGGAAAAATTCATCCCTGGATCGCCAGGGATGAATTTACCTTGGGTCTCTAACATTCCAACTGGTGCAAGGTCAATACTTGGGATTTGGTTACAGGGGAAATTCATTTTAACGTTTGCTTAATTTCAATTAAAGTAGACGTTGCAGCCTCTTTGTCATCTTGAAGAGTTGCTTTGTATAACTTTTTGATTATTTCTAATCGGATTGATCGATCTTGACCGATCGAATTTTTCAGATACTGTAACTGCTCATCACTAGAGAGTGCCCATAGAGATTCACCCTTCGATAAGGTAATAGATGCCTTTCCATCTCCATTGATATTCTTGTACTGTATTAAAGGAGCGAGTATCCATACGTGTTTATGGTCATTTCCATATTGGCTCTTATACCAACTGCTACATTTAGTTTCTATCGTAGAGTTAGATATGACTACAGAGAAGATACGACGAGAGTCACGATGCAAACGACATTCCCCACATGTATACATCCTCGACTCTATCAAAGGGTGACTACTTAGTTGAATTCCTAATAAAACCACCGCGAAACCCAAAAATCCAAATATTATAAATTTGTTATTTTTCATGGACAGCATCCAGTAGGCGAATTTGTTGATGGAGCACCTAGCTCTGCAGGTAGGTCATTACAACATTCCATACAACAAGCAATTCTAGAAAACTCACCTGCCACTCGATCTAGCTCATCATTGTAAGCGTCTACTTCATCTGTTTCTACGTAATTTCCTGAAACTCTTGAAGCTTCCCACATAAGTGTAGACGCTTGCTGGCATTTAGATTTATTGTCGAAGAAACTTTTTGCAAAACAAGTGCATTTACCTTTTGTAATCGCATTGGCGTCCGCACCTTCAGCATCTGGTAACATGAAGTTCCCCAGGAATAATGGGCGCCTGCCTGAGAGTGTATACTCTCTGAGAGGAGTTCAGTATGTCCAGAAGTGCTTAATCATCTCTTAACTTCAGATGTTGGCTCAGAGATTCTTTCCCATCTACAAAACCACGCGTCTCTCCAGTGTCTCCTGCAGATCCAGGTCAATCAGCTCCCGCACGCGTCGGCTGGCACAATCGTGTTTTTGAGCTATCAGCTGACTGGCGTAATGATGCCAGTCTTCGTCCCGGTGGGGACAGGTAAATCGATCGTGCAGATGCCCCAGGCCGCCGACGGATTCGGCAAAGCAGGTCGGTCCAAAACAGTTTCGTTTGACATCGCATTTTGTTTCACAGACGGGACAGTTCAGCTCATCTCTCTCCCCTGGTTTCGCGTGTAGATATTGTGTTCCGCTCAGTAACATTACCTGTGTCTCCTCATTAAAGTCTGATTGAAGTCAAACCATCACGGACAACACTGGCGGGCAGACAAAAGCGTTCAGGAGAATCCCCGCTGGAATCTCTGAGCCATTCTTTGCCTCTGCAGGCCGCATCGTTTCCTTTCGGAAGGCAGTGGCACCTTGGTGGCTGAACCAGGTTGCCGGGCGTTTCAAAGGGCCTGTTCCCTCAACACCGCTCGTGATGCTCAAAATGGAATCAACTGTCTCAATTCCACTCACGTCGTAATCGTAGGACGGGATGAATCGAAGATCAAGACCTTAAATCATTTTAGCTGGTCAGGTATTGTTACATCGCATCGACTGCCTCGGCGAATCCTCTATCCGCAGGAAATACCAGCAGGAAATATTCAGTTGCCTGCCAGCATTCCTAACTGTTCAGCCCCAGGTGCGCGAAGAGGTTTCGTTTACTGACGGACAGATCATCGTCAAAGGGAAAACCGTTAAACGGGGAAAACCCAAACGAGCCGATTATATTCTCTACTACCGGCCCAACATCTCCCTGGCCGTCACCGAGGCCAAAGACAACAACCACTCAGTCGGTGACCTTCGAGCTGGAGGGTATCCGAAAACTAAGAAAAGTGTGAACAGTCTGGTCTGAGATTTGCATGATTCTGTTCTCTGAAAGGAGGCTTTATCATGCCCACACGATCGCGTACAGAGCTAAGCCGGCTCGTCGACACGGGATCCAGGACGGACCCAACTGTAGAATTAACCGATAAACATTGGAGTTTATTTGAGGATTTAATTCCCTGGGTACCACCGGCACCCCAGGGGGAGGCCCCAAAGCAAAACCCAGAGCCTGTTTCAATGACATTATGTGGGTGCTGCGGACAGGAGCCCGCTGGAAAGATTTACCAGAGAAGTATCCGCCGAAATCATCCTGTCATGATCGTTTGAAGGAATGGTCGGAGTCAGGTCTATTCGATCAAGCATTAGAACGATTATTGAGAGCCTTAGAAGAAACGGAGATTTTCAGTCTGAGCATAAAATTCCTAAAACACGCGTTTCTACAAGCGTTTTTTTAGATACAAGTTACAGCTGTGACCATAAAACGGAAACAGGCTCTACATCCGTCCGGAAGTGGGAAGTATTCTCGCTTCAGAGATCCAGTATTTTAGAAATCAAAACAGTTTTAGATTGGAGCCAGATGGCCTTCTGACCTTGCCCCTTAACCGGCCCCTGAATTCGATATGCTGGAATAATCAAATCGATTTTCCATACTCAAAATAATCGACTGGTCGATAAGTTGTGAGAGATCTTCAATGTTGGCCTGTGATACCAATACTTCACCCGAAAGTACGCCGCGCAAAACAGCTTCGGGCACAGATAGTTTTCGAAGCGATCCTTTGTCCATTTCAAGAATCACTACTTATTTGGCATCGCCTCCCATCGTATGATATTGAGGACTTGTCTCAAGTCATCTCGTTTCTATAATCAAGCAAACATGAGATCAAGGATTGGCATAGGGAAGTCTCATTCAATACCCTTCTCGGTTTTGGGACCGTCCCTTCCCTATTCGCCACTCAGATTGAAATACAGGTATCTATAACAGTTTTTCAATGTTCCATCTTGAGCCGAGAAGTCACTTCCGTGAGCGCTTATTCATACATATTCACTTTGATTGTTTGCGGATTGACTTTGCTATCAGGCTGTAACGGGAGCAACGCTACCACGAAATCATCCGCAGTGAATTTAAAGCCGGTTCCAGTAGTGAATGCGAGCGAGTTCTACGAACTTGTGCAGAGCTCAGAAGAACCTGTTCTTGTCGAGTTCAGCGTCATGACCGGATGTTTTCGCTGTAATGATATGCGACCACAGGTGCAGCAGTTACGTGATGATCTCCGGGGTCGCGTGGAGATAGTTCGCATGGATTATCATTCCAATCAGACTCTTGCAGCCTCGCTTGGCGCGACCGTCTGCCCCAGCTATGTGCTCTTTTCCAATGGTCAACCACTGTGGGCGCAGAATTACCCGTCTTCGGGGGGGCTATTGAGCAGCAAAGTTTCACAGCAGTTGACTGACAATTCACAATCGCCCTCGGAGAATCGATCGGAGGAAGATTCTACATCGTTCTGATTTGATCATCGATTGAGTAGTGAATTTGACGCATCAGTAAGTTGTTAGCGAACGAAATTACTGTGTCAACATACGCGTGCGTGATGCAATCCCAGACTCCCCACTTCAAATACGACAGATCGGCGACCAGTTGTTTGAGACGCTTGGCTTCTTCCGATTTCATGCCGCCGTACTGATTCCGCCAGCGCTGAGAAGTGGATTCACTGACCTCCAGGGTCTGTAGCATGGAAGCCTGGTCTTTACCGACATTTCGCATCACACAGTTTGCGGACGATTTGCTCGGTGTTGTGTCATTTTCTTCGCTTGTTCATCAAAAGTTCTCCTCTTCAAAAGGACGCTAAGAACCTTCTTAACAACTAGATCAGTTTTTGAAAATCAGTCCAGTATGGGCTGGTTCTAACTACCTGGTCAACAGTGACTCCGGACTCAATACCGAATACTGGATGCCTGAAAACGACGGTCTGTTCTGGTGGGGATTATCCTCACAACTGGGTGACATTACAGACGGAACCACAAATACCATCTTTATGGCAGAACCCCTGTTTGGAAACAGAGGGCCTGATACAGCGACTCTACTAGCACCTGATCGTCAGATGAAACGTGTTAGTGGCAGAGGTCGATTTTCTGCTACGGCTGATGACCTGGTTTCCCGAGACGCAACCGGTTACGAAGGGGGATGTGCCGGTATGTGGATATACAGAAGGAGCTTTTCAACTATCTGAAGGGCAAGGAAACCCCTATGAAAATCTCGATCAGTAGATTGGTCTCAAATCGGCTCTTCACGCCTCTGTCATTTATATAAAACAACTCATTCCTGTTTCCATTCATACCATCACACAAGGTGACCATCCGGCCAGACCTTATTCGTAATTGCATCTTTATTGCAACTTATTTGCATTTACATGTTGATTTGTTTTAATTGAGTGGAAATAATTGGGCGTCAAGGAGATTCAATCCGAATACCACCATTCTTGGGCTTGAGGTACTACATGCCGGACTTCGAAGAATTGAAGACGAAAGAGCAGCTTAAAAGCAATCATTCGGTTCTCAACTCGCTCAATCAGATGCTGCATCATGACTTCTGTCCCCAGATCAACGAGTGGGTCTACTGGATGAAAAATCCCTTCTGGTGTCTGTCTCTCAGTATTCTGACAGCACTCGTTTGCGGCCTACTGGTCAATTCCGCGATTCTTTATATTGCAACAGCTCTGGCGATGATCATCGCAGTCGGGGTTCTGTGGCCCTGGGTCAGTGTGAAAGGCCTTGCAGCAGAACTTTCATTCAATAAAGTTCGCACACAATGTGGCGAACCAGTGGGAGCCAGGCTGATTGTGAAAAACAACTGGCCCTGGCCTGCCTGGGGCGTGTATCTGCGCCATCCTTTCTCTGAACATTCCGATCACTTGTGCGAAGTCGCCATCGATTGTATTCCAGGCTGGAAAACCAGTGAGTATACCTGGAACTTTATCCCCCGCAAACGGGGCGTCTATTCCACCAGTACTGCATTTCTTGAGACAGCGTTTCCGTTCGGCCTGTATAAAAAGCAGATCTCGCTTTCGATGGATTCGGTGCTGATTGTCTGGCCCGAGATTTCCAAACTGGCTTTCATGCCTGAATTAAGAGAAGTCAGTTCCAGCGAAGATCGGTTTGCTTCACATCGTGCCGGCGATTATGGCGATGTGATCGGCACCAGAACATTTCGTCTGGGAGATTCTCTGAGACGAGTCCACTGGTCGCAATCTGCCAGGCAGGGGCAGATGATTGTCACGGAACGTCAGGCAGCGGCAGTGTGTGCGCTCCGAGTTATTCCCGACCTCAATCAGTCGCACTATCAAAACGGTAACAGTGAATCTCTGGAAGCGGTGATTCGCATCACTGCCAGTATTTGTGATTCACTATTAAAACAGCATGCCTGCGTCGAGTGCCTCGTCGAGAACCAGCTGTTTCGTTGTGAAGGGAACCAGAGAGATCAGTATAAACTACTGGATGAACTGGCCTGTATCCCGGCAAATGGTCTGCCTTCTGCTGAGGTCAAGCCTGTCAAGTCTGCTCTGCCAGAGTTCATCGTGACCAATTCCAGTGGTTACCTTAAACAGATGCAAATCGGATCTCTAACCCATCGTTCTCGTTCTATTGTGGTTCAAGATCCACCATTACAGGAAAGCGACCACGATTCTGTCTGTCAATGCGCGCCCTGGATGAGGTTGAACCACCCGGATGAAAGCCGGGATAAAACATTCGCTGACAGTTGGAAGAAAGCGTGTTATGCGAGCTGAACCGAAAACGATCAACGAAAGTCGTGTTCTGCATTTTGTCACGATCGCGATGGTATTGACGGGGGCATTGGCGCTTTCGATATCAGACGCCGATGGCAGATATTCGCGTACCTGGATCGCTGTCAATTTTCTGATCGAAACAACGGTCGCGTTCCTGGGCGTACGTTATTTTGCTTCCCTCAAAACACGGAATGGTACGGAAGCATTCGTGAATCTCATTTTACTGGCTGTGATACTGGGGAGTCTGGTCTGGGAGCCAATCCAGCGAACATTCTTCGGAAATGGTAGACCGTTTGAACTGATCCTGATGTTCGCTGTCAAGAATACCTTTCTGGTGATGGCTGCCGCCGGTTGCTGGAAGAAATATCAGCAGTTTGCCGCCTGGGGATCCATCTTCCTGATTATCTGTGCCGCAACAACGTATACAGGTCCGGACATGATCGTGCTCGCGGGGCTGGAACTGATACTGGGATTTTTCTGGCTGTTTTACTCTTACTGGAACACACTCCGAATTGCCCTGCTTCCGGCTGTCAAGAAACAGAATCTGGGTAAATATCTGCTGCTTTCCTCGCTGGCCTTAGTGCTGTTTCTGATCATCTCCTTTTCCAGCGGGAATCCGGTTGTCCATGCCCTTAAGGGAATCATGCCCAGTTCCGGCGGTGACAGTCGAGGCGATCTCTACGCCAGGGACGGACTCGGGGATGGCGAGTTACTGGTAGCCGGCAAGTACGATATTCGCAGCTTTGCTCCCATTGAAAATGCCCCCTTCATGTCATCAGACGATCCCAGCCTGTATGACATCATGTCTGATACCTACGAAGATGAAGGTGAGATCTCGAAAAACATCGATCGTGCCATCGGCCTTAAAATGCAGGATCAGAAGATCGAAGAAAAAGAACTGCCCGATGCGGAGAACATCAACCGTCACTTTTCAACGGCAAGACAACAAAAAACAGCTGAAGAGCAATCGGCGGAAGGTATTTCTTCCGACGCACTGCTTCACGTTTCGGGTAGAACTCCCCTGCACCTCCGCATGGAGACGTACGATATCTTCGACGGAGTGAACTGGTTCAGTGAACCATTAAAAGGTGACTACAAGAAACCTTTCTCACTCAAAGAACGTTTTGAGAAGCCTTATATTGTCGTCGAGAGCAAGGCACATACCCTGTCGCAGGAGTGCAGAAATGAACTGCATGTCATCACCAACAATCATCTGAAATCGAACCAGCTCCCCGCCCCCTTGCATTTGAGAGAAATTCATATCGATCTGGTCGACAGGATTGATCTGTTCGACTGGCATCAGGAGAGCATTGTCAAACTCGACCGCAAGGAGTTACCCAGGCTGGTCCCCATGCACCTGATCAGCCATTTTCCTGATCATAAATTGATTGATTTTCTCGCTGTCAAATACGCGTCGACATCACATCAGCAAAAACACTTCTTTGCCCTGCCGGAATTACCCGTAGTGGAAAAAATAAAAAGACTGGCTGAAGACCTGGTATCTGGAATAGAAAATGACTGGGAAAAGATCAAACGGATTGAACAATACCACCGCCAGCATTTCCAGCACGATCGCTCGATTACCTACGACGGAAAACAGGCGCTCCCCCTGGATCGTTTCCTGTTCGAACACAAAGCAGGTCCGGACTACCTGATTGCTTCGTCCGCTGCCTTGATGCTCCGATCACTGGGATATTCCACCAGGCTGGTGAGTGGATTTTACGCCAGTCCGGATCACTATGATATCAAATCAGACCACACTCCCGTCCTTGCAGATGATGTACACTTCTGGGTCGAAGTAAAAGTTGGACCGAGCGCAAGCGACTGGTGCACGATCGAGCCCACAGTCGGGTATGCCGTTCTTGGACCTCCCCTGTCGTTATATGAAAAAACGATTGAAGCGTTTCTGGCTGTCACCAACTGGCTTGGTAAACACCTGATGTTGAGTTTACTCACGCTCGGAAGCATTATCAGTATCTTTATTCTCCGGTATCAGGTTATCGATTTTCTGGTCACAGGCTGGCTTAAGCTCTACCGTCCTCGCGATACCCGGCGGTTGATTTTCAGAACACTCTGGCTGCTTGAATTGAGAGTACGCAGTCAGGGTCAGAAAAGACCTGTCACAATGTCTCTGAGCCAGTGGCTGAAACTGCAGTCAGACAATTTAGCCATTAATACAGCCTGTCTGTCTGAACTGGCCCAATACGTGAACTGGGCTGCGTTTGCTCCCTGTTCCGCTGATAAAACGCATACTCCCCGAACGGAACAGATCAGCAATTGCTGCAATCGGATCATCAACGATGCCCGCTGGATAAAACGATCTCCCTGATAGACGCATACATTCATTTATAAAAGCAGGGTCCCATGTCAACACTATTAGAAAACGATACCAAAATGGATTTGCAGCAGGAATATTCCCGAATTGAACAGTTAAGTGACTGTCTGAACCAGGTTCTGAAAGGGAAATCCGAAGTCATAGACAATGTCATAATCTGCCTGCTTTCCCGGGGTCACCTGCTGTTGGAGGACCACCCGGGCCTCGGTAAGACCATGCTGGCCAAAACGCTCGCCACGCTGATTGGAGGCCGGTTTGCCCGAGTACAATGCACGCCCGACCTGCTTCCCAGTGACATTACCGGCTTCAATATTTTCAATCAGAAGACACATGAATTCGAATTTCGCGAAGGGCCGGTCTTTTCTGACATCATGCTGGCCGATGAAATTAACAGGGCAACTCCCCGGACGCAGAGTGCCATGCTGGAAGCGATGGCGGAAAGACAGGTCACCGTGGATGCGGTCCGTTATCAGTTGTCGCAGGATTACTTTGTGATCGCCACCCAGAATCCCATTGATCAGCACGGAACATATGCCCTGCCCGAAGCGCAGCTCGACCGGTTTGCGATGAAGTTGACGATCGGATATCCGGAAGAAATTGATGAGATACGCATGCTGGCCGCGGCCATCGACCAGGACTCTGATGCGGTAACGGAACGGGAACCGGTCTTCAATGAGAAAGAATTGCTGGAAATGCAGCAGAAGATCTCAGCGATACCGGTGGCAGAATCCGTTCAACGTTATCTGGTGCAGATCGGAAATGCGACTCGGAAACACCCCCATCTTGCGCTCGGCTTAAGTCCTCGTGGGTTACTGACCTGGCAGAGAGTAGCCCAGGCGCATGCATTTTTAAACCAGAGGAGCTATGTGATACCAGACGACCTTCTGGAAACCGCGTTGCCTGTACTCAGCGTCCGACTGGGTATCGACCAGTCAGAAAACCGGGTTCTGATTGATGAGATCCTCACATCCGTAAAACTGCCTGATTATGCATTACCTTCTTCTCACTGAGTTTTTTCTCATGACTGGTTCATTCTTTTTCCTGTTTTGAATGGTTATCACATGCAAGCTCAACATTTTTTAAAAACGCGATTTATGAGCATTACAGCTTTGTGCATATGCGGTCTCTTGTTTTCATTTCAGACAGGATGCACACAGACCGCGGAGTCTTCCATGGAAGATCAGCACCTTGAACATCATATACCGGGGCACAAACCAAAGTCATATACTGCAACAGTCAGAGAACTGGATACCCGGATGCGGTGGTTGCTGAATCATAAACAAGAGGAAGGCAGTCAGGAAAAGCAGCAGGAGCTGGGAGAAATCATCGACTGGATCCCCGAATTGGCCGCAGACAGTGAGTTGAAACACCGGGACTGGGATGAAGTCAAGCAGTCTTCCACAGAGCTGATGACTGTTTATCAGCAGATAGACTTCGCAGATGTCGACTCATCGCTGGTCGGGCACTACTTTCTGCTGGTCGTGAAATTAAAACAATTTTCCGCACTCTCTGAAATGAATAAAGTCAACGGCTGAAATTTATAAAACATACCTTCAATTGCCCTATTATTCCTGTTTCGGGACTCTGTCATGATTGAATACATTCTCTGGGGATTCACACTTCGCTTTATACAGTGTCTGCTGGAAGCCGCGCCCTTTATTCTCGCCGGACTGTTTATTGCAGCCATCTTTCAGCGTTTCTTTGGCGCAGCAGAAACAAGGCGTCTGTTTGGTGAAGGGACCAGGGCTGCACTGTTCCGGGCCTGGGTCATTGGCATGCTGCTTCCGGTCTGCTCACTGGGTGTGATTCCTGTTGCCCGTCAATTGAAAAAAGCAGGACTGGCGGGAGGTACCATTATCGCCTTTGCAATGTCCGCTCCCCTGTTCAACCCGCTCTCCTTACTTTACGGACTGACCCTTTCTGAACCGGTCACGATCCTGGCTTTTGCACTTTTCTCACTGTTGATCGTGACTCTGGTGGGGACCATCTGGGACAGGCTTTTTCCCGAAAAACCAGAGTATCCCACTGACGATCAGGTGATTCCTTACGGAATGAAACGTATGCTCTCGGTCGGGGTCAGCGCGGTTAAAGAAGCATCGGGGACCAGTTTAATCTATATTATGATCGGACTGGCGGGTGTCGCACTCCTGGGCGTAGCATTACCGCAGAGCAGTTTGCAGCGTTCGGTCAATTACGACAACCCGTATGCCCCGCTACTGATGACCGGGGTTGCAATTCCTGTTTATGCGACTCCTATGCTGGCGATGTCCCAGCTGGGTTCGATGTTTCAGCATGCCAACTCGGTGGGTGCCGCGTTCATACTGCTGGTGCTCGGCGCCGGAGTGAATTTGGGACTGGTTGCCTGGATCGTCCGAAATTACAACTGGAAAAAAACGATCGTCTGGTTTTCTCTCCTGTTACTGGTCATCGTCGGACTGGCATATGGAGTAGAAAAACCGCTGTTCCCGTCGCATATCGAGCCCGCGGACCATACGCATGCTTTCGATATTTATTGCCAACCTTTCAGTGCGGGAACGACCAACTTCTATAAAACCGCAAAAGAGAAACTGGGGCATGTCGTTGATCCTTATGAAATCTATTCAGCGGGCATTCTGGGCTGCGTAATCCTGGCAGGCTTTATTCTCAGATTCTTTGACCGAAACTCGCGTATCGAAAACTGGCTGAAAAAAGCAGAACCGGTTCGTACCGGCAAATATGACATTGTGCTTCCAGGACCGGTTCTGGGATTTTTGGTTCTTGTTGGTCTGATCGTCGCCAGTGGTGTTGGCTGCTTTTCCTATTACCCGTCGCCGGAAGTCATCTGTGAAGAGATGACAATCGCCAAAACGGAAGCTCTGTCCGGAGCACTCTCTGGAAATAAATCGCATTCAAAATACTGGATCGAAATCTACGATGACTGGACACGCAAGCTGGAGGTGGGCGTCTATTTGAGAAAACTGAAACTCAGTGAATATCATCATTGGAAGGCTCAGCTTCTACGGGAAAAACTGGAACTGCTGGCTCACGAAATCGAAGATGAAGAACACGAGGAAGTCAGGCAGTTGGTCTCCGACATTCACCATACGCATCGGCGGATGGTCGATGCTTACCTGAGAGATTTAAACTGAATTCGAACAGTGATGTAATTCGACAATTAAAAACACGATCAAATAATATTTTAGAATACCCAAATGGAGTTACCATGATTCAGAGTTCTGAAAGTGTTCCTCAAAGGCTTCCTGTCACCGTTCTGTCTGGTTTCCTGGGAGCAGGCAAGACAACTTTACTCAACCATATTTTATCCAACCGGGCAGGTCTTAAAGTCGCCGTCATTGTCAATGACATGAGCGAAATCAATATTGATGCAGCGCTGGTAAAAGACGGTAATCAGACTCTCAGCCGCACAGAAGAAAAACTGGTAGAGATGTCAAACGGATGCATCTGCTGCACGCTCCGAGAAGATCTGATGGTAGAAGTCAGCCGACTGGCGCGGGAACTCCGATTTGATTATCTGTTGATCGAATCAACGGGCATCTCCGAACCGATGCCTGTTGCCGAAACGTTCACCTTTGAAGACGAAACTGGTAACAGTCTCTCGGATTATGCGCAGCTTGATACACTGGTTACGGTCATTGACGCCGCTAATTTTCTACGTGATTACAAGTCCAGTGACGATCTGGTCGATCGTGAAATTGGCCTGAGCAATGAAGATTGCCGCAACATTGTGGACCTGCTGATTGACCAGATTGAATTTGCGAATGTAATTCTGATCAACAAAGCCGATCTGGTCAGCACTCAGGAGTTGAAACAGCTTGAGGATATCGTTCGCCACCTGAATCCCAAAGTGCATGTTCTGCACTCGGCCTTCGGGAAAGTTGATTTAAATCAGGTTCTGGGAACGGGGCTGTTTGACCTGAATTCCGCTTCTGCCCATGCTGGTTGGCTTGAGACGCCACGAGGCGAATTTCATTCTGAGGTAGATGAATATAACATTCGGAGTTTCACTTACCAGGCCCGGCGTCCCTTTCATCCGGAACGACTCTGGTATGCACTTGACGAAGACGATTCGTGGATGAACAACGTCCTCCGCAGTAAAGGTTTCGCCTGGGTTGCATCACAAAATAACATTGCCAACCTCTGGTCACACGCCGGTACTTCAATGCGGTTTGACCCGTCGGGTTACTGGTGGTCCACCGTGGCACCAGAAGACTGGAACGTCGATGCTGAGCAGGAACGCGAGATCCGATCTAAATTCGAAGGCCCCTACGGGGATCGACGTCAGGAACTCGTTTTTATCGGCACCGAAATGGATGAGAAGCAGATTAGAACCGTATTGGATCACTGTTTGCTTCAGGATCTGGAATGGCTCCAGGGCCCAGAGGTCTGGTCAGCTTACTTCGATCCTTTTAAAGTTAATGATAATATCGATGATAGCTCTTCGGAATTAGTATCAGATACTGACTCGGAATCTGGTTCTCTCGACCAGATTATTCCCCAACATACTGAGAGACAGGCACGACTGACATGAATAAATATGATGCCGTGATAGTCGGTAGACTGGTAAGCGGTGAATATCAATACGCGCTAGACATAGGGTCCACAGCAGTTAAAATCTAAGGCAATCCAGGGCTGGAACGATTCCGGGCTGAACGATATAGGAGATCTTGTTCTTGAGTTTTACTTATATATGGTTCAGTTGCATTTTCAGTTCGAGATAAAATCATGCATGTTCAAAATCAACAGCGGCTCATTCGAAGCGGTTTTACCATTATTGAATTGCTCGTTACAATCGCCATCATCGGTTTGCTGATTGCTCTATTGCTGCCAGCGGTTCAGCAAGCCCGAGCTGCTGCCAGAAAAACTCAGTGTGCGAATAATCTTAAGCAACTGGGACTGGCGACTCATTCCTTTCACGATACCCACGGTGCATATCCTCCCGCCAGGTTAATACTGAATGTTCCACGCACTGCAATTGATAATGGCGGCATGCTGGTTGGTTTGGACGAACCAACCTGGCTTGTGAGACTCCTCCCCTTTATGGAACAGTCCTCTTTGCACGCTCAGTGGGACGAATATATTGCCTACGGTTTGAATCCCAAGTCGACTCGTCAGCAGGCATTGCCAGTTTTCCTCTGCCCAGAGCGACACTCTGTCGATACCGCTGTGGTCGATGAGGAAACCATAACGATCACCGCCCCCTGCGGTTGCCCGGCAGGCACTCAAACTGTTCCTGGTGGAGCAGTGGCGGACTATGCCGCCAACCATGGAGATCTCTCGCCGGGAGCGATCAGTCAACCCACCGATTTTTATTGGGGCGGCAACGGGACAGGAGTGATTATTTCCAGTCGACCGATGGGAGACGAGTCTGGCATCGAGCGAAACTGGCTGGATAAAGTTCGCATCGCAGATGTGACTGATGGGGCAAGCAACACTTTACTGATCGGCGAAAATCATGTCTTGGGAACGTGGAAAAATAAGACACCATTCAATGGTCCCGCCTACTTAGGTCGGCATTTAACGAACTTTTCTCGCATCGCGGGGCCGGGCGTACCGCTGGGGCATCATCAAAATGACTCTCGGGCAGGATCGTATTCCTTTGGAAGTTCACACTCGGGCTATGTGCAATTCACCATGGTAGACGGCAGCGTGCGCGTTATTTCGACATCCATCAACACGCGTCTCCTGGGTCATCTTGCCAATCGTCATGATGGCGAAACGGTTGGAGAATTTTGAGCAATGCGCTGGGTCATACTCACGTTGTTGATTTGCAGCTATGGTTGTGGTTCGGATAAGATACCGACCTACCCGGTTTCAGGCCGTGTTCAATTTGCTGACGGGGAGCCGGTTCGGACTGGCACCATCGAATTAGAATCGAAAGAACACGGGACATCCGCGACCGGAACGATTCAAGAAGACGGAACGTTCGTACTCGGCACGTATACTACGAATGACGGTGCCGCCGCAGGAATACATCGTGCAATCGTAGTGCAAATTATTATCGCAGATGGAATCACGAAGCATACCAGGGATCATGGACGCGCTGTCCCTCCCTTATATGGGGATTACGACTCTTCACCGCTCTCTATTGAAGTTCAAGCAATTCCCCAAAATGAAGTGATCCTGTCTCTCTCAGAACCCCCTGCAACCAACTGAATGCAATTCAGCGGAACCTTTACGAAATTCTGACCTGGGCAGCGCTCAGAATATTTTTAAGCCACGGCATCGAAGAACAGATCATCCAGTCGAGACTGAATTTCCCTTGCCTTTTCGGCCACAAACTCAGGAGGGTCATCATTATCCATCACCAACTTCAACAGGTTGTTCTGTTGCCGCTTGATTTCAGTGCGACGTCTGTTTAACGGGGTCCTAAGTTGTTCAATATTCTCAGGGGTCAGTAGTAATCGCTCTGCGTAGTCAGTTAGAGGATCCAGAATTATTTCTACTCGTTTTTGATCAATCCGATCATACTTGGGATCTTTTTGATCTTCCGGGTTACTCAGATACCGCTCGTATCCCGGGCGAAGCGGCCCCATCGCCCATCCTGTGTCCGCTTAATGCGATAGCGGGTGAGATAATTGTCCTGCCCATCGTGTTTCTATGCATCTTCCAGGCGATGTTGCCAATCATCATTTGCGGCATCAACTTGATCATTAATACAGATGATCCGAATTTCGTTATCGACAGCGGTTCCCACCAGGTTCATACACGGGGAGATACTTCTAAAGAGCCGACTGGAATCTTCGCAGATAATCAGGTCCCGTTTACGTTTCTCGATTCCCTGTTGAAACCATAATAGCAGCACTAATGCTCCCATGATATTTTGTGACATACTCACAGGATGCACCTTGAGTTCTTGTCAAGGTCGTTGGCTTTGCTCTGTTTCCATTTGGGTTTAGTGTGGTCAGGATGAGAATAGAAAAGTGACAGGCATAAAGGACGATTGCGATATCGCGCCGAAGTTGCGATCCCCCGCGGCTCACTGTCCTTTTGCATTCAGACCGCTGAGCATTTCTACCAGGGCGTCAACCATCTTCTCCGAGGCATCAAGTTGCACCTTGTTGACGCCGATCCAGGTTTCGTAGCCGCCGAGCCGGTGCTGCCCGGGTGTTGGCAGATAGCCATGCGATCCATTGGCGATGGAGATATTCATCAGCGGCTGGATCGAGCTGCGCTGCTTGAGTTCCAGACCGATCTCCGCAAACACCTCGAACGGCATCGCGGCCACGGCCAGATCGCCGATGCGGTGCGTCTGCACGACCACGTCGATGGTTGGCGGCATCTCAGGCGAGGCATAGGCGAGTACGGTACGGTAAGTACTGTATCGACTGGTACTCATCGGCTTAATCTTCTTGGCCTTAACCGCTTCCGCCCATGTCACCTCCTCTTCGGTTGGATAACGCCGCTCAAATGTCAGCGTGCGTTGTACCGATGAAAGTTTCACATGATCGTGCCACTTCAGCGTCTTATGCTCCTGCATCACTTTCTCCGCGCACAGGTGTGCCACCTCCCTGGCTTTCTCGAAAGGCTGATACCGCTTTTTTGGCTGCGGGCCGCGCTTCTTCAACTCCTCCTCAGAATAGCGCGCAAGGTTGTTTACATCGCCGCTGGTGCCGTTGGCCATGATGCCCACGAACGGCGGATCCTGATGTCGGTCGGCACCCAGCAGCTCTCCCACGCGGTCGGCAAAGATCGCAAAATAGTCGGCTGAAATCGTATTCGCCGGCACGCCGCCGACGTAGTGCAACCCGTAGGAAGCCAGCAGCGCAATGGGCTTGCCCGCGGTTGACTGTACCGCAAGGAACGTGATCTGCGGGTCGACAGGACCGGCAGGCCTCAGTAGACCGCTGTATCCGGGATTCGTGTCGACCTGTTCGATATTGTCGTGGGCACCGTAGATTGTGCCGCGACTGGGCATCAGGAACCACCGACGATTAAACACCTGCGTCGGTTCCTCAGCGACTCCCCAGCCAATTCGCGCGGGTTGGAGTTGATTGACGGCGCGCTGCACGCCATCGGCGATCCGCCGGGTTAGAAACGCGCGGTAGTCGTAATACGGTTGCCCCTCACGGTCTTCCAGCTTGGCGCCACTCGAAGTGTGCGTGTGAGTCGCTGAGACGAGCACACATTCCGGCGGAATGCCGGTCGACTGCTGGATGATCTGTTTGGCGTTGACCACAACTTCGGCCGAAATGTGCCGCAGGTCGCAGACAACCAGCGCCAATTTGGACTGACCGTCGTCAAGCACCAGGCAGCGGGCATGTAGTTCGTCGTGCACGTGCGTCGCCTGCCTCTTGCTGGAGCGACCCGTTTGATTCGAACCGATCGGCGGTGTGATATTGCTCATCGCGGCGCCGGCCTGAAACGTCGGCTCGTCCGACATCGCGGCGTTGGCAAATCCAGGTAAAACAAATGCGAGACACAGGCTTGTGAAGATGAGGTGACGTTGGATTCGCATGGCTGTTGCTCTTTTCATCATGGTTGAGAATATGCGAGGGCCGAACCGGATAAAACATTCATTGTCATCGCTTCACCGGAAATTCCCCCTGGGAGAGAACCTGGAACCGATCCAGCCTCGCCACCTTCCCGGTGATTATAATATAATCACAACACCTCCCCGAGTCTAATTTGTGTGGGATTTTCGATATCTGAGCCGTCTTTCAGGCCGACCGAATATCACCGCTGAGACCATCGCTGCATAGCGAATCACCTGTCTTTGTTCTCTTAAGTAAATAGATGAAGAACATCTATGGGGGTGAAGACTGGCCTGATTACGCCAGACAACTGATAGCTCATAAACGTGAATGTGTACCGACTCAGGAGATTGATTCATCCTGCCCGGCGCCTGAACTACTCTATTTGAAAGACTTGATTGAATATCGCCACGGAAAAATCCGAATCCTGGTTACATTCGCTCATGACGGGGGGGTAAAGGTTTCGTATAAGAATCAGCTTCCCAGGGGAACGACATTCAAAAATGTCACAACGGGAACAGATACTCAGAACCGGTGGCTCATTTCTCACAAACCGCTAGCGCGAATTATTAGCGCATCATTGACCGAAGTAAGTTCGGTTCACTGCATTTCGGACGTGACCTCGGCAATAATGCTGTCATTCATTTTTACAACGTCAACCTTGTACTTCAGAGTGGCGTCAAACCGAATGATTGCGATCTGGTTAGTGGAAACGGGATAGGATTGGCCGCGAAAACTCAAAGCGTTGCGTTTCGCGTCATAATCAAAATCGATTGAAATCGGACTGGTTGCTCCTGCACCAGTGAAATGAACGGTCCTATCTACCCGCCACAGAGCCTCGCCAGACGAAACGCTGTCAAAACCAGAGCCATCAAAGGTTGCAAATTGGTCAATCGCATCCGGGAAAACAAATGCGAAACCGACGCGATCGTTCGGATCGACATAGCTCAAGAAATAGAGGATGCCCTTGGGTTTGTACTCAGTGCTACTGCCGTGAATAATATGGGAGCCGCATCCACTTACGAGAATCCATATTAGAAGCAGACTCTTGGAACGCATGTGTGAACCACCGTTCGTGCAATCTCAAACGGAAACCTGTTGATATAATGAATTCGATTCAATTTCAATCTACCAGTATTTTATATGCTGTCAACTGGAATTCACCAGGGCTTGCTTCCACAAAATGAATTCGTGTAAGACCGGCATAACAATGGATGTGAAGCACTTGTGTGCCTCGCTGCTGTTGCGAATGCTTTTTTCTGGTAGACTATGTCTGCGGTGGATTTGTTTTTCGCATCACACAGCAGAATCAGGATTCTCATCAGAATGAAGCCACTTTTACTTTTCGTCGCCATTATGGTGTTGTCGGACACCAACTGTTTTTCCGCAGAGCGACCGCAGTCCGCTTCGGATCAGCCTCTGACCCAGCATGATATTGTTGGCCTCTGGTTAATGGGGCAATCGTTATGTGAAGGTGCCGAGTCGCTGCCCATTGTCACGCACTCCGGTGGTGACTGGGGAAACTATATGTTCCAGCGTGGCGTGCGCACCTGGTCTTATGGCAGGTATTGTGACAAGCCACACGAACGACCTGCAGAACAGTTCTCCCTGGTACCGCTCACCGCCACTGTCAACGGCGGATTGGGTGAGACCATCGCCAACGGTCTGGCCGATCATTTGAAGTCCAGTATCATCGAATCTCAGCAGGACCTGAAAGCGAGGCAGAAAAAAACACCTCATTTTTTAGTGACTTATGCTGGTCAGGGGGGACGGATGATTGATGAACTTTCCAGCGTTGATCAATCGACTGATCCTCGTACGCCGCAATCCAGGCAGCACGGCGGCGGCTATTATCAAACGAGTCTGGATGATGCCCGCCGTGCCACAGCACAAGCGGCAGCCAGGGGTGATTCTTTTGGAATCGCGGCATTAATCTGGATGCAGGGGGAAGGCAATGCCGGGCCGACAGGCGGGATCAAGCCCAGTCGCTGGGGTAAAGAAATCCCTCGTCCCGCAGGATTGCACTGGTATCGGGATCGGCTGATTGAATACCGGAAACAATGGTCGCACGACTTGCAGAACATTACCGGGCAAACCGATGAGATCCCGCTGTTTACCTATCAGACATTGAGCCCCGCCGGTGAGGCACAACTGCTGGCTGCGGACAGGGATCCGCACATTACGATGGTTGGCCCGCATTATATGGTGGCAAGTGCCTTGAACAGTCGCTATGCAGGCAGATATGGAGACCCGATCCATATGTCAGCCGATGGCGAACGCTGGTTTGGCGAACAGGTGGCCAAGGTAATCAATCGTGTTCTCAAGCTGGGAGAATCATGGCAGCCGTTACGTCCCTTGAAAGCCTGGGTTGCGCCGGATCGTGCCAGTGTGCTGGTCGAGTTTCATGTGCCACGACCACCGCTGGTTTTGGATGAAACATTTCTTCCGCGAGAACAGTTGGTCAGAGGCGAAGGTTACCACTCCCTCTATGGATTTCAGGTCCACAGCACTGCCCGTGCTGTCTCAGCGATCAAGGCAATTGAACTGGAATCGCCTTCACGCCTGCGAATTCAACTGGTCTCTCCGCTCAAAACAGACACACATTTTACACTCAGCTATGGACTGCCTTACGCAGGGCAAGTCGGAGAAATTACCGAGATCAGAACCGGACCTGTCATCGAGGGTCAGTCGACAACCGAACTGATCCTCAATCAAAAATTCGATCCTCAACTCAAACCACTAATGGCGGAAGGTGCCTTTTTCGTATCCAACATGCAGGCCGGCGATGCTTACGCCCAGGCCCCCATTCGTCACGTGACCGAAAGTGAGGGAAAAACCATACTCCGCTTTGAGAATCGGGAGCGTCGTAAGCAAAAAGATTTTGATACCGGCCAGATACTCACAGCAGTTCGAGGTTTCTCGTTTGGAAATCTGCGAGATTCTGATCCCGAAAAAGCTATTTATCAATTTGCCGACCAGGGTTATGGCACACGTGCAGGGGAACCTTATCCTCTCTGGAACTGGTGCGTCCTGTTTAAGCAGTTCCCCATTTCAAATGAATAATCATTCTTTTGCAGCAATGACGGGCAATCATGCAAACAAAGTCTGTGTATCTCGTTGATTCTCGTCCAGAAAATTATGAATCAGGCTCGAATCCGCGAAGTCACGGGACTTCTTCGAACAATTGTGAAATGCATTTTAAGGTTCCGTTTTCACGAAATATCTGAAAAGTTCCGGAGAATATGATACGCTCTAAACTGGCGCTGTTCTTTTGTAACCTCGTGTGGCAGGACTGATTTGCCTGCATCTGAACAGGATCTTGGAATAAGGTACTGACGACTGGGTAAGCCATGAATAACAACGAAACAAATGACCGTTTACAGGCGGACGAATCAGCAAATCCCGAGAACATCGGTATCGAACGTCCCGCACAATCATTGCCGTCAACTACTGCGGCCGACTCCTCCACCGTCGGTTATCAATCGGCTGGTCAACCACAGTTCAAGGATCGAAAAACGGGGCTGATCGTTTACGGGATACTGCAAATCATCATGGGCTTCTTCTGCGCCATACTGATTCCTTTGATGTTGCTGCCTCGATTTGTCGGCCCTGCCGCCGGTCCCCCGATGAACGTGCAGACGCTCATTCCAACTATGGGAATGTACGCTCTGTTGGCAGTGCTGTTAGTCTGCCTGGGAGTTGGCTCAATTTTTGCCCGACGCTGGGCGAGAGCGTTGACTCTGGTACTGGCCTGGATGTGGCTGGCAGTCGGCAGCACGGCCTTGCTCATGCTGGTTCTATTGAGGCTGATCCCTTTCGACTTTGCAGCCCAGGGTCAGCAGATCCCACCACAGATGGTCATGATCATCCAGGTGGTGATGTTGGGCACGATGGGCTTCATCTACTTTTTCCTGCCCGGCATCTTTATCGTGTTCTATCGAAGTAAGCATGTGAAAGCGACGTGCGACTTTCAGGATCCCCATGTCCGCTGGACCGATCAGTGTCCGCTGCCAGTGCTGGCGATGAGCCTGATGCTGGGATTCGGGGCCATTTCAATGATCTTTTCGATGAGCTATGGTTTCGTTTTTCCGTTCTTTGGAATTCTATTGAAAGGTGTACCATGCGGCCTGCTGGTTCTGACGATGACGCTCCTTCTCGCTTATCTGGCCTGGACAACATATAGATTGAAGATTGCGGCCTGGTGGACAACACTTATTTTTTATATCACTTTCGGGGTGTCAAGCATTATCACTTTTTCACGCATTGGCTTAATGGAGTACTATCGAGAACTGAATTTTCCCGAGGAACAATTGCGAGTCATGAAGCAAACTGGAATCATCGATCGCATGAATATGCCCTTGATGTTCGGCGTGAGCTTTGTCGTGTTCGTGGCATACCTGCTTTGGGTTCGCAGGTACTTCGTCGCTGGCTCCGTTCCGAACGTTGATTCGTAAGCCATTGTATTCACGTTGCCACATTTGAAAAGCCTGCAGGTTCTTTGAAAATAACTGCTTTCGATCCTTTTCTATGCTCCCAATCGTTCTGCTTTCTTGCTGTGGAGAGTCCCTTCATTCACAGCGGTCAGCGGTAACAGAGCCCGTATCCAGGTTCTGTTACCGCTCAGAAGATATATTTTCCAGATGTGAATGATTTTAATCACTCTTCCTACGATTACTGTAGCAGGGCCTGAGCCCGCTTACAGACGTTTTCTACAGTGAAGCCGTATTCCCGCATCACGGTCTCTCCCGGTGCGGATGCCCCGAAGCCGGTGATGCCAACCGTAGCGGTCTGCGAACCGAAATAAGTCTCCCAGCCCAATGTGGAACCCGCTTCAATGGCAAGCAGAGGCACACCCGGCATGACAACCTGTTCCCGATACTCTTTTGACTGAGTCGCAAACAGTTCCCAGCAAGGCAGACTGACAACCCGCGCCCGCACTCCTTCAGCCGCCAGTTGCTTCTGCGATTCCAGTGCCAGATGGACTTCAGACCCGGTTCCCACAAGAATCAGATCGGGTACGCCGTCTCCGTCTGCTTCCGACAACACATACCCCCCCTGCGAGACCCCGGACATGAGACCTGGATAGTGTTCCAGGTCGAGGATCGGAAGTTTCTGTCTGGTCAAGATCAACGCCACTGGTCCATTCTGACGTTCCACCGCGACGCGCCAGGCGGCAACAGTTTCATTCGCGTCAGCAGGCCGGACGACAAACAGATTAGGAACGGAACGCAGACAGAGAAGTTGTTCGATCGGCTGATGCGTTGGGCCATCCTCACCCATGCCGATACTGTCGTGAGTGAAAACGTAAACGACCGGCAGGTCGTTAATCGCCGCCAGGCGCATTGGCGGACGCATATAATCACTGAAAACCAGAAAAGTGGCCCCGTAGGGAATCAGTCCCTGGTGATATGCCATGCCGTTAAGAATGGCACCCATGGAATGCTCGCGGATACCGAAATGCATGTTGCGTCCGGCCCGCTCATGCGATTGAAAGGTACCAGCACCTTCCATAAACGTCTGCGTGCTGGGGGCGAGGTCTGCAGAGCCACCCATTAACTCAGGCAAACGCGGTGCAATTGCGTTAATACATTTTCCCGACGCGGCACGGGTCGCCAGCGCGCCGCTCTCCGCGGTAAAAGTCGGCAGAGACGCGTCCCAGTCTGCTGGCAGTGTTCCACTCATGATCCGTTTGAACTCTGCAGCCAGATCGGGATGCGCTTTTCCATACGCCTCAAGTTTTTCTTCCCATGCGTTCTGCCACTCTTTTCCCCGGGTGACTGTCTGTCGGAAATGATCCAGGGCTTCCGGGGGAATATGAAAAGCGGGTTCCGCGGGCCAGCCGAGGCGTTCCTTGGTCAATAAAACTTCATCCACTCCCAGTGGTTCACCGTGAGCCGACGCGCTGTCCTGCTTGTGTGGGCTGCCATAGCCGATGTGTGTTCTGACGGCAATCAGCGAAGGCTGGTCTGTCTGTTCCCGAGCTGCCTGTATCGCTGCTGTCACAGCTTCAAGATCATTTCCGTCTGCCACATGCTGGACGTGCCAGCCGAAGGAAGCGAAGCGGCCACAGCGATCTTCTGTGAAGGCAATATCCGTATTTCCTTCAATCGTAATATGATTGTCGGCATACAGGACAACCAGTTTGCCCAGCCCGAGGTGCCCTGCCAGGGAACCTGCCTCGGAAGCAATGCCTTCCATCAAATCGCCGTCACTGGCAAGCACATATGTGAAATGATCTACAACGGTGTGATCGGGCTGGTTGAACCGCGCCGCCAGATGAGTCTCTGCAATCGCCATCCCGACCGCACTGGCAAATCCCTGCCCCAGTGGACCGGTCGTCGCCTCCACGCCGGGTGTCATACCAAACTCTGGATGCCCCGGAGTTTTGCTCTCCCACTGTCGAAACTGTTTCAGTTCATCCAAAGACAGGTCGTATCCCGTGACATGCAGCAGCGAGTAGAGCAGAGCACAACCGTGGCCGGCTGAAAGGACGAAACGGTCGCGGTCGGGCCAGTTCGGATCGGCCGGGTTGACACGGAGAAAACGGTCCCACAAAGCATAAGCCATGGCGGCAGATCCCAGCGGAAGACCTGGATGCCCGGATCCTGCTTTCTGTACCATATCGACTGACAGCAGACGTAACGTATTAACACAAAGCTCGTCCAGAGACACTGAAGAAGTAACGGAAGGGGTCATATGTAATTGCCTTTAAAAAGTTCGTTTTTCGGTTAATTATATTCAGTTCTCACAATCATTGCAGGCGCAGTGACTGATCAAATTCAGAAAGCTCTCAGTTCTTCTTAAGCTTCCTGTAACGACGAATGAGGCAATTCGTAGAGGAATCATGAGTGAGTTCTGGTTCTGTCTGACTTTCAAGTTCTGGTGTGATACGCTGAGCCAGCGCTTTTCCGAGTTCAACACCCCATTGGTCGAACGAGTCGATATTCCAGAGAGCGCCCTGGGTGAATACCGAATGTTCATAGAGTGCGATCAGCTTGCCGAGTGTTTCCGGCGTGAGTTGTTTAATGAGGAGCGTGTTTGACGGGCGATTGCCTTCAAATACCCGATGAGGCACAAGCCAGTCCGGCGTACCTTCTGCTTTGACCTCTTCAGCTGTCTTACCAAAGGCCAGCGCCTCAGCTTGAGCGAAGACATTCGCCAGCAGCATATCGTGATGTCGCCCGAGTGGGTTCAGTGGCTGGCCGAACGCGATGAAATCGCAGGGAATGAGGCGGGTCCCCTGATGAATCAACTGGTAGAATGAATGCTGGCCGTTGGTACCCGGTTCACCCCAGTAAATCGGCCCGGTATCATAATCCACGTGAGCCCCGTTGAGTGTGACATGTTTGCCGCTGCTCTCCATCGTCAATTGCTGCAGATAGGCCGGGAATCGTTTCAGATACTGTTCGTAGGGTAGAATGGCAACGGTCTGTGTTTTCAAAAAGTTGGTATTCCAGATGGTCAGCAGTCCTAAGATCGCCGGCAGGTTTTCCACGAACGGTGCCGTGCGGAAGTGCTCGTCCATCTGATGGAAGCCGTCCAGCATCGCCAGGAAATTCTCGGAGCCAATCGCCAGCATCGTCGACAGGCCAATTGCCGAGTCCATGGAATAGCGTCCGCCGACCCAGTCCCAGAACTCGAACATGTTTCCGGTGTCGATACCGAACTCAGACACTTTCTCAGCATTTGTGGAAACGGCAACAAAATGTTTAGCCACAGCTTTAGCATCACCGCCAAGCCCTGCGAGCAACCAGTCTCGCGCGCTGTGAGCGTTGGTCATCGTCTCCGCTGTGGTAAAAGTTTTTGAAGAAATGATGAATAGTGTTTCCGCGGGATCAAGCTCGTGAGTTGCTTCCGCCAGATCGGTACCATCGACATTCGAAACAAAGCGGAACGTGAGATCGCGTTCGCTGTAGAAGCGAAGTGCTTCGTACGCCATCACCGGCCCGAGATCAGAGCCGCCGATGCCGATATTGACGATATTACGGATCCGCTGACCGGTGTGCCCCAGCCATGCACCGCTCCGAACCCGATTTGAGAAATCAACCAGCTTGTCCAGTACGGCGTGAACCTGGGGAACCACGTTTTCACCATCAACGAGGATACTTGCCCCTTTCGGCGCCCGCAAAGCCACATGCAGAACCGACCGGTTTTCAGTGAGATTGATTTTGTCTCCCCGAAACATGGCGTCAATCCGTTCGCGCAACCCCGTTTCCTCTGCCAGATCCAGGAGGAGTTTGATAGTCTCATCTGTGATTCGATTTTTCGAGTAATCGAGATAAAGCCCCAATGTATCGAGCGTTAAACGCTCACCGCGAGTCGGATCGTCGGCAAACAGTGTCTTGAGATGCAGGCCTTTGACCTTCTCATAATGAGCTTCAAGGCTTTTCCAGGCTGCGCTCTCTGAGATTAGCTGGCCTTCGGTCGTCATAATGACATTCCCTTTATTTCTCGTTTTTATGTTATCTTGTTTATAAATCGGCATTCGCAAGAGTGTTCTGCTCAAGCTGCCAGATCTTATTTTTCGGGTTCAAGGTCTGCTCTGTTACCTGGATTTCGTTAATCTCGCGTTGAAATCTGCCACTGATACACAGATCGCGCGTAATCATAGCCAAGACAGAGAATATGTTCCAGATCATGGAGTTCCAGAAGTGTTCTCAAGATATTACCTCAGAATCCGGCAGGGAATCAAGCGTTGGATGAAAAGCAGGTAATCGCTGGGAGTTTGCCGTCAATTCCCGCAACGATTGAAATAAGGCTGGAGACAGCATCTCGTTTGTGCAGCGCCAGCGCCAATTTCCTTCGGAGCTGCCAGGGACGTTCATTCGGGCATCCTCTCCCAGATTGAGCAAATCCTGCAGAGGCGCCATTGCCAGCGCCGCTTGGGAAGACCATGCCAGCTCCAACAATGCCGCTGTGGCTTCGCTGCTATTAAGCTCGGGGCGCTGCAAATAATGACATACAATCTGCCGTTGATCGTCGGTCAATGTGTCGTACCAGCCGAGCGTGGTGTTATTGTCATGTGTGCCGGTATAAACGACGGTGTTTGAATCATAGTTGTGCGGAAGATAGGGGCTATCAGCTGCGCCGTCGAACGCGAACTGCAGGACACGCGTTCCCGGCAATTGAAACTGATCGCGAAGTGTACTCACATCCGGCGTAATGATTCCCAGATCCTCTGCAATGAATGGCAGGTCGCCCAGATCCTGTTGAACCGAGCTGAAAAACTCACGACCAGGACCGGGTATCCATTCACCTGACAAGGCTGTGGCAGCCCCAGCCTCTACATGCCAGGCTGCAGCGAAGCCCCGAAAATGATCCAGTCGAATCAGGTCGACATGAGTCCGTATTGCACGCACACGATCGATGCACCATCTGTAACCCGACTGACGCAACACATCCCAGTCATAGACGGGATTGCCCCAGAGTTGGCCCTGCTCACTGAAATAATCGGGAGGGACACCGGCAACAAATCGCGGCCGTAAATGTTCGTCGAGCAGAAACAGTTCCGGATGAGCCCAGACGTCGCTTGAATCAGGTGAAACAAAAAACGGCAGATCCCCGATCAGACGCACACCCCTGCTGTGAGCATAATTCTTCAGATTACTTGCCTGCCGAAAAAACAGAAACTGTGCCAGCCGAATCTGATCGATTTCTTTTGACAGTCCACGCCGCGCCTGTTCCAGGGCAGCCGGGTCGCGTCGAACCAGTTCGGCTGGCCATTTGAGGTAACTCGCGCCCAGGTGCATTTCCTGCAGCGCCTGAAATAAAGCATAGTCATCCAGCCAATGCTGCTCTGCCAGACAAAACTGTTCAAAGTCGGCCTTCAGAACATGGCCGTCTCCCTTGTTAAAGCGAATCCAGGCAGTTTCGAGTAACGTATGTTTGAACGCGTTGATGGTGTCGTAATCAACGACCGTTTCTGAAAAGGTGTATCCGGCAGTATCACTTTTCTCCAGCAGTCCGTCTGCGATTAAATCGTCCGGACTGACCAGGAGCCAGTTGCCGGCGAACGATGACAGTGGTTGATAAGGCGAACTTCCGTAGCCTGTTGGTCCCAGAGGCAAAATCTGCCACCAGGTCTGGCCTGCTTCCTGAAGACAGTCAATCCAGTTTCGCGCCTGCGGTCCCAGATCACCAATACCGTAAGGCGAAGGCAACGACGTGACATGCAGCAGCACGCCGGAAGCCCGGTACCCTGGCGGAAACGGCGGTAATTTCGTCTGGAAACTATGTTCGCTCATGTTTTTCCTTATCTCGTGTCCGGAATTCGTGTCAGACTCAGGAAACGTTGGTAAAAGTTTTTTGATGAACGGCCAAAGGAAGTATTCTCATCGCTGAATGCGTCCTCAAATATCTACGTGACGACAATCGTTCCAGAGCCGAATCACAGGGTCGTGCCGGCCATGGTGATATCCCAGGATACTTAACGCGGATGTGTTCAGAAAAAAATGGCGCCCCAGTGCTGCATCCTGGCCCAACCAGCGGGCAGCGAACATGAGCAGAAAATGACCGTGGGAAAAAAGCACGACATTACTATCAAAGGCACGAATTCGATCAATGACTCGATCAGCCCTGGCAGACACTTCTGCAACCGACTCGCCACCCGGGCAACCGTCGCGAAATAGCTCCCAGTCGGGCCGTTGCAGATCAATTTCTTTCGTGGTCATTCCTTCGTAATCTCCGTAGTTCCATTCCACGAGATCATCATCTACGCCTGCCTCCTTTCCAAAGCCCGCTAATTCACAAGTAGAGGAAGCGCGTTGTAACGGACTGGTAATGACACGGGCAAAGGTCTCAGATTTAAGTCGTGCTCCAAGTCGGCGGGCGTTACGCGCGCCGCGTTCGGTCAACGGCAGATCTGTCAAGCCGGTATGCTGGCGTGATATACTCCAGTCTGTTTCACCATGTCGAGCAAGGTAAATCAGAGGCAGCGGTTGAATTTCGTCGCTCATAATCGGATCACCGTCCCCTTCACTTCTATAATCAATCTGAGTTCAGCAGGACAAACCATTTGAATTCGACTGTGCCGTCGTCTGTTCTGACTGCGACTCAATCAAACAGGTTCGCAAACAGGTCTCCCGAGAGTTTTTGAAAGTCTGTAGACTTTCCGCTATTCTCCAGCTTCAACTGGTGCCGGCAGTGAGGGTGTATCCGCGGGCTGCTCTGACAAATCCATGGTCATCACATACACCACCATACCTGACAGCATCAGAATCACGGCAACATAAGTACGCCAGTCACGGTGCGCACGTTTTATGTAGGAGGGATGGCCTTGAGAATGATCGTTCCCGTGCGAGTCACTGTGCCGCTGTTTTTTGTGCTTTGATTGATTCATAGGGTCCCTGTTTCTCGTTGATATGTTCAGATTCTCTGTGACAGGTAACATTATCCCGCAGCTTGCTGTTCTCAAAGGTTAATTGAGTCAAAATCGCTGGTGATCCTGAAAGTATTCGCTTCCCAATCCTGCTGCCAGTAGATTCATCAAAGCCATTTCTCACACATCAGCTACATTTTATGGTTGTATGTCAGTAACCGTTTTAATAGTTCACACAAACGCCAGTGATTCCTGTCTGAATTTCCACTTCTCATCGCTATCAGTCAGGAGATACTCTCACTGAATAAATTCCCCTTGATTCGCTCAATACCTGAGCCAGAATAAGCGTCTAAGTGAGTCGCGCGCGTGGTCAGTTTACAGTGCACCGAAACACACGCCAGTTGTTCATCCTCTTCACTGCAATTGAGCCTGTTTTTTCCAGATTTGCACTGCCTGAAACCACACCCGTTCATGATGTAACCCTGCGGGTCGCCACACCATCGACGAGCTTCAGCCCGGCACCGTCTCGGCTTCGCAATCGATCGCCCCGGTATCAACCTGTATCGCCACAATAATTTTTTCATCTCCTCTTGCTCCCTGCATGCCTTTATCGATAATCCAAATCCGACAGTGTTACCCCTGTGTCCGAATGTGTGTTACCTATGTGTCCGGTCTAAATACTTGCCGAGTGCTTCTGTAGCAAACTCGAATGCCACATTAAGTTTGTCGGGTGCCACTGTCGGCTCGCCCGACAGTACGCGGAATACTCCTCATACAGTTAAGAAAAAGACCACCTCGGGCGGCAATGTTGGCTTGCCCAACAGTGCATATTGCACTCATTCACACCACCAAAAGTAGAAGTCCATCCTACTGAAAAGTCACCCAACCCGAGATATGAAAACAGGGCACTGCTTAACAGTGCCCCATTCTCAAATTCAGACTATCTACGTTCGCTCAGGTTCAGACCGGACTCCCATTCAGCAGGAAGTCAGACAGCGGCTCTGTCAGCCCCGTTGACGTCCCGATAAAACCAAACGAGACCGTGCCACCAGCGGAAATGTCGTCGTTCCAGGAGGCACCACGAATCACGTAGGTGTTCCCGACGTGCGAAACGATCTCGGCGTTCCAGATATCCGTAATCTCGCCATCAAAGGTGAACTGCAGCAGCCAGCCTTCCATGGGTTGATCACTCTCATTCCGGATTTCCACCGCTCCCTGAAATCCACTGTTCCAGGCATTCACTACATCAAAGTTCACAGCACCTGAGGCAGGCGGGGCATCGTTATCCTGAATACTTCCCGTGCCAACCGCGGTCGCCAGCGTACCACCCACGGGTTGAGTTAATACGATCTGGAAGCCTTCGTTCGTTTCCGTCTCGACATCACCCAGGATCGGCACCATGATCGTTTTCGTCAGCTCTCCTGGCTGAAAGATCAGCTGGCCATTCACCGACTGATAATCCGCACCAGCGACCGCCGTTCCATCAACTGTATGAAACTGAACTGTCACCGGTTCAGTCGTCGGTTGATCCAGTGAAACAGTAAACACTGCCTGTTGACTCCCACTGTCACCTTCCGTCACATTCACATCATTGATGGATATTTCCGGGACAATCACCACGAATGCTTCCACGTCGACATGCACCGTGGTACTGGTCACACTCCCCGTATCAGATACTGTCGTGAACACGAAGCTGTCCGTCCCCGAGAAACCGGCGTCTGGTGTGTAAGTCAGCGTTCCATCCTGATTGTTGACCACCACCCCATGCACGGGTTGCGAAACCGACTGCAGCGTCCCCCCTTCTCCGAGAGCAGATGCAGGACTGATATAGTTGCCCGACATCACCAGCATACTCAACATCGAAACCGAGTCTGCATAGTAATTCGAGTGCGTCGTCGCCACACTGTCGAAGACCGAATTCATCCATGCCTGGTCAGCCGCATCGGAACCGGTCATTGCCGACACTCCGACCGCCGCTCGGAAAAATGGATCGCTCCAGCTGTTGAGCGGAGTTCCATCCAAAGCATAGCCACCTCGAATCAATGCCGGATCTCCGCCTGACGATTGCTGAAAGAATTCCGACAGCATCTGCGCCTGCGCCAGCGAGACCGTGTCTCCACTCAAAACCGCGTCGGCACCAATCCTCCAGGGCACACGCCCCGCGTTATACCAGTAATGCTGGTCGTTGACTTCCAGAAAGCCTGAAGGCGCAGGTGACACATTCCCGGTCACAGGATCAACAATCACAAAGTCCGGCACCAGTCCCGTCCCCGACTGCTGTTGCAGTTTGGTCATCACAGCCTGCGTTGCGGCGATCACTTCATCCCAGGCCCCTGTACCGGTTGCGGCTTCAAAGGCGCGGAAGTGACCATACATGAAATCGCTGGTACGTACAGACCACTGATTCCGCCCACCACCATAAGGATTCACCCAGTCTCCCAGCATCGGCAGATGACTGTCTGGTCCAATGGTCGAAGCGTACATCGCATCAATAATCGTAATCGCTTCCTGCAGATAGTTGACTGCACCGTCACTTCCCCATTGAGCATCTGCAACGAGCAGCGCATAGGCAATATCGGCGTCCCCATCGAAGGCGCTACTGTTTCCGTACGCATCCGGTTGCGCCCAGTCCATCAGATCAGGATTCCCTTCACTGGGATTGGCCCGCGAATACTGGAACAGACCATCGAAGATCGCCCGGGCTTGAGGATCGTATCCATCCATATGCGCCAGGACCAGCATGCCGTATCCCTGGGCTTCTGATGTGGTTCGCCCTGACGCATCCATGATCACCCGGTAACCATTTCCTCCCGGATCTGCACGCAACCAGTCCGCCTTCCAGCTGTCATAGTAGTTGCTCACTATCTGATCCAACTGCGTCTGACCGTACTGGCTGGGGAATAACGTCCCCTCTTCATACGATTGCGCATGGCTGCCATAATCTGGATCGCCTCCCGAGCTTCCCGCGGAAATTGTTACCGCCGTCTCATAAGGCGTCGTCACATTCAATTCATTTTCAGAAACCACTTCTTCATCGTCATTGGCAATAACTGTGGTCGCAGAAGACAAACTCGCATCCAGCGTCGCGCCAACCGGGCTGCTGAGCGTGACATAAAACTGCTCGTCCGGTTCCACCTGGCTGTCGCCAAAGACGCGTACTGAAATCGTCTTTGAGGTTTCTCCCACTGCAAAGGTCACCTGACCGCTGGAAGCTTCATAATCCTCACCCGCTGTCGCCGTCCCATTGGACGTCTGATAGTTAACGACAACCGTTTGCGTCGCAGCCTCAGACAGGGTAATCGTCAAGGTAGCCGATACGGTACCGCTGACACCTTCCGCGACAGTTGCACCGCTGATGCGAACTTCAGGAATCACTTCCACGGGCGGGTCCACAATACTCCCTTCCAGAGGAACCGGGTTCTGATAATACTCCTGCACCTTGGTAATCCACCAGTAATCGTCCGTCGGCTCACTGCCAATTGCATCGGTGCTGATGCCAACACCGGCGCCAAACAGAATCTGCCTGATACCGGCGGCACGTGCTTCTTCCATATGGGAACCCCAGGTGATCGTGTTGCCGGAAACGGTCAGCTTCGCATCCCCCAGATCATTGGTCGAGAAATACTCCAGTCGATTTCCACTGGCGGTAAACGTATCTCCCAGAAAGAAAGAGGCTGCGGAATCTTCATACTGCCGCGTCGTATTCGTCAGGGGATCAAACTCACCATTCTCGTCATACGGATTCACCGCCTGACTGTCATTGATGTGACCAACGGGCAACTGCCAGAGCACCATTTCTCGCTCGGTCGTTTCCGTGAGGGTCTGGACGATCAACAGATAATTCTGCCAGTGATCGCTGTTCCAGAACCAGGTACTCGCTTCCGGATTACTGGCTGCCCCGTTTTGCGCCCCTGCATCCAGTCCATACTTATCGAGGGAGATGAACCCCGCCCCATAACTGAGAATGCCGGCGTCCATGTAATACTCGGCAATCAGTTCTGCTTCGCGTGCAATCGCCGCCTGACCGGCTGCGACTCCCATTGTATCCGTCAAATGCACAATTCCCGTGCCCGGAATCGGAGTTTCGATGCCCGGCGAAGCCCACAGATTAAACTGCCAGCCAAACTCCACATTCGGTGCAAAATGACTGATGGTATAATTGATCGCTTCAATCAGTCCCGTCACCGTATTGTCAAACTGGGGATCAACGCCTTCCTGCAAAACACCGCTGCTGTAAGCGGCACTCGTCACAGCCGAGATTGCGTTCGCCGATGTGCCGGCATTCTGCATCAGGTAACCGATGAAGTCCGGTTCCAGAATCATCTGCACCAGCTCATCCCCTGCTTCGGTGCGAATGGTATCCAGCGCGAATTTCAGGTCTTGAAAATAGCTTTCCATGTACGACTGACTCTGGATGTGCTCCAGGTTGGTCGTATAGCTTTCGCCACCATCAGGAATATTGTAGTACACGAACTGCGGGATCATTCCCAGTTTCATACTTTCGCGCACATAGCTGCTCACGCGGTCCGGGTCCCAGCTCTGCCAGCCGGAAATGGGGCCTCCGTTGAGATAGATATACCGCGAGTCAACATATTTGCCGGTCAAGGAATTGCTGTCATCAAAATCCTGCCAGAATGCCAGATCACCGGTCGTGTCTTCACTCACCGAACCGATGGTCAGATAATCCGGAAGCCCCGGCAGTGCGCCCTCTGCTGTACGTACACGAAACCCGATAAAACGGTCTTCGCCGCTCTCGGCATCGGTGATCCGTACAGACGACCGTCCTGCTTCGAGACCGGTAATGCGTAATGTATTCCCATTCACAATCTCAGCGGTGACTGCCCGCGAATTACTGACTGCTACGCTGAACTGACTCGACTCACTCGAGGAGGCCAGCGTGTATTCGTAAACCGTTTCCTGATCAATGGTGACCTGCAATGCCTGACTGGCACTATCGACTCCATCAATACTGATCTGACTGGCACCGCCAGCCACATACACAACTTCGTCGCTCAAGGTCGTCCCGCTCGCATTACTGACTTCAACCTGGTATCGCAGCACACCATAGTCCCGGTTCGTAATCAACAGGCTGTCCGTTTGCGGGGTCGCGGTCCCTGTCAGATCTGCTTCATGGATGACAGTGCCGTTCTCGTATAACTTCCAGTGATTCGCTGCTGACCCTGCCCACAAATTAAGAGTCACACGAAAACCGCCCGCTGCCTGGTCTGCCAGCACACTGACGCTCGGCTGATTCGGCGCATTGACCACAGGATCGGGATCCGGGTCTGGATCCGGATCGGGATCGGGGTCAACGGGACTACCACTCCCGTTAAATGAAAATCCGCTGGGCTCGCTGTAAGCGCCGACGGCCACCAGTCCAATCGCCAGCGACTCACCTGCATCCAAAGTCGCATCCCAGCTGGGAGGCGTAATGCGATAACGGCCTCCCCCCAGGTTCTCTACTTCAGCGTTCCACAGTGACTGAATCTCGCCATTAAAGTCAAACTCCAGCTGCCAGTCTGTAAACGCCGTCGCTTCATCGTTATTCAGAATCAGGTTGGCTGTCCGACCGGAGCCCCAGTCCTGATCCACCTCAAACTGTACATCGGGTGCATCCGCCAGTGGATGGGCGGCGAGCATCGTCCGCACCTCCAGTGCCTCGATCTGTCTTGCTGCCTGAGCACGTGATCGCCTGGGAGTGCCGTGCTGTTGAATGAACCATTCAAGAAGTGTTGCGTAAAGTCGTTTCATCGCATCAACTCTGCGAACGCAGAGCCCTTTCAGTCTCTGCCAGAACAGTGCGACGTTTCAAACTGAGAATCAGCCTGAATATGAAGGAATAGATACGAGTCTCGGAAGGTAGAAATGCTGAGACGCGTTGATCTCCCCGTAACACTGTTTATCGAAAGGCGCGAGAAGAGACCGCAACACAGGCAGGCCACCACAGGCTCTCACACGCCCAGGATGTCCTGGCGCGGAAGCTGTTTTGGCCCAGATCAAACAGCAATTTCCGAAATTTAAAGATAGGAAGTAAACCGGAAACCAATCCCGGTCCGGAACAGTTTGATTGTAACCACAGTCACCCGCCCCCTGTCCAGAGCTGATTTGAAATTTCTTGAACACTCATCAAGTCAGCATATCAGAGGAACGTACGAATCACTCATAATCAATACGACCCGATCAGCAGTGAAGTCCAGAAAATAAACTGCGCATTGAATTCACATGTGAATTCGTTTACGTTTATGTTTACTTATCTGTGGAAATCCAGATCACCTATTGATATTACCCGGAAAGGCTTATTCGATGAACTTACCTTCACGATTCTCCCTGAATCTGCTCTTCTCACTCGTCAGTCTGATCTGCCTGCAGAACACTTGCACCGCTGCAGAACCAAAAGATGAAAAGATAGAACCAGCTCAACTGGAAGACTGGCAGAAAAAAGGAGTGGAGTATGCGCGGATTATGTCACAGGTAAAATGGACTCCGGTTGCCGAGGGAATGCCCCGCAGGAAAGGAACTTTCGAACCCGGTAAAGAGTACACGGGCGTCCCTTATTCGAGTGTAAAATATATCGGCCGTTATATCGGATTTGATATTTATCTGAAGACCTTTCTGGCAGCCGTCGAAAATCCACACAGCGTGTTATACACAGAAAACCTGTATGGTAAGGTTGCCAATGCAGAGTGCTACTATGGTAAAGTCTGCTCTTCTTACACCAGTTATGCCTTACAGTGTGGCGTCTGGTATGTCAGCCGCCTGCACAACCCACCCTATCGCGAAGGCGTCAGCCTGGTCGAGCCCCAGACAGCACAGGCAGCACAGGTAGGAGATATCATTTACACACCGCCTCAGCCCGGCTCCCATGTGGAAATCGTCACGGGCATTACCCGGAACGCGGAGGGGAAAATAACGCATGTCCGTGTGGAAGAAAGCCGCCCCCTCACCACCAAATCCAGCAACCGCTCCGTCTCGACCTTTAACAGTCATCTCAAAGCGCGAGGCAGAAAACTGTTTCGCATCACCGATCTGGACGCCTGGCGCGGCCCGAACAAAGCAGAGTCATTCCTGTTCCCCAACTATGAGGAAGACGCCAAAACCCCGATCATCAATCGGGTATTACTACTCGATCGTGGTGACTGGGTCCCCTATTTCAAAGACCAGAAAGTAAAAATCAGCATCATGGACAAAGACGCCCAAGGTGTAAAATCCCTGGTCGTCAAACGGGGGGACAAAGTCGTCAAAGAAATCGATCAGCCTGGGAAAGGCGTCATCGAACTCTCATTTTCCACCTGCGGCGATTACACGGCACACTGCATCATGAATGACGGTTCGCAGAGTCAAGCCTGCGAATTCTCTGTCTGTGACCTTGATTTCAGCATCTCCGCAAAAACAGCCTCAATAAGTGAACCGTGGGAACTGAAGCTCAACTCTGAAAACATGAAAGTCATCATGGCACTTCTGGTAAGTGATAAAGACAGTTATGACCACCATCACGTATTCGTTACCGATGAAGATCGGCAGCAGGGAACAGTAGTGATCCCCGCCAATTTAATTCAAAGCACAGGCAAGATGCAGGTCTGGCTGGTCGGTGAAAACAAATATGGCAGGCTCAAGAAACGGCGTGATATTCTCATACAGGATTAAGGCACAACAGAATGTGAACGACCACTGACAGTAGTTCACATTCTGATTTATCAGGAGAACTCCCCTTGAAAATATTCCTGTGCATTCTGTTCTCTTCCGTTACCCTGGTACATGCTGCCGATACTGAAGTCCGCTGGAACTCAAACTTCAAAGAGACCTGTCACAGTCAGGCAGAAGGCGCTCTCGTTTCGTTCTCCGTCCGCACACCTCCGCAGATCGCAGGCAGAAAGAGCTACCCATTACTGATTGACCTCAAAGTCGGCCTCAACGCAGTACCGAGCACCCAGTATCCGTTTTTTTACACATTACCATCACGCGGACGCCTCTGGGGCTACCGTTCACTTTCTACTTACGACGTCATGCAGGTCATCGACTGTATGATACAGAAATACCCGATCGATCCGGACCGAATTTATCTCACTGGATTTTCCGCGGGTGGAAGTGGCGCCATGCATCTGGCCTCCTGCTTTCCCGATCAATTCGCGGCAGTCCTGGCCTTAGGAGGCGTCGGCAACAACTACCCGCTTGTCAATTTCAAAAATCTGCCGGTCGCCTTTCACCATGGTGACAAAGACTGGACCTCTTCCATCTGCAACGCGCGGGTGCAGGCAGACAGAATGCAAGCCCTGGGCAGTCCCATGTTTCTCAAAGAATACCCGGACGCCGGCCATTCCATACCAGGACCACGTGCGCCTCTGCTGGACTGGCTCTTCAAACAAAAACGCAATCCGACCCCGCTGTCTCTCACCCACGAATGCGAAAGCATATCACTGGGGCGTTCCTACTGGTTCACCATTCAGGAGTTCATCGATCCACACCAGCGGGCATCGGTAGCAGCTACCATCAATGACCGGACCGTCGTCGTCCATCCTCATAACATAGCTGTTTTTTCCTTAGACCTGGCTGCATTTCCCAATGTAAAGACAGTCCAGATTGATCAGACCCGGCTGCCAGCAGACATGCATTACAGGTTTCAGTCAGGCCATTGGATCAAGGGAAACCCTCTGCCGAAACCAGCAACCCGAGCTTACGAAGCGGGTGCTGCTGCCAACCTGTATCAGGGCGAGCCGTTACTCATTGTGTACGGCACTCGCGGTGATCGCACGCAGCTGTTGAAAACCCTGGCACAAACGCTCGCATCCTATGGTGGCCCCACTAATGAGCGGATCCCCAACCTGTTTCCCGTAATTGCTGACAGAGAGCTGACGCAAACTCAGCAGACGAACGCTAATTTAATTCTGGTCGGTACTCCCGCGGAAAATAGTATCAGCCAGACGATCCTGCCGAAACTTCCCATTCAAATTCAAGAGGGTTATCTGCTGGCCGGGGAACGTACGCCATTGCCCCTGGAAAATCAGATACTCAGTCTGCTTGCCCCCCACCCAGAGCATCCACAGCGTCTGGTCTACCTGCTCGCCCCCTTCACTGACGCAGCCGGGCTCACTCAGGTTATCGCGAGTCCAGCGTCATTCCTGGCTGGCTCCAATGGGTTTGATCGCATCAGTCAGGCAGACCTGCTCACGCAAAATCCACAGCATCTCATTTCACGACAATTGCAATACGGAAAAGACTGGAACTGGATCCGCTTCCCGGATGCAGACCAGCCGATACCGGCCCGTTATAGCGACCGGGCCAACCTCGCGACCACCTGTCTGCAGCTCATGCAGGAAAAATCCCAGGCTGACTTTGCACTCTGGTGGGGGCCCGCCGATCGAGGCATGTGGGGGACCGACTTCAATCACCTCGAACGCTATCAACCCGAATTCTATACCAAAGCAGACTTCCTCACCCGACATCGTCTCTTTGAGACCATGACAGGCAGTGTGACTGGTGCAGAATTAAAAGAGATCTGGAATCGCTGGGGCACAAAACAGGAGCTGCAGAGCTTTCCTGAAATCACCCCCGGCACGCTGATCGACGAACAGCAATACCGACTCCACATACCAATGGACCTGTATATCAAACTGGGTCAGCGCAAACAGAATCTCATCAATCCGCAGACAGCCCCCGGAATTACCTCCGCTGAACTGCTACAGCAGATCTTTCCCTGAACGCTATCAGGACTATTGCACTTCGCCGCAGAACCGGATCCGCAGATTCTCCACGACTTCCAGCCCCCGGGGCATAAACTGATTCCGTTTCAGTCGGCCTTTGGCTTCAATCGCCTTGAGATGATCCGAGACCCCATTGGTCGATTTAATCCCAAACGACTGACCAATCTCCCGCACCGTCGGCGCACAACCCGTCTTCGCGGTAAACACACGGATAAAACTGACAATATGCTTCTGTCGCTCGGTTAATTTTTTCATCGCAGGGTCTCTGAATAATGGTACCTGAAATACAGATCGTCTCCGACCATCGCCGTGATTATATAACATCACCGAATCAGAATGCTACTCCATCCCCAGATCACGTCCCAGCCAGGCGTCCGGCGTCACTTCCTGCTCCTCAACCTGCAGACAGTCCATAATATCCAACCTGACGCCGGCAAAGACATCCACCGCAGCCTCAGGGTACTGTTCCGCGACCAGAGTTTCGATTAATCCGACAAAATCACCCACGCAAATATCCGTCCAGAGATTGTCCGGCGGATCAGCAGTATTCCCCTCATGCAGAAGCCGATGCACCTTATCCCGGGGAATTTTAATCTCAAACCGTTTTTCAACCCGAAATACCAGATCAAGTAAGTCAATTCCCATCCTGGTCTCCCATTAACGTGGCTTAGAGACGAAGGCAGCCGCAACAGTGTCTCTCTCAAACCGGTTTATCGGATTGGAAGCAAGAGACCACTGTCCCGGAAATAAAACCAATCGCAAAGAAGAGACTGCCCAGAACAGCCAGTCCCAGCAGCGCTTCACAACGGGGATTCACCCCCACTGCGATCAACAGAGAGGTAAGCACATTAGTCACCGCCGGGACGGTGTATGCTAAAACATACCCCACCACCACCCCGATGAAGCCACCTGAAAAACCATAAACCAGCATGGGGTACTTCAGGTTCGGTTTAGAAGGCAAACTAATTAATCTTCATTTTGGAACAGCTTTTACCAGCATTTTCAGATACAAAAAACAATCAGATATTACTTCAATTTGGCATTTATTTTCGGCTCACTAAACATATACAAGCCAAACTTATTGTGTTCTAGTATAGTTAAAACCCTTAGTTATAGACATAAAGACAATTTTGATCCATCACTAGAATCTTAAAACTTAATATTAAACTATGCCAAATCGTCTCAATTATTTTTAGAATTTTTCTTAGTAGAAAAACCACTGTAAAATCGAAATCCTAATCTGTTTTTATTATTTAAATCAGAATATTTATCTTTATTTCTGAGCTACTTTTATCAAATGGATACTTGTAAATGGATGAAACTAGACTGCGATATATTGTATCTAAATACTTGCTTCCAATGTTCCCGGGAACCGAATTACTTCCAGACTCAATTGAGCTAAACCGTAGAGTCGATCTCGCTTCGTTTAAAACCCCAAATAAAATCATTCTATGGCCTGGTAGAACCGCTGATTATCGTTTGCTAATTCAACGTAGTCAGCCATTTTCTCATACAGACGTAGTTTTCATGTCTCACTTTATGGGAGTAATAAATGGAATATTTGATCTACAAAACAGAACTTTCTTTAATCAACTTCTAGAAGGCTTAATCCCTCTATCTATTGCAAACTACGTCAGTGGCCATACTGATTCACCGGTTGGCACATGTGTAAAAATTATCCAACAACTTGAGAACTGGGCATCACAAACTTACGAAGGTCAGAATATTAGTGCTTCTATTGGTTTCGATCCTAGTATTACTGATAGCAGAGGCCCAACACTTGATGAAATTTGGTCTGTGGATTTCAGCGCTGTTTTAACGTCTAGCGTAGATACAATTTTAGTAGTAGACTCAGATCTACATATTTCATCATTTGAAGCGGTTACATACTCAGAAATAAACTCCATAGCACCTTACAGAATGCTTGCATTAGCGCAATGGTCAATTGGTCCTAAGTCGCTCTTTTGTTTAAATCGAAGAGGAGAGATTCTAGTCTTCCGAAATGGACATCTAGAATTCGCTAAGAGAAGTGGCAAATGGGTTCATTATACTCATGACTCAATTACTAAATTAATGGGTAGAATTGGTAGTCCTGAATTACGTATGTCAGTTTACGAGACTTGCTTAGATGTAGGATTTAGTCGCACCGGTGGTTGCATTTCAATCGTAAAGAGTAGTTGTAAGCACCAACTAAATAAAATAGTACACAATGACGACTTACTAAAATTAAGAATTGGGCCTAAATCGCATTGTATAGATACAATCGTGAATTCACCTTTCCACGAGATAGATCGGCGTTTAAGGCAAGAACTCGCGGCAATTGATGGTGCAACAATAATTGATCACGATGGTAATGTACTTGCAGTTGGGGCAATTGTTAAAGTTCCCTCTGGTAGTAGAGGTGGGGCTAGGAGAGCTTCCGCGATTTCATTAGCAAGACTCGGTATAGCGATAAAGATTTCCGCAGACGGTGGAATTACTGCTTTCAAAAGTTCTGCTGAAAATAGTGATGATGTTAATATCGCTTTTGAAATTGGATAGACTACGTCGTCAATAAATTATTTAAAGAGTGAATAAGCTTATCCGAGTACGTCTAAACAAATCAAAAATTCCCGGTAACCGATCCCAAGTCAAGAATCATCAGACTTCACTTCGCATTTTCACATCAATCACTTACCTCTCTATTTATGTATCATTTGAATTGAAATTTATTCTGTTTGAACGTGGACATCATCACGTACAACCGGAATAACCCGCACAGCTTCCGCGGTCTTTAACGCAACCTTCTCACTTTGACCGCTTTTCAGCAAAGTACTTCGGCCTGCGTTTCCTGTCGCTGCAGTGCTCCAATTCCCGTAACCGATAAAATAAGCAGCCCTGCTGCTGCGGACACGGTCTGCGCCTGCGCGCGACAGACCGGATTCAGGGAAGGTCCTCAGCAGCAGTTCGGTTTCAATAATATTAACATTCACGGCCACAGATTCGAAATCCCGCCCGATGGAACGACAGCAGGATCAATCGCGAAATGTGTTCCGGCACCCCGCTCGATTCCGACGCTGGTTGTCGCTGCTGGGATGTTGTCTCGCGCTCTATATCAATCCTCTGTTGGCGCAGGAACCAGGCGCAGACGCACTGCCGCCGCCTCTCACCGATTCGCTGCCAACCGATACAACGTTCGTCAGTCCCTTCCCTGCCTGTGACGAAGAACTCATTCCCTGTGTAACCGGCCTGGATGAGCACGGCGATTACCCGACCGGCGAACTGAGTGGCTTCATCCAGATCGACTCCGCGGCTTTCGAACAGTCACCGGCGTCCATGGCAGCGTTCGGGGATATTAATAACCGCACCGCCGTCCGTCGTGCGCGGCTCGCGCTGACAGGAGATCTCGCAACGGACGTCGGCTATAAAATGGATGTCGAATTCGCCACATCCCCTCCCGCGGCTCGCGATGTCTACCTGGATTTCCGTGATCGTCCCTACGCCGATCGCCTGATCGTCGGGACCACGAAAGTCCCTTTCCAGATGGAAGCACTCACCAGTTCCAAAAACTTCACCTTTGCCGAACGGGCTCCCTTTTTTACCTTCTCCCCGTTTCGGCAGGTCGGCATCTGGGCAGATGGCACGCTGGAAGAAGAACGGGGTACCTGGTCACTCGCCGGCTTCCTCGTCGGCAAGGGAGGCTTCGATCTGAATCACAACGCCGACGGCCAGGGCTTCGCTGCTCGCACCACGTATCTGCACTGGTACGAAGACGACGGCCGCGATCTGCTGCACACCGGTTTGAATTACAGCGTCCTGCAGCCGTTTGATAAGATGGTTCGCTACGATTCCAAGTTGAGCTTCTTCACCAACCAGGAACCGGGCATCAATTCGTCAGGTCCCCCGCAACTCGTTGACACGGGTAATGTCCCCGCAGAAAGCGTCAACCTGTTTAACTTCGAACTGGCCGGGTCGCATGGCCGTTTCAATTATCAGGCCGAACTCACCTATGCCCTGGTCAATCAGATGGGCGGCCCCCCGCTGGTCTTTTACGGCGGATACGCCCAGGCCGGCTGGTTCTTTACGGGCGAATCCAAACCCTACAATCGCAAGGCAGGCGTCTTTGATTCCGTCAAACCGCTGCACAGCTTTTTTGACGGCGGCTGGGGTGCCTGGGAACTGGCCGCGCGGGGCACCTTCCTCAATCTGAACGATAAAAATGTGACGGGCGGACGCATGAACTCCGCCGAACTGGTACTCAACTGGTACCTGAGTGATCAGCTCAGCGTCAAATTTGATTACGTTCACGGCTTCATTAATAACGCGACCACTGACGATCTTCCCATTGATGTCATCGGCGGACGTCTGCAGTACATCTATTAAGGAAACGGCCCCGCTGCGAGCTTACCCAAACAACTGTTTGAGCGGTGTGCCGCTTTCGATAATGGGAATCGGTCTGTCTTCGCGGTCGGGCAGAAACAGTTCGGGGTCGATGCCCAGCGACCAGTAGATTGTCTTCGCCAGGTCTTCCGGGGTGACCGGGTTGTCTACAGGATACGCGGCCTCTGCATCGGAAGTTCCATACACAATTCCCCCCTTCACTCCCGCGCCCGCCAGCAGACAGGGAAAACAATGCGACCAGTGCCCGCGACCCCACGCCGCAGTCCCTTGGGGAGTTCGCCCCATTTCGCCCACGGCAACCACCAGCGTTTCATCGAGCAGACCCCGCTCTTCCAGATCGGTCAGCAGCGCGGAATACGCCTGGTCAAATCCGGGCAGCAGGTGATGCTGCAGATGATGCGCACTGCGATGCGAGTCCCAGCTGTAACCATCGGGGGCATCCCAGCAGACGGTCACAAAACGGGCTCCCGCTTCAATCATCCGCCGCCCCATCAAAGTCGACTGACCAAACAGATGCCGCCCGTAGCGGTCACGCAGTTTTGCTGATTCCTGCTGAATATCAAACGCGGACCGCATCTTTTCTGAAGTCACCAGTGACAACGCCCGCTGCTGGATGCGATCATAGTTTTTATATTGATGGTCTTCGTGAAAATCCCGATTAGCCTGGTCAAACTGCTGCAGCAGACTGCTGCGACGGTTCAGTCGATCCAGGGTCATCTCTTCTTTCGTCGCCAGACCGCGAATCCGGAAATCCAGTTCCGCATCCGTGCAGTCGCGGAAGTACGGATTGTCTGCGGCATTGCGTTTGCGAATATCCGTGGCGAACGCGATATAAGCCGAACCCAGCCAGCCCGCATGCTGCCCGGTTCGTTCCAGCCCCTGCAGCACTCCCAGTCGATTGGGCAGATAGACATAATCGGGCAGCGCTCGCTGGTGGGCATCAGGACTCTGGCGGGACAGGTATTCCACCACACTTCCCATCGCCGGCCAGTCCGTCCCCCGGGCATTGACATCACCCCCATCGGCGGCAGAACGCGTCCACTTGTGACCCGTCTGAATATAATGGCAGGCATTATGATCATTATGTGGATGCGTCATCGTGCGGATCACGCAGAGCTTGTCGGATATGTTCGCCGTTTGAGGCAGATACTCGCTGATGTGCAGACCCGGTGTGCGACTGTCGATGGGATGAAAAGGGCCGCGAATGCCACTGGAGGCTTCCGGCTTCATATCGAATGATTCCAACTGACTGGGGCCACCAAACAGAAACAGGAATATTACCGACTTCGCCCGCCCGTTCTGAAATGCACCGGCAACTTCTTCGGCGGCGAGCACGCCCGGCAGACTCAATCCGAACAATCCCGCACCGCCAGCCTGCAACGCTTCGCGTCGCGTCAGACCAGAACAAACCTGTTTCGCATATCCATTCACTGTCAGCATAAATTCAGCTCCACCGGAGTCAGTGACAATCGAAGACACCCCCGACAGTTTTCTTGAGCCGCTGTCTGCGAAGGATGCAATTGGTACGGTCTCAGTCTAGTGAATTCTGAACAGAAGATCAATTATTTTCTGTGCTTGACCGGAAACAAATCACATACCTTCCACCAGAGCGCATCGCATTTAACCATAGCGTCAGTCGGTCTATTATATTCAACCCAAATGGTCCTGGAGACACGACAATAAAACTGGACACAGTCGAGCCTCTCAGTATCTGCTCATGTAGATAGTAGATCCGTCGAATCTTCTTCAGGATCGCGTGACTGCTGGCTTTGTCGCTCCAGCTCATTATATTCACTTGCCAGGCTGCCTTCCGCATCGGTCACGGTCTCCTCATCTTGAATCTCAACCGGTGAGCGGGATGGTTGTTGAACCGGTTGCTGAGAGGGAGCCTGTTTTGCGGCTGCTGCTTCCTCTGCGGACACCATTGTCACAGGCACTCCCTGGGGAAAGATCACTTCTCGTGCGTCGTCCGGCATGGAGAATCCCCGCTCTTCAAACTTCGTCTTCACCAGTCGCATCATCGAGGAATTGACTTTCAAGACACTGAATTTGTGACCGTCGATCCAGTAATACAGACGCAGATTGACAGTCGAAGACCCCAGTCCCTCGACCAGCACCGTCGGTTCGGGATCGTCCAGAACAGCCGGATGCGATTCCAATATTTCTTTAGCGATCGATTGCGCTTCGTTAATGGGAACGTCGTAGCCCACCCCCACCATAAAATCGAGCCGCACTTTGGGGTTCGAGGTAAAATTCAGAATCTTACTTTTATAGATAATTGAGTTCGGGATCTGAATATGATTGCCGTCCAGCGACATCAGCAGGGTTCCACGCGTATTCACACGTTGTACATACCCCTGAATCCCTTCCACTTCAATCAGGTCACCATAGCGAAACGGGTTCTGCATGCTGATCAGAATGCTGGCAAGGAAATTCTCCGCAATATCCCGAAACGCGATCCCGACAATCAGGCCGAATAAACCCGTTCCCCCCAGTACCGTTGCTGCCAGCCGCGTCAGACCGGCAATCTGCAGCACCAGGTAAATTCCCAGCAGAAAGACCAGCAGTAACAACCCTTTGCGAACCACGCCACGCAGCAGTTTATTTTGAAACCGGCTGAGAATCGTGTAATCGGCAACATGGCCTGAAATATACATCGCAAGAAACGTAAACAACAGCACCAGCAGCGCCGCCAGGATGATGGGAATGGACTGTACCGTCTTACGCATGATGGATTTGACCGTACTATACGAGGCACTCAAATCAAACAGGTCCGGCTGCCTGATTTCAATCCGGTTGACGACAGCGACCACATCCTGTGTATTCCGGGAAAGATCGCCGGCCCATTGGCGGTATTTCTCATCATTGGTGGAACCAGTTAGAAAGGCGACTCCCTCATCGACTTCGACAAGCGGGTCTTCAAACCACTCGGTGGCTTTGAGAATCCGAGTCAACCGGGTTGAGATTTCAGAGTCAGCGACTTCGGGCGTCACATTGACCGCTTTCGGAGCTGGCAGCGACTCCGCCGGCGGTGGATTGACAGGCTCTTCAGGCGTTTTTTCTTGCGCAACACAGACGAGAGAACAGACTCCAGTAACCAGTAGAAAAACCAGCACCCTGCTTGCTGTCATCATTCATTAACTCCCGCTTCCGAAACATGCATTACAAAAAAGAGTTTTCACTTCAATCTCAAAAGATTATGCCACAGTGCGACCAGGTAAGACAAAGCATATACCAGACCAGATCGTTTCTATCTGATGATAAGCAGCAGATTTTCATTCTGCCTGATCTTACAAATCAGAAAAAAACAGATGAATTGATTGCCCCTGCAGCAGTGACAGGGGTATCATCAACCAATACGGATCCTCACGAGACACGGAACTGAATCCAGCCAGGGAATCTCCATGAAAATCATAAGCATACTTCGATTGACCACTCTTGTCACCTTCGCCTCGCTTGCAGTCAGCCTGTTGACACTTTTCCTCTCTCAGTCAATTGCAGGTGAAAAAACAGAAACACCTCCCTGGGCCGTATTGCAGCCAGCCCCCGATCCCCGACCTCTGCCTCATACAAAACCACTCATCTTTCCAGGCGATCTGAGCGAAAAAATGATTGCCGGCATCGATAAGTTTCTGCTCAAACAGATCGCGCAGGCAGCGAATGAACGACCTGAGCTGTGGAACCGGGATCTCTCTTCTCCGGAAGCCTATACCAAATCGATCGCCGACAAACAGTCGGAACTTTCCGCGATGCTCGGCATGACTGATCCGCTGATTACCGGACGCATCTCTTATATTGGCGATTCTTCCGACCAGCCATCGGACGAATTCACTCTGTACGAAGTCAGTTGGCCGACACTGGATGACATGCAGGGTACAGGCCTGCTGCTGGTCCCCAAAGGAAAGATTCGTGGCGACATCGTTGCGATCCCCGAAGCCGAGCAGATCCCTGAAGACCTGGTCTATGCGAAAAATCCGGCTGATGCCTATGCGCGGCAACTGGTACGTTCCGGTTTTCGCGTGTTGATTCCCACGCTGATCAATCGGGAAACCAATCAATGGAAGATGAGCAACCGCGAATGGGCGCACCGGCCTTCTTTCGAACTGGGTCGCACACTGGCCGGTTATGAAACTCAGAAAGTCATGGCGGGCGTGAGTATTCTCAAACAGACCAGTGGTGATGAGAAACGCCCTGTCGGAGTCATCGGCTGGGGTGAAGGGGGACGGCTGGCATTATATGCGGCAGCCCTGGATCCGCGGATCGATGCCGCGGCTGTCTGCGGTTATTTCAGTTCGCGACAGTTTCTCTGGGAAGAACCTGCTGACCGGAATGTCTTCGGCCTGCTCAATGTATTCGGTGATGCGGAAATCGCCAGCCTCGTCGCTCCGCGGACTTTGATCATCGAATCGGGCAAATATCCCGAATACGGTTTTCGCACAACAGCCTGGGGCGAACTCGAAGCCAAGCAGGATGGTTATCCCCCCCTGAAAGGCAAGCCGGGACGGTTACTGGTCCCCGATAAAGACGAAGTCAAAACCGAAGTCGCCCGCGCCCGGGAATTCACCGCTGCGTTGAAACCACAGGCACCCACTCTGACACTCGTGGATTCGCAGGTCCCCGTCTCTCAGGAAACACTGACAGCTTTGATTCAGAGCCTGGACGCTGATGCCAGACTGGCAGCGGTCTCCAAACCACTTGAACTCAAATCACGCGCACAGGCAAACAAACGACACGACGATCAGCTGGCAGAAATCCTCAGGCATAATCAGCGTCTGCTGCAGTTGGCCTACGAAAGCCGCATCGAATTCATGAAGGACCTTAAAACCGATTCGCTGGAAAACTTTGAAAAATCTGTGGAACCCTATCGGAAGATCTTTCGCGATGACGTGATCGGTGCTTTTGACCTGGAACTGCTGCCCGATAATGCCCGCAGCCGAAAATTCCAGGTCGGTCCAAAGACGATCAGCTACGAAGTCGAAATGGATGTCTTCCCCGACGTCACCGCCTATGGCATTCTGACCTTACCCAAAGACATGAAGTTGGATGGATCAGAACAGCGGCCTGTCGTCGTCTGCCAGCATGGACTGGAAGGACGTCCCCAGCATACGGTCGGAGAAGAAGGATACCGCGCTTATAAATCGTTCGCCACGCATCTGGCAGAACGGGGTTTCATCACCTTCGCTCCTCAGAACCCGTATGTGCTGTTCGATCGCTTTCGCACACTGCAGTTCAAATCCCAGTCCATCGGCCGAACCCTGTTTTCCATCGCAGTCCCCCAGCATCAGCAGATCACCGACTGGCTTTCGACACTGCCGTTTGTCGATGAAAAACGAATCGGCTTCTACGGAATTTCTTATGGCGGAAAATCAGCCATGCGAATTCCTCCGCTGGTCAAGAACTATGCCCTGTCGATCTGCTCAGCTGACTTCGGTGAATGGGTCTGGAAGAACGCCGCCACCGACCAGCGCTCGCTGCGTTACAGTTATGCCAACAAAGGGGAATACGAAATCTTCGAATGGAACCTGGGCAGTACCTTCAACTACGCCGAGATGGCCGCCCTTATCTGCCCGCGTCCCTTCATGGTCGAACGCGGACACTTTGATGGCGTCGAACCTGATGACCGCGTCGCACAGGAATATGCCAAGGTACGATTTCTCTACCAGGCTCAACTGGGCATCGGCGATCGTCAGGAACTCGAATTCATCAAAGGCCCGCATGCCATTCACGAACAGGGTTCGTATGACTTCTTACACAAGCACCTCAACTGGCCCGCCCCCAAAGAGTCGGACTGAGACTTCACGGACAGCATTACTTGCCTGCATACAATGCATAAAACTTTGTCTCTGTGGAATGGGGAAATGTAACCCGTGCTGCCAGTTTTTTGCCGGCCGGTAACGGATTGTTTCCAGACCAGATAATCGGCGTACGGGTTCCCGGTTGCGTGATGCGGGCAGCATCTTTACCGGAGTAACCGGGCAGAGGTTTGTCGAATTCATCGACCAGCTCCACTTTTAAGGGATTCTCTGTTGAGACCCCTTCCACATTCACAAACAGTTGGAGTTCTCCCCTGATTTCAAAGGGAGCCGTCACGAAGTGTGCTAAGCTGTCTTCGACCCTGGGTGAGAGATAACCAAAACCGTCCCGTCTGAGTGTTGCCAGTCCGATCTCCATACTCTTGAGTTTTCCACCGGTATCCCAGTGGGAATACCACATCAATGTTTTATCACCCCGATTCACAAATGCATGCCCCTGCAGCAGCGCGATATCATCCCACTCACCCTGCTTACCTCGGTCAATGACACTATGATCGGGTACAGGCTCCCGGAAGTGAATGCCATCATCGCTGACGACCAGTCCCAGATCAATTGTCACTCCTTTGTTCCAATGTTCGCCTTTTGGTGGTTTCTTCGGTGCATCCTGCCACATGCCGTACAGACCGACCAGCACATTCCCCCGATTCCAGATTCCTGCCCCCATGTGTGTCTGCTGACCGGGAATGGGTTTCGCGGTCAACTGGCCCGGCCGTGCGAACGAAAGCGCTTTCGCGCGGGACCAGTGATCGAAATCGGAAGATCGGTAAGCCAGCATCACCCGACCGACATCAGACCCGTCCATCCGCCAGGTCCAGGGCGAAAGCAGCTGACCATTGGCATAATAAAAGTTTCCGAACTGATACAGGCTGGAGACTTCGAATCGTTCGCCTCCGGCATTCATGGGACGGTCACCAACAACATCCCACGTTAAGCCATCGGCACTGGTCGCGGCGACGAAAGCCCCCCAGCGACTTTCGTTCGGCCCGATTTTACTCCGCCCGCCACGCACCTCGGCAAACGGGGGATGTGCTATATAGACACATTTAAAACGGCGCTTCGGGTCAGGGTCATTGGCATCATACATCACACTGAGAAAATCATTCACCTTGACCAGCGCGGGGACTTCTGACTTGATCAGACAGATATTGTTCTGTTTATTTCCATTGAATTCCACCAGATTGAGTTTCGGTTTCGTCCAGTGAATCCCGTCATCACTCTCGGCATAACACATGGGCCGCCACCAGCCGGGCGCCTGGCCACTTTTGATCGCGGTCTCGAACATCCCCAGGTACCACATGCGAAATTTCCCGTCCATGTACATCACACTGCCGTATAGAATCGCATGTCCGTGATCGGGGGCGCCTTCCGGTCCACGACGCAGCACGGGATTCGCCGGATGTTTCTCCGCCGTCACTGGTGTCAGCTGCAGATTGTTTCGCCAGGGAATCGCGTGGTCATCGAATGGGAAGAAGACCGCTTCGTCCACTTCCGGACCGCGGTCCACTGAAACCGTCTGGGCGGACAGCCCGGCAGATACTCCCAAGAGTAATACAATTGACAGACAGGCTGTCATGCATCGTTTTAAAGTAGAGAATGGTGAGGCAGGCATCGTTTCTCTTTCGTTTTATTCAGGTTCATCAGGGAAGGAGAGTTCGTACACGTTGAGTTTCAAGTTCATTTTCTGGGATGGTAGACTGTTTCAGTTTTGCCAGATCAGCACCGAATCCGGTCTCAGCAGTGACACTGCTGATCCACTTTGATTGCTGTTCCTGTCCGGTCAGCCGTTGAAACTGATTAAACTGTGCGGGAGTAAAAAAAGTTTTATCAACTCGCAGGCTCTGCAGTTCATAGCAGTTTCGGTCAGCCGTCCATTTGACATCTTTCCAAATCAGCAGTTCTGGCTTTAATGGTTCTTCTGTATTATTCTCTGCCGCCAGATAGTCGTACGCCGCGTGTGAAGCAGGCTGAACAGCCGCACTGACAATCAGCGAATCAAACAGACTCACCTCACCGCCGGTTGCCTGAAAGTTCAGTCCCATCAGCGTCACATGGCTGGCGTCCAATCTAGAGTTGCGGGAGACACGCACTTCGTTTTTACCGGCCACCCGGCGGATGAAGACATTCTTCATGGTCAGCGAACAGGGTTGATCCGGATCATCGCGGCCCACCAGTGTCAGTGTTCGTACCGCCGAAGAAAGTATGACCGAATTGGTCAGCGTATAGCGGCCCGTATCCAGAAAAAACAGATCGAAGCCCAGACAGTCGCGGATAAAGACCCGGTTGTAACTGGTTCGGCTGGCTCCGGTGTCACAGATCCCTGTCGAGTTCCCAATCGACACAAAACCATCGACGCGGTATTCGGCTGTTTCGTGGGCACTGATCCCGTCATCACCACATTCAATCGCGCGGATATTTTCAAACAGCACATTTTCACAATGTCCGTGAATATTAAATCCGTCGTTATAGGGATGAGTGCAGGTCAGATTGCGAATCACCAGATGCGCGTTGTGATTCTTTCCCGAACCACCAAACTGCACGCCGGCGGATCGTACCGGGATACGAAGATTCTGCTCACTCAGCTGGGCTCCCGACGAGAGTTTTAAATAAAAGGCACCGGTGACCTGAGAACTCTTTTCTGCCGGTTCTGTCTGCCCGGCTGGTGCTGTCTGTTTCACAAACGTCCATTCCCCCGGCTGCAGATCTTCAGGCTTTTTGAAATCTTTGCTGGGTCCTTTCGATGTGCGGCCCATGTGTACCATCTTACCGTTCCAGAGAAAAAACCAGCGCTGTAAAATTGCATCGCTCAATGCAGGCATCAGATTCTCACAGCGATACAGGTCCGGCTTGACTTCTGCCCACAGTGTCACATCGATCGGATCGGAACCTTCCAGGGTCGCACCATGTCCGTCGAGGGTGATCGGCTTCTCCGGTGTTCCCTGCTTGCCATAAAAGCCCGCGTACTCATGATAAACTGTAGGCAGCAGATGAATCGTGTCACCAGGTTCCGCAATGCGAATTGCCTGCCGAATTGTTTTGAGCGGTCCTTCACTCGCTGCGTCATTCCCCTTGTCCGGGTCGACATGAATGTCGCGGGCAGCGGCAGTGCTACTGACCAGCAGAACCAGGACTGCTGACAGGTAACGGGAGCCAGCTCCATTCAGATTTAGGAAGTATCTTCGCATGAAAAACGCTCTTGTGAAAAGATTCATTTATTTCGCTGGCGGGTTATCAGGCGTACCCACTCGTTTCAGAAACCAGTTCGCCGCCAGATCAGTAGAGCCCGCAGGAACCGTGTGCCCTTTTGGCTCTGCAATCACATGCAAATCGACCTGGCTCTGCCCCCCTTTCTCCAGTCCGGCCTTGGTAATACTGCGGGCCAGATCAACGCATTCGTCTGTTCCGACGCGCACATCACGATCGCCAATGACAATCCAGACGGGCCGCCCCGCAAGTTTTTCCGAATTTCGAATCATACTCAACGACTGCACCATTTCATTTTTGGAACGCGATTTGAATTCGTTTAAGACGGTCAGGTCTGTCACCGGTGCAAACGCGGCAACTCCTTTCACCCGGGGATCGTGGGCTGCAAACTGCAACGCCAGGTAACCGCCCCGCGATGTTCCACACACACCGACATAGTCCGGATTGGTCTGACCGCCGGCAATCAGTTCATCAAGTACCTGACTGAGCCGACGGTTATTATCGGCAACGAAGTCATCCCCCTGCTCACAACGATAAGCCCAGCCACTTAACCCCGTAGGCTCGGGAGGTCGATGCTGTTTGCCGTGACAGGGAATATCGACCGAGACCAGCAGGTAACCGGCATCCGCCAGCTGGTTGCCACACTGTCGAAAATAGGGACTGCCCAGCGTACTCTCCATTGTCCCCGCCAGGATGAAGAATGTCGGCTTAGGCTGGTCCGGCAACGGTCCCCAGGTTGCGAATTCCGTTCCTGCTTTCGTTTTATGAAGTTCGACAGCGGGTTCAGCTGCCGACAGCGTTGCCGTCTGCATTACGAAACCCAGAGCCAGTAACAGTCTCTTCGAGCACGTTTTCATAAAATTATTCCTCAGGCATAATCTGCAGGATTATTTTCAAGTAGTCTTGTTCTGATTCAGCCAGTTACGCGACTGCATCTGCATCATCGTACGGGCCCGGTTGGAATCGCGATCCCGAATCGCGACTGCCAGCTCCTGGTGTTCCCAGATCATTCGTTCGCCCGTGGTTTCATCGGACTGATATTCCTGATAGACCGATTGAAAGAAATTGACCAGCACCCGCTGCATGCCGGCAATCAATTTGGATGACGTCATCTGCAAGAGTAGCGAGTGAAAGGTAATGTCCAGTTCTGCAATCCGTTCCGCCTGATCACTGCGAATCGCGGCTGCCAGTTCACCTGCCAGTTCACAGAGCTGCTGGCATTGCTCATCACTGCCATTACGAATCGCCAGATCTACGGCTCCCATTTCGACTACATACCGCAGCATCGATAACTCGGAAACATCCTGTTCCGAATCAAACAGAGAAGGCAGTCCCAGTTGCAGCAGCCGCAGTGGATCGGGACGGCGTACAATCAGGCCGATGCGTTTGCGACCTTCCAGCAGGCCAATAGCCGTCAGTCGGCTGACTGCTTCCCGGGCGACAGTTCGAGAAACCTGATACTCTTCTGCCAGATCGGATTCGGTCATGAAAAACGCCCCGTCTGCGAGTCGTTCGGACTGAATTCGCTCCCGAATCCGTTCTGCCAGATCGTCAGACTGGGTAATCTGGTAATTGATTTCGGCAGACATATATACTATTTATTTTCTACTAAAGACTGTTTTTTTGATTTACAACTGACTTTTTTATGATTAAATAGTATCTATTCTGATTTCAATGTCAAATCAATTTTTGAGAACAATCATGCTTGCCCTCCCCGATCTGGCAGAATTACGACGTTATGATACCCCGACAGTCTGCAACGCAATTGAACTGTTCGAGATCCGATCTCGAGCTGTGGGATATATGAATCGGGAAATCGCCGCCTGCTTCCCGGAACTGCCGCCAATGGTCGGTTATGCGGCGACGACCACCTTTCGTTCGTCTGCTCCAGTGGACAGTTCGATCGACCCCGGCATCCCGGCGCGACTCATTAGTTCCTTCGCAGAGTTACCTGGTCCCGCGGTGGTGGTCTTCCAGGATCTGGACGATCAGCCGGCTGGCGCGACGTTCGGCGACGGGATGTGCCTGACCTATAAAACTTTTGGCGCGGTCGGCCTGATCACCTCCGGCGCCGCCCGAGATATTGATAATGTCCGCGCCCTCGAATTCCCCTGTTTCAGCAATGGTATTATGAGCGGACACGGGTACTGCCACTTCGAAGCGACCGGCGTCCCTGTCGAAGTGGGTGGACTCACCATTCATCCCGGCGATTTACTGCACGGCGACTGTAATGGCGTGGTCATCATTCCACCTGAAGTCGCTGCGGCTGTTCCTTATGCCTGCGAACAGTATCTCAAACATGAAGCGATCGTGCTTGATCCCCTGCGGGAAGGGTCGGCAGATCTCGACCGTCATCAGCGGGCTATCCAGGAGATGCTCGCCCGTCTCAACGAACTGAAAGTGGAATTGAAAGCGATGATCCAGTCCTGAATACGACAACCAAATCTCTCGAACGAGTTTCAGCATGAATCCATATTTCGTTATTCCCGTTTGGTTTCGAATTGCAACAACCACAGCAATTCTGATCGGATTCTGTTCTTCCGCACTCTTCACTGCTGAAACGGATGAGACTTTCACTGAAAAGATCACGCGGCATCAGTACTCAGATCCACAAACGGGCAAAATCACTCCTTATCTGCTGTACCACCCAGTTAAGAAATCAGACTCACAACCGACTTCGCTGTTAATCTATCTGCACGGTGCCGGGGGATCACTCAAGAGCTATAATTATTCACGCAAACCTTATCAGAAATTGCGCAAAGAACTCTCCCGCCGCGGATTTTACGTGGTCGTCCCCGAACTGGGAAAACTGCACTTCATGAATGCAGCCGCGAAACAGGCGCTGGATGGCGTGACCGCACAGGTCCTTACCGCACAGAAGATTTCTCAGCGCCGCGTACACATTATGGGCACCAGTATGGGGGGCGGCTCGTCTCTCGCTTACACCCTGCATCGCCCTGATCTGATCCGTTCCGTTTGCGCCGTGATGCCGATGACAGATTTCGCTGACTGGATTAGAGAGAATCCCCGCTATGCCAAGCCAGTTTCTGCCGCGTATGGTGGCTCGCCTCAACAGGTTCCCGACGCATATCACGTGAGCTCAGCAATTCAGAATGTCGATACATTTCAGAAAATCCCCGTGATGCTGATCCATGGACTCAAAGACCGCACCGTGCTGCCCCGCCACAGTCAGAAACTGGCTGAACGCTTAACAGAAAAGCAGTTTCAATGTGAGCTGATCATACTGGATGACCTCGCGCACTCGGATGAAGTCATGCGCAGCGTGCAGATCCAGGCTGCCGACTTTTTCGAAAAGGCAATGCAATAATCCTCTTGTAATACAGGACACCCCTCGATGTTGAAAATCGCACGACTTTGTTTCCAACTGAGCCTGTTCCTCGTCTGTCCGCTGATTACCGTCTCCGTCTCACACGCAGCCGAACCGGGTTCCAGTGAGAAAACACTGTTACTCGTAGATGATCATCACGTATTATATCGCGCGGGGACCAGGCGCGTTTTTCATCATGCGAATGCATATGCAGAAAATCCGGTCGTACGGGAAGATCAGCCGTGGGAACTGGCCATCGCCTGGTCTTCGATTTATCGTAATCCCCAGACGGGTCTCTACCAGTTGTGGTACCAGGCGTATGCCGGTGAACGCGACCCGCGCAAAACGCATCGCTGCGTGGTCTGCTATGCCGAATCGGAAGATGGCATCCACTTTACCAAGCCGATGTTGAAACTGCACGATTTCAAAACCGACCGCAAACCCTGGGAGGGATCTTTTCCGGAAACCAATATCATACTGCTGGCATCGGGAGGCTATGGAGACCGGTACTGCAATTCAGTTCTGTACGAACCGGGTGAAACAGATCCTGCTCGACGGTATAAGATGCTGTATTACGATTTCTCTCCCGATGAAAATCAGCAGGAATGGCCCGGATGGCATGCCGCCTTTTCTCCCGATGGTATCCACTGGACAAAATCGTCACGCAATCCGCTCAACCAGACCGCCTATGGCGGACGCACACTACAACCCCTCTTCACTGAAGAAGATCCGTATAAGGAACAGTGGGACAAACGTAAAAACTTCATGCGCAAACAGTGGCTGCTGCCGCTGTCGATGTCCGATGCGGTCGACGTGTTTTATGATCCGAAACAGAAAGAGTACGCCGTCTACGGAAAATGCTGGTTGAACGGACCGGATGGAGGACTGGCCTGGAAACACGCGATGGCCCGTTCCAGCAGCAAGGATTTTCTCTCCTGGTCGGCCCCCGAAATTGTCTGTTCGCCCGATGACGAAGATGCTGCCAACACGGAATTTCATAACTCGCCGGTTTTCTTTTATAACGATTGTTATTTCTGCCTGAATCAGATTCTGCGCGCCCGCGGCGAAGCAGTCGGAGCGAAAGCGGATTTAATGCATATCGAACTGATGATCAGCCGCGACGGCATCCACTGGGACCGTCCCTGTCGCGAACTCTCGTTCATTCCACAACAGCCATTTTCGAGCGGAGGCATTTTCACGAATGCCACGCCTGTATTCCTGCAGGATTCAATTCGCTTTTATTTTGGAGGCTATACCAGTGGTGCGATTGGGGGAGGATCGAAACTGACCGATGCCAGCCAGCAGAGTGGTGTGGGACTGGCAACGCTGCCTCTGGACCGCTTTGCGGGAATTCGCCCCGTGGAACTGAGCGCTCAGTCCACCTTAAAAAAACCGCTGAAAAATATAGGACAGGTCACACTCAAGCCACTGGACCTGAAAGACATTCAGGAGATCACCGTAAATGCGGACGCAACGAAGGGCAAAATCCAGGTGGAACTGTTAACAGCCGCCGGCTTCCGGGTTCCCGGCTTTTCGAAAACAGACGCAAAGCCTTTAACCGGTGATTCCCTGACGCATCCCGTTGGCTGGAAAAAGCAGACCTTGAAGGATCTGCCTGCTGGCAAATATATGCTGCGACTGCATCTGGATCACGCCGAGGTGTTTGCAGTGACCTTAAAAAATTAAACAGATCCTGCTGTTTTATTTGCCTGCTTCCGAGGTCGATGCAGGTAAACTGTCGATTTGCTGCAGAATTCCTTCCGCTTCCGACATCAGTTGCGCATAGCCCTGAATGTTTCCATTACGCTGGGCATCCCGGGCCTGTTCCAGCTTCTGCGCATATTGAGTTTCCAGTTTTTTCCGCGGATCACGACGCAACCAGCCAAACATAATCAGGCTTTCGATTGAAATGGGAGTAAAGAAATCTGAGCCATTGTTCTGATTTATAGATGATACAGCAATTTTGACAACCGCAGTATTTCTCGACTCGCTTTCTAATCATTCAATGTGACTCGATCAAGAGCTGCCATTTCGTGCGAAGGAGTTGGCTTGTTCCCGGATTCCCCAAGCTTTGAGCTTTCTCTGCAGGGTTCTGACAGACATACCAAGAGATTTTGCGGAATGTGTGCGGTTGCCATGATTTCGGCTCAAAGTCTGCTGAATCGCCGTACGTTCCAGTTCTTCCAGACGGATGCCTTCAGGAATGACGATTCCATCATGGACTCCCTCTCCATTCCGCAACATGTCAGGTAGATCATCCAGTGTCAACCGGCCAGATTTTGAGAGAACCACCATGCTTTCCAGACAGTTGCGCAGCTGCCTCACATTTCCCGGCCAGGTATGATTTACCAGGTATTGATGCAGTTCCGCAGACAACTCCGGTCTTTCCCGCTGAATCTGTTGACAGATCTGGTTCATAAAGCTGTCTACCAGTAGTGCAATATCTTCGTTCCGCTCACGCAGGGGAGGCAGCTTCAAGTTGATCACATTCAAACGGTAATACAGGTCTTCCCGGAATCGTCCTTTTTCAACCAGCTTTTCCAGATGGTGGCTGGTTGCAGCGACCACTCGTACGTTGACATGTCGATCCTGGTTACTGCCGATCGGCGTGATCGTGTGATTTTCCAGAACCCGCAACAGCTTGGCCTGCGATTCCAATTTAAAATCACCGATCTCATCGATAAACAGAGTACCATGATGGGCTGCTTCAAAACGTCCCCGACGGGATTCAGTCGCGCCGGTAAACGAACCTTTCGTATGACCGAACAATTCGCTCTCGACCAGGTGTTCCGGAACGGCGGCCATATTCACGGTCACAAACGGTTCTGCTGCCCGCGGGCTGTTACGATGAATGGCCTCGGCAATCAGTTCTTTTCCTGTGCCTGATTCACCTGTTATTAACACGGTGCTGTCTGTCTGCGCCACACGTCGGGCATCCTCAAATATTTCCTGCATCGCCCCGGATTGGCCCACTATGTTTTCAAAACCACGTTGCGAAGGTCTGTGCTGGGAGGCACTCACAGCAGGCGCAGCATTCCGGGTGGAACGCATACAGGTAATAACGGATTGGATCAGTTTCTGGGAATTTACCGGCTTACGAAGATAATCAGCCGCCCCCTGCTTCATCGCTGCGACTGCGGTATCGATATTGTCCGAACTCGACACCAGAATACAGGGTGTTTCCGGTTTATGATTTTTCCAGTATCGTAGCTGTTGCAGAGCATCCTGATCGCCCTGATCGAGATCAATCAGAACCAGGTCCACACTCTGTTCGATCTGGTGAACAGCCAGTTGTTCCTGACTGACTGTAATGGAATGAAAATTATGCTGGGTTAAAAAATCAGATAGAACAGCTCGCCCTGGTGTTGTATTTTCTATGATTAGAATTGTCTGTTGTTTCAACATGCTCCGCTCCCCCATGAAAGTTTGATAATAGTGGGTTGAACGTTTTGCAAAGCATGTGCCATTTCGAAAAGCTAATGATTTCAGCACTTTCGACGAATCTACTGTGGCAGTTTTACGACCACTCTGAACGCTCACAGATCACCCCATACGACAAACTGTCGGATATTCTGTCACTGCGTTACCCCATTGCACAAAAAATCATAAATACGCCAGCGGAGCATCGTCTCGTCTCCTCTGCTGAGGATCACTTTCCATTACCTGTGCGGGTTCATATCAAACCTGACCCATGTGATGCTAAGGCATTGCTGATCACTGCAGCTGCAGCAGGTTTTCAGATCAAAAATACATGGTTGGCATTCCAGTTGCGTAACTTTCCTGTGATCTTGCTTTATTCACCTCAATTGAAAGAGAGCAAAACATGAATCAATCAATACAAAAAAAACCTGTGCTATTAATCACTGGTGCCGAAGGTCTGATCGGTTCTCGACTGGTTAATACGTTTTCTGAAGAATATGATGTCGTCGCTTTCGACCTGGAACCTCTACCGGCTGAACAACATCAGGCGGACTGGATTCCCTGCGATCTGACAGACGATGCCGCCGTCTCCCGCGCACTGGAAAATCTGAAACAGAGACACGGTGATCGCATTGCCAGTGTCATTCACCTGGCTGCCTACTATGACTTTTCTGGTGAACCGAGCCCCCTCTACGAGGATCTGACAGTGGAAGGGACCAGGCGATTACTCCACGGACTTCAGAACTTTACAGTCCAGCAGTTTGTATTTTCCAGTTCACTGCTGGTACAGGCTTCTTCTGAAAAGGGTCAGCCGATCAATGAGACGTCTCCCCTCAATGCCGAGTGGGACTATCCAAAGTCCAAACTGGCTGCGGAAGAAGTCATCCAGAAAGAAGCAAAGGGAATTCCTACCGTCATTCTGCGTCTGGCGGGCGTGTATGATGAAGACTGTCACTCCATCCCCATCTCTCAACAGATCGCCCGTGTCTATGAAAAACAGCTGGAAAGTTATTTCTTCCCGGGTGATCTGAGCTGCGGACAGTCATTCCTGCACCTGGATGATCTGGTTGCCTGCTTCCAGGCAGTCGTGGAAAAGAGAATCAATCTGCCTCTGCATAGCCTGTTCATCATCGGCGAAGAGGATCTGATGAGTTACGAAGAACTGCAGGATAAACTGGGACTGTATCTGCATGGGGACCAGTGGCCCGCGATTCGGATTCCGAAGATGGCCGCCAAAGCGGGTGCCTGGGTTAAGGATCAGATCTCGAATGAGGAAGATGCCCCGTTCATTAAGCCGTGGATGATTGATCTGGCGGATCAGAACTATCCGGTCTGCATCCAGCATGCCCGTGAATTTCTGGAATGGGAGCCAAAACACCAGTTACGCAATTCCCTCCCGGAAATGACCGAACGACTCAAGTCAGATCCGGAACGCTGGTACCAGATTAACGGCTTACCCGTTCCGGAAGAACTCAATCAGGAAGATTCAGCGGGGACTCGGAAATGAGCCAGCTCACGCTCAAAGGTTTTCCGGCGGAGCAGGCAGACCTGAATGTCGCCGTTGCCCCGTTTGATTATAACCCGTCAGCCTGGTCGCAACGGATTCCGATTTGTATTCTCGCCATCATTGCATTTGTCATGGCGACACACATGGCGTTGTTTCAATGGCATTTGATTGATGCCCCCTGGGATCCTGTCTTTGGAGAACAGACACGACTTGTTCTGGAATCCGATGTGGCGTTAAGAATGCATCGCTGGTTCGGCATCCCCGATGCAGCACTGGGTGCGTTAGCTTACCTCGGTGATGCCATCTTTGGCCTGGCCGGATCGACGCGTCGCTGGCAGTATCGCCCCTGGCTGGTCATCCTGTTTGGGATTGATGTGATTCCGCTGGGAGTGGTCAGCGCCATCCTGGTCATCTGCCAGGGAACCATCGTAGGACAATGGTGCTTCCTCTGTCTGCTGACAGCGTTGATTTCGCTGATCCTGGTGGTCATGGCCTATGATGAAGTATTTGCTTCTCTCAAGCTGCTGTATCGGGTCTGGAAAAGAACACACGACAAACGACTGGTCTGGTCCGTTTTGTGGGGCAAGCCCTCTGAGATCGCCGACGAGATCGCCAGTGAAATGGTAACCGCTGCTTTGAAAACAGCAAAAAGGAGCACCTGATGTGGTCGCGCGTTGTGGAAATCATGCTGGGTTGCTGGCTGGCGATCAGTCCGTTTGTTTTCGGACATGCTGAGTCACAAACCATGCTCTGGTTTATGGACTGGCTCTGCGCATTGTTGATCATTTCGTTTGCGCTGCTTTCTTACTGGCAGCCTTTGCGACACATCCATCTGGCAACCGCTTTTCTGGCGATTTTGATGATCTGTTACGGGCGTTTTGCCAGTCCCGAACAGGTGATTCCGGCACTGCAGAACTACATTCTGACCGGGCTGTTGCTGCTGATGTTCGCACTGATTCCTAATTATGCCAGCCAGCCGCCACAAGTATGGTATCGCGAGTCGCACAACTGAGTTCATTCGATTCGAGGAAAAAGAAGGACGAAACTAAAATGGAATCAGCTATCAGCCCGTTTCTACACCAGGCCCTGGACCGCCTGGGAGTCAGTGATGAAATGCGGCACCTGATGATCACCCCTTATCGCGAGGTCAAATTTGGACTGCCCCTGGTCTGTCATGAAGGAGGCTTGAAACTCTACACCGGTTTTCGCGTACAGCATAATCACAGTCGCGGACCTTTTAAGGGGGGACTGCGATTTCACCCGGATGTCGACCTGGCTCACTTTCGAGATCTGGCTTCTGTGATGACCTGGAAGTGTGCGCTGGTTGATATTCCCTTCGGCGGTGCCAAAGGAGGAATCAATTGCAACCCTCATGAGTTGAACAGTTCTGAGCTGGAAGTTCTTACCAAACGGTTTGTGGATCGATTAGATGAAATGCTGGGGCCAGATCGGGATATCCCTGCCCCTGATATGGGAACCAGTCCCCGGGAAATGGCCTGGATCATGGAAGCCCATTCTAAGGATCATGGTTACGAGCCAGGAATTGTCACCGGAAAACCAATCCAGTTGGGAGGCTCCCCCGGTCGACTGGCAGCAACCGGACGGGGAGTCGCGTTGGTGACCTGCTGGGCCTGTGAAAAGCTGGGGATCGAAGTGCAGGGCGCTCGTATCGCCATTCAGGGTTTTGGCAATGTAGGCAGCCATGCTGCGAAATTTCTACATGACTTCGGTGCAAAAGTGGTCGCCATCAGTAATCGACAAAGTGGCTTCTACCAGGGTCACGGACTGGATATCCCCGGTATCATCAAATCGAGAAATGAATCTGACGACGATCTTACACTACAGCAGATCGACTTCTCTGCCGAAGAAATTTCTAACGAAGAACTCCTCGCCCTGGACGTTGATATTCTGATTCCCGCTGCTGTCGAAGCAACCATCCATCAGGACAATGTCGATCAACTTCGCACTCGATTGATAGTAGAAGCAGCCAATCTCCCCGTCACGGCTGAAGCCGACGCCACCCTGCAGGAACGAGGCATCCCTGTCATTCCGGATCTGCTGGCGAATGCGGGGGGAGTGATCGTCTCTTATCTGGAGTGGGTTCAGAATCGACAGCGCTACAGTTGGAAAGAAAGCGAAGTGAATAACAAACTGGAATCAACGTTGCACAATGCCTGGAAACAGTTGACTGAATCAGCGGAGTCCACGGGCAGCAGCAGACGGGAAGCGGCCTACACGATCGGCACGCGACGCGTTAAAGAAGCGATTGAACTGCGCGGATTTTGATGACCAGCTCAAACGGACATGGAGTCGCTACAAGATAGCGAGATAGTGTCTGAACGAATCGCTCAGAGTGATAACGAGTAATACAAACCCATTCCCCCAAAGTAAAACAACAGCACCAGGGCTGAATCATATCCCATTCCCAGAATCGTGCGATCGCGGCGTTCCAGAATCCCCCAGAGATAAATACTGGTCAGTACGATCCCGAGCGCAGCCAGGAAACTGGCAGAGGGATCCATGGCATCGATAAGAGAACCATCACGATAGGCAATATCCGCTGGCAGGAAGAGTACCACTTCCAGCACATTCGTTCCCAGAATATTTGCAACCGCCATACTGTAGGCGCCAAAGCGAATGGCAGACCAGGTCGTACTCACTTCAGGCAGACTCGTCGCTAATGCCACCAGTGTGGCTCCAATCAGGCTCTGTCCCAGCCCCGTCTGCTCTGACAACACTTCTCCGGTTCGCGCCACCAGATAGCCTGAAAACAGAACTCCACACGCTGACAGAGAAAACCAGAGAACCAGGGCACCCGTCGATACCGACTGGTATTCTGCCTGATGTGCGTCTTTGAGATCCCGATTGGACTCCGGGGGTTCTTCCAGTTCCCCCGCTGGTTTCCAGCGGGGATCCCCTTCATACCGATGAAATGACCAGAGCCCGAAGCCATAGATCACAACCAGCATCATCGACCACAGCCCGACCCCTGCCAGTGTGATTAATTCTCCTGTCATCAGAATCATGATGACCAGGCTCAGCATCAGGATCAGAAAAACCCCCTGCAGCAACAACGCTGCTTTAGGCGAAAAAAAAGTCAACGGTCGGTTTCGCAGACAGACGATATCCATACCGGCGAGCACCGCGATCTGCAAAGCGACTCCCCCCAGCAGGTTGTTGCCCGCCAACTCAGCTGCGCCGGATGCACTGGCGGAAATGGTCGTTGCCAGTTCCGGCAGACTGGTCGCTCCCCCCAGCAGCAGTGCACCTGCAAACGCTTGACCAATTCCGGTTCGATCGGCAATCAGATCCACGTAGAGACTCAATTTTGACCCCGCGTACCAGACACCCGCCGCAAACAGGGTAAAGAGTAACAGATTCAGCCAGATCGAATTTTGTGAGAGATCAAGTAATGACATGATGTGGACAGCAATCATTTTATAATATGGTGAGAGAACCTCGATTCAGTTTAAATGAGAACAACAGCATCCTGCTCTGCTTTATATATACTTTAGGAGAGAAGTAGCCCGCCTTGAAGTCAGTCAGAATGTCCTGCCTCAGCGTCAAACTGTCATGCTCTGTGTGAGAATATCTATCGCGTTTCCGTTCAACATCTCAGATTCCAAATGCCCTTCGAAACAAACCCCCACCCAGTCCAGGATCCGTGGGCTGCACAGATCAGGTTTAGAATTGCATCACACGACACAAACTTTTTTCCCCGCCCCTGAATCTCATTGGAATGCCCTCTGTTGGAATGCCTTTTGCAATCTCTGATTCATGTACCCGATTTGTAATGGAATTATTTCAAGAAGGAGATGAATCATGCATCAAATAACAACCACCGAGTTACGTGGAAAAATGCAACGCAATGAAAAAGGCATTTTGGTAAACACATTACCACAGGAATCGTTTCAGAAAGAACATATCCCGAATTCGATTAATATCCCCCAGGAACAAGACGATTTTGTTTCGCAAGTTGAACAGGCAGCGGGCAGTAAAGATCAGACCGTGGTCGTGTATTGCGCGAATGAACATTGTAATTCCTCCACGCAGGCTGCTCAGAAGCTGGAAGCAGCTGGATTCACGCATGTATTTGACTATGAAGGTGGAGCAGAGTCATGGCGTGAAGCGGGCGAGCAGCTTGTCGCGGGTGTATAGCTTAAATCAATCACTGATCTCAATTCAGTATGAATCAGGGACTGGAGAGAATTTATGATTCAAGTGGTTGAGCTGACCTTTGCAGGCGGATGAAATATTTCCGTCTTCAGCCGGTCAGTTTCTTACCTCCAGAAAGGCAAGGTAGCAGAATGGACCAGAAAGTAAGTGATTCAGGAGAGCGGCAGAAATCGATCGAGGCGCTGCGTGAGATGATTCGTGATATCCATATTGCGATGCTGACGACCCGGTCGGAGGACGGTGGCTTAAGGAGCCGCCCTATGATTACGGCAAAACATGAGTTTGAAGGACAGCTCTGGTTCTTTACGCACGCAGACGATCCGAAAGTCAGCGAAATCGTAAAGCAAAGCGCAGTCAATCTGGCGTATGCAGATGCGGAGCGAGATCGTTATATCTCGATCACCGGTCAGGCAGAGCTGGTGCGCGACAGTCAGAAAATTGAGTTACTCTGGACAGAGGAGCTGGAGCAGTGGTTTCCCCAGGGCTTTGCAGATCCCAACCTGGCACTGATCTGCGTCAATGTCTCTGAAGCGGAGTATTGGGATGCCAACCAGAGCCAGCTCAGGGGCCTCTTCCAGGAACTCTTTTTTGAAACAGAGCAGGAACTCAAACATGATAAACTGAAGTGGGACGAGGCTGCATTATAACAGACTCTGCCTGGCTGCAGAAAAGCTGTAGTCTCGCGTTTTCCTGAATCCAAAGCAAAACCCCGCTGGCTTCAATTGATTTGAAATCCAGCGGGGTTTTGTGATTGATGACATCTAAAACATCATGCTCTTTTACGGGATCTGTTTTCTACCAGTTCCGAATCCTGCTGCTTCTTGCTTTGTTGTGCAATCACAGCCTGCTCATATTCCTGCAGTTGTTGAAACAGTTCATGCACCCGCGGTGCCGATGATGCCTGAGACAGTGTTTCATACAGGTTAATCAAAGCCTGGCGAAAACGAACATTCAGATCGATCAGATCATCGAGTGTCATATCGCGTTTAATCTCGATCGCATCAATCTGTCTGCGAACTTCCTCGTCAGGAAAATATTGCAACCAGGTATCGAGCACACCTTCCGCGACTCGTTTCTCATAACCGGATAGAGCCGCCTCCCAATGTAATTCATGCTGCCGCAACTGGTGTGATAACCATTCTACAGAGTCGGAATCTGCTTCCTGCGAGACGCGATCCAAAGCCTGGCGCATCTGTTTGTGAAAAGACTCCACAAGCTCCAGAATGTCCTGTACTTTATGATAAGCCATTGGTTTTCCTCCTTTTGTATAGAGATACTGCATTAAACTGCAAGTCATGTGCCACAACCCCAAAATGCAGTAAGTGACTGTTCTGAGCTTGAACATGTGACAATTCAACCTGAAACTGATTGAATAACATCCGCCCTGCTCGTTCATCTCTCAACGGCATATCGAATTCTGTGATACCTGACCGACGGCAGAGCAGGCTTTTTCTGGACGCCTTCCTGAAATCAGGGTAAACTGAAAGAACAAGACGTCGTTTCCTTTATTCTTATTAAATATTCCTGCAGGAGCCCCGATGTCGCAATTACCGTGGAAACCGATACGCCTGCGAAATCTCGAACAGCAGATTGATCAGGCATTTGATGAACTCATTCATGGTCAGTGGGGGTTATGTCCCCCCAGCGGAAACTGGCAACCCGAAATTGATATTTTCGAAACGCCCGATTTTTACCTGGTGGAAGCCGATGTCCCTGGCGTTGATCCGGATGAGATCCATGTCACAGTGGAGGAGCATTCTCTGACTATTTCCGGCTGGCGACGATCCGGCTGCGTGGAGAAATCGGCCCAGGGAATCTGCATCGAACGTCGGCAGGGAAGCTTTCTTCGCCGTATCCCCCTCGAACAGCCTGTCGACCCCTATCATGTCAAACGGGAAAATCAGGCCGGCATCCTGCGTTTGCAAATCCCCAAACAGAAACTCAGCCCCCCTGTTTAACCGTTGAACTGACTGATGAGAACTTTATGACCGAACAGACGGAATACCGTGAGCTGACCTCTAAAGAAGTAACTTTAAAACTGGATCCGAAATCGTTCGGTTTTAAATCCACGCAGGAACTGGAGCCACTGACAGAAATTGTCGCACAGCCTCGCGTTGTCAGAGCGCTGGAACTGGGCACTGGTATCAGGCATCCGAATTATCATATCTATCTTTCCGGGCTGATCGGCACCGGTCGGAATGAACTCATCACTCATGCGCTCCGCGAACGGATTCTGGATGATTCCATTCCGGATGACTGGATCTATGTCAATAATTTTGAAGAGCCCGATTGCCCGCTGGCCATCAGTCTGCCCGCCGGTCAGGGAATTCAGTTCCGCTCGGAAATGGAAGCACTGATCGAGCAATTGCAGGAATCTCTGCCGAAGGCGTTCAAAGAAGAAGACTTTGGGAAAGAAAAAGAGAAACTGCGGCAGATCTACCGCAAGCGTGGCGAAGAAGTGTTCGACAAACTTCAGAAACTGGCCGGTCAGCATGAATTGACCGTGCAGCAGATGCCCAATGGCGAGATCCTGTTTATTCCGCTTAAAGATAATCGTCCGATGACACAACAGGAAATCGAGCAACTGTCACCGGAAGAAATGCAGGAACTGGAAAGCCACCAGGACGAACTCGTAGGCATGGCAGGGCGCGTCCTGCAGGAACAGCGGGAAATTCAGCGTCAGCTCTCCGGTGATGTCAGGGAAGTCGCCCGCCGTTTCGCCGTCCAGATTGTTGAACCACTGATCAATGAAATTCAGCAGAAGTTCACAATCCCCAGGCTCAAAGACTGGCTCTCGCATTTCAAAACCCATGTGATCAATCATTTGAATCTGTTCCGTGATCTATCGGATATGCCCCCGCAGGCCGCAACGATGCTCGCAGGTGAAGGTGGAATCGATCCCGAACAGCGATTTCTGGACTATCGCGTGAATGTCGTGGTCGACAACAGCCATTTAAAAGAACCCCCGATCATTGTGGAAGATGCACCCAACTATCGCAATCTGTTTGGGACGATTGAACGGGTTGTCGATCGGGCCGGACGGGTCATAACCAATTTTTCACGCATTAAAGCGGGCAGCCTGCTGAAAGCCAACGGGGGCTATCTGATTCTCAACCTGATGGATGCGTTGATCGAGCCGTTCGTCTGGAAAGAACTGAAACGGACCCTCAAAAATCAGTCACTGGAAATTCAGGTCCAGGACCAGTTTTCCATGTTTACCCTCTCGGCACTGCAGCCGGAATCAATTCCTCTCAAAGTCCGTCTGGTCGCGTTCGGAGAACCTTTGATCTATCACCTGTTGTATCTGCATGATGAAGATTTTCGCGAAATCTTCCGCGTGAAAGCAGACTTCGATGACGAGCAGGATCGGGATCAGGAGACCGGGCTGATTTATGGGCGCCTGATACGCCAGTTGTCGGAGCAAGAGGGGCTGCTGCCCTTCAATGCAGCCGCGGTCGCAGAACTGATTCGCGTTGGATCACGACTGGCCAGTCATCAGAATAAAGTCACCTCCATCTTCAGTCATATCGGAGACGTCGCCCGCGAAGCCAGCTTCTGGGCCAGCAGAGAAAAAAAGAAAGTGGTCCAACCAGATTACGTACGCCAGGCCATACAGGAACGCATCTTTCGTTCCGACATGGTCGCCGAAAAAATACGAGGCCTGATCGCAGACGGCACACTGCTGATCCAGCTGGAAGGAACCCGGATCGGCCAGATTAACGGGCTGGCAGTTGCTGATCTGGGTGACTATACCTTCGGACGCCCTTCCCGACTGACTGCCAGTGTAGGTGTTGGCACGGCGGGAATTATCAATATCGAACGAGAAAGCCGCATGAGTGGCAGCACCTACGACAAAGCCATGCTGATTCTGGAGGGGCTGTTACGCAATTTATACGCGGGCGAACAGCCGTTGACGCTCTCTGCCAGCATCGCCATGGAACAGAGCTATGGCGGCATTGATGGTGACAGCGCCTCCGTCGCGGAATTGCTCTGCCTGCTCAGCGCCCTTGCCGAAGTGCCGCTGCGTCAGGATATTGCTGTTACAGGATCAATCAATCAATTTGGAGAAGTTCAGGCCATCGGTGGTGTGAATGAAAAAATAGAAGGCTTTTACGATGTCTGTCACGCTTATGGCTTAACGGGCACACAAGGCGTCTGTATCCCTGACGCCAATGTTCAGAACCTCGTGCTGCGCGACGACGTCGTACAGGCAATTCAGCAGGGAACGTTTCATGTCTGGGCCGTTTCAACTCTTAACCAGGCCATTGAACTGTTTACCGGAATTCCCGCGGGAGACGGTTCTGAGAAAAACAGTTTTCACAGGCAGGTGCTGGATCGGCTTACCGAAATCACTGAACTCCTGCTGGAACAGAAAATGACGGATACAGGACGTCTGCTCTGGATTCCCGGCACCCCACTCGATCTCCCCTCAGATCCACGCCCTCCTTTGCCAGGTCAGTAACCGCTGCCGCTGTAATGCATCGGAATTTTCTCAGTACAAACTCACTCGATCAAGGCGTCCCCTTCCAGTAAACCATGCAGGGATTGATTATTTCCTGAGCAGCCTCACTCGTGAAAACTGTCCTGCTCTCCCATCGAATCATTTGCATCCTATTTTTAACAAAGCAATTACCGTCATGCCTTAAGCCTTTTATATAGATAATCTTATAACTTTGAGAGTGCTTTGTTTGCAGAAGAGTCTCGTATCAGTTTGACCTGTCATTCCGTCTGATATCTGCCATAACTATATATTTTAACTTTATTTCCTAATAATCGTTAACAATGGCACCCTAATTGCATAAACTAAACAGCATGTTTGAAATTCCCTCCTTTATTATCTTCACAGGAATCCTACCATGTTGAATCACAAACCCCGAAAGCGCGGCTTTACGCTCATTGAATTACTGGTGGTCATTGCCATTATCGCCATTCTCATCGCGCTGCTGTTGCCTGCCGTGCAACAGGCACGTGAAGCAGCCAGACGTTCCACCTGCAAAAACAATATGAAGCAGTTGGGACTGGCCATGCACAACTACAATGAAATTTACACCTCATTACCCATTGGCACTCAAACGGGATCCTATCCCAACTGGCGGGTCGCGATTCTGCCTTACATCGATCAGGCCAATGTATATGCGCAATTAACGAGAGCCGATGGCTACTGGGCACATTCAGGATTTCCCGGTAACACAGTGCTGTATTCGGTCAGGTTACCCGTCTACAAATGCCCTTCGAATCCCAATGGTATGACAAACACCACAGATTTCAGTCTGTCTGACAGTAATTCCGATGCCAGCCTGCAGAGTATGATCATTGATTATGTCGGAATTTCCGGCGCCACTCCGGATCCGGCAGGTCGTACCAATGTCTGTACCGGTGATGTACTGGCCAGCAGTTCCAGCAACTGTAACACCGGCATGTTGATTCCCTATGTCAGCAGACGTTTTCGTGACTGTACTGACGGAACTTCCAACACCATCATCCTGGCAGAACAGTCCGGTCTGGTGAATGGAACTCAAAAAAGCGCGAACGCACTGGGAGCCTGGCACGGCTGGGCGAACGCCAGCCTGTCAACCTGGAACGCCGGCACCACTCTGCCAATGGCTTCAGGTGGGTACTACTATGCAGCGGGAACTACTACGGTCCGTTACCCCCCCAATGCTTACTGGAAATCTGGTGCACCTACCCAGGGCGCCAGTGCCTATTCGGCAAATACCATCCTCAACTCTCATCATGTAGGCGGAGTCCATGCCGTCCTGACTGACGGTTCCGTGCGATTTCTTTCCGAGAACATCGATATGGAAACTCTCAGACAGCTCTGCGTACGTGATGATGGAAAAGTAGTCGGCGAGTATTAAACCAGCCTTCCCGTTTTCCCTGGCAGATCCTGCCCTGTGCAATCTGCCGGGGAACAGCTTTCTCAATTTACTTTCACAATTATTCGACCTGAAGATATGAAAACGACGATCCTCCCAACTGCCTCACACTCCCTCCGCCACTCACTGGTCATCAGCGGTTGTGCGCTGCTCTTCCTGCTGGAACTGTCCGGCTGCAGCAGGACACCTGGAGCTGAAAAACCCCGCGGTTCGGTGACCATCCAGATCACGAATGGAACTGAGCCGGTCACAGAAGGCCAGGTTGACCTGGTCAATGAACAGACTGGTGAAGGGGGTGGCGGTGCATTAAACAGTGAGGGGACCGCCAGCCTGGAACAGGTTGCTCTCGGATCTTACACCGTGACCGTGAATCCGCCTCCTCAGGAACCGGTTATCCCCGGGCAGGCCCCGCCCGAAGTGAAAAGCTACGAAAACATTCCTTCAAAGGTACGACAGATAAAGACCAGTCCGTTTAAGCTGGAGGTCAAATCCGGTGCCAACGAGTTCGCCTTTGACCTCAAACAGGCGGACTAATCTGTTCGACCCCTGAATTCGGAGAAAGCCTATATCTTTACCTGATATGAACCTGATTCCTGAGACTTGATCTATACGAATTGCGCGCCGCTGTGTTATGCTGAAGCGAAGCGATATTCACTCGATCTCAATCGTCGGTTGCTGCACAGATCCAGAGAATGCTGAACGTAATTAAGCTTTCCGTATTAACGAAAGGTCATGCTTAATTATCAGGCAAACACCTGAGATATCTGCTGTCTTTGTGCGCGATACTTCCACGAGAGAAAAGTGTTGTATGGTAATTTAATCATAGATTCAAGTTATCAACGATTACTTGCTTAATACGGCACGCAATCTGCTTAATTTGTATTTCATACATCAGATTTACAGCAATTCCGTCTTAAAAGGCTCGTTGAGGAATCGTTTGATGAGGTTAGCTCCCTACCAGTACAGTGAAACTTTCGATGAGATGTTTGCCCCGGATGGCACACCCCGGCCCAGTGGGCAAAAGTTTGTGGAACGACTGCAGACACTCACAGAAGGCAGTCTGCAGCAGCGTCAGAAAGCAGCTGAAATCTCACTGCAGAATATGGGGATTACGTTCAACGTCTATGGTCACGAAGCCGGTACCGAAAAAGTCTGGCCCTTCGACCTGCTCCCCCGCATCATCGATGCCTATGAATGGAAGACCATTGAAAGCGGGTTGAAGCAGCGAATCCACGCCTTGAATCTGTTTATCGATGATATCTATAACGACTGCAAAATCATCAAAGATGGAGCCGTTCCTGCAGAACTGGTTCAGAGTTCGAAAACACTCCGGGCACAATGCAAAGGCTTTCATCCTCCCCAGGGAGTCTGGTGTCACATTACGGGAGTCGACCTGATTCGTGATCAGGACGGTCAGATCTATGTCCTTGAGGATAACCTGCGGTGCCCCTCGGGCGTTTCCTATGTCCTGGAAAACCGGGAACTGATGAAACGCACCTTTGCCCCGGTCTTCCAGGGTATGTCGGTCGCTCCCATCGAAGACTATAACGAACAGTTACTCAAAACCCTGCTAGACTGTGCACCGGAGGGTGTGAATGATCCGACCGCGGTCGTACTCACACCGGGCATTTACAACTCAGCCTACTTTGAACATACCTTCCTCGCTCAGCAGATGGGCGTCGAACTCGTGCAAGGTCCCGACCTGGTTGTGGAAAACGGCTATGTTTTCATGAAAACCACTAAGGGACTGCGGCGGGTTGATGTGATCTATCGTCGCATCGATGACGACTTTCTGGACCCCAAAAATTTCCGTCCGGACTCCGCGTTAGGCGTCGATCACCTGATGGATGTCTGTCGGGCCGGCCGCGTCACTCTGGCCAACGCCCCAGGTACGGGAGTGGCAGACGACAAAGCCGTGTATGCTTATGTTCCCGATATCATCAAATATTACCTGGGGGAAGATGCCATTCTCCCCAACGTGCCCACTTATTTATGCTCCGATGCCAAACAACGTGAGCATGTCCTGGCCAATCTCGATAAGCTGGTTGTGAAACCAACCAATGAATCCGGCGGTTATGGAATCCTGATGGGACCACATGCGACTCAGGAAGAACGGGACAAAACTGCCGCCGCGATAAAGTCCAACCCGCGCGAGTGGATTGCGCAACCCATGTTAAAACTGTCAACGGTCCCCACCCTGGTGGGCGATGAACTGGAACCTCGACACGTTGACCTCAGACCTTTTGTACTCTGTGGCAAAGATATCTATGTCATGCCCGGCGGTTTAACGCGTGTTGCCCTGCGGAAAGGGTCGATGGTGGTCAACTCGTCACAAGGGGGGGGCAGTAAAGACACATGGATCCTGCGTAATGGTCACTCTCATTCTGAGACAAACCCTGCGACAGCAGTTCTGGAGAAGTTTTGATGCTCAGTCGCGTTGCGAGTTCCGTTTACTGGTTAAGTCGTTATGTCGAGCGTGCTGAGAATGTGGCGCGGTTTATTGACGTGAATTACAATCTGACACTGGGAGAATCCGATTCACTCGGAGACCAGTGGGCGCCACTGGTTTATACCACCGGCGATCAGATCCCCTACGAAGAACGCTATGGTGCGCCGAATCGGGATAACGTCCTGAAGTTCCTGTTATTCGATGAAAAAAACCCCAATTCCATTCTCTCGTGTGTCTCTTATGCACGGGAAAATGCCAGAACCATTCGTGAAATCATTCCGACGGTCGTCTGGGAACAACTTAATCAGTTCTATTTTATGGTACGTTCAGCCGCAGGAAGTCCCGTAACACTGGATCAGCCTCAGGAGTTCTGCGAACGCGTGCGACTGGCCAGCCACATGCTGGTCGGCGCGACGGAAGCCACCATGTCACATGGAGAAGCCTGGCATTTTTCACGAGTGGGAAGGCTGATTGAACGGGGCGACAAAACTTCGCGAATTGTCGACGTACAATATTACATACTGCTGCCGGATGCCCGGGATGTCGGTAGCGCACTGGATGTGGTTCGCTGGTCTGCGCTGTTAAGATCAGCCAGCGCACTGGCCATGTACCGCAGACAATACGGAAAAATCACACCTGAACGTGTAGCGAATTTTTTGATTCTTGATACGTACTTTCCCCGTGCCATGCACTTCTGCCTGAGGAAGGCTCAGGAGTCGTTACGATCTATCACGGGAAGTCACGCCGGAACCTTTCAGAATCTGGCAGAACAGCGGATGGGCCTGTTGTGTTCCACGATGGACTACACCAGTGTCGAGGATATTATTCAGCAGGGATTGCACCAGTATATTGACGGCTTTCAGAATCAGTTGAACTCAGTCGGCGAAGCGATTCATGAAGATTTCTTCATAGCGCAGCAGACAGAGAGTCAGAGTCAGGCTCAAACTGCTAACGAAAACAGCCAGTCGCAAACCAGTTAAGCACTCAACGATAGACATTCCTGCACTTTTATCCTTCTTCTACGATTGATTGAATATCATGATCCGTGTCGCATTGAACCATAAGTCGGTCTACCACTACGATCGTTACGTCGAGCTGGCTCCACAGCTGGTTCGCCTTCGCCCTGCACCACACTGCCGGACTCCGATCCGCAGTTATTCGCTGCGTGTCACTCCCGTCCAGCATTTTGTCAACTGGCTGCAGGATCCACACAGCAACCATCTGGCGCGCCTCGTGTTCCCGGAAAAGACCAACATGCTGCAGGTGGAAGTCGATCTCGTCGCCGAAATGACGGTGATCAATCCGTTCGATTTCTTCCTGGAACCAGAAGCAAGCAACTATCCATTTACTTATGAACAGATCCTGAAAAAAGATCTTCAGCCATTCCTGGATACGATTGAACCAGGACCGGAATTTGCCGCCCTGCTCGCTTCAATCGACCGTTCCGAAATCAAGACCATCGATTTTCTGGTTTGCATGAATCAGCGACTTCAGAATATGATCCGCTATGTCATTCGCATGGAACACGGTGTGCAGACACCCGAAGAAACCTTACAGCTGGGCAGCGGTTCCTGCCGTGACAGTGCCTGGCTGCTGGTTCAGTTATTCCGGCATCTGGGACTGGCAGCCCGGTTTGTCTCCGGATATCTGATTCAGCTGAAACCCGATATTGAATCGCTGGACGGCCCTTCCGGTGCTGCCGAAGATTTTACCGATCTGCATGCCTGGACCGAAGTCTTTCTGCCCGGTGCCGGCTGGATTGGACTGGATCCGACATCCGGTTTATTTGCAGGCGAAGGACACATTCCCCTGGCGTGTACTCCCGAGCCACTGAATGCAGCGCCGATCTCAGGTACTGTCGAAAAATGTGAAGTCACCTTTCACCACGAAATGTCGATCTCACGTGTCCATGAAGATCCCCGTATTACCAAGCCTTATACGGATGAAGTCTGGGAGCGGATCGACAGTGTCGGACAGCAGGTCGACAAGGCCCTGGAAGCAGGAGACGTCCGCCTGACCATGGGGGGCGAACCAACGTTTGTTTCCATCGATGATATGGACGGCGACGAATGGAAAACAGCGGCTGTCGGCCCTACAAAACGCGGGCTCGCAGGAAATCTGATTGAACTGCTGCGACAGCGATTTGCACCGCAGGGAATGATTCATTACGGACAGGGGAAATGGTATCCCGGCGAATCGTTACCACGCTGGGCGCTGACCTGCATGTGGCGCACCGACGGACAGCCCATCTGGAATGACCCCATGCTGCTGGCTGCTCCCGAAGAAAATTATGAACACGATATTGAACATGCGCAGCTGTTTGCCACGACCCTGGCGAAACGGCTGGGACTCAACCCCGAATATGTTGCCACCGCGTATGAAGATGCGATGTACTATATGTGGAAGGAACGTCGCCTGGCTGTGAATGCCGATGTGCTGAATTCCGATCTGGTCGATGAAGAAGAGCGTATTCGGCTGGCTCGCGTCTTTGAACGCGGTCTCGGAGCCCCGGTCGGCTGCATGCTGCCGCTGATGCATCAGTGGTGGAATGCCAAACCACGCTGGATGAGCGGCACCTGGCCTGTCCGCTCAGAACAGCTGTTTTTGATTCCCGGCGATTCCCCCATGGGTCTGCGACTGCCCCTGGATTCACTACCGGCACCTCAGCCGGGTGAGTATGCCCCCACACCGGTCGTCCCGTTTGAAGCCACCAGTGATCTCCCCGAATACGATCAGCTGCGTCAGCAGTCGGCCTATCATCAGACCGCGCAACATGTCACCGGCAACGTACAGCACCAGGTACTGCAGCGTGTCGGCGCGGGGGGTGGATTTGACACAATCGACCTGGAACAGGAACCCGAAGCCGAAACGCCACCGCTGGAACCAGCAGTCATTCGCACGGCGATGTGCTTTGAAGCACGCGATGGCGTACTGCATATTTTCATGCCCCCTGTGGATCATCTGGAAAGCTATCTGGAACTGCTGGCGGAAATTGAACAGACCGCTGCCGAACTGGAAATCCCGGTCATCGTGGAAGGTTATCTGCCTCCGAATGATTACCGGCTGCAGCATATCAAAGCCACTCCTGACCCTGGTGTGATCGAAGTCAACGTACATCCCGCCAAAAGCTGGCAGGAGCTGGTCGACATTACGTCCGGAGTCTATGAAGACGCGCGTCACTCGCGACTCGGAACAGAACAGTTTGACCTGGATGGCACGCACAATGGGACCGGGGGAGGCAATCACTTTGTGATGGGCTCCCATACGCCGCACGACAGCCCGTTTTTACGACGCCCGGACCTGCTGAAAAGCCTGCTCGCTTACTGGCATAACCATCCCTCGTTGTCCTACTTCTTCTCAGGCCGCTTCATTGGACCCACCAGTCAGGCGCCGCGTGTAGATGAAGGCCGCTGCGATGCGATCTATGAACTTCAGATCGCATTCGAACAGATTCCCGAAAAAGGCGAATGCCCTCCGTGGCTGGTCGACCGGGTATTTCGACACCTGCTGGTTGACCTGACCGGAAATACACACCGCGCCGAGTTCTGTATCGACAAACTCTATTCGCCTGACTCTGCTACCGGCCGCCTGGGTCTCGTGGAATTTCGGGGATTTGAAATGCCTCCGCACTGGCAGATGAGTCTGACTCAGCAGTTGCTGTTGCGGGCTCTGGTCGCTCATTTCTGGAACAAACCCTATAAAGTCGATCTCGTGGACTGGAATACGTCCATTCACGATCGCTGGTTGCTCCCGCATTTCATTCAGCAGGATTTTGAAGATATTATTTCCGAATTAAATGAGGCAGGTTTCGACCTGGACGCCAGCTGGTTCGGGCCACACTATGAATTTCGTTTCCCGCATATCGGCGAAATGCAATACCGGGGGATTCATGTAGAACTGAGAACGGCTATCGAGCCATGGTATGTTCTGGGTGAAGAACCTGCCGGTGGTGCAACCGCCCGTTTCGTGGATTCTTCCGTGCAGCGTCTACAGGTGAAAGTCCAGGGCATGTCCAATGGACGGCACATTCTGCTGTGTAACGGTCGTAAAATCCCTCTGCATGCCACAGGTACGGAAGGAGAATTTGTCGCCGGCGTCAGATACCGGGCCTGGCAGCCACCCAGCTGCCTGCATCCGACGATCCCCGTCGACGAACCACTGGTATTTGATCTGGTGGACACCTGGGTAAATCGTTCAATAGGTGGCTGTACGTACCATGTGGGTCATCCTGGCGGGCTGAATCCGGGAACGTTTCCAGTCAATGGTTACGAGGCGGAAAGCCGCCGCGCAGCACGGTTTTTCAAGATGGGTCATACAGGAGGAACCAGTTCTATACCTGAAGATGAAAAAAATGCCATGTTTCCGCTGACACTTGACCTTCGCCGAAACCGGGGCATTGTGTAAGATTACTCCAACTGAGTATTGGGTTTAGGGAGGAACCGATTCCTGCGCTGCCGGGGATTTACCGCCCGCCTGACATCTACATCCGATCTCGGTGCAGTCACGCCCATTAATGATTCATCGTATCACATTAGGATTACCTTCAACCGTGTCCACACCGCCGCTCTCTGTCAACAACATTTTTGAGGGTTACACGCCTCCCGGGGGAGCGTACGATGAGTTCCTGCTGGACACAGGACAACCTCGTCAGCATGCGAAAAATTTTCTCGATACCGTTGTGAAAATCGGTCGGGAAGAATTTGAACATCGCTGGCAACAGGCACAACGCACAGTACAGGCCAATGATTTCGCCTATAGCGGTGTTGTGACCCCCAAAGATCAGCCACGCCCGTGGGAACTGGATGCGATCCCGTTTCTGATTTCCTCTGCCGAATGGAAAACAATCTCGACGGCACTGCGTCAACGGGCGCAACTGTTAAATCTGGTTCTGAAAGACCTGTATGGAAAACAGACGCTGTTAAAAAATGGAGTACTGCCTGCGGAACTCGTATATTCTCACCCCGGATTTCTGCGTTCTTATCATCGGGAACAGCTGCGCAACGACTGTTTTCTGCACTTTTACGCCGCTGATCTGGCCCGCTCTCCCAACGGAGAATGGTGGGTGTTAGCAGACCGGACGGAAGCTGCTTCCGGGATTGGCTTCGCACTGGAAAACCGCATTCTGACTTCGCGTATGTTTCCTGAACTCTTTCATCAATGTAATGTCGAGCGGCTGGCACCGTTTTTTATCGCAGCCCAGGAAACACTCCGTAAATTGGCACCACAGAGTCTGGAAAACCCGCGAGTCGTCCTGCTCAGTCACGGCCCGACCAGCCCCAATTACTTTGAAGACGCCTACCTGGCGCGTTATCTGGGTTATACACTTGTAGAAGGGGGAGACCTTGCCGTCCGCAAAAACCAGGTAATGCTGAAGACGCTCGGCGGCCTGATTCCCGTGGATGTTATCTTTCGCCGTCAGAACAGCCGGGATTGCGACCCGCTGGAAATGAAATCTTCGAACTCCCGACTCGGCATCTCCGGACTCACGCAGTCTGCCCGCTCCGGCCAGGTAGGCATCGCCAATGCACTGGGCAGTGGACTGATTGAATCCGTCGCCTTCATGGCTTTTATGCCTCGCCTGAGTAAAGCGTTATTGGGTTCAGAACTGCTGATGCCCGGCGTCGCTTCCTGGTGGTGCGGTGACCAGGAACAGTTGGGCTATGTCCTGAAAAACCTGGAGAAACTTACCATTTATCCTGCGTTTCGAATCCGCGGTAAAGACAATCCTTCGGTTGAGTCACTCAATCAGATGTCACCGAAGAAACTGACAGAACTGATCAAATCTAATCCCTCCGGCTTTGCTGCCCAGGAGAAAGTCATCCGCTCCAGTGTTCCCGTCTGGCGGGGTCAAATCCAGCCCGCGCATCTCTCATTGCGTGCCTATGCGGTTTCCAGCGGTGAATCTTACATGGTGATGCAGGGTGCCCTCGCTCGCACGTCGCCCAACCTGGATCCGCTCGAAGTCTCGATTCGTAAAGGGGAAGGCAGTAAAGATGCCTGGATTCTTTCAGATCAGCCGGTCGAACATATCACACTGCTGAATGAACAGGGAAGAACCATCTCACTCAAACGGAGTGGTTCAGAATTACCGAGTCGCGCTGCAGATAATATTTTCTGGCTGGGACGACAGCTGGAACGGGCCGAAGCACTGGCACGATTATTACGCAGTGCCGTCAATCGACTCAGTGGGGAAACGCGTTCAACCAGTGATCTGGAAGTTCCCGTGCTCCTGCGTTGCCTTGCGGATCAGGGACAGATTGAACCGGGTTACGCCATCGATAAAATGCGGAACCAACTGCCCCCCATCGAACATGTCCTGCCAACGGCAGTCTTCGATAAAACACAATCGTCCTCCCTTCGTGCAATCGTGGATGAACTGTTTCGTCTGGGTTCCATTGTACGCGACCGGATTTCACTTGATACCTGGCGCATCATCCGCCGTATCGATAAAGGTTTCCAGCCACCCCGCTATGGAACAACCAACCTGTCTGATGTGCTGACCATCACCGACGACCTGATTACCGAACTCGCCGCTTTCAGCGGAATTGTGATGGAAAGCATGACGCGTACCCAGGCGTTTCGATTCCTCGAACTGGGACGGCGCGTGGAGCGTTCACTGCAGATCATCAGCCTGGTGAAAAATTCATTTGTGCCGATGCCCGAAGTTCCCAGCCCGATTTTTGAAACCGTGCTCGAAGTTGCCGACAGCCTGATGACTTACCGTTCCCGTTACCTGTCAAACCTGCAACTCGGGGCGGTGCTCGACCTGGTACTGACAGACGAAACCAATCCACGATCCCTGGTATTCCAGTTCATGCAACTGGCCAAACATGTGGAACGACTGCCCCGCAATCGCGAGTTACCCGGATACACTTCCGAGCAGCGACTCGTGATGACCCTGCTGCATTCCGTTCGCATGCTGGACATTCAGGAAACAGCAGATACACACTGCCTGGGAGACTACGAACCACTGGAAAAACTGATTGAAACCTGGGATTATCAGCTGCCGAAACTGTCTGAAGCAATTTCACACCGGTACCTGGTACACGCTGTTCCCTCTCACCAACTCTCAGACATCATTCCACAATGAAATACAAAATCACTCACACTACGAAGTACGCATATTCCCAGGCGGTTCCCGTCTGCCACAACCTGGTGCACCTCGCACCGCGCGCGTTACCCGTTCAGATGTGCAAAGAATTTCAATTGTTGATCCACCCGGAGCCTTTCAGTATCACACATCGTAAAGACTACTTTGGAAACGATGTCTCTTATTTCTCGATCGATCAGGCTCACATGGGGCTGAGTGTCACCGCGACCAGCCAGGTATCTGTAATGGAGCCCCCGCCCGTCGCAGCCGCAGAAACTCCTGCCTGGGAAAACGTAGTCCGGCAACTGAAGGAGGAACACACCGCAGGGGTACTCGACGCTTATCAGTACACCTTCGAATCGCCGGGAGTAAAACTGTTTCCCGAATTAGCAGATTACGCGAAAGTCTCTTTTACGGAAAATCGTCCGATCCTGGAAGCAGTTCTGGATTTGACGGCCCGCATCAATAAAGAATTCAAATACGATCCACGTGCTACCAATGTGAATACGGAAATCAGTGAAGTGTTTGAGCAACGGCATGGGGTCTGCCAGGACTTTGCTCATTTTCAAATCGGCTGCCTGCGTGCCTTGAACCTGGCAGCCCGCTATGTCAGCGGCTATCTGAGAACCAACCCACCCCCGGGCAAACCGCGGCTGGTCGGCGCAGATGCCTCCCATGCCTGGCTGTCTGTGTATTGTGGAGATAAAGCAGGCTGGATTGACGTCGATCCCACGAACAACGTCCAGACATCCGCCGACCATATTACAGTTGCCTGGGGCAGAGACTATTACGATGTCTGCCCCATCCAGGGAACAATTGTCGGAGGAGGCGAGCATCGTATGACGGTCTCTGTTGATGTCGCACCGGAAGAACCCCAACCAGCGCCGCCGGCAGCCAATGGTGCCTGAACCCCAATCGGAGTCGTTCAGGATTTCAAACCAGTCAATGTCCCGCTACTGGAACCAAACTGGTCTGACTCGACCCCCAGTTGCTGTAACATACTGACATACAGATTGCACAAAGGCGAATTCTGCTCTCGGTTGAACGCCAGATGCTGGCCATGCCGAAAACCGCCTCCCGCCAGCAGAACAGGCAGATTGGTATTATCATGAGTATTGGCATCCCCCATATTGCTGCCATACAGAACCATGGTACTGTCCAGCAGACGCCCTGATTCGGCTTGCACTTCAGTCAGTCTCTCAAATAACTGAAGCAGAAGACTCATCTGCCGCCGATCTGCTTTTTCCAGTTGGGCCAGATGATCCGGACGCATGCCATGATGGCTGAGGGGATGATAACCCGTACTGCTTTTTTCATCCTCCTGCAGTTGAAAGACAGGGGTCGCGAAGGCATCCACCATTAATGTGACAATCCGTGTCGAATCCGACTGCAGCGCGAGCGCCGCCATCATCAGCATCTGTTCGAATTTATCAAACAGCAGACCCCGATCCACAATATCCTGTGGGAGTTGCTGGTCTACCTTCGGCTTCGGATTCTGTTCCCACTCCCCGGAGGTCACCAGTCTCTGTTCCAGTTCCCGGATCGAAGTAAAGTATTGATCGAGTCGCCTGCGATCATTCTGCCCCAGGGCCCTGCTGTACTGCTGCGTGGAATCACTGACAGCATCGAGGATGCTCTCCCGTCGTTTCAGTGCCTGCAGCCTCTGTTTCACCTTCGCATCGCTGCCCTGAATAAACATCTTGCGAAACAGGTGCGCGGGACTGTCTTCTGCCGGCAACAGCACGCCATCCCGGGTCCACGACAGACTCCGGTTCGCTTTATCGATATTAACCCCCAGATTCAACGTAGCAAACCGTGTCTGACGTCCCAGGTGTTCAGCCGCGTATTGATCAAGTGAAATCGTATTGCGAAACCCGCTGCTCGTGGGATGCCGGGCTCCGGTCAGAAAACAGTTTTCGGTCGAATGGCCGCCTTCACACGCTGGATGGGAAAGACCACTGAAAACGGTGAAATCGTTTGCATACGTTTTCAATTCTTTCAGATAAGGCGAGAGCTGATAATCCGCGCCCGACGTCTTCGGAAAGAACGGTCCAGGAAGTACACCCAGATTATTGGAGATCAACAGCATCCGCTGCGGCGCACTGTCTTTGCCAGCAGAAATGGGCTTTATTTGAGCCCTGCACTCCAGCACAGGCAACGCCAGCGTGACTCCCGCGCCGCGCAGAAAGTGCCGACGGGTTAACACGGATGTTGAAGTTTTGAATTGTTGATTTTTAGTCATGGAAGTTTTTTACCTCTGGTTGTCAAAGTGTTCTGAGGTTGATCTCTTCCCAGAAATATCGGGCTGCGCACCACCGCTTCCAGCAGGTCTCGTGCTCGATAACCGTTGGACCGGCATTCATTCAAAATCGCTTCCACTACAGGTCGATCAGAAAACCGGACCGGCGTCCCCGTCGCATACACAATCAGTTGCTCTACCAGGTTGCGTGCCAGTTGACGCGGTTCTGAGACGAGCAGTTGTTTGAGCTCACGAATATTTTTAAACGTGCGCCCGTCTTGCAATCGACCTTCAGAATCGGTGGGTCCGGCGACATAATAAGTAAAATCATGGCCGGCGCGATCAATGCCCGTCACTTTTTCCCCCTTGGCCAGACTGCGATAGCGGGTTCGAAATGCTCCCATGATATCAAAGTCTTCCAACGCAAAACCCACCGGGTCAAAACGGGCATGACAGGCGGCACACGCCGGATCCTTTGTATGCCGCGCCAGTTGCTCGCGGATCGTTGTGGCGCCACGGATGTCCGGTTCGACAGCGGGAACAGTCGGCGGCGGGGGAGGCGGAGGATCACCCATAATACGTTCCATGATCCAGGCACCGCGAATCACAGGAGAAGTCGTCGTCCCGTTGGCGGTCACTTTCAAAATCGCAGCCTGAGTCAGTAATCCACCGTATAAACTGTTCTCAGGTAGAGCAACTTTCCGCACTCGTGAACCACTCACAGGCTCTAGCCCATAATGACGGGCCAGTCGATCATTCACAAAGACAAAGTCGGCGTCCACCAGAACTGTGACAGGTAAATTATCCTCAAACATCGCTTTGACAAATGCTCGGGTTTCAGCCGCCATGGATTCAATCAGATAATCGTCAAACCGATATTCCGGATACAGGCGACTGTCCGGTTCATCACGGCGAATGTCTTTCAGTGAAAGCCAGTGATCCGTCAGATTGACCACGAAGTTCTCCGCGGAATCAGCCGACAGTAAACGACGCGTCTGTTGATCCAGGACCTGCCCATCCAGCAGACGTCCCTGTTCAGCGAGCTGATTCAACTCGGCATCGGGTCGCGTATTCCCCAGAAAATGCGACAATCGTGAAGCGACCGCATACTGCCTTCGGGGAGAGTCAGCCCGCGGCTCCGGCAGATACAGAAACTGCCCCGAACACAGAAATGCGGTATAACTGGTGAGCAATGCTTCTGCCAGCGGCGTACCTGCCTGAAGTTCATCTGTGACTAATTGATCGTAGATTTTAATTACAGCGTCAGACGTCGGCTCACGCTCAACCAGCCGAATGAAACGTCGCAGCAGTTGTTTGGCATCCTGTTCCGGCTGAGTCGATATCACCTCAACGAGTAGCGTCCCTTTTTCGGCAACCCGAATCGGCAAGGTTCCGAACAACCGCTGATGCGAAGCAGGTGGCCAGCTTGCCGAGTCCAGAGGACCTGTAATTTCCAGCCATTGAAAAGCAACACCGGGATGCCCGCCATCCGGCATCGGAGGAAAATCATAATATAAAGGCGCATTCGGAGGATTGATGGCCCGCGGAACCGGCAGTCCCAGCAGACTGTATTCGAACGTTTCATTCTGCTTGAGATGGATCGTCGTTTCATAGATTCCACCTTGTGGCTGGATATCGAAGGTCTCGCCCGTCGCGCGCACGTCCCCCGAGACATCTGCACCGGAACGTTTCCGCGCACGAAAATTCATCGCAATCGAATTCCAGGCGGGTCGAAGGCTGAAGTCCCGTAACTGCCTGACTGCGCGTGCTGAAAAACGAACGTGGTAGGCTCCCGGTTCCCTGGCTGTGAAGACATCCGGATAACCGTAATACGGCCACGAAGCAGAACGGAATATTGCCAGCTCCATCTCGGGGTCGTGTTTGTTCTCTTTCCGCATCCGGGCCAGATCTCCGCCGGACAAAGGCACCATCTGGGAATCCTTCGCATAGAACATCGCCTCACGACCACCAAAGGTTCCCGCGGTCAGAAACATCCGCGTCGCAGGCAGACGTTGATGTTCCTGTTTCCGCGGCTGTATTCCTGAAGCGACTGCCTGACGCAATGCCTGATCTGCCGCATCGAGATACGCGTCCAACTGAATCCGGGACATGTCCAGCACTTCGGAGACTTTATTGCAATGGTGCTGCTCACGATCCTGAGGTAACAAATCGCGAATATCCAGATGCGGCAGCAACAGCACATCGCGCAGATTCTGCTCATATTCGTCTCGCGTCAGCCGACGCAATGGGCCCCGTCCCTGCAGCGCGATCTCAGCGGCATCGGCAGTCTGCAGTGACTGAGACAATGCTTTCAGAAGAATCTCACGATCCGCCTGAGTCAGATCGCTTTGATCGGGCGGCATTTCCCCCGCGGCGATCCGGTCGTATGCCTGAATCCAGCGCTGGCGTAGCCGCTGATTATCCAGTTTCCAGCTGAGCTGCTCTAGATTCAGCCGCCCTTCAGCCAGGTCATCATTATGACAGTCGAAGCAGGTTTTCTGCAGTAATTGTCGAATCGTGTGTTCCGGGTTTGACGCGGAACTTTCTACACCCTGCGCAAGAGCTTTGGATGAATAGATAAATAACAGGCACAGTAGCGATAAACAGACAACGAATTGACCATGCCTTCCGGCAGGACAATCGTTTGCTGGATGTTTGTGGAATGGATGTAAAATCGATATTCCCTCGCTCCGGCTTCTATTCAGAATGACTCGTGAACCCATCAATCACTTCCCGGACTTTGAGCACTTGAGTCCAATTCGAAGTTTAACTGTACATCCTCTGCAGGTTTGACATCAGTGGTCAGCTGACTTTGTTCGTTATAGATCGCAGGCAGATACTGTTCGGTCTCCATAATATCGTACTTCTCATATGGTTTTCCTGTCCAGCGGGAAGCATGAATTTCAACCCGCTTCTCCCCTACCGGAACAGTGACAACATACTCACCATCCTGAATTTTCCCTTGCGCGGAATGAGTCGTGTTATCTGCGGAAATAAAAGTAATGGTCCCCTCGGGCAGCGGCTTTCCATCTAACTTAATGAAACCACTGACTTCAGACTCATTGGAATCAGTTCCATGAAAACATCCCTCTATTGATAGAGCTAACAATACAAAACAAAAAATCAATTTCATTTCTCATCTCCGGGAATTGAGAGGAAAGTTTAACCAGACGGGCTCCAGAGTGACTGCTGCTGTCCACAACAGAACTGTAACGTCACCAGATTAAAATTCTCCGATCACTTCCCCACCAGCGCGGGTCCCTAAAGACTGAAAAGTAGCACGATCGATATTTTCTGAGATAAAACGGACGGCTCCATCCGCCAGTAAACCGTGCACACCACCCACATGATAGCTCCGCGCAAAAGTACGACTGTTCGCAGTACTGTCCGCTCCACACGGCGCATGGGCGATATCAGAGCAGGCGATCAATACATCACCGACATTCGGATTCGGTGTTTCCAATGTTGTGAAAAAAGTTCCCATACACCGCGGGTTCATCAGTCGACCACGTACATCATGTTTGGATTGATCAGCAGATAAAATCAACTCACTGGCCATTAACGTCATCGACGCACCATCTGTGATGTCGCGGAGTCTGGTTCGTGAGCGTGAATAAAACAGACCATTCAACTGGGTATAACTTCCTGCAGCCCCGAAATGAGTTGATCCCGAACAGACCGCATAATTTCCATGAAACCCCTGTGATCCATTACTGGAAGGATCAGTCTGTCCATAAGTGATATTCTTTGGACCGGCAGGATCGCTGGGACACATCATCATGGGAACCACCGCATCTTTTTTGCTCCAGTAAATGGCGCCTGTTCGTGCCGGATTCTTCTGCTCCTCCATAAAAACGTTGTACAGGGACCCCTGTTCGATATACGGCAGAATCATGGGATACCAGCCTGTATTATCGGTCGCCGGCCGTGGGGATCCTGGCAAGTCACCATTGGTGGGATTTATCATCCCGAAAGGAAACACTTGAAATGTTTCATGATAATTATGCATCGCCAGTCCCAGTTGCTTGAGATTGTTTTTGCACTGGCTGCGCCGGGCTGCTTCTCGTGCCTGCTGCACCGCAGGGAGTAACAGGGCAATCAAAATGGCAATAATCGCGATCACTACCAGCAGTTCAATTAATGTAAACCCTCGCGTGCGACGAAACATGAGCGACTCCCTTGTAAAAAAGAATATGAACCCGGGCAATTCCTTATGAACAGAATAAAATACAGGAACTGCCTGTAGCGAAATTGATGATCTATTTGAAACGAAAATAAAATTCAGGTTGCTCAAGTTTTAAGTATGAATGTTTTCTGACTCAGGAATCCCATGGACAAAGATTCCTTCGACGGCGCGTTCACAGGTCGCCTGCAGATGCCGGGCCATGGCTGCGGCAGCGGCATCCTGGTCGCGGCGGAGTAAGGCTTTCAGAACCTGCAGATGTTCTTCCAGAATCTGATCGAGGTATAATTCGGAATCTTTCAGCAACACCCGCACCATATGCATCAGGCGATCATATCGATTCAGTTCTGCCTTCAGACGTTTGATCCCGGCTGCACTCACGATTGCAGTGTGCGTTCTTTTATCAATATCGGAACAGAGTACCGTCCACTGATCATTACGGGGCGCCTGCTGCAACGTCCGTGTCTCTGCTAGCAGTTGTTCGATCTCTTCCAGGTTACTGGACTCACAGGCACAGCGGGCTGACTCGACTTCCAGAATACGACGTACGTGATACATCTCTCGTATTTCCGGAATTCCGAACGGTGCGACGACCGCTCCCCGGTTGGGAAACAGCTCTACCACGCCGATCCCGGTCAGTTCGACAATCGCCTCTCGTACCGGAGTACTGCTCACACCATATTGCTTCGCCAGATGCTGTACTTTAAGCCGGGTTCCCGCCGGGTATTCTCCCGTAAATATCGACAGCAGAATCTGACTGAAAATATCCAGCCTGAGTGAACTGACCGGTAACAATTGGCGGGAAAGGGAAGTCGTCGCGTTCATAGACAGTCTCCGGAATATTCATGATGCGAGGCACCTGATCGGCAATTTGCGTTAAATCACCTCACAAACACTCACACTTTGACGCATAATGCATTATGCATAATATATAATATTTAAACAAGTATTGTCAATCACTAAATGAACCAGGGGACCTCGAATAAGGCAAGGGAACCCTGACTACACCATTTCCAGTCAGAAAATGGGAGTCAAAAGCCCATGAAAACGATCTCTGCAGCAAACTCAGCAACAGGGACCATGAAATAAAAAGCCGATAGCGAGGTCGCTTCGACTGGGACTGACAGGGAGTCAAACGTCAGGAGATTTCAAGCAGCCTTGGAACGGATCTCTTGAGCCGGTGTTTTCTCGGTCCCAGATTCAACCTGTAAAGTCAGCGGTGCGTGTTTTTTCTTCATCCGTTTACGACGGCCGAAACGGTGTGCCAGATCCAGCGACCAGGGAGCAATCCGTTTCAGGTAATACAAAGCATAAGAGACCCAGCCCACCAGGCATAACCCCTGATCAGCATAAATGGCTTTAATAGTTCTCTGTGCGACCTGTTGGGGAGTGGTACAGATCCAGCGGGGAGGGATCGGTGTCTTTTTCCCTTCACGACCACAGGGTGCAGACGCGAATAACCGTGTCGTGACAGGCCCCGGACAGATGGAAGAAACTCCCAGCCCCTGGCGACTGTATTCAGCCCGCAGGGCTTCGCTGAACCCTTGCAGAGCAAATTTACTGACCTGATAGGCACTGAATCGAGCCCCGGCGACCAGGCCACAAATACTGGAAACATTCACAATGTGTGCTTCCGGGCGATTCAGCAATAGAGGTAAAAGTTCGCGTGTGATCTGAATGGGCGCATGTAAATTAATCGCCAGCAACCAGTCCCACTGCTCTACTGACATCGTATGCGTCGGCCCGTAGAAGGCCACGCCCGCATTATTGACCAGCAGATCCAGAGTTCCCCAGGTATCAATCAGGTATTGAACCTCCGTAGAAATCTGTTCGGAATCCGTCAGATCGCAGATACGGCAGTTGACTTCCACTCCTACCAGCGAAGCTGTTTCCGCTGTATCCTTCAGACCGGCTTCATCAATGTCCCAAAGAAAGAGGTTGACTCCTTCCGCAGCCAGTTGCAGCGCGATTTCACGACCGATTCCCGATGCAGCTCCGGTGACTAATCCTTTTTTACCAAATAAATTCTGCATCTTGTCTCACTCCTCTGACTGGTCTGATGGCTGCCCGCGCAGGGAGTGTATGACATCCTGTAAGATGGGTAAAGACAATTCAAACCGTGCGAAACAGAGAAGATGTAAGTCATCTACTCACAGGGATTTCAATCGATATTGCGGAAACCGCATATTGAGAATACCTGAGACCTGTTACTCATTGAGAGTCGAATCGTCTTCAATCACTTCGTGCAGTTGTTTCAACACAAAATGGGGGTCCAGATCCATCTGGCGACAGACATATTCAAGCGATTTGCCCTGGCAGGACTGGTCAATTCCCAGAGAATCCAGCACGCATTGCACTTCCGGGTATTCGATCACCCATTCTGTCACACTGGACTCCAGTCCGAGATTCGTCATAGCTCGCTATCCATCGAAATGCAGTTCCTTAAAGTCACACCTGAAATCATAACAGAACCGGCTCAAAATCAAACAGGAGAATCATCAGACCTGCAGAGCATCACGTTTTTCCTGGATCATCTGAATATGATGGGGAATGTGGTGAGTGATTCGCTCCAATAAATTGGCGACACTCACTTCGCCATCATGCGAATGCAGTCCCGTTCGCTGGAAATGTTCTTCATTGAGGGTTTTCAGAATTCTGGACATGTTCTGACGCACGACCGTAATTAACTGCAGTTCCTCTTCCATATCCCGCTGGTCATATGCCAGACGTTCTGCAAACAGATTGTGATCGGCGCCAGGCAGCGGCGGTTGATCTTCTGCAATGATCCATTTCATTCGATCGGCGTAAACCGGCTCAAAATCAGCAATGTGACAGATTACCTGTCGCGTGGACCATTTACCGGGAATCGGTGCGGCATCCAGTTCGGCAGCAGACATGCCTTCGATAGCGCGACGCAGAGATTCCGGACCTGCCAGATATTCTTCAATGCGTGTGGAGATTTTCATAATCGCTCCGAGCCAGGAGAGAGGAATGTAGAAAACCCTGCCTGACTATTTTAAGTCAGGCAGGAGCCATGTTTTCATTATTCCGCATCAGCACCGGAACTTCAAGCGGCGATCATAGTTCACAGAACGGGACCAGAAAAACTCGCTTACCGGTTGCGCGAAGGACGGGGGCCGCGACCGCCGTTCGTCAATTCGGATTTGCCGATACCCCCTTTGATTGTCCCATCGGGATTCTCTTCAGCGGTTTTTCCCAGAACGATATCGAAGTTGGCTGCCAGTTCACCCAGTTTCGAATCCGGCAGCGGTTTGAAATCAACCAGAATTGATTTGCGCTGTTCCGGATTTTTAATCTGTCGGTAAACACCATCCTCTGCGTTAAGTTCATGACCGTTGATTAACAGCTGTGTGGTTAAAATCCGCTCTCCGTTCTTACTGACGGCAACATGGATGTGAGGCGTGCGAAAGCCACGCCCCGCACGATAGGGAACCGGCTTGATGGTCCGGAAAAAATACTGCCCTTTCGAGTCAGTCATAAAGCGACCATACCCTTGAAAGTTGCCATCACGGCCATCTTTGTTCTCACCACGCGTGTGAAGATAAGAGGCTTTATTATCCACCTGCCAGATTTCCACGAAGGCATTCCGCAGCGGCTGTCCCTTCGCATCCAGAACCTTACCACTCAGATAGGTAATTTCACCTACAGCAGGGGTGAGAGAATCGTTGATAATCAGCAAATCGTTATCGGTATCCAGCGGCATTTTGTCCGGATAAAAGGGGCCTTCGGTCATCGCAGGTGTGCGAATCAGTTCTTCCGCCATCAATCCGGGAGTGGTCAATGCCGCCATACTGAAGGCCGACCATTTTAGAAAGTTCCGTCGTCTAATCTCTAATATTGAGCCGCTCATCACATCATTCCTGTCTGTGGTCAATGAAAACAGGTTTACCAGTAAACCATTTTATCATTAAACAACGGCCAGTGAAGATGGTTTCGCAGAAATACAGGTTTTAAATACTGATTCAGCAGAATCAAAAGGACGTCGTCATGGCGTCCATCAAATCGATATCGAAGGTATTGGGGATCGTCACCAGCAGGGTATTGTGCCCGTCATCGTCGAATTTGATGGAATTCCCAGGCATATCGCCTGCATTTTTTTTGACCAGCACCACGTTCTTATCCCGAATCAGGAAAAAATGTTCCCTGAGCCCGTCTTCTCCGATGCTCACAAACATCAGCACCCCTTTTTTCAGTTTGACAGACTGGACCCGGGAAAACAGCGTGGTCTTGGCCCGGGGATGCTTCCCGGCCTGAATTTCTGCACTGTCCTTATTCAACAGTGCCGGTCCTCCCGAATCTGATCGATTTCCCTCACTCAAAAAAAACAGTGAAATACAAAACAGAATAATAATGATTGATGAGGCGGTACTGAGTAGATCTTTCACTTGAGCCAACTCCCGCTTTCGGTGCCCGCGAAAGCTCATGCATGAAATTCTATTGTTACTTCTCAGAAAGAGATGACAAATCGCTTTCTCTGAACTTATCTGTCAGACAGCTATAGGATGTAATTGGTTGCAGTTTTTGTTCCTCGTTTTAACTTTTTTTAAATAATCTGCAGTAAGTCACTGTACTCGCTGGAATTGAAAACTGCAGCGTACAGAATGTCCTTCGCTGGTTTGCAAATATTATTGCTCGAAAATTGAAAATTTGACCAAGCTGCTCTCGGAATTCTGTCTGACCTGCTGCTTTCTCCTGGGGTGGACTGGTAGAAACCACTAATTCGACAGGTCAATTCATTTGGAAATCTCCTGCTTTCCGGATTCCCCGCAAACTACACCCGCTTCCCGCTCTCTGTTAATATAAACCCACAAACCTTAGATTGAGGAATTTTCGTTTCGAACAGAAAACGTGATTCACCCACCATAAAGTTGATCTTCTAATAAGGAACTGCACCTTGAAAACCTATCACTCCTTCTCAAGCCTGGCACTGCTGACCTGCCTGACTGTCTCACTGGGCAGCAGTAATCTGACATTCGCGGAACCGACCAAAGCACAACAGGCGGCAATCAACCGGGCCAGCAGGGAAATGGCATCGGCCGCCAAACGCTTTCTGGCCTCCCTTCCCGAGGAACAGCGCAAAGCAGCCACCTTCAAACTGGACAGTAAAGAACGGGACAGCTGGTACTTCATTCCCGACTTCGCCATCAAGGACGATAAACGGACCGGCCTGCCCATGACGCAGATGACACCCCAGCAGCAGATTTTCGCAGTCACACTGCCAGCGACGGCCCTCTCGCATCGAGGCTTCCTGGAGATGAACTCCATCCGCGCGCTGGAGCAGGTCCTCTTCGAACTGGAAGGCAAAGACTACCGGAACCCCGAACTCTACTACGTCTCAATCTTCGGCAAACCAGATCCCAAAGGAACCTGGGGCTGGCGGTTTGAAGGACATCACCTGTCTGTGAATGTGACCATTGTCGACGGCAAAAAATTCTCAGTCACTCCATCCTTCTTCGGTTCCAACCCCGCAACCGTCAAGCAGGGGCCGCTGAAAGGTGTCGAAGTCCTCAAGGAAGAACAGCAGTTGGCACTGAACCTCGTCAAATCCTTTAACCCCGATCAATTGGCTATCGCCACAATCGACACAGCCGCCGTCGATAAAAAACTGCTGGCGAAAAGTGTGATCAAGGAAGTCCTGACCACCGATGATCCCGTCGTCGACAAAGGTCTGATTCAGCATAAAGGCATTCAGTACGCCGACCTCGACCCCAAACAGCAGAAAATGCTTCTGCGTCTGGTGAATGCCTACCTGGGTCGTTTCCGCCCCGAATTGCTCAAGGGAACCCGCTACCTGGGCAACCTCCGCGATGGCGACCACCTTTACTTCGCCTGGAGTGGCGGCCAGAAGCGGGGTGAATTCCATTACTACCGCATTCAGTCTAAGGTTTTCCTGATTGAATTCGCCAACACCCAGAACGACGCCAATCACGTGCACGCGGTCTTCCGCGAATTCGACGGCGATTTCGGTCGCGACCTGCTCAAAGAGCATTTTAAGCAGCATCAGAAATAATTCTGAAAGCAAGATGACCAGCAACAGGCCCGGTGAGCAACTTTCATCGGGCCTGTTTTCTTTTCAGAGGGAAAACAGGCTTCTGCAAATATTTTGTAGACTGGTTCCGCTCCAACAGTTACTTTACAGGGATGGACAATATCTCCCGAGATCCCGGTCAACTACAGGACTCCAGGGAAAACATCCCTGGAGCGACCGCTGACACTTCAGCCCCCCAACCCCGTCAGTTCGGCCGCTGGATTCGTAGCATCATTCTGATCACACTGGGTCTCCTGTTTCTGTTTTACTTTCCGGTAATCGGTGAAACCTATTTTCGTTGCGCGATCTGTGGCATGAACCATACCGAAAAACGAGTCACGGTCTTCGGCTGGCTCATTTCAGCATGGGAACGACCAACCGAATCCAGTGACTGGTATCAGGCGAATGTAGAACCAGTACATCAACATGTTTGGGTCCGCAGCGGTTTCTCACAACAGAAAAACTGCTTCGGCCAGGTAGTCCTGATGCAGCAACTCCCCTCTCTTGCCTCGGGACCGTTCAGTTGGCTGTATCTGGGTGAATACAGACATATAGAATTATATAAAAGAAGTCCCGATCCAGCTCAGGCCCGAGCTCTACTGCTGAAGCTGGCGCACTTTGAACCTGAAGGCTCATCTGAAAGGAAAGTACAAGATGAAATCTTTTCACGATTGTGGGAATGGAGAAGCAATGGAATGCAAGCCCCCTGGCCGTTCGATGAGGGGGAGTTCGTGAGTCCAGTTCAACCCACCGATCCAGATAATCCTCCATCCTCGCCAGATTGAAGAGACTTCATTTGTCTGTCAAACAGATCGGCCGAGATATGAAAAACCTCAGAGAAATTTTAAAAATCCCATTCCTGAGCGAACCTGTTCAACCTTCTAAAGCTCATCACATTTAACCATAGCGTCTGTCGATCTAGTATACTCGGTTCAAATAGTCTTGGAGACGCTACAGTAAAACTGGACACAGTCTGACCGTCCGCATACACACATCAACCTCAATCACAGAAATACAAAGAGCCCCTCTCCCTGGCCCAATCACAGGAAAACACATGCAACGAATCATTCGCGAATATCAGCCAGCAGACCTCGATGACGTTCTGGCGTCCTGGGAGAGTGCCACCCGTCTGGCCCATCCTTTTCTACAGGAAGACTTCCTGGAACAGGAACGCCATAACATTCCCAACCTCTATCTGCCCAATGCAGAAACCTGGGTCATCGAACATGAGATACAGGTGATTGGATTCATTGCCTTACTGGGAAATGAAGTTGGTGCGATTTTTGTGAAACCGGAATTTCATGGCACGGGAGCCGGCAAGGCATTGATGGATAAAGCACGAGATCTGAGAGGCGATCTGCAGGTCGAAGTTTTCGAAGCCAATTCGATCGGACGTCAATTTTATGATCGCTATGGTTTTCAGCCACTGTCAGAATCGACACATGAGCCGACGGGAAACCGATTACTCAGACTTCAATTTAATACCGCAGTGACTTAAAATCAGATCCAGCTTACCTTCAACCTGGAAGTGGACTCATGCCTGCTCACGAAAAAATCAATTACGTCGAATTCCCCGCCCGAGACCTGGCGGCAACCAAAGCATTCTTCGAGACTGTCTTCGGCTGGTCGTTCACCGATTACGGTCCGGACTACACCGCCTTCGCAAACGAAGGACTCGACGGCGGATTCTTCAAGGCAGAACTCTCTTCGAACACGGAGAGCGGCGCCGCGTTGATTGTATTCTATAGTGAGCGACTGGAAGAAACGCTCTCCAAAGTGGAAGCAGCCGGCGGCCAGATCTGCAAACCCATTTTCTCCTTTCCCGGCGGCAGACGCTTTCAGTTTCTGGAACCCTCCGGCAACGAATTCGCAGTCTGGTCAGATCACTAAGCGGCTGTTTCAAGTTGTGGCACGATCTCACTTTCTCATCTCGAATGTGAATTTTTGAGTTCTGGCAGAAAGGGCTTGAAAATGAACACGCAGACAGTAGGATCAATTCTTCCAGACTGAACACATTCAAACGGGTGCTTGCTGCCAGCGCAGTTCTCACCTGACTTCTGCATGCTACGAGGTACGACTGACACATGAACGAAAACGCTCCCGCTTCCGCTCGACTTCTGGCCCTTGACCACTTCGTGGACGATAAATGGTACAAGGTCACTGCAGTGACCGACTCCGATATGATCATCGCCGCCACGAAAACAGGCAAACAGCAGGCCATTCTCTCTGCCCTGGATGCAGGCGAGGATCCGGTCACCGTTCTGAAAAATAATTCCCCCCTCGGTCAGGGCCCCAAGATCTTTGCGTTACGCGATATCGATGCCCTCGAGTGGTACAGCGATGCCGCCACCCTGAAGGCGCATTACACCGTCAATGGAAAATCCAAAAAGGCAGAAGCCAAATTGAGCAGTATGCCGAACCGGGATGCGATTCGCGATGTGGTACAACAAATCATCGGCCCCTGCGAGCAGAGGGATGCGCCTGCCAGCATCTGGTACATCGGCATGACACCACTGACCCTCAGCGGAATTTCACTTCTCGTGTTTGGTATTCCCGGATTCACGGGCTTAGCCGATCCCGGGACCGTTGATGTCGACAAAGTCTCCCGTCGCGGTCGCCTGCTGGCGCGACTTTACAATATGATTGGACCGGTTGGTCTGCTTGCCATCGGCGGCGCCATCATCAGCGGATTACTCATCTGGTGGTACATCAGCTGTAAAACCCCCCCTGTCAGAACCATCGCCCGGCCTGTTCAACAGGGTGCTTAACTCACATCACCCGACAGATTCTATCAGTTGTCAACCTGTTTTGATGCTCTCTGCTCTGTAAAACCTGAAATGACATCTTAATGACCGAAGAGTTAATCACTCCCGAAATCGTAAAAATGGACTACTATATTATTGGTCCCTGGTTCAAAATCGTTGTGATCACGGAAACCGAACTGCTGGCAGCAACCACCAAAGCCACGAAGCATGAAGATATTCTTCAGTTGCTTTCAGACGGCGAAGATCCTGGAGAAACCCTCAGAGTCTTTTCTCCTATGGAACATCCGCTGAAGCGAGCCCCACTCGCGGATATTCAGGCACTGGAGTGGTACGAAAGTACTTCCAGAAGTAAGTGGCAGGATGGCCCAATGGAGCTCAAACTGTATTACTTTGACCAGCAGAAAGAGAAATCAAAACGGTTCAAAGTCAGATTCAGCAGCCCCGAAGTCCGTGATGAAATGATCCTGCATATCCAGCGCCTCTTTTTGAAATGGGAGCAGAGGGAGGCCCCCTTTACCTTCTGGCGGTGTGGCGTTCCCCCGCTGCTGTTCGTCTTGCTCACTTTCGTGATTTTCACTTTGCGGGCCATTTTTCACTTTTTCAAGTTTGGAGTGAAGATTGCGGATTTACCCGGCGGTATCGGAGAAAAAACACTCGCAGTCCTGCAGATCGCCTACAGTCGTGACTTCCCCCTCATGATCAGCGCCGTCGTTTTTGCGCTCGGCTGGTGGTTCGTTACCTGGTGGCGTCCCCCCGTCAGAACCATCGCCCGACCCGTCCGGGACATCACGCAGGCCACATAATCCTTATATCCCAAAATTCGTTTCCGGATAATTCCTTTTGAAAATTGCCTCTCACTTAGTAAGATGTGATTTCATAAGCTACTGTTCAGTAGCAAGTACGCGCGACTTGCTGGAAGTCGTCGCGGAACAGGGGTCTCTCACAACTCAATCACTTCCCTGAACTCACCAGAGTGAAACGAAAGGTATTGTCATGAACTGGTATCTGGCGGTCATTAAGAAATACGCTGAATTTTCCGGTCGCGCTCGCAGAAAAGAATACTGGATGTTCGTGATCGTCAACTTTTTCATGGTATGTCTTATCGGCATTCTGAGTTGGTTTGTGGGTAAAACTGGCGGGATTATTTCTGTATCGCTCTCTACTCTGTATGGTTTGTTTATCATTATTCCAGGTTGGGCAGTCACGGTACGACGACTGCATGATACGAACCGCTCTGGCTGGTGGATCCTGATCAGCCTGGTTCCGGTTGTTGGGGCAATCATCCTGTTTATCTTCATGATTCTGGACAGCGATCCCAACGCAAACGCATATGGAGAAAACCCCAAGCTGGCACCAGAGCCGCAATAAAAGGTGACCGTTCTCAAGTTATGTCAGCCAGGAAGAGTGCGTGCCTCAGCTACTGCAGCAGCTCGCGCTCCCCTGTGACACCTCTTTACTCAATTTCGCTACAGTGGACTGCATCGGATTTCGTATGAACTGGTATCTGAAAGCACTAAAGAATTTTGCCACTCTCGATGGCCGTGCCCGTCGGCTGGAATACTGGATGTTTACCCTGTTCGACATGATCTTCACAGTCCTGTCCTTTGTCATCGGTGCCGTGCTGGGGCGCGTTTTGAACCTTGATGAAGCCATGGGGGGCATCGGCCTGGGCCTGGCACTCTGCCTGCTTTATATGCTGGTTGTGCTCATGCCCAAGCTCTCGGTCACGGTCCGACGCCTGCACGATACCGACCGCAGCGCACTCTGGCTGCTGGTCTTTCTGATCCCCGGCATCGGCCCGCTCGTCATGTTTATCATGATGATTCTGGAAGGAACCGCCGGTCCTAACCAGTATGGCCCCGATCCCAAAGCGACCGCCGAACCTGCCGTCTGAGAGAGACTGTCGCCCCACCCTTTTCCGGCTGGAAAATTCCCTTTCGCGATTCATGAAAATTTTCATGAATCAGGCCTGTGCAAACGGTCGATTCAAGGGTATATATCCTCCTGCAAATACATCTTCCAACAACATGAGGTGCCATGTGAATTAAACACCGTGTGGGCGAGGGGCTCCGACAAGCCACAACCTGCGACCACACTCCTTCCTTTTGTGTATTAGAGAACCAATATGATACACCCCAAAACCGAGCTGAAATTTATCAGCAACGAAATCGGCTACGGCGTCGTCGCCACCGAATTCATCCCTGCCGGATCCATCACCTGGGTCCTGGATAAACTGGACCGCGAGTTCAGTTCTCTCGAATTCCAGTCAATGGAAGACATCTACCAGAACATTCTGGACACCTACTCTTTTCGCAACAACCAGGGAAATCTGGTCCTCTGCTGGGATAACGGCCGCTACGTCAACCACAGCTTCAACTCCAACTGCCTGACCACAGCCTACGACTTTGAAATTGCCATCCGGGACATTCACCCCGGAGAACAGCTGACCGACGATTACGGCTACCTGAATATCCCCACCCCTTTTCGCGGCATCGACGAAGGCACGCGACGCAAAATCGTATATCCCAACGATTTGATCAAATACTACAAAATCTGGGACAAGAAACTGCTCAAGGTCTTCAACCGCATTCCTCACCTTCCCCAGCCACTGCAGGAACTGCTCACCGAGGAGATGTGGAATGAAATCGTAGCCGTCTCCAAAGGGCACCAGGAGATGAAATCGATTTTGAACAACTATTACAACGACGAAAACAGAGTCGATGAGCGGAAACCTAAGAAGGAAAAGAACACCGCCGTTTAGTTTTCCCGTCTCCCGACCAGAGAATGATTGACACGTTCCCGCTCATGCCCCAGACTTGAGGCATGAGCGATCTCCCCTTCATCCGCTGTCTGGGCTGTGAATCAACCGTTTTCGATCCGACACGGGCTGCCTGCCCCGGATGTGGCCGCTGCCCGGTGTGTGGCAGCAGGCGTTTCAAGACCGAAGTCAAAACCTGTCCGGACTGCGAATTACCGTACTGCGACTGTTGTGGCCGCTGCCCCCAATGTGCCGGCCTGAGATATTCCGAGATCATCACGCCTTGTGAGTGTGGTCATCCACTGGACGCTGAGAAACTGGCAGATCTGGTGCGCTATGAAGCCGCCGTGGGAGCAATCAGAAGGCCTACCCCCTGGGGCTGTATTCTGGCCGCATTAACTCTAAGTGCCGTAGTGCTGCTGCTGATTTACGCCTGGAAAGGATAGTCCTGCTTCCGCAGCCGTTTTATTCATTTTCATCTTGAACTCTGGTTTTCCAGACTGCTACGATAATCCTGATTCTCGCAGAAAGCGGGCCATCAAACCAGACAGGCTTTATCTCTGCAGCAGGATTTTTGCGGGTATGCTGCCTGTAATGAAGACATCCAGAATACTCTCTCAATTTCAACATACGAGGGCGCATCGCATTTAATTATGGCGTCCCCCAATCTATTATACTCGTCCCCAAAACAGCTGGAGACGCAATAGTAAACTTGGATACATGCTAAAAGGAGTTCTGCGATGACTACTGAGAAACTGAATTTACCGGACAACTACCTGCTCTGGCTGGACAGTCTCGAAGCAGAAGCCTATGCCGAATTCGAAGAACGGGAGTGGGAAATTGCCAGCCGTGAAGAGCTTCAGGAACTGCTGGAGATCGACGACTTTGAGGTCGCGTATATCGATCAGGCCAATCTCTATGTGAAACTGATTCAGGATATCACCGGCGATTCACACACTATGGACGACGAGGGAAATCGAATCCCCTTCTCCCTGATCGGGACCTGGCTGACCATCGGCTACGATAACGAAGATCTGCTGTGTGTCGACCCGGCTGATAATTTTGCCGTCTGGGGCTTCTACCCCAACGAGGGTGGCGACGTCGAAAAACTCGCAAACAACCTGGATGACTTTCTGGAAGGCTTAGAACTGCTGGAGTAATTCATCGAAAGTAGTACGATATGTCACCCGCACATCGAAAACTGTTGAAAGCTTTTCTCTCGGCTTTTCTGATCTGTCTCATTTTCTATGTCGGCGTCTATTTCGTTCTGTCCTGCCTGGGCGGTTATTACTTCAATCAGTCAGGTAAAGTTCGCTATCACAGTATCGGGCTGGCGGTATCGGACATTTCCACCTGGAACCCAAAAGGTTGCTGGTTCCAGTATCGTTTCAAAAACACGCGAGGAGAATACGTCAGCCGCGGCAATGAACTGGGTTATCTGTTCGCCCCCCTGATCATGCTCGACCGCAGGTTCTTTCATCCTACTGAAGTTCTGATAGAATCGA